>NZ_CP029197.1:7556254-8223505 GCF_008639165.1 Streptomyces venezuelae ATCC 10712 | reverse complement strand
CCCACCCCCCATCCACCACTAACCCGCCCCCACAACGAGAGCAACTCGAAAATACCTACACCCCAAAATACCAGCTCCCCCAACGCAAATCAAAGACAACCCGTCAAATCACCCGAACAGAAAGAGAATTCACTCCCCCCGTCCAAAACTCCTGACACCAAGAGAACGGACACAATCCCGGAGACAGAAACCAGCCACACCGAAACAACCAGAACGGACCCGCCAACCCACCCGCCAACAACGCACCCGACAGCAAGCCAGGCCTCGAAGCGCCGAAAGGGACACAGGCCACCCAAGGGTGCAGCCGGCGATGCAAGGCTGCACCTCGGGAGCGTTCCGACGCCCGAAGCGCGGTCTAGGCCCTGTATCGAGAACGCTGTTCATGGTGCTTGTCGGCGGTTGCGGGCAGCGCTGTACGCACGAGTTGTGAGGGTGACCGCCACCTCTTCAGCCGCAGAGTTGAACGCGTTCAACATGTCTGGCAGGGTATCTCTCCACGGCTGCTCCTATCGGTTGGCCGATACGGGCTGAGGGTGGGAGGTCCTGGTGGCAGGCGGACGCAGGCTGTGTGCGTGGCGGGCGGTCCTTGGTGTCTTGATAGTGGGTGCGGCGTCTCTGACAGGGTGCGCCGGCCCCTACCAGTACTACGAGGGAACAGGGATCCACGACGCCACGGCGGCCGAAGCCGCTGGGGGCTGGGAGAACGTCGAGGGGACCCGCATGGAGCTCCGTAAAGACGGAACGGCCCTTCTCGAAAAGCTCGACGGGCAGAACTTCGACTTCGAGGACGGCTGGCGCCTCTCCGGTACGGGAACCTGGCAACTGACCGACGACGAAGGCGGACAGGTCGTCCGGCTCGCGCTCACGACCCGGACACGAATCGAGAGACGCATTTCCCTGACGCCAGGGGCTGACCCCTCGCTTCCGGAACCCCCAGCGACATACTCCTGGTACTTCCACGTGGACCGCGATCAGCACGATGGTTTGGTGCTGTTCTTCATGTACGGCGATCCAGACATCGGGAACACGTACCTGATGACGCGCGAGACAGAGTCATAACCATTCGTCGATCGCAGCAACCAGCACGGCCGCCTCGAAACAGACTGCCAGCTTGTCGTAGCGCGTGGCGACAGCGCGATGTCTCTTGAGACGGTTGATCCCGCACTCGGCCGCCTGGCGCTCGCGGCAGTCGGCTGGAGCGAACTTCGCCGGCCGCCGCGGGAGCCGAGCTTCCAGCGGATGCGCGTCTGGTCGGCCTTGTCCGGGATGGTGCAGCGGATCCCTCGTCGGCGCAGGTAGGCCCGGTTTCGGCGGAAGGCGTAGGCCTTGTCAGCCCGCACCCGATCGGGGCGGACGCGTGGCCGGCCCGGTCCGATGCGGAGCACGCGGACCTTCTCCAGCACCGGCTCGAACTGCGGCGATTCCCCGCGCTGCCCGGCCGCGGTCACCATCGCCATGGGCTTCTGGACCTGCTCGACGGCCCGGTGCAGCTCGGTCGTGAACCCGCCGCGCGAGCGTCCCAGCCCGTGATCACAAGGCTCGGTGAACACCCGCCGGTCCTTTCTGCAGGTCACTCTGCTTACGGTCCCAGCCGCTGGCTGATGAGCGCGGCACACCGTGGAATCGACGCTCAGGTCCCACGTGGTCGCACCTCTCGCGTCGGCCCGGGGCTGAAGCCGGGTGACGACGCGGTGCCAGGTGCCGTTGCTGCCACCCGCGGAACAGGTCGTAGCCCCGGCCCCGCGGCCCGTACTCGACGGGCCCGTCACGCCACGGAACACCGGTCCGGACCCGGAACCGTATGCCGCCGATCAACCGCCGCCGAAGCCAGACCTACGGCCGCCCCCGCCGTGGCCCCCCTCGGTAACAACGGCTCCAGCACTGCCCGCTGCTCGCCCGTGAGATCTCTCCGACCCATGAACCGAGATCATTCACATCCCAAGATCCACTTTCGACCCAGGCCCTAGACCTCACCAGTAGACTCCGGCGCCATGATGGCTGCCCCGTCCGTATCGCCCGTCCAGGCCGCGCCGGTCGGTTTGACCAGCAGGGCCAAGAGGTTCGTCGCGACGATGCGGCAGAGGCAGAAAGGGGCCGCGGAAATACCCGCGAAACCAAGAAAGCGCTCGGCCTTGCGTTCGTACCACCGAGGCTGCACGGCGTCTGACGAACAAGCTCGGAACCTACCTGCGGCCCGGCGTCCTCGTGGTCGACGAGGTCGGCTACCAGCCCCTCGAACGCGCTGAGGCGAACCTGGTCTTCCAGGTCATCTCCAAGCGCTACGAGAAGGGCTCATCATCCTGACCTCGAACAAGACCTTCAGCGAGTGGGGCCAGGTCTTAGGCGACGAGGTCCTCGCCACCGCGATCCTCGACCGACTCCTCCACCACTGCGAAGTGATCTCCATCAACGGCCCCAGCTACCGACTGAAGAACCGGCTCACCGCCATCGAGCGAGAGACGGAAGTCGCATAAGAGTCTCACGAAGCACTTGGCGCGGTCTGCCTCTTCCCTCGACGGCCGGATCTCAACGCGAAATAGGACGTCACCGCCGTCGCAACGAGAGGCAGGAGCGGATACAGAACTGCCGTCCCCCACGACGTGAAGCTCTTGTCCACCACCTCATAGGTTCCCCATGGCGTTCTGGCCGCTGGCACTACGTCCCCTCTCTTGCCGTCATAACGCACCGTAACGGTGTTCATGCTCACGTCGCCCAAAAGCCGACCCGAGCACTCAACGTGGCTTCCACTTCGACTGCTTTCGAGCCGGCACTGCGAAAGACGCACCCGGACTTCGTTCCCAGCTAGTCCCAGCCGCACGAGCCCGAGAGCCCCGACCGACACCGCTATCCCCAGAAACAGCACAGCAAGCACGCTCCAGGCCACGGCCGCTATGCCCCACCCCTTAGTTGTCATGGAGCCAGCATGGCGCACCAGGATCAGAAACAACTGGGGACGTTCGTCCGTACGCAGCTGGGGAGGGAAGCCCGTACGCCGAAAGCGCCGGCTTCGACCTCCTGCGAACGAGTCCTACTCACTGAGTGACCCTTCAGTCTCCGCTCGGAGATCGTGAATCGGAAACCTCGTGGGCGAGGGATGTTCCCTGCACGTTCCTCCCTCTCGGTGTAGTTCTTCGGGTCGCAGCGCCCAGGCGATGGCCTCGCCCGGACCGCAGAATGCAGGATCGAGGTGGAACGTGGTCCGGGTCCCGAAGGGGGCCGGCGCTATGAGCTCTTCCCAGGGGCCGGTCGGATCCATCCCGACCAGCTCCTGGCGATAGCCACAGCCATCCAGCCACACCTCGATGACAGTGCGGACACTGAGTGCGGCAGCGGCGGAGGGAGCCCAGCGCTGCATGTCGAACATGTCGAGCAGGGAACCGAAGAATCCGCGTTCATCGGCACTGGGGCGCTGATCGCTCTCCACGGTGAAGCTGAGACCAGACCCGATCTCGACGCTGATCCGTCCATGCCTACCGTCGCGACGGTGCAGCGCGTCCCAGGCCACCGCCCGCAGCACCTCGGTGGGAAGCTCGGGGCTGCCCCGCTCAACCAGAAAGTACCCCTGCGGGCGGCGCCGCACGTGCTGCACGAAGTCGACCACCCGAAGCGGCTCGACGGTGAACCTCTCCACTCACCCTCCCCATCCCTGCCTATTTCAGCCAGCCGCAGCCGATCATGGCACCCACCACCGGCAAGCACCACGCTCCCCTCGTCCAGCAGTCGTGACGGGTTGTCACCACCAATCACGGAAGTTGAGCCAGAACCGGAGAGTGGCGGCACAAGGCCGGCCCCGATGAGAGCTGGTGGATCTCGCGGAGCTGGTGACCGGTGGGTTGTGTCGCCGAACGTTGAATCGCCTGCTCGAAGAGGTGGGGCCGCGCTGGAAGAGCCAGAGACACGATCAAGCTCAACCGCGACGAAGCGGCGATACTGTCAGACTAGTTGGTACGGTCGCAGATGACCGATCTGAGCAACACGGTCGACGATCCGGCGGCATGGGCACCGATTCATCGGATCGCCGGCCACCTGAACAAGATGCTGCCCGCGCTGTTCTTCCCCGACTATGACGCTCGGCTGGAGGAGGCCCGGCGCCGCGTGCGTCCGATCGATAACGACAGCCAAGACTGAGCCGATCGAATCTCGCAACAGGACAGCATTGCCCATGAACGCGGGCCGGCCCACCGACCGCCCGGACAGCAGGCCGGCGAGTCAGGCCGCGGCAGATGTCAGCCGGCCTCGGCGGGCTCATCAGCTCGGGCTCGGGTGCTGGCGAGGCGGTAGCAGCCGGTACCGGTCTCGATGATGGTGCCGTTGAACGTGAGCCGGACGACGATGGCCGCGCAGAGCCGGGCGTCAGTGAAGGTCTTGGTCCAGCCGCCGGACGACTCGTTGGGGGCGATGGCCACGCTGTTCTTCTCCTCGCGTTCGGCCACGACCTGGAAGAGGAGTTCGGCGCTGTGGCGGTCGAATTCCATGTAGCCGAGCCCATCAATGCACAAAAGATCAACTCGGCCGTAGCAGGCGATGGTCTTGGTCAGCTGCTTCTCACCGGCGGCCTCAACGAACTTGTAGACCAGCTTCGTGGCCGCCAGAACGTACTTGCCCGGTAGCCGGCCATCGCACCTCGGTGCCGAGCGCGATCAGCAGGTGCGACTTGCCGGTGCCGGAGTCGCCGATGAGGCAGAGGGGCAGCCCCTTCTTGATCCATTCGCAATTGGCGAGGGTCTAACCGCTTCGATGTTGGGGTTGGCGCCGAAGTCGAAATTGCGAAGCAACTTGTCCCGGGGAAACCGGCGGCCTTGATACGGCGCTCTGAGCGACGGCGGCCCCGGTCGTTAGTGGCGCCGGGCAGGGCGCCCTGCTTACGGATCAGGGCGCCAGGAAGTCATCGAGTTCGAGGCGGGAGCCATTGCGGGCTATGAGCCGCACGTGCCGGGCGACTTCCTAACGGCCGTCGTAGACCACGAGCTCGGAGGCGTGGGGCATGCCCCGGACTGTGCGGCCGATCAGCCGGACCGGCACCGAGTAGCGGTATATCCGCACGCCGATCTGGCTGTAGCGGTCGACCCGAGGAGTCCAGAGCCGGCCGGTCTCGGACGGGCTCGTCCGGCAGCGGCGCCAGCAGCGGCTGATCGATCGCGAAGTACTCGCCGATGGTGCGGGGGCAGGACCGGAGGCGGCGGGCGTCGTCCTCTTGGTCCCACCGGTCGATCCTCGCGTGGAGCTCGGCGAGCGTTTCCACGCCGGCGACGGGAACAAGGCCTGTGGGGCGTAACCAGCCAATCTGGCCCTCGACGCCGCCCTTTACGTGGGCGCCGTGGACGCCTGGCTGGCAGTAGGCGGCTTCCACTCCGTATTCTCTGAACCTAATGTCGAGCCTTGCTCGTGGCCACGACGTCAATGGCGACTCGAAGCGATGTCTCTGCATTTCCCAGTAGGGCCCGGGTGATTACGATCGCCTGAATGATGCCTATATCGCACTCGGCCAGGAGGGTCTGGACAGCCTCCATTCCGTCGCTCTCAAGGACGGGTCGACACTGGTCGACCAGATCGGTCCAGCGTGCGGCGTCCTCGGGGCTTAGCCCGATGACGTGGTCAAACATGCTGCCTCCTCCCGTGATGAGTCGGTGAGACGTTCTCACGTCTCGTCAGAGCCCAGTGCTGCAGTCAGGACCTTCACGGCGTCAGCGTATTGAAGGCGGTCGAACTGAAACGGGCCGAATCCCGAGTAGTCGCGTGTCTTGCGGTGGGGCTGTTCGAAGGAGTCCCAGGTCACGTGGTCAGGAGTCACAGTGATGCCAGCCATTAGCGGCCAGCATCCCCACTCACCGCATTCACAGCCGAGCACGGGCGTCTTCGACCCCATCGCTCCGATGGATCGTCCATGGAAATGGTCTTCGATGGGGCCGAAGCGGAAGAACTGCGGAATGATACCTCCGTAGGCGTTTCCGGCCGGTTGCATTCCAGCATTCATCTCGAACTGGTCGACCAACTCGGTAAGGGGTGTTCCGTCGATGCACGGGACTACTTCAATCACGCCACGATCAGCGTGACGCTGGCAGTCGAAGAGGATCTCCTGGCTGATCATGTGCTGATTGTTGCAGCTTACGTCGTCTCTGCTCCTCCTGATTATGGTGGGCAGTCATGACTGAGGCGGCAGGGCTGTGGAGGCTGGTCGCGGGTGGGGATGCCGAGATCGACGGCGGTCCGTTGGTCGCGCCGCCTGTAAATTTGGCCAGTTTGTCCTCTGCGCCGGCGAGGCTGGCCAGCTGGGCTTGGATGGCCTTGTCGGGTTAGACCGCCTTGTAGCCGAGGGACGTTGATGTCCTGGTACATGGCGATGACCTGGGCGCTGTGCGGGGCAGGCCGCCAAGGACGGAGTCGGTGATGAACAGTCGGCGGAAGTCGTGCGGCGTGAAGTGCAGCGGGCCGTCGAGGACGGAGTTCGCTAGCCCGGTGTGTGCGAGCGCGGTGGTGAGTATCTTCCGGACAGCGCCCGAGTTGATCACCCGGTCTCCTTGCCTCGGTGTCGCTGGAACAGCAGTGGTGCAGGCGCCAGCCAGGTGCGCTCGTAGTGGTCGTAGGCGGGGACCGAGGGGGACTCGACCGTTCTTGTCGCGGGCCGGGCGAATGATCGTGGAGAGGACCTCGGCGAGCTCGGGGCTAACGACCCGGAGCCGTCGTAGCAGACCTTCCCGGTCGGCACCTCGCCCAGCACGTTGAGAGCGTGGACGTGGCCCTCGCAGAACGCCTCTCTGACCCGCCAAGGCGAAGACGCGGTGGACGGCTTTGCCCGAGTACGACATCCGAAACACAAACAAGTAGCAAGTCACCAGCTCGCCGGCCAGCCTGACCATGGCGTCCCCGAAGTCGACCTCGGCCTCAGCCCCGAGCTTGTGAGTCTGAGGGACGAACGCGTCCACGACTCCCTTACCGGCCTGCAGTCAGATCTCCTTGCGGCGGTCGGCGATGTATCCGCGGACCACCTGGTGGTAGATGTCGACGGCATTGTGCTCGTCCAGCACCCGGTCGTAGATCCTCTTGGCCGTGTGGCGCTGCTTCCGCGGTGCGGTCAGGTCCGCCTCAAGGATCGCGTCGATCAACGGCTGGTAGGAGTCCAGCCGTGTATCCCGTGGCTGCATCTTCTTCCGCGGTTCCCGGAGCACCGACACCGGTGCCCTCTGCACGGTCTCGTAGTCAACGCCGTACTTCTGCGTGACCGCACGCAGCGACAGGCCCGCCTTAGCGTCACGACAGATCGCCGCGTACAGAGCACCCGGGCGCCCTCGTCGTGCACAGCACAACCATGGTCATGAAGCAAGAACCCAGGTGTTTCAGAACCCAGCGACATGTGCGGTGAGCCGATTCGTGGTCAGCCGGCTTCAGGTACCGCGTCAGGCGGAGCCTGGTCTTCCACAGTGACCCGCCTGATGTGGCCTACCCACGAATCCGACGTCAGGGAGGACCACTCAACCTCGATCTCAACGCCGTGGAATATGCGGGTGAGATCCGCAAGCTGCGTGAAGATCGCCGTCTGTACCTCCTCAAGGGTTGCGTCGGCGGGCACGGGGACCTTGCCGCATCCGCGACCCGCGTCGTCGGCGATGAACGTGTAGGGCCACACGTCTTGCCCAGTCAGCAGGATGATCTCCTTCGGTATACCGAAGGGGGGCCGCTTCTTCTTCGTCTTGGGTCGTCTTGCCACGGTGCTATCCAACCTGACGGACCGCGGGGTGAGGCACCGCCAGACACACCTCAGCCACCACAACCAGGCCTGACCAGAGTCACAAGACGCAACCCGCCCAGGTGCAGGCAGGTTGATCGCCAGTCGGCTGGGCCATGGGGAGGAACTGCCGTGACAGATGTCCAGGTCGCGGGACCTGAGCCCTATTGACAGCCGGCTACACAACCGCCCTACTCCACCGGCAAGAATCCCGCCCACCAGAACAGCGCCTGGGAGCCCTCCGCTGCGCTGTTTCAGATGGCGGAGCGCTGTCGCTGCCAGTACGGCCTGGGGCCCAGCGGCTACTTCTGCACGTGGAGCGGTCGTGGGACGGGTTGGACGATCTCGATGTCGTTCTGTTCCGGTTGGATGGGTTCAGCTTCGCGATCAGCAAGCACGACGGCAATCCACTCGGCCTCTCGTTTGTCTGGCTCACCCAACCGCACGAGCAAGCCGACAAGGCCCTGGACACCTTCCTGGAGGTAGTCGGGATCGGGGAGGACGTCGTCGCGTTAGATTCCGGCGTGCCCTTGGCGTGACCCAGTAGGCAATCCCGGCCGCTTGACGAAGGTTATGGGGAATCCGTCACACGATGTGGGCCATGGCCTCCTCGTCCGGCGTCGCGGCGGGCGCGGTGTTCGGTGGTCGGGCGGTCGCCTGCGGTGTGGCAGGGCCGCCCTGCGGCTGCCTTGCAGGTCGGGCATTCGGCGTGGCGCATCCGCGAGTGCACCTGATCTATCTGGGCATCGGAGCGGAGGTGACGTCGCCACTCGCCCCCTCGGGATACGCTGCGGTCCGTTCTCCGCGCCGTTGCCCCCTGGGTCGCGTGGGGCGTGCCGTCGTCGGTGCCGTGATGACGGTCGTCCCTGCGGTGGCGCCCCTCAGCGGTCGATCGGGAGAATGCCGTCCAGGCCGCTCTCGGCGAGGATCTGCTGGACCGTGTCGTCCAGGGTGCTGGCCACGTCGATGACGGTCTCCAAGCCGTTGGGGAGCAGGTCCTTCTCTCGGTACCAGTTGCGTAGGTGGCCCTCGTTGACGTGCGTCAGGTATTCGGCGTCTGGTTTCGTCGCGTGCTGGAGCACTGTCTCCTCGAAGGGCACGTCGAGGTAGTAGCACCGTGTGACGCCCTGGTGGGCGCGCACCAGGTCCTGGAGCATCGTGGCGTAGCGGTCGGCGTACAGAATGCCTTCGACAACGACGTGGAAGCCGTTGTCCAGGGCGTAGCGGGCGGTGAGGTCGATCAGGCCGATGTTGGCGCCGCCGGGCCGGTCGCGTTCGCGCAGCACGATGCGGCGCAGGTTGTCCTGGGCGACGATGGCGAGGTTGCGGCCGAACTTCTCGCGCAGGCCGGCCGCGACGGAGGACTTGCCCGAGGCGCTGTTGCCGCGGAGGACGATCAGGCGGGTATCGCTGGTCCCCACGGTGCCGTGCGCGGCCTTGGTCATCCGCGGGTCACTTGGATGCGGTTCTCGTGGTAGTGCTGCCAGTCCATGACCAGGCGGAAGCGGCGGTGGGCCGCCAGGCGCGCCGCGTCGGCCGGCTCTTCGCCGCGCTGGACACGGGCGTCGCCGGAGCTCACGAGTTCCGCGAGAGCGAGCCGGACGTCGTCGACGTCCTGGCCGGTGGCTGCCGCCAGTCGGTCCAGAGAGGTCAGGGTCTCTGCCGGTTCACCCAGATCGCCGACCAGGTGGTCGATGAGGGCGTCGAGGAGCGGGCCGGTACGCATCCCATCGAGGCGCGCGGTGAGTTCTGGGTCCAGGGACAGCAGTTCGCCGGGCAGCGGCAGCGCAGCGGGCATGGACCATCGGGTGCCATCCGGCGTCTCTTCGCGGCTTGCCAGGCCCCACGTCAGGTACAGCTCGGACAGGTCCCGCACGCTCTTGGGCACCGGGAAGCCTGCGGTCGTCAGCAGGGCGCTGAACTGCTCCCAGTGGGCCGCCTCGCATGCCTCGCGGCCCTCCGGCGCGGCCTCGTAGTCCCATTCCTCATCCGGCCACGAGAAGGTGAGCGCACCGTCGAGGTCGCCGCCGATCATGTTCCAGTGCCCGTCGAAGCTCTCTTGCAGAAGGTCGTCCAAGGAGCCGGTGAAACCGGGCTGGCACGCCGTAGAGATCAACATGGTCAGCGGGAAGCCCTGGCGGGGCAGGACGTGCTCCCAGCCCGACTCCCACCAGTCGTTGTGCATCGCCATGTCACGGCGCGGTCCGGGCACGGGCGTGTTGTCAGTCATCCGGTGAACCCTTCCTGGAGAAAGCAGGCCGAACGCATGCAGCGTGCGCGCTGCGCCTGCGCTGATTCAGATGCCGCCAGTCTCCAGCTGTACAGCTTGCAGGGGGGACAGTTCCGGCTTGGGTACCTCGATCGGCCATGCCGATACGACTGAACCCAGCCATGTCAGCGGGGGTGGCGAGGCTCGCAGTGGCGAGCTCGGGGGCGGTGGTGTGGGTGAAAAGGCTCCTCGGTACGGAACTCGTCGGTGACCGTCGGGGCCGCAAGCTCAGGGCCTCGCTCCGCAGGGAACTCGCAGGCCGCAGCTCAGGCGGTGGGCAGGGGGCGTGGAGCACCGACGTTGTTGTCAGAGTCGGACTTCGAGTGTCAGTGCGTATTGCTACGAGCATTGACGTCGGACAGATCGGCATTTTATCGCGCCGGAGCAGGCTGCGGGGCCTTTTGGGCGCACCCTTGGTGGGGTCCGTTTCGTTATGGTGTTTGGGCCGCAGTGGCCGCGTGCCGCATCCGTACAGGTTTGCGAAAATATGCTTTTTGAGCCATCACCTCTGAGGGACAGCTTGCGATCTGACCATCTTCCCCCGTCCGGTAGCGGCGTCCGGCTGCCGCTGTCGTCGAGTCAGCGCGAGATCTGGTTCAGCCACGTCAGATACGGGCACGACGTGGCCCACCGTATCGCCGAGTATGTCGAGATCGATGGGCCGGTGCAGGCGCCGTTGATCGAGGCTGCAGTTCGTGCGGCGGTGGCGGAAGCCGAGCCGCTCAATGTGCGGTTCGGGGCGGACGCCGGAGGGCCTTGGCAAGTGCTCGACGCCGTCCGGGGGTGGGAATTCCCTGTATTGGATGTCAGTCGGGAATCGGATCCGCGTCAGGTCGCGGAAAGGTGGATGCGGGGTGAGCTGCGGCAGCCCGTAAATCTTGAAAAGGGGCCGCTTTTTTCCTTTGCTCTCTTTCGTTTGGGGGCGAATAAGTCTGCGCTTTACCACAGCTACCATCACATCGCCATCGACGCCGCAGGAGGCGCTTTGGTGATGCGGCGGATTGCCGAACTGTATTCGGCGATGGTTGACGGAGTCACGGCGCCGGAGCCGTCCTTCGGATCGCTCCGGTTGTTGCTCGAGCGCGACGCGGCTTACCAGGCGTCACCGGAACGAGCCGCCGACCGCGCCTACTGGGCCGAGCGATTGGCGGACTGCCCCGAGCCGGCTCGACTCGGCGGGCCTCGCCAGGCCGCTGTCGCGTCCTCCGTGCTGCGGGACATCGTGCACATGACCGAGGAGGAGTCGGCGCGGCTGCGCGGGGCTGCCAGGGCCGCGGGGGTGCACTGGTCCGTCATGCTGCTGGCGGCCACGGCCGCGTATACGTACCGGCTCACCGGCCAGAGCGACGTCGTCATCGGACTGCCCGTCTCCGCCCGCACAGACGCCGAACTGCGCGGCCTGCCCGGCATGCTCGCCAACGTCGTGCCCGTGCGGCTGCGCGCGTCAGCCGACATGCGCGTCCGCGATCTGCTGCGCCAGGTCTCCCGCGAAACGCGGCTGGCGCTGCGCCACCAGCGTTACCGCTGCGTCGATCTCGTCCGTGACCTGCGGCTGCCGGAAGACGGTCGGGACTTCATCGGTCCGCAGGTCAACATCATGCCGTTCGGCTACGACTTCACGTTCGCCTCCCGTCCCGTCACCGCGCACAACCTGTCCACCGGAGTCGTCGACGACCTGGCCGTCATGGCGTACGACCGGTCCGACGGGACCGGCCTCTGCGTCGACTTCAACGCCGCCTCCGCGCTGTACACCGCGACCGACCTCGCCGGGCACCGCGCACGCTTCATGCGGCTGCTGGACGCCTTCTGCGACGGCTCCTCCGCCGAACACACCGTGGGCGGCGCCGACATGCTGTCCGCCGAGGACGCCCGTCGCGTGCTGGTCGAATGGAACGACACGGCCCACGAGGTGCCCGACCTCACGCTCACGGAACTGCTCACGGCACAGGCCGAGCGCACCCCCGACCGCCTCGCCGTGATCGAGGACGACGGCGGACGGCATATGACCTACGCCGAGCTGCACGCTTCCGCCCACCGCCTCTCCCGACTCCTCGCCTCCCGTGGCGCCGCGCCCGGGCAGTGTGTCGCCGTCGCCTTGCCCCGCAGCCCCGACCTGATGGTCGCCCTGCTGGCCGTACTCATCACCGGGGCCGCCTACCTGCCCCTGGACCCTGAGCAGCCGGAGCAGCGGCTGGCGCGGATGGTGAGCGACGCGGCACCGACGCTTCTTGTCACACGGTCGGACGTCAGCGCCGTCTCTGCCCTCGCCGGTACGGACGAGGTGCCTCGTCTGCTGCTCGACGGCCGGGAGGTCACGGGGTTCTGCCCAAGCGGCCCCCCGGTGGGTTCCCCGGTCGGCTCCCCCGAGACGAGGGCGGGACACGGTACCGGTCCGGGGCTGGGGGATCCGGCGTACCTGATCTACACCTCGGGCTCCACCGGGCAGCCCAAGGGTGTGCTCGTGCCTCATCGCGCCATCGTCAACCGTCTGCTGTGGATGCAGGACACCTACCGCCTCACCGACCGCGACCGGGTCCTGCAGAAGACCTCCATCGGCTTCGACGTGTCCGTGTGGGAGCTCTTCTGGCCTCTGATCAGCGGTGCCGCCCTCGTCCTCGCTCGGCCCGGAGGCCACCGGGACCCCGACTACCTTGCCCACGCCATCCGTCGACAGGGCGTCACCACCGTGCACTTCGTGCCGTCCGTGCTCGACGCCTTCCTCGCCGGACCCGATGCCGGCCGCTGCGACGGCCTGCGGCACGTGTTCAGCAGTGGTGAGACGCTCGCCCGAGCGACGGCCGAACGATTCCACACGCTCCTGCCGCAGGCGGCACTCCACAACCTGTACGGGCCCACGGAAGCCGCCGTCGACGTCACCCACCACCAGTGCGTGCCGGGCGCCTCGGGGCCGGTGCCCATCGGCAGGCCGGTGTGGAACACGAGGCTGTACGTGCTCGACGCCGCACTGCAGCCCTGCGCGCCCGGGATGCCCGGCGAGCTGTACCTCGCCGGCGTCCAACTGGCCTCCGGGTACCACGGTCGTCCGGACCTGACCGCCGACCGGTTCCCCGCCGATCCCTTCGGACACCTCTTCGGCGCCCCAGGATCCCGGATGTACCGCACGGGCGACCGGGCCCGGTGGCTTCCGGACGGCAGCGTCGAGTATCTCGGCCGTACCGACGACCAGGTCAAGCTGCACGGCGTGAGGATCGAACTGGGCGAGGTCGAGTCGGCCCTCCGGGCCCTGCCCGGGATCGCGCAAGCAGCGGCGTCGGTGGTCGACGAGCAGCTCGTCGGCTTCGTCACCGAGAGCGAGACGGGCGGGAGTGTGCACCTCGCCGAAGCACGGCGCCGGCTGACGCTCGCACTGCCCGGACCGATGGTGCCCAGCGACCTCGTCGTCGTCCCCACGCTTCCGCTGCAGGCCAACGGCAAGCTCAACCGCAAAGCCCTGCCCGCCCTGCGGCCCCGGCCCGCCACCGCGGGCCCACGACCGCCGCGAGACGCTGGTGAGGGGCAACTGGCCGCGCTCTTCGACGAGGTCCTCGGCACCGACGGCGTCTCCGCCGACGCCGACTTCTTCCAGCTCGGCGGGCACTCCCTGCTCGCCATCCGGCTCATGGCCCGCATCCGCGAGGTGTTCGGGACGGAACTGCCGATCCGTACGCTGTTCGAGGCACCTACCGTGGCGCAGCTTGCCAAGCAGCTGCAGAATCCGGTGTCTCCGCGGGTGCCTGCCCGCCGGGGGCGACCAGACGGGTCGGCGGACCCGCTGGTGCCGAGGCCCGCCTCCTCGCTGGAGCGGGGACGCGAGTGGGAGCGGGAGCCGGCACAGCTCGCGCCTCTGCTGCCGCTGCGCGCCCACGGCAGCACGCCACCGCTGTTCTGTGTCCACCCCGGCAGCGGCCTCGCCGGCGGCTATGCCGGTCTGCTGCGCCACCTCGGCCCCGCCCGGCCCGTCCACGCACTGCAGGCCCTCGGGCTCGGCGCTCCGTCCGAGCCGCTGCCCGCCAGTGTCGAGGAGATGGCCGCCGACTACGTACGACGGATCCGGGCGGTCCGGCCGTCAGGCCCGTACCATCTGCTGGGCTGGTCGTTCGGCGGCCTGGTCGCCCACGCCATGGCGACCCGTCTGCAGAGCGAGGGCGAGCAGGTCGGTGTGCTCGCGGTGCTCGACGCCTACCCGGACAACCGGCGCGTCCTGTCCCTTCAGACGGCACTGAGTGAGCGGCAGTGGCTCCGGCTTCTCCTCGATGACGTCGACCACATTGAGGGCATCGAGGGCGTCGAGGGCGTCGACGGCCGCCTCGGGCTAGGCGTCGGCGAACGTCCGCGGCTCGGCATCACGTCGCTCGCCGAACAGGTTGGAGCAGCACGCTCCGCTGGCACCGACACTCTCAGGGCTGCCCTGCGGCCTGCCGGCCTGTCTGACCAGCTCCTGCGGGATCCGGCGACGTCCACGCTCCTGAACGTCGCACGTAACAACCTCAACCTGCTCAGCAGGTTCACCCCAGGGATCTTCCGTGGGGACCTGTTCCTGTTCACCGCCGACGAGGCCGTCCCCGGCCTGCCCGCCGACCCCGCGCACACCCCGGGAGAGTGGCAGCGGCACGTGGCCGGAAGCGTTCATGTGAGCGGCGTAGCGGCACATCACTTCCAGCTGCTGCACCCTGGCCCGCTGGCCCAGATCGGTCCTCCTCTCGCCAAAGCCCTCGGCGATGCGGAACAGCGGAGCGGGTCAGGATGAGTTGAGCTACGGGCTCTCTTCGTTGCGGCCGGCGAACGCGCCCGCGGCGGCCGCCAGGGCCGCCGCCTCCGCGGCCCGCTTCGGGAGCTGAGCGTCCGGCTCCGCTCGTAGGAGCACGAGCTCGTGGTAGAGCGGCGCCGTGGCGGCGATCAGCAGGCTCCGGGCGTCCGTGTCCTCAGGCAGTTCGCCGCGATCGACGGCGCGCTCGACGAGGATCTCGCACTGCGCGTAGCGGTCCGCCCACAGCCGCGTCTGGGCCCGCGCTGCCTGTTCCGACTGGAAGGACGCGGCCATCAGGGCGAGGGGGAGCGACGGACGTACGACGAGGGATTCCTGGATCTCCTGGTTGAGGGCCGTCAGATCACCGCGCAGCGAGCCGGTGTCCGGTGGCTGCCAGTCGACCTCGCCGGCGGCGTCGATGACGTCGACGAGCAGGCCGGCGACATCGCGCCACCGCCGGTAGACCGTGGCGCGGTGGACTCCGGCCCGTGTCGCGACGCCCTCCATCGTGAGTCCTTCGTGACCGGATTCGGCGAGTTCGGCGCGCACCGCGTCGAGGACCTGGGCGCGGACGCGGGCGGTGCGGCCGCCCGGGCGTCGGTCCGACGTCGTGTCCTGAGGGTCTGTCATCGGCTGTCGGTATCCGGTTGATCGAAGTTGCAGGGCGTGCCAGCATCTTAACGCGACAGTTGTCGCACTAGGTCCGATCGATAGGAACCGCCTCCGCGATGCCGCTCGTTCCCGCTGAGCCGCCCGTTCCGGCTGACCCCACCGTCCTCCACCCGCTGCCCGAGCACCCGCGCGTGGTTCTGCTCAAGCCGTTGGTGAAGTCGCCGTTGATCGAGGTCGGCGACTTCTCGTACTACGACGATCCGCACGACCCGACGGCGTTCGAGACGCGCAACGTCCTCTACCACTACGGTCCCGAGCGGCTTGTCATCGGCAAGTACTGCGCGCTGGGGACGGGCACGCGGTTCATCATGAACGGCGCCAATCACCGCATGGACGGACCGTCCACCTTCCCGTTTCCCACCATGGGAGGCTCCTGGGCGGAACACTTCGACCTGATCACCGACCTGCCCGGCCGGGGCGACACGGTCGTCGGCAACGACGTGTGGTTCGGCCACGGCGCCACGGTCATGCCTGGTGTACGCATCGGTCACGGCGCGATCATCGGCGCCGGCGCCGTGGTCACGGGGGACGTCCCCGACTATGGCATCGTCGGAGGCAACCCCGCTCGTCTCATCCGTACGCGCTACGACGCCGCGGATGTCGCCCGGCTCCTCGCCGTGGCGTGGTGGGACTGGCCGCTGCAGCACATCACCGAGCACGTACGGACGATCATGTCGGGGACCGTCGACGACCTGGAGGAGGCCGCCGCGCAGATCGAAAGGCCCTGACGCCGGTTCTTCGCCACACCGCTCGCACCCCGTCGCGCCAGACGGTGCGACGGCGGCGGTTCGGGCGCCGGGGTTTCGGGTCAGTGGGCGACCCGTACCCGTAGCTCGTACGGCGAGCCCGTGCTGATCGCCTGAGCCTGCTCGGCGAGGTCGGCCGCGGTGAAGCCGAGGAGCGCCCGGTCGGCGGCCGCGCGCAGGAGGGGCACGATCTCGGCGACGGGGCGGCTCCGGTGCGTGCGGGCCAGCTCGGCGTAGGCCCGCTGGTACGGGGCTCCGTACGGGTCGGTGCTGTCGGCCAGGAGGTGGTTCATGTCCTGCGCTCTGACGGTGACCTCGCCCATGTCCGCTCCTGTGCATCGGCGGGCCGGACGGTTCCGGCCCCTGTGCTCACGACGGTAGGGGGCGCCACTGACAATGGGGCGAGTCGTCCTTCGCATCGGTCCGTGGGTGGGGCGGGATTTTAGGGACTTCAGCGCCCTCCTGGTTCAGGCTTGCAGTGCCTTCCTGAGGAGCTTGGCGAACTCGGCGGGGTGCGTGGTCAGGCCGGTGTGTCCGCCGGGGAAGTGCAGGAGTCCCGTGTTCAGGCGCTCGGCCAGGAAAGCGGCCGGGCGGTAGGGCAGCTCGCCGTGTGAGTCTTGGCCGCAGGCGAGCACCAGCCGGTTCGACAGTTCCTCCAGGCGGTCGATGTCCGGGGTGTAGGACATGAAGCTGGGCACGATCCGCTCGAGGAAGTACGGCAGGTTGGCCATGGTTCGTTCGGCACGTGCCGCCGCTTGCGGTGGCAGGCTGATCTCGGGCTTCGGGTCGGAGGTGGTGTCGCTGCCCGTGTCACCGCCCGTGTCACCGCCCCTCTTCAAGCCCGCCGCGAACTCCGCCATCGCCGGCATGAGGCCCTGACCGCGGAGCGTCTCCTGGACGCGCGCGATGAGCGCGCGGTGTTCGGGGGCGTCCGGGAGCACCTCCACTACCGGCGGTTCGTGCGCCACGAGGCGTTCGATGCGTTCGGGATGGGCGGTCAGGAGGTGCAGGGCGGTGATCCCGCCCGAACTGGAGCCGAACACCTTGGCCGGCTCATCCGGCGACAGGAGTTCCAGGATGCGCAGGGCGTCGTCGGCGTGTTCGGCCACGTTCTGCTCGGCGCCGGGGTCGTCCAGCGTGCTTCCGGACATGCCGCGGGGGTCGTACGTCGCGACGGTGTACTCGGCGGCCAGGTCGTCGGCGATTCCGTCGAACGACGCCGCGCCGCCCGCCCCTCCCGGGATCAGCAGCAGGAGCGGGCCCTGGCCGCGTACCGCGTAGTGCAGGGTCGCGCCGTTCACGCGCAGGTTGCCGATGGTCGGGTCGGTCATGCGGAGTTTCCTTCTCGGGACGGGGGCCAGTGCTCCAGGAGGGTGTGCAGGGCGTCGAGGGCGCGGACCCAGGACTGCTGCGGCGAACGCTCGTGAGCGAACCCGCCCGCGGCCTCCAAGGCGACGAAGCCGTGGAACGTGCTGCGCAGCAGCCGGACCGCGTCGGTCAGGTCGGGTTCGGTCAGCTCGTAGCCGCGCAGGACGCCGTAGGTGAGGTCGACCGCGCGCCGCGGTCCGGCGGCCGTCGCGGCCAGCTCGGGGTCGATCCGGATCGCGGTCTGCGTCGCCATGTAGCGGCCCGGATGCTCGTGGGCGTACTCCCGCCAGGCGTTGGCGAACGCGACCAATGCGTCCTTGCCGGCCCGCCCGGAGGTCGCCTCAGCGATACGGATTGTCTTCTCGTCCGCTGCCAGCAACGCGATCCGTCCCCGCAGGTCTTCCAGGCCCCGGACGTGCGTGTAGAGGCTCGCGTCTTTCACCCCGAGTCGCCGCGCCACCTGAGACATGGTCACCTGATCGAGCCCGACCTCGTCCGCCAGTTCGGCGCCCGCGATCGTCACGCGCTCCGCCGTCAGCCCTGCCCGTGCCATGCACCCTCCGATCCTAGGAGCTCTAGTTTTAACCTAGGACTCCTAGGAAGCGCAAGGAGGAGGCGTCTCTGAAGCGGGCCCGCACGAGGCGATCGAGAAGCGCGCCGAGGAGATCGGCTGGCACGACGCGCTTCACCCGTCGCCCGCCTCCCGGACGAGCTATCAGGTCGTCCGGCACGTGTAAGACATCGATTCTTATGGCGTGGTCGTTCGGTGATCCGTGCGTGACGGATCTGGTCGAGCAGTAGGTGCCGGACGAGTTGTGGGTGTTGTTCCGGCGGGTGGTGCCGCCGACGGCGGTGATACGTCCGCAGGGCGATGGCGGACGGCGGGCCGGAAAGGGGGGCCTTTGACGGGACCGAATCCGACCGATCGCGGCAAGCTGGGATCGAAGATCCATCTGATCTGCGACCGGAACGGACTGCCGCTGTCCCTGGGCCCCGCGAATATGCACGACAGGCTGGGCCGGGAGCCGCTTGTGCCACCTGCGCCGATGGCTCCGCAAGCGCGGGATCCGCCGCCGCATCGCCCGCCAGGGCGTCGAGTCCTCACAGCGGCTCGGCCGACATCCTGGTCGAGAGAACCGTGTCCTGGCTAGCCGGCTGCCGCAGGCTCCACCGCCGGCACTCATCGGTTGCCGCCGACTGGCCGCTCTCCTTACGGTCTGAGCCGGTTCTGCTGCACGTCGAAGCAGACCAGCCCCATAGACTCCGCCACGGCCGCCGCGTAGGCGGACGCCTCCTCGGCCATGCTCCAGCGCATGGGGAAGTAGATCAGCGGACCACTGGCTTCGCCGATCAACGGTCCGGTTGACCAGGGCGAGGTGTCCTCCTCGTCCTCGGTGAGGTCGCACCACCGCTCAAGCAGCGCAGCCACATAGGTCGCTACCCGTTCGGATGGAGGCTCTTCCACCTCGCCGTCGATGTAGCGGTCGTACAGGTCGCTGAAGACCCGGCCGGCCGCCTTGTCATCCGCCGGCCTCTCGCCTTCCCAGACAGCAAGGTCGTAACTCATGTCCGGAGGCTCTCATGCCGCTCTGACAGCCAGAAAAAGCGACGTCTAAGGCGCCCAGGGCGGGCGGGGGCGGGGCGGGTGGGTTATGTGAGTTCGTGGCCGTATGCGGTGGCCAGGCTTTGCAGTTCCGGGGGGCCGAACTGGGTGCGCAAGGCTTTGAACGTCTCCGCCTTGTGGGGGCCGAAGCGGGTTACGTACTTCTGGTAGGTCTCCGGGGAGACGAACGTCGGTGGTGTGGTCTTGCTGTGGAATTTGTCCGCGTACATCACCAGGCGCTCTTCCGGCGTGATGGCCACGTAGTCGGCCGGCGGCAGCGGGAGTCCCTGGACCAGGACGTCCTCCTTGGTCAGGCCGACCCCCGTGTGGCACGAACAGAACCGGCACAGTTCCTCAGGCAACCCCTCGGATTTCAGGATCTCGTGGCCCAGCAGGCCGTGGCGGATGTAGCTCTGCCCGTCGATTCGTCCCTCGGCGTCGTACAGGCGGTACACGCCGATGTCGTGCAGGAGGCATCCGGCACGCACCAGTTCTGGGTCGACTCGGCAGTCCGCGAGGGAGATGATTCGTTCCGCTACTTTCCACACGATCTCGCAGTGTGTGAAGACGCGGTCGAAGAGTTCGCCACTGGGTGCGTACTTCTGGTGCATCGCGCGGATTTCGTCCGGTGAGGGGAGATCCATCCCCGCAGCTTAACGAGTACCGGATCGTGGCCCGCCTCGGTCGTAAACGAGTCGACAGCGTCCCCTCGCCCCCGGCAGAATCGCCGCCCGTGACGACCAGTGAGTTGTGGACGCGTGCGACCGCCGACCGGTACGACGCCGAGGAGACCGAGATGTCCTCTGCCGCCGTTCTCGGTCCGACTCTCGACTTTCTCGCCGAGGCCGCCGGTGAGGGGCCGGCGCTGGAGTTCGCCATCGGAACGGGAAGAGTCGGCGTCCCGCTCCGGGAACGAGGTGTGCCGGTGGCGGGCATCGAGCTGTCCGAGCACATGGCCGCGGTTCTGCGGCGGAAGGTGGATGAGAAGACCCTTCCGGTTGTCATCGGGGACATGGCCACGACTGTCGTGCCCGGCGAGTTCTCCCTGGTCTACCTCGTCTACAACACCATCACGAACCTGCTCACGCAGGACGAGCAGGTCGAGTGCTTCCGCAATGCCGCACGTCATCTGCGGCCCGGTGGGCGGTTCGTCATCGAGCTGGGGGTGCCTCCCCTGCGGTTCCTGCCGCCCGGCCAGGTCGCGGTGCCGTTCGACGTCTCCGAGCGGCATCTCGGTTTCGACACCTTCGACCTGGTCGAACAGATTCTCGTCTCGCACCACTTCACCCGCGACGACGACGGGCATTACCGTCGCGACAATTCACGGCACCGGTACGCCTGGCCGGCCGAGCTCGACCTGATGGCGCGGATCGCGGGGCTTCAGCTGGAGCGTCGGGTTGCGGACTGGGACGGTGCTCCGTTCACTCAGGATTCGGTCAAGCACATCTCTGTGTGGCGTAAACCGAGCTGATCCACGGATGGAGACGCGAGGCGTGGCAGCGGCGCGGCGGTGGCTGGCCGATCAGGGGGTCAGGCAGGTGCGCGGCGGGTGGGTGACGGACGAGGAGCCGGAGGAGCTGCTCACCGCCAGTCAGGTGGCGCATTCGTTGGCCGGCGATGTGTTCGCCGAGGATCTGGACGCCGCCGACCAGGTGCGGTTGGCCTTCGGGCTGCTGGACCTTCTTGACACGTACTGGGTGACGTGCGAGATCCGGTTCGCGGACGAGAGCGCGGAGGGCCCTCTGCCCGCCGGTGTGCTGTGGGACGGCTACCGTCAGCGGCTGGAGGCGGAGCGGGAGGTCGAGGCCGTCACCTACTCGCTGTGGGTGGACTGGTTCGAGGACCACACCACTTCCGCCAGTGCCTTCGCCGAGGTGCTCGGGAACGACATCGACCGTGTGGTCGCCGAACCGTCGGAGGCCCTGCTCCGCCGGGCCCGTCGGGTGCTGGAGTGTTCGGGGCCGGTGCGCTGGGCGGTGAAGGAGCCGGCGTACCGCACTGCGCTACGGCTTCCCGCCCTGCATTCCGCGCTCTTCCGCGGTGTTCGGGCGAGCTTCCACGACCTCTACGGCGACCTGGAACCGGCTGCCGCGCTGGCCCTCCTCGACCGGCTGGAGCTCCCCGCGGACACTCAGTACCTCGCCGAACTGCGCCATGTGCTCGCCGCGGGGCACAAGAACCACCATCGCAGTCCCGGCGCCTGGGATCAGGCCGTTCGGTTTTGTTCCTGAGCCGGGGCCGGAGCGTAGACTTCGTCGCCCCCGTCGCCCCCCCTGCGGCGTAGGTGTCGCCGCTCCGGGGTGACCCGTACCCGTACCGCACACAGCTCAGGAGCCCGTCCATGCGCCACTTCGATGTCGAGACGCTGACGCCGGGCCGGTGGCTCAACGGCGGTGGCGCGACCCGGGAGATCGCCTCCCAGCCGGAAACCGGGGAGTTCGGGTGGCGTGCGAGCATCGCTGACATCGACCGGGACGGGGCGTTCTCCGTGTTTCCCGGGGTCGACCGGACCCTCACCCTGGTGGCGGGCAACGGGGTTCTGCTGACCAGCCCCGGGGCGTTCGAACGGCTGCCGGCCCGTGAGGGTGAACCCGTCGCGTTCTCGGGCGACCTCGACCTCTCCGCCGAGCTCCTCGACGGAGCCTGCCGGGTGTTCAACATCATGGTGCGGCGAGGACGCTGGACAGGTCGCGTGGCGCGGGTCGCCGACCCGGTCGTGCCGACGCCCGGGCACGCCGGGGTGCTCCATGTGCTGCGCGGCCGATGGCAGGCGGGCGACAGCCGGCTTGTCCTGGACGGCGGCCAGGGTGTGTGGTGGGACGAGCACGACAGCGCTTCGGGCGAGGGGGTCGTACCGCTCTCGCCCGACGCCGTGGCGCTGTGGGCAGATCTGGTGCCGACAGGGTGACCTCGCAGTCCCTTTCCGCGGAGAGGGCGGTCAGGTCAGTGCGGTTTCGATCCGGGCGGCGAGTGTGAGGACCTCCTTCGCGCCGAGGCTCCAGCCTCCTGGGGTCTGTCGGTGCAGCGTGCGGGCCAGCAGCAGGCCGCCCTGGGGCCGGGGCTCGACGGTCAGGAGCCGGGCCACCTTCCACTGGTGGGTGGAGTCCGGGCCCGCGACGGTGGCGGACACCTGGTCGGCCAGGGCGAGGAGTTCGGGGTCGAAGTTGAGCCGCCGCGCCGCCTCCGGGTCGCCCTCGAACGCGGACGGGCGGCCCGGGTGACGTTCGCCGAGGGCGGCCGAGCCCGGGACCGGGACGGTGAGCGGCACCGCGTACTGGAGCAGGCCCAGGCCGAAGCTGCGCCGGATCGCCCGGCCGGTCAGGACCGAGGCGCGTAGCTCGAAGGGTCTGGGCGCCTGGGTGTCGACGTACACGAAGCAGTGGGTCGGGGCCGGCATTCCGCTGAAGCGTTCACGCGGCGGCAGCAGGCTTCCGGCCGGTACGCCTTCGCTGTCGCCCGCGAGGACCTGGGCGGGCGGCGAGCCGGGCAGGCCGAGTTCGGTGGTGAGGACGCGGGCGATGTCGGCGGACACGACGGCGGGGTCCCGGCTGCGGCCGGTCCAGTGCGCGAGGGCCATGAGGGGTCGCTCCGTCCGCGCTCAGGCCGAGCCGGCGCTGGTACGGAGCTGCTCGAAGCGGCGCAGCGCGGCCTGCCGCTCGCTCTGGAACCGTCCCACGCGGGCCTGGGTGAGCGCGGTCCACTGGTCGACGGCGACCCGGGCGTGGTCGAGCGCTTCGCCGTGGCGGCCCTGGGCGGCCAGTTCGTCCCGCGCCCGGTCGGCCTCCTCGGCGTGGCGCAGCATCGCCTGGGTCGGGTCCTCCGTGGAGGTCCGGCCGGCTTCGGCGCGGGCGACCTGGCGGCGGCGGCGCGCGACGCTCGCGTAGCCGACCAGGGCGATCAACCCGCCGGTGATGGCGGCGGAAACGAGCTTCATCAACAGATCATCCATGGCGGCAGTATGGACTGAACGACCAGCGTTCTGGAGATTGTTTCTAGAAAATATTTCGGGTTCTTTCCTTCCGCTTATACTCCCCCCATGGCAAAGCAGTCCCGTGGCGAGGCCACCGTCGAACGCCTCCTGACCGCGGCACTGGAAGTGTTCGCCACGTCCGGGCAGGCCGGGTTCACCGTCCAGGCGGTCACGAGGGCGAGCGGCGTCAGCCTCGGCAGCCTCTACCACCACTTCGGCAGCTTCGACGGCTTGGCGGCCGCCCTGTACAGCCACTGCCTGCAGCAGACGTACACGGCATCCCTCGGCGCCCTCGGCCGGGCCCGGACCGCCCGTACCGGCATCCGGGCGTTCGTCACGACGTACCTGCGCTTCATCCAGGACAACCCGGCCGTGGCCCGCTACCTCCACGGCTCCGCGTACTCCAGTTACCTCGCCGTCGACGCCGACCGGGCCCGCGGCGTCCAGCCGGACCACTTCCCCCGCGTCTCCGACCACCTGATCCGCTGGACCGAGACGGGCGACATCGCGCCTCTCCCCGGTCCTCTGCTGGAGGTCCTCCTCATCGGCCCCGTCGCCGTCGCCGCACACCGCTGGCTGGCCACCCCGGAGGACATCGACCTCAACCAGGCGGCCCGGGTGCTGTCGGACCGCATCTGGGCGTCCGTCCGGGCCGAATGAGCCACTCGGCCCGGCGGGTCAATCCGACTCGCGGCTCATCGGTGCTTGGCCGTGGTCTTGTCGACCCGGGCGCGAGCCGTGTTGTCTTCGGCACCGATCCCCGGCATCGCGTGAGTCCGCCGAGCCCCGCGCCGATGATGGTGACAGGAGGGTGCATGGTGGCTCCTTCGGGATCCGGCCGCCCGTTCGGAGCGGCCGTATCCGAAGGTGTCAGGCCCTTCCGACGGACCGCCGACAGCCGATCGACAGCCGCCGGCCACCCCCGACAAGGCGCCGACGAGGTGCCGACAGTCGTGCGGTGTCGGTCGCTCCCCCGTGGTGTCGTACGCGCGCGGCCTCACATCCGGGACCTCAGCACGTCGACCTCACAGCCCGGTGCGAACGGGTCGAAGCCGTGCTCGATCAGCCAGCGGACGGCCAGCAGGCTGCGCACCGACCACCACGCGCGGATCACGTCGAGGTCGATGTCCGTGCCATAGCCGGCGAGGACGTCGTCGAGGCGCTCCTCGTGGCCGAGCATGAAGGTGGCGAGGTCGTACAGGGCATCGCCCTGGCCCGCCTCGGACCAGTCGATGATGCCCGTGACCTCATCGCCGTCGACGAAGACGTGCGCGATCTGCAGGTCGCCGTGGGTGAAGACCGGAGTCCACGGCCGGAGGGCGGCCTCGGCGACCTGGCGGTTGCGGGTGACCAGGTCGGCGGGCAGGAGGCCCTTCGTCACGAGCAGCTCGCATTCGGCGTCGAGTTCCGCCGCCAGCGCGGTGCTGCTCCGGCCTGCCAGGCCGGCGTGCGGCGGCAGCGGCGCGTCGTGCAGCTTCCGGATGGCGGCGCCCGCCGCGGCCCACGCCGCCGATGAGCCGGTCGACGGCCCGCCGAGGCGCCCGAGCGTCGCCCCCGGGACCGCGGCGATCGCGAGCACGGGCGGCTTGCGCCACAGGACCTCCGGGGTCGGGACCGGTGCGCGGGACATCGCCTCGACCTCGCGGTCGATCCGCGCCTGATCGGCGTCCACCTTCAGGAACACGTCGCCGACGCGCAGCGTTGCGCGCTCGGAATGGGCGACGACCACCTCGACCTCATCCATGAGCGACGAGTGTCCCCCATGTGATCGGCGACGTCGCCGGGTTTTTCGCGGGCCAGGATGCGGCCGACGGCGCTCAGGAGTGGGCGTGGCAGAAGTCGCGTACGGTCCGGTTGAACTCCTGGGGGCGTTCCAGGTTGCTGACGTGTCCCGCGCCCGGGATCACCACCAGTTCGGAATGCGGGATCGCCTTCTGGAACTGCCGTGCGACGGTCAGCGGCGAGCGTACGTCCTGCTCTCCCCAGAGCAGGAGCGTCGGCACCGAGATGGTGGGCAGGACGTCCCGCTGGTCCGCCTCGGCCATGAGGGCCAGTTGCGTCCGCATCGTGTCCGGGCGCACGGCGGCGTCCATCGCGTCCAGGAGGGGTACGTACGCGGCGGGCGGCTCACCCGCGAACAGTCCGGGCAGCGTCGGATCGAACTCATCGGGCGGTGCGGCCAGCATCCGGCGCGCGCCCTCGACCCTGGCTTGTACCTCCTCCGCCGGCAGGGAGCCCTTCCAGCCCGCGTAGGTGTCGACGAGGATGAGCGTCTTCACGAGGTCCGGGTGGTGGCGGTAGAGCTCCAGGGCGACGGTGCCGCCCCAGGAGAGGCCGGCGATGTGGGCCGGACCGAGGCGCAGCGACTCCACGACCGCCGCCAGACAATGGGCGTAGTCCGTGAGGCCGAAGGACGCGGGAACGTCGGAGGATCTGCCCGCGCCGGGCTCGTCCCACGCTACGACCGTGAACGCGTCCGACAGCACGTCGAGTTGCGGCTGCCACAGACGGCCGTCCCCCGCCGCACCGTGCAGGAACACCACGGGCGGCCCCTCCCCCACGCGGTAGTAGGCGACCTCCAGCCCGCTGCACTGCACCATCACCATGCCCTCAAGGTAGGCCAGCCCCTCACGTCTGTCGCGGTGGCGGGCACGGGGACGGCCAGGCCGCGGGGCGTGGGAGCCGAGGCCCCGGGCGTGGGAGGGGCAGCCGTAAGATCGCGGTCTACGACGGCGGGAGAACAGCATGTGGAAGCGGGCCCTGGACCGGGCCGGGGTCAGGGAGCCGCGGCTGCGGCGGGAGTACACCGCACAGCGTCAGGCCGTGCGGCGGTTCGCGACCGCCGAGTACGCGGCCGCGCGCCTGCTGCTGCCCGCCGCGCTGGTGCCGCACGTCGTGGCCGCCGTCGCGTTCATGCACGACACCGACGACCGGATCGACCGAGGGCCGGTGGACGAGCGGGCGGCCGCGCTCACCGAATGGGACGGGCTCGTGCGGAAGGCTCTCGCCGAGGGTGACTCCGCGCTGCCGGTACTGCGCTGCCTCGTCCGTACCGTCGAGTGCCACCCGGACGTACGCACCCATGTGGACGCGTTCCTTCGGGGCTGCGAGCGCGAGGTCGCGTGGCGGACCATCGCGGACGAGGAGGACCTGGAGCGGTACGTCGAGGAGTACTCCCTGCCCGCGCTGATGCTGACGGCCTGCCTCCTCGCGCCGGCGGACACGGCCGCGCGGGCGGCCTTCACGGACGGCTGCCACCGGCTCATCCGAGGCATGCAGCGCATCGACTTCCTTGAGGACCTGCCCGAAGACCTGCGCGCGGGCCGGACGGGCGTCCCCGCCGACGCGGTGGCGCGCCACGGTGCGGACCTCACGCGGCCCGACGCGGCGCTCGGCCGGCTCGTCCAGGAGCAGGCGGACCGGGCCGACGTCGACCTGACGGCGGCTGCCTCCCTTCCCGACGTGACGGCGCCTTCGTACGGGCCCTTCCTGCGGGCCCTCATCGGCGTCCAGCGTCTCCGCCTCGACGCCGTGCGCCACGCGGGCGCGTCCCTCGCGACGCGGACCTCGGGCCCCGCTGCCCCGGCGGCCGCCGCGCTGCTGCTCCGCGAGACAGCACGGCGACTCCGTACCCCCGGCCCTGCGGTCCGCTCCTAGCCCTTGCTCAGTCGGGTGTGGAAGCGGTGCGCGAGGTCCGTCAGTTCCTCCGCGTTCCGGGCGGTCTGCTGGAGGTCGATCAGGACCTCGTCGGCTCCGGCCTCGTGCGCGGCGAGCAGGTAGTCCGACACCTGCGCGACCGTTCCCCGGCGCGGGACGCCGTCGTCGGCGGCGGTCTCTGACGTCAAGACGGGGTTGACCCGGACGACCGTGCGCAGGGCCTCGGGGTCGCGTCCGTTCGCCTCCGCGATCTGCCTGATCTGCCCGATGACGTGCGTCAGTCGTGGCACCGGCAGCGCCGCCCCCGCCCAGCCGTCCGCGCGCCGCCCGATGCGCTCGAGCGTCGCCGGGGTGAAGCCGCCCAGCAGCACCGGTGGGCGGGGGCGCTGCACCGGGAACGTCTCGACGTGGGCGCTCGGCAGCTGCCACCGCGCCCCTTCGTAGGCGGCCGGCGTGCCGGACCAGACGTGGTCCAGGACGTCCAGGATCTCCTCCAGCCGGGCCCCACGGCCCTTCCACGGCACACCGATGGCCTCGTACTCGTCGGACGACCAGCCGAGCCCGAAGCCGATGTCGAGTCGTCCCTGGCTGAGGATGTCGACGGAGGTGAGCGACCGGGCCAGCAGGAGCGGCGAGTAGAACGGTGCGTTCAGCGTGCTGGTGCCGAGCCGTATCCGTCGGGTCGCGTGCGCCAGGAAGGAGAGGGTGACGACGGGGTCGAGGAAGGTGCGGTACGCCTCCGGCAGCGGACCGCCGCCGGGATAGGTGTCACGGGGCTCGGTCGGGACGAGGGCCCGGTCGCCGACCCAGAGGCTGTCGAAGCCGATCGCTTCGACCGTGGCGGCGAACTGCGAGATCACGGTGGGGTCCGTGAACGTTCCGTACTGGGGGGCTCCCAGGCCGATCTTGAGCATGTCTGTCACCTGTTCGGGAAACTGCTGCGGTCCGTTCTCGGACCACCGTGCCGCACACCGATCGACGTTTACTGAACGACGTGTGAACGCGCTCGGCCTAGGACAGCCGCACCCGTGCCTCCCGCTCGTCCTCGTTGGGGAGGCCGAGGAAGGTGTCCAGGAGACGCCGTTCGATGTGGTGGGCGTCCCAGACCGCGGCGCGTTCCAGGCCGACGCACTCCTCGGGGGTGGCCGGACGGGTCTCGCCCTCCGAGTCGAAGATCACGCATTTGCGGAAGTCGGCCCGGTCCTGGGTGAAGCGGACGACCGGGCGCGCGGTCTCGCCTTCGAGCGCGCGGCTGCCGATCGGCTGCCATCGGGTGTCGTCCGGCAGTCGGACCGCCTGGGCGAAGAGCAGCGGTCGGGTGTCGATGGCGTCCAGGTCGGACGACGGCTGCGACGTGTGGTGGTCGTAGAAGGCGGTGTACTCCTCCGAGAGCACCCTGCCGTAGCCGTACGAGCCGTCGGGCAGGGGAATCCGTAGGTACGTTCCCGGTTCCGTCATCGCAGCCTCAGTGTGTCCCGGACCATTTGCTTGAGCGGCGTCCGCGTGAACGGCGCCAGTTCGCCGAACTCGATGTCCGACGCGTAGTGGAAGATCTCTCCCATCGGGCTGTCCTTGTCGACCCCTCGCCCCTTGTTCTCCGTCAGTCGCGGGCCCGGCTCCGTGTCCGACCAGGCGCCGCCGCTGAAGCCCGTGATCCCCAGTTGTGCCGCCCGTTGTGCCCCGTTGTCGTCGATGAGCTGCTGTTCCCTTCCTCGGATGGCGAGGTAGCCGAAGTCGCGGTAGCGCTCGGCGTAGTTCACCGCGTGGCCGACGGCGTAGCTGTCCAGGTGCGCGGGGCCGAAGTCCGGGTCGTCCGGCTCGGGGCGTTCGTCCACGTGGTGCCTCTGGTCGCGGAGCTTCATCGCCTTCTCCGCCTGGGGGTACCAGGGTCGGTTGAGGTCGATGACCATGCTGGTGCGGCCCGAGTAGACGCGCCCGGTGGTCTTGTTCGTCTTGGTGTACGTGACGTACACGCGTCCTGCTCTCGGTTCGCCCTGCTGCCGCTGCGGGGCCGGCCGCGGGATCGGGAAGGGTGCGTGGACCAGTCTCTGGGCCTGGGTCAGTGCGGGGAAGGCCGCGCCTTGGGTCGGAACGCCGTAGGGGTTGCCGAATCGTGCGATCGAGCCCGCGCGTTGCATGTGCATGCGCACCGCGAGCGCCATCGCCAGGCCGGCGACCGCCTGTGCGGCCGCCAGGGCCCCGGCCGCCGGGGCGGGTGCGAGGGCGGTCGCGGGTGCGGCTGCTGGTGCGGCGGATGCTCCGGCTCCCCCGCTGTACGCGGCCGCGCTCCCCCATCGCGCGGCTGCCCGTTCCAGCGCCGAGGCGGCCTGCTGGAGGATCTCCGCCGTCAGGGCCTCCGCGGGCTCGTGTCCGTCGCGGTCGGTCAGGGTGATCGGGTTGCCTCGCGCGTACCGGTACAGGTTCGGTCCGTCGATCAGGCCGGAAGGGTCGGCTCCGGTCCATCTGCCGAGCCAGCAGGCGTAGTAGCGGGCGCCGTGCTGGGCGAGTCCCGTCTCCTCGTCCCGCTCCATGCCCGTGTAGCGGTAGCGCTTGGGTGTCTCCGTACGGCTGCGTACCGCCTGGTACGTCGTGCTGCCGTAGGGCGCGTACTCCTCGTACGAGATGATCTGCGCCCGCTCGTCCAGTTCGAGGCAGGCGGAGCCGAGGTGGTTCCCCGCCTGGTAGCGGATCAGCCGGGGCGGCGCCGGGTCCGAGCCCTCGGTGTCGCGGGTGCGCAGCTCGGTGAGGGCGAAGCGCTCCTCGCCGGCGCCGGAACCCGCACCCGAATCCGCCCCGGTGTGCACGGTCTCGCGTTCGAGCACCGCGGTGGCCGGGCCGATCGGGCCGCGGTGCCGCCGGTAGACCTCGAAGTCCCCCAGGTAGATGCGTTCCTCGATCAGGCCCGGCGCCTTCTCCCACACCTTGCGGACCCTTCGGCCCTCGGCGTCGTACACGCAGAAGACCGTGCCTCCGCCGCCGAGGTCCGAGCGTCGCAACCGGTCCGCGTGGTCCCAGTGCAGCGAGGGGCCGGGCTGGCCGCCGCCGAGGTGCGGCATGCGGGTCATGTTGCCGTGCCGGTCATGGGCGTACGGCTCGACGAGCGGCGGGGTGGCACCGTCGGGGTTCAGCGTCGTGTGGCTGAGCCGGTTGCCGGTCTTCGCCGCCGTCCCCGCCGTGCCGTCCTCCAGCAGGCTGGTCTCCGCGTACGTGTAGCCGCGCGTCCAGCCCGCGTGGGCGGGGTCGCTGCCCCGGTGCCGCATCCGCTCGATGTTGCCGACGAGGTCGTGGACGTAACGCTCGACGTACGTCCCCATCGTCTGCTGGGTGTTGGGGTGGTCCAGCCGCGTGTGGAAGGCGTTGGAGGCGTCCGGGGCGGTGGGGGCCCTGCGGGTGCCGTCGGCCTGCTGGCCCAGGTGCTCGCGGCCGGTGGCCTGGATCAGACGGTAGAGCGCATCGTGGACGTAGTCGTTGCTCGGCTCCACGCGCTGGTTGCGGAAGAACACCGTCTGCTGGGCGTCGTCGTGGATGTGGGTGACGTTCCCCGACGGGTCGTAGGTGTAGTGCAGGTTCTGCAGCCCGCAGTTCCCCGCGTCCGGCTGGGGGTTGTCCGGGTTGTCGCAGTCCTCGGGGAACGAGGGGCCGCGGCCGGTGACGAGATGGACAAGCCGGAAGGTCAGCGGGTCGTGGCGGTACCGGGTGGTGGCGCCGTTCTTGTGGGCGACCCGGGTGCGCCTGCCGTGGGCGTCGTAGTCGATGCCGGCGATCCCGACCGGTGACGGCGGCTCACTGCCCGGATCGAGCAGCCCGGCGGGTTCGGTGGTGTGTTCCAGCCAGACGTCGACGCGGTCGAGCAGGCCCGCCTCGTTGAAGACCGGCTGGACGACGTGGAGCCGGCCGGGGGCGAGGTCGCTGTGCGGCAGCGTCGCCTGCACGGCCCGGTTCAGCGCGTCGTAGCGCATGCTGTTGTCGAAGGACTCGTCCGCCATCCGCGGGGCCGCCGCCCAGTCGGGCAGGGCCTGGTAGTCGGCGGTGAGCGTCCGGGTGTGGTGGAGCGCGTTCCCCTTGAAGTCGTACGCGGCCAGCGGTGCGCCGGTCGCGTCGAGCCGGGCGTTGACCGCGGCGCCGGCGCCGTCGAAGTGCCGCAGGACGCGGGTGCGCAGGTTGAACCGCCGGGCGCGGGCCTCGTCGGCGGGTGACGCGTCCGGGGCGGGCTCGCCGTACTCGATCCGTTCGATCCGCACCTCGCGGTCGAGGGTGCGCGGGTCGGAGGCGGCGTCGCCGTCGGCGACGGTGCCGCGGACGCTCCTGGTGACGCGGCGGCGCAGGGCGTCGTACGCGGTGACGAAGGTGTGGCCCCTGCTGTCCCACTCACGGATCGGGTTGCCGAGGACGTCGGCCAGGGTCCAGCGGGCCCCAGCCTCCATGCTGCTCTGGTGGATGCGGTTGCCGAGTATGTCGTGGGCGTACCGCACGACGACCCGCCCGAGCGGATCGCCGCCCTGGGTCACGGCGTCGCGCACCTGGCGCTGGTTGCCCTCGATGTCGAGCTCGGTCCGGGTGGCGACGGTGTCCTCCGTGCCGTCGAGGTCGTGGCCGGTGCAGACGACGCGGTTGCGTTCGACGGTGAGGAAGGGGCGGCCCAGGGCGTCGAGGTGGGTGGTGGTGGGGGTGTCCGCGTGCGCGGCGGCGCGGATCGCCGCCGTCTGCTCGTGCGGGCCGAGCGCGCCGCCGATCCGCTGGGCGTGCCAGGTCTCCCAGGCGGGAGGCGTGACCGACGCGGGCGGGGCGGCAGGGGCCGTCGGCGCCGGATCCCGCGCCACCGCCGGGCCCGTCGGCACCGGATCCCGCACCACCGCCGAATCCCGCTTAACCGCCGAGGTCTGCGGTGCCGCCGCTGACCCGGGCTCCGCCGCCCGGGGCGCCGGGCTGGGCGTCGCGAAGTGGCGTGCCAGCAGGCCGCGGACGTCGGGGTCCGTGCGCGGGTCGCCGGTCTGCGTGCCGCGAGGGGCGCAGGTGTCGTTGGCGTCGTAGGCGGTCCGTCCCCAGGGGCCGAACACGGTCTTCTGGTACGTGTGGTGGGGGTGGAGGGTGACGACGACCCGCCCCAGGGGATCGCGGAACAGCACCGGGCTCACGCCGACCGTCACGCCGAACTCGAACTCGTGCGTGGCGCTGAAGAACGGCTCGTACTGGCGGACCGGCTCGCCCTTGTTGTCGTGGACCACCCAGCCGCCGCACACCCAGCGCGGGGTGACGGTCGGGCCTCCGTCGGTGAGCGGTCCGGGTTCGGCACGCGTCTTGCGCTGGATCTCGCGGCCGAAGCCGTCCGAGTAGCCGTACGCGGTCTGGATCCTGAGGCCATGCGGCGGAAGGGGGTCGTGGTGGTGGGTCTCGCGGGTCAGCGTGACCACCACGGCGGGACGGCGCAGCCGGCGGAACCGGTCGAGGTCGTACACGACGCGGCTGGTGGCGCCGGCGAGCAGGTCCGCCGCCAGCGGGTCGGGATCGGCCGCCGTCAGGAGGGCCTCGACGCGATCCGGTTCGAGGTCGGCGGGGAATCCGTCCAGGGTGTCGCCCTCGGCGGGTGCGGGTGCGGCCTTCCCCATGACGGCGGTGCCGGTGACCATGCCGAGGGCGTCGAAGGCCACCTCGGTCCGGTTGCCGTTGGCGTCGGCGACGCGGCGCGGTTGCAGCACCCGGTAGTCGTTGGCCTCCACGGTGGTGCGGTTGCCGAGCGGGTCGCGTACCTCGATGGCGAGCAGGTCGTCGCCGTCGAGGTCGACCACGGTGTCGTGGCCGAAGGGGTCGCGCTGCCTCCGGGCGACGAAGCGGTGCCGAAGGGCTTGCGCGAGCTCGGTGGCCGGCGGGTCCTCCGGGCCGGCGGAGAAGTACGTCCGGCCGGACGGCAGCCACCAGTGGTCGTCGGGGTCGGTGGCGGGAAAGCGTCCGTCGGCCTTGAGGGTCCGGCCCGCCAGGTAGCCGCCCCGGTCCCCCGCCGTCCCGGCGAGGACGCCCGCCGGGTCCGGGATCAGTTCTTCCATGGAGCCGTCGGGGCGCGGCCTGCGGAAGACGGCGGCGAGGAGGCCCGGGGTGAGGGCGAGCGTGTACCTCTCGCCGGTGGTGGCGCGGGGTTCGAGCAGCCCCAGGGGGAGGATCCGCGTGAGGTCGTCGCTCCGGTGGTGGGTGCGGACGTGCTCGACCGGCCGGCGGCAGGGTTCGGGCGTGGGCTGCTCCTCGTACGCCACCTCCCGCGCGTACCGGTGGCGCAGCCGTCCGGTGATGTCGGGGTCGGGCTCCACGAGGTCCGCCGCGAGGAATCGGCCGTGGGGGCCCGTGGGGACGTATCCGGTCAGCTCGAAGGTTCTCGTCTCGCAGGTGGCGGGGTGGCGCCAGGCGCCGGCGGTGTCGATCGCGTTGGTGACGCGGCGCTCGGTGTACGTGACGAGGGAGGTGGTCTGCCGGGCGCGGTCCGCCGGGTGGAGGGCGTCCAGGGCGGGGTTCGGGGTGCGGCGGCCGGTGCCGTCCGGGGCCACCGTCACCAGGTGGGTGCGGCGGCCGTAGCCGACGGCGGCCTCCTTGAGGACGGTGCCGTACGGGTCGACCTCCAGCGCGATCGTGTGCTGGGTGCGTGGGTCTGCGGCCTCGCGCTCGTAGTGGTGGGTGAGCGTCTCGCGCGGCTGGACGTCGAACACGGCGTACTCGTGCGCGCCGCGTCCCTGGAGGCGCCGGACGGTGAAGTTCTGCTCGGTGACCGTGTACGGGGTGTGGGCCCGGGTCAGCTCGGCGGGTGTCGACTCCGGTACGGCGTCGTCGGAGTAAATCTCACGCCGCAGCAGCGAGCCCTTCAGCGCGCGGCACGCCTGTCGTTCCTCCTCGTCGGCCAGGCCCGGGGGCAGCGGGGTGTCGTCGAGCAGCAGGTCCCGGGCGTCGGCCGGGGTGAGGCCCGGCTCGCGGTAGTACTCCTCCTCGTGGTACCGCGAGACGCGCTCCCGGCCCAGTCGGTCGCCGGTGTGGAACCAGGACTTGATGTGCGCCGGCGGCACGTACGAGCCGGGGGCAGAGTTGCTCGCGTCACCGCCGATGGCCGCGCCGCCGACGGCTTCGAGTTCCTCGGTGTCCCACTGCTCGACCATGCCGAACCCGCAGAACTCGCGCTCCACGCCGTCGTACCGGCCGTGGTGGTAGCGGTAGCGCGTGGTGAACCGGTTGCGGCTCACGTGGTCGTACGTCTCCACGCGTTCGACCACGTGGACGGGGAACGCAAGACGCGCGATCCACGGCCGGCCCTCGTGTTTGTCCTGGAGGGAGAACTTCGTCGACGGTGCGTAGCTCAGCCGTGTCTCCGCGCCGAGGTTGTTGACGAGGCCGGTCAGCAGATGCGGCTTGGTGCCTCCCATGAGGTTGACGAACCGCATGGGCCGGCCGGCGTCCGAGGCGAGCGGGGAGGACCAGACGAGGCAGGTCGTGCCGTCGCCCAGGAGGTCGGCCGTGGCGATGCTCGTCGCGCTGTCGATCCGTGGGAAGGCCCGCAGCGCGCGGGGCGAACTCCAGGCGTTTCCGGACTGGTTGAAGTACAGCCGCACGCCGTCGCGGTGGAGGTAGAGGAGGTCGGCGGTGCCGGAGCCGTCGATGTCGGCCAGCCGGACGCGCTGCTGGTCGAAGGTGTCCGGGTGGTCGAACCACGGCGCGTTCTCCATCGTCACCTTCGCGCCGAACCGCCCATGGCCGAGGTTGGGCCAGTAGCAGACCTCGCCGTTGCGGACGCGGACCAGGTCGGGGAGCCCGTCGCCGGAGAGGTCGGCGAGGTGGAGGGCGTGCGTGCCGTCGGAGAACAGGGCCCGGGGGCCCTGCTCCTCGTCGGCGGCGACGGCGATCTGCCGGGCCGCCTCGAATCCCTCCTCCGCGAGCGACCGGTACCAGGTGAGCGAGGTGTCGTCGGTGACCAGGACGTCGGCGTGGCCGTCTCCGTCGAGGTCGGCGAGGCGGGCGTTCGGGGCGTCCAGCGGCACGTTCGGGAGGGAGGTGAACGGGCGGAACGGCTGCCAGCCCTCGGCGTCGTCGTGTTCGTGGAGGCCGGGGGCGGTGCCGTTCGTGACGACGACGTCCACGAGTCCGTCTCCGGCGAGGTCCACGAACTCGGCGCCGCTGCCGGGCGGGAGCGCCGGCATGGTGGCGACGTGTTCCACCGGGGCGAACCGGACGCGGGGAGGCGCGCCGTCGCCGGAGGCCCGGTCGGCCTCCGGGAGGGGGCTGATGTTGCGCTTGTAGAACCAGGCGCCCGACTGTTCGACGAGCGCGCCGGGGATGCCCTCGCCGTGCAGGTCGGTCCAGCGGTACGTCGTCCCGTCCAGGCCGGCGGGGAGGTTCTCCATGGACCCGGGGTCGACGGTCTCGACGGTGTCCCGGACCGTCGGCTCGGAGTACGTGAACTCCACGGGCGGCATGCTCCGGCGGACGTACCCGGTGCCGTCGCGGCGGTGCCCGTGCTGGGTCACGGAGCGCAGGAACGCGTACACGGGCCCGTTGGCCGTCACCGGGTCGGCCTCGCCGCCGTGGCTGAGCTCGGTCGACCGTACGAGGCAGTCGACGCCGACGCCGGCCGCTTCCGTGCCGGGGAAGTGGTGGAACATCAGCACCCGGCGGCAGAGCCGGCCGGTGCGCACCTCGAAGCCGGGCCGGTACGTGGAGAAGGCGTCCGGGCGGAGCGGCCACGGGAAGCGGAGGGCGCCGGTGGCGTCGACGGCCTCGTCGTCCCGGGGGCCGGGGGCGTCCGGGTCGTGATCGCCGTAGTCGAGTACGGCCTCGAACATCCAGCCGCCGTCGACGACCCGGGCGTCGAGGAAGTGGGGGCGCTCACCCCTCTCGTCGAGGGCGGGCCGCCGGTTGCCATAGAGGATGCGCTTCAGATAGCGGTGGGCGGTCCTGCGGACGTCGTCGCGGGGTCCCCTGTTCCGTTCCTGCGGTCTGCCGAGGTCGACGCCGGTGCCGTCCTCGGACTTGTAGCGGTAGAGGACGACATCGCCCTTGTCGTCGCGGGTCTCGGAGATCAGCCAGCTGAAGACGCGGCCCGGGTCGAGCGGGTCGGCGATGCGGTGCTCCGGGGTGAGCCCGTACACGGTGAGGACGTTGTCCTTCGACACCGAGCGCCAGTGCACGTTGCCGACGGGAGTTCCGGCGGGGGCGGCGACCGCCGTCCAGCGCTCGATCCGGGCGAAGGCACCCTCGACGCGCGGCCGGTAGCGGCGGACCCGGTAGCCGTCGGTCTCGTCCTCGTGGACGACGGGGTCGCCCGCCGGGTCGCGCACCCAGTCGCCTTCGGGGTCCCGTGTGTGGCCGGGGTGGGCCGCGACCCACTCGCCGGTGTGGTCCTGCCGGTGGACGGGGACGAGGTCGTCCTCGCCGGAGAGCACGAACACGTCGGAGTCGACGGCGTCCAGGTAGCGCGGCAGGCCCTTGTCGGTCTTGCGGGTGACCGAAGGGACCGACAGGTTCCAGCCGAGGCCGAACGGGCCGTTGCCCGCTCCGGAGTCGTACGCCAGGGTCAGGCGGGGGCCGAATCCGGACCGGCCCGGGCTCGTGGCGACGGGTACCGAGACCGAACCGGTGCCGGTCGCGGGGTGGGCGGTGAACGTCTCCCCGATGCCGCGGATCGCTCCGCCGCCCTTGGGAAGCGTCACCTGCGGTGCGGCGGCGACGAACCGCCGTGCGCCGGTACCGGATCCGTCTCGTTCGTCAGTCACCACGCCTGGTCGCCTCCGACTCGAACCCGCCTGCTCACGGCCTTCTTGGCAACCGGACCGGAATGGTCCGGTCCGGTGATCGTCCGCCGCCTCACCCGCCGCCTCACCCGAACGGTGCCGCGCCCCGTCACAGGACGAACAGTTCGCTCGTGGCGGTCAGCAGATGCGGTGCGCCCGTGGGCGTGGCGGGCCCGGAGCGGACCGTTCCGCCGGCCACCAGGACCCTCCCGTCGGGGAGGACGACCGCCGCGAAGTCGGTGCGTCCGACGGTCATTCCCGGCACCTGCGTCCAGCGCCGCGTCTCCGGGTGGTACCGCGCGGCGCTGCGGTAACCCGCGTCGCCGAGCAGGTCGTTGCCGCCGCCCATCACCAGGACCTCCCCCGTGCGCAGCCGTACGGCGCGGTGCTGGGTCCGGCCGCAGGGCATGTCGTGCTCCCGGGTCCATCGGCCGCCCGCCTCGGGATGCCAGCGCTCCACCGTCGCCTTGCTGTACGGGTCGAGCCGGCCGTCGGCGCCGCCTTCACCGTCGCTGCCTCCCGTGGCCAGCACGGACCCGTCGGCGAGTACGGTCAGCGTGTGACCGGCGCGGGGACCGGTGAGGCCGCCGGTGGGTGTCCAGGTGTCCGTCGCCGGGTCGTAGCACTCGCCGTACGCCAGCGCCGCACCGGCCCGCCGGTCGCGGCGGGTGGCCACCCAGCCGCCCGCGACCAGGACGCGGCCGTCCGGGAGCGCGGCCGCGGGGTGGAAGGACCGGGCGTCGGTCATGTCCGCGGCCTTCGACCATCCCGGCAGCAGCGGGTCGAACAGCTCCGCCGAGTACAGCGTCCGTTCCGAATCGGCCGAGCGGCGGCCGGTGCCGCCGGCCACCAGGACGCTGCCGTCGGGCAGCAGGGTCGCCGAGTGTCCGCAGCGCGCCTCGCGGAGCCGGCCCGCCGGGCTCCAGTCGCCGGAGGCCGGATCGTAGACCTCGGCGGTGTCGAGTGGCCGGACGGGATAGGCGTTGGCGCCGGTGAAGCCGCCGGTCACCAGGACCCGCCCGTCGGCCAGCAGGGTGGTGGAGTGCATCCTTCGCGCGGTGCCCAGCGGTCGTCCTGGCGACCAGGAGCCGCCGCGGGGGTCGAAGAACGCGGTTCCGTCCTGGGCGGTGAGCGCCGCGTCGGCGCCCCCGGCGAGCATGACGCGTCCGTCGGCCAGGGGTACGGCGCCACTCGCCGCCCCGGAGAGGATGCGTTCCCAGGGGAGCGGCCCGGCGGCCGACCAGCGGCCCGGGTCGCGTCGGTCGTCCGTCACGGGGTGAACACCTCCGTCGTGGACGCGGGGAGGTCGGCGCCGATCGCCGGGGCGGCGGCGCCCATCCGCGCCAGTCCCCCGGCCGCGAGGACCCGGCCGTCGTCGAGGAGGACCGCGCCGAAGACCCAGCGGCCGGTGCCCATCGGTCCTGCCAGGGACCAGTGCCGCGCGCCCGGGTCGTACCGCAGGGTGGCGGCGTGGCCGACGTCCTGGCAGGCGTGGTCGCAGCCGCCGCAGACGAGGACCTCACCGGTGGCGAGGAGCAGGGCGCGGTGGTGGCCGCGGCCCCACGGCAGGGGTGGTTCCGGGCTCCATTCCTCGGCGACGGGGTCGTAGCGTTCGACACCGGCCAGGCTGTACGGGTCGTAGCGCCCGTCGTCGGCCGCGTGGGGCCCGAAGCCGCCCAGGGTCAGCACCGTGCCGTCGGGGAGGAGCAGGGTCTGGTGGGCGCATCGGGCGTCGCGGAGCGCGCCGGTGGGGCTCCAGCGGCCGGTCGTCGGGTCGTAGAGCTCGCAGAGGGCGATGGTCGCGCTCTTGCTGCGGCCGGTGTCGGTGAGGCCGCCCGCGACGAGGACGCGGCCGTCGTGGAGCAGGACGGCCTGGTGGTGCCAGCGGGCGTCGGCCATGTCCCCGGTCGGAGTCCAGGTGCCGGTGTCCGGTTCGTAGAGCTCGGCGGAGGCCAGGGTGTGCGGTGCGCGGGCGTCGCGGGGCCGCTGGCCGCCGGCGACGAGCACGCGCCCGTCGGGCAGGAGGGTCGCCGTGTGGCTGTGCCGGGGTTCGTGGAGCGCGCCGGTGAGGGTCCAGGTCTCGGTGGCGGGGTCGTAGAGCTCGGCGGTGGGCAGGGCCGGGGGCGGGTAGGCCTGCGGTCCTGTGATGCCGCCGGCGGCGAGGACCTGGCCGTCGGCGAGCGAGGTGAAGCTCTGCATGCGGCGGGCTTGGCGGAGCGGGTCCGTGACGGTCCAGCGGTTGTCGGCGGGGTCGAAGAGTGCGGCGCCGTCCAGGGTGCGCAGGCGGGGCCCGGCGCCGCCGGCGAACAGCACGCGCCCGTCCCGCAGTCGTACCGGTCCGTCCTCCTGGCCGTGCAGCATCACGAACGGGAAGGGCAGGTCTCCGGCCGGTGTCCACCGGCCGGAGACCGAGGGCGTCGTGCGGGCGAGGGATGAGGTGGAGGGGTGGGTGGTGAGTTCGCCGCCGTCGGCGAGCAGGGTGCGCATCGGTGTCGGTCCTCCCTTGCGGCCGGTTACGGCGTGTAGAGCTCGGCGGTGGCGGTGACCTGGTCCTCGCCGGGCAGCGGGGCCGCCGGGCCGGACTCGTCCAGGCCTCCCATGACGAGCACGCGGCCGTCGGCGAGGCCGATCGCGGCGGGTGCCCAACGGCCGCGCAGCATGGGGAACTCCGCGGACCAGGTGCGGGTGGCGGCGTCGTAGAGCGTGGCGTTGGGGTAGCCGACGGCCATCGAGGCGTCGTCGGTGCCGCCGGCGACGAGGACGTCGCCGGTGGCGAGTCGGACGGCCCGGTGGTGACTGCGGCCCCAGGGCAGCTGTCCGTCGGCGGTCCAGCGGTCCGTGGCGGGGTCGTAGCGTTCCGTGGTCCACTGGCTGTAGGGGTCGTAGGTCCAGTCGTCGTTGACGAACCCGCGCATGTCACCGCCGGTGACCAGGACCGCGTTTCCCGGGAGCAGGGTCGCCTGGTGGCTCTTGCGGGCGGTGGCGAGTCCGGCGGTGGGCGTCCAGCCGTCCGCCGCGGGGTCGTACAGCTCGCAGTGGGCGAGGGCGGTGTGGCTACCGCGACCCACCGCGAGGATCCCGCCGACCATGAGGACGCGGCCGTCGTCGAAGCGGAGGGCGGGGTGTCCGAAACGGGCGTCGGTCATCGGCCGGACCGGCGTCCAGGTGCCGGCGACCGGGTCGTACGCCTCCGCCGACCGCAGGGTGCGGTGGGAGTCGGCCGAGCGGACGGCGGCGCCGCCCGCGACCAGGACGCGGCCGTCGGGCAGGAGGGTCGCCGAGTGGGAGAAGCGCGCCTCGCGGAGCCGCCCGGTGCCGGTCCAGGAGTCGGTGGCCGGGTCGTACACCTCGCACGAGTCGAGGCCGGTGGCGGGGACGGGTCCCGGCGGCTCTCCGATGCCGCCGGCCACCAGGACCCGGCCGTCGGCCAGCAGGGTGGTGGAGTGCAGCCGTCGCCCGGTGCCCAGGGCCCCGGCGGAGGACCACGTGCCCTCGGCCGGGTCGAAGAGCGCGGTGACGTCGGTGGGGACCCGGCGCCCGTCCTCGCCGCCCGCGAGGAGCACGCGTCCGTCGGGCAGCTGGACGGCGGCCTCCGCCGGTGGGGCCCAGAAGCCGGCGAACGGCATCTCCCCGGCCGGCGACCAGTGGCCGCGCGCCGCCTGGCGCTGGGTGTCCATGACCGGGGCGGTGTCCGTGGCCAGGATGCCGCCGGCGGGCGGGGCGGTGTCCCTGGCCGGTGCGTTGCCCGTGGCCGGGGCGGTGTCCCCGGCCAGGGCAGTGAGACGGGCCGCCCGGCGGTGCGGCTCCGCGATCACGGGGTGACCGCCGGGTTCCCGGCGGGCTCGACGGCGTACTGCCAGACGAGGAGCAGGTCCTCGAAGGCGTCGGGGTTCAGGCGGCCTTCGCGGAGCAATTCGGGGGCGAGTGCCGCGATCCCGGCGGCGGGTACGGTGACCCGCCACTCCTGGTCGGTCTCCGTCACCTTTCCCTGTACTCCGTCCACGCCGGCCCGGGGCTGCCCGGCCAGGGCCGGGTCCGCCGCCAGTGTGAGGTCGCCGTGTGCGCCGCCCGGCCCGCCGAGGGTGACGGTCAGCGATCGTCCGCCCGGGTAGCAGTCGCGGTAGCGCTTGGAGCCGGGCGCGAGGTCCGTGGAGAGGACCAGGACCAGCTCGGGCCGCTTGAGCGTGGTGGTGCGGTCGTGGAAGAGGTACGGGAAGTGCCTCTTGGAGAGGGTGAAGGAGAGCGTGGCCGGGGAGCCCGCGGGGGTGGCGAGGAACCGGCTCCACTGGTCGGGGAACTCCCGGCGGGCGCTGAAGTGCCGGTACAGGCCCGTTCCGCCGCCGGTGTGCAGCCACGATCCGAGCGCCTTGTGGAGCTCCGCGACGGCGGCCGCGGCCAGGGTGGCCCCGCCGTCCCGGGCGGTGTAGCGGAACTGCATGACGACGTCGCTGATGGTCTCGTAGTCGAACTGGCGGAAGGAGTCCGGCAGCGACAGCTGCCATTCTCCGATGGCGCCCGCGCCTTCGAACGGCAGGAACCGCTCGTCGCGCAGGGTGCCGTCGAAGAGTCCGGAGTCGTCCTGTCCGGTGCTGGTCACCACCGACTGGACGGGGCCGATGTGGTCCCGGAAGCGGATGTCCCCGGGCTGGCGGCCGTGCTTGCCGCCGTTCAGCCTGGACACCAGCCGCACGCTGCTCTTGAGCAGGGTGGCGGTGAGGTTGACGCCCGTGTACGGGCCCGCGACGCAGGGGACGGTGAAGCTGACCTGCTTGAGGCGGCGCATGTAGTGGCCGGGCGTGTCGAGGTCGAACAGCGCCTCGGGGAGGGAGACGTACGCCCTGCCGGTCTCCTTGAGGCTCCGCAGTGCGCCGGGGTCGAGCTGGGCGAGCGAGATCCGCTTGGTCAGCTCCAGTTCACGGGCGTTGGCCTCGTAGTAGGCCGCGTCCATCCGGTGCAGGTCGGTGAGCAGGCGCTCTCCGGCGAGCAGTCCCTTGTGGAGGCTGTCCCAGTGGCCGAAGGAGACGAAGTCGGTCTCCTCGGTGCCCAGTTCGTGGCGCAGGGCCCGTTCGGCGCGCTTGGCCACGTCGTAGGCGAGCTGGTACGCCTGGAAGTAGCTGGTGCCGAGCTGGCCGGCCATCCAGTCGTAGAGCTCCTGGTTGGTGTACTTGCCGCGCAGCAGCACGTCGGCGTCGTGGGAGTTGGTCATCAGGCGTACGTGGCTGTCGACCTCCTTCTGCGCGGCGCTCCGGTGGGACTTGGCGGCCTTGATCTGCGCGGCGAACTGCTTGGCCTCCTTGCCGGCCTGCTTCTTCTGGAACCGCCATTCCTCCAGGCGGTGGTCGTATCCGCCGACCGTCGCGGACTGCTGGGCCTGGGAGGCGTCGGCGCTGAGGTAGCCGATGATGCCGTGGGCCATGCCGATCATCGCGTCGGAGAGGTTGTTGCCGCCGAACGTGGCGCCCACCGAGGTCGGGGCGCCGATCTTGAGCTCCGGGATCAGCGACAGGTAGCTCGCCAGGGTGTTGATGGTGGCGGAGACCTTCTGCAGCTCGACGGACTGGGCGCTCAGGTCGGCGGCCGTCTGCTCCTTGGGGTTCATCCGGTTCTTGGCCTTGCCCGCGTAGTAGAGCTCCTTGTCCTTGGCGATGGCCTGGGACGCCTCCAGCGCCTTGATGGCGCGTCCGGCCTCCTCCAGCTGCTTCCTGCGGACCTGGAGCGCCGCGTCGAGGGCGGTGTACTCGTGGGTGGACCGAAGGCGTGCGAGCTCTTCGGCGTCGCGCTTCTCCAGGGCGGCGAGCAGCGCCCCGCCGAAGCTCTGGACCTGCTGGGCGAACTCCTTGGCCTTGGCGAGCATGGTGGCGAACCGGTAGTGCGGCACGGGGGCGTTGAGGTCGGACAGGACGGTCGAGAGGTCGAGGCCGGACGAGGCCGCGCGGGCGAGCAGGCCGGGGTCGATCTCCGCCCCGAAGAGGGACGTCGGGCGGGCGACGCCGTCGATGTTCTGCCCGTGGCGGATCTTGTACAGCCGGTCGTCGACGGTGTCCCAGTATCCGAGGAGTTTCTCGTTGCGGGGGATGCCGAAGTAGCCGAGCCAGCGGATGCCGACGCCGGGCACGATGGCCTGTGGCGCGTGCCGGGGTGCGGGGATCAGGCTCTCGGTGGCGGCGACTTCGGGCGCGGCGGGCTGGTCGTCCAGCTGCCGGAAGCTGAGTACGGGCGCGGGCCGCTGCGGCGTGACCTCCTCCGGTCGTCGGCCGAGGAGTTCGGCGGCCAGGATGTACAGCTGGGTGGCCTCGTTGACCGCCTCCAGGGTGTCCTGACGGAACAGCTGGTCGCCCCAGGCGATGAGGTTGTCCAGGTACTTCATCACCACGGCCTTCTGGTAGGCGGTGGTCCGCAGCCGCGCGACGACGTCCGGCTGGAAGGGGTGCCGCAGCCAGGCGTCCACCTTGGCGGCCTCCGTGGTGTTCCCTTCGGCGAGTCGCCGCAGGATCTCCTCGATGCGCTGCTGCTGGTAGCCGTCCGGGGCTTCGGGGTCCGTGGAGGTCTCGTAGAACGGCTTGGTTCGCCAGTAGCGGGCGGGCCCGGTCTCGGTGGAGCGGTCGGTGGGGTCGAAGATGCGGTGGAACCACCGCTGGGCCTCGGTGAAACGCTGGTTGGTGGAGAGCCGGCCGGCCATGAGCAGGGGGGCGTGGAAGAAGAGTTCCCAGTTGTAGACGGCGTAGGGGGCGGCGGCGGCGAAGGTGATGTCCTCCACCGGGTAGTGGGGCGCGCCCGCGTGGAGCGGATCGGGTGAGTAGCGCTGCTCGAAGCTCTCGTGCGGTGCGAGCACTTCGGGTTTGAGCTGGAGGGCGCGGTCGTACAGGGCGTCGAGGCCGCGGAAGTCCAACTGCGCCTTGAGCAGCTCGACGTACGGGTGGTAGAAGCTCGCGAACTGGTACCTCCAGGGCTCGCCGCTGCGGTGCGGTTCCACCAGGTAGGAGCGCTCGCTGTCGGTGAAGAGCCACACCTTGCGCTGCGGTGGCAGGTCCTTCTGGAACGAGGTGACCACGTGGTAGGGGAGGGAGAGCGGGGTGCTCTTGAAGATCTCCGCGTCGAGGTGGAAGGTCCTCGCGCGCTCGTTGTTCCGGTGCTGCCGCTCGACCCAGGTGTTGTTGAGGACCTTCAGGTTCGCTGGTGGCCGGTAGACGTACCACTGGTTGTCCCCTTCGGCCGCGGTAGCGCCGTCGGGGTCGTTCGGCGAGAGGTCCTCCGGGAGGAAGACCGAGTACCGGATGGGGTCGGTGATCATGGTGCCGCGGCGCTTGCTCAGCCTGAACCTGCCCCACGTGGTGGAGATGCGGGGGAAGAGGAGCACGGTGTCGTAGAGCGCGAACGTCGTCGTGTAGTGACACCAGACGACGGGCTCATTGCTGTAGTGATCCGTTCCGGGAATGAAGAGGTACGGATCCTTCGTGGCCGGGTCGAGGAAGGGCAGGCTGACCGTATGCGGTCGGAAGCGCGGGTTCAGCGGGGGCAGACTGGTGGTCAGCATCTCGTTCGAAACCCGCTTGGCGGTCCACTGACCGTTGCGGTACTCGCTCCAGTTGAGCTGGATCTGCCAGTACTTCGGGCTGTTCTTGAGCTTGTTGTCCTCCGTCCCGTCGGGCAGTGACTTGATCTCCTGGCTCTCGCCGGCGGGGATGAACGTCGGCCAGAAGGCGAACAGGTGCCTGTCCCACATGCCGAGGGACAGGGCCTCGCCGTCGATGTCGAGGTTCATCTTCTGCCACGGCGTCCAGTACAGCCGGTTCACCCAGGTGCGGTAGTAGTGCGCTCGGGGGGCGGACTCGGTGCGGGCCATCACGTGGACGGTCTCTCCGCTGAAGTCGGTCGGTGGCACGTCGGGGTCGTGCTGGACGTACAGCCCGCTCGGCTGGAGCCGGGCGACGTCCGCGAGTTGCTCCAGATAGCCGAGCAGCGCTCCGCGCGCCGTCTCGTCGTTCAGGTCCTTCTGCGTGAGGTCCGTCTCCAGCTGCCCGAAGAACGGCGACTTGTCGGCCCGCAGTTCCGGCTCGAAGTAGTTCTCCGGGTACAGGAAGATCTTCTGGTTGGCCTCCCACAGCCGGTAGCGCTTCATCCACTCCCACTGCTCCCAGAGGTCGGAGTCGGAGGTCCTGACCTGCGGTTCGAGGTTCAGGAGGCAGCGCTGGACGAAGAGCTGGATGCTGTACGCGGCCTGTGCGACGCGGGTGGTCAGCTGGCCGGCGCCCATCTCCACGTCGAGCAGGAAGTGGTCGTGCAGCCCGTTCGCGTCCCGCCACAGCGGGGTGGCGCCGTCGAGGGCCGGGTGGGCCACGAGGTACGCCACCAGGGCGGCGCGTCCGCGCTCGCGCAGCGCGTCCTGCATGGGGCCGGCGACCGCGAGCCAGTCGGCGGCGGTGTGCCGGGCCCGGGCGGCGCCCCACGCGGCCTGGGCGGCCTCGGGGGTGAACTCGGCGCGCAGCCACAGGTTGGCGCGCTCGGCGGAGACACCGAGCCGGCCGTACATCGCGACGCCGCGCCGCAGCCGGTGGAGGTTGGTGAGGCTGAGGAACCGCTCGGCGGTGTTGATCTGGTAGTTCCGGGCGACCATGTTGACGTCGAGGAACGCCCAGCCGGTGACCCGGCACAGCTCCCGGATGATCTGGCTGTCGGAGGTTCCCGGGGTGGTGGCGAGCCGGAACACCGCCGTCAGGGTCGCGATTCCGCCGGGCACGGCGTCGCGGAGCCGGGCCAGGGCGATCAGCGCGGAGAGCCGCAGGACGGGCACGTGCGAGGGCGGGGTGGGCGGGGCGGTGGGCAGGGAGGCGAGGTCGAGCCACTGGCCGACGGCCGCGTACCGGAAGACGAAGGGCAGTTCGTCGGCGCCGAAGCGGAGGGTCTTCAGGACGAGGGCGACCCGGTGGACGAGTTCGAGCGCGGTGAACTGGGGACCGAAACCGGCTCGGCCGATCACGACCGCGGGATCGCTGCCGGTGAATGCCGTGTCGAGGAACTCCTCGAACACCGGCTTTCCGCCCGTGCCCGGCAGCCAGGTGCCGAGGAGCGCTTCGGCGATGGCGGGGTCGAGACCGGCTGCGCGGCCGATCTGCTGGACGACGGCCTCCTTGCCGAGGCTACGGCGCAGATGCGGGGCGAGCCGCTCCAGTACGAGGTGGAAGCGGTCGGCGGGGAGGGTGTCCGGCGCGTTGAACAGGGTTGCCGCGTCGGCGGCGGCGAGGAAGGTGTTTCCGGCCTCCGGAGCCGCCTCCTGGGCGGTGACGAGGCTTTCGACCGCCGTCACGAGGTCCGTGTCCGCTCCCGGCGCCTGCTTCAGGAGGCGCACCTCGGCGTCGCTGAGATAGCCGCGCGATCGCAGTGCCTGGGCGGTGACGTCGTGGAAGACCTTCCCGGACAGCGCCTGGGGGACGGCGTACCCGGCGGGCAGGGCGGTGAGGCGCGCCGCGAACACGGGGATGCGCAGGGCCTTCATCCGGGCGGTGACGAGCCGGCGCGGCCCCTGGTACAGCGCCTCGACGGCGGTCCGGAAGGCGGCGCCGTCCGGGCCGGCGGGGGCCAGGGCGAGCAGGGTGCGCTGCTGGTCGTCGTTCATCGGGCCGGTGAACGACAGCCGCCACTCCTGGGCCGGCGCATTCGGCGGCGGATCGGGGGTGCCGGGCTGCCCCGGTGCTGCTTCCGACGGTTCCGCCGGCTCGAAGCGCACCGGCAGATCGGGGGGCAGGGACACTCCGGCGGGCAGGGCGGCCAGCGGGGCCGTGTACACGACCGTCCCCAGAAGAGTGGACACCGCCTCCTGGACGAGGGGGGCGTCCCAGCCCATGAGGGCCAGGTTCCTCCGGGTCAGCTCCCCCCGGTCGTCGGCGGTTCCCCGGGTCTGCTGCTGGACGGTCTGGAGCGCGGTGCGCAGCGCGGTGAGCGCGGAGACGAGAGCGGCGTCGTCGGGGAGGGGTCCGTCGAGCGGGGGCCTGCGCGCGTCGAGCACGGCCTCGATGTCGACCGCGTGGAAGCCCGCGCCGCTGAAGGTCTCCATGAGGTCGACGAAGCGCCCGAGCACGTCCATCGCGGAGGCGGCGGGCAGCAGCGGCGGCCCGGCCGCCGCCTCCGTCCCCGGGTGCCGCATCCGGTCGCCTCCCGCGGGTTCCGTCTCGGCGAAGGGGGACGTGGTGGCGGAAGCGGAGGTTGAGGGTGAGGGCGATGCGGGAGCAGATGAAGGAGAGGCTGATGAAGGTGAGGCTGTGGCTGCCAGATGGGACCAGGGGTTCGCGCTGCTGCGTGGCGCCAGCCGCAGCAGGTCGGCAACGGACAGAGAGAGGGTGCGGGCCAGGGTCACCACGCAGCTGAGGACCGTCAGGTTCACCAGGTTGAGGGACTTGCTCCGCAGCGGGGTGTGGGGCCCGGTCACGAGCTCGGCCAGCTCGGCGTCGGTGACCTGGAGGGCGGCGAGCAGCGCGGCCGTCACGGCGGGGGTCTCCAGGCTGCCGATGACCTTCAGCTCGCTGCGGTCCGCGTTCAGCTCGAACGGGCTCGGGGTGCCGGGCTGCGGGCTGACCACCGCCGGGTCCAGGAACAGCCGGTCGTACAGCGGCGGCTGCTCGTCGGAGGGGTAGCGGTGGGTGTCCAGGGGTCGGCAGAAGCCGAGGAGGCGGTCCGCCGGCAGTTCCAGCCGGGCGCTCATGGCACGGACGGCGGCGATGGACCGCAGGGTGAGCGCGTCGAGACGGCCGTCGTTGCCCGCACCCTGGATCAGGCGGTCGAGCTCGCGCGGTTCCACGCCGAGTGCGTGCTGGAGGCGGACGAAGCGATGCAGGCGTTCCAGTACGGAGGCGTCGAGGCCGGAGAGGGTCATCCTGCTGGTGTCGCTCGGGAACCGTCCGTCGGGAACGAACCGCACGACCCCGCCCGGGTCGACGAAGCGGGTCTCCAGGACGGCCGCGAGTTCGGTGAAGCGGAGGCCTGCGGTGTCCAGGAGCGGGCGGACGTGGGTCATGGCGTCCGTCAGGGCCGCGTCGGTGGTCGTGGCGGGCCGTCCGTAGAACTCCGCGAGGGTACGCGGCGGGGTGAGCGTCTCCCCGGCGATGATCTGCTGCGACACCTTGGAGAGGCCGAGCCGGGCCGCCGTGAGGAGCCGGTCGAAGTCGGTGGGATGCGTCGCGTCGTAACAGAGGTCGAGGACGAGGGCCTCGCGGGTGACTCCGAGCCGGCCGAGGTAGGTGGTGGTCTGCTCGCCCCAGAGGTCGAAGGGCAGCTGCCAGGGGTGGACGGCGGTGCGGAGCTTGTCGTACGCGCCGGTGTTGACGTGCTGGGGCTGCACGCGCAGTTCGTCCGGGCCGCCGCGGCTCTGGCGTTCGGCGGCGGGGACCGCGGTCTCCGGGGAGACGGCGGATTCGAGCACCTCGTTGACGAGGTCGACGTACGGGAGGGCGAACTCGGTATTCTCCTTGCTGAGTTCGACGTCCCACAGGTCGCGCCTGCGGCCGTGGAGCACCTCGGCCACCGGGCCGCAGCGGGACTCCCCCGTCCGCTCGCCCCCGCCGAGCCGACGCAGGTAGTACAGCAGGTCCACGAGGTAGGCCGGCTGGCTGTACACCGAGCGGCTCTCCTCGACCGGCGCGTAGTCCGCCGAGCCGAACAGCTCCTCCCAGTCGGGGACCAGCGTGGTCTGCGGCTGGATCGCGGGGAGCCAGGGCACGTCGAACTGTCCGGCGGTGCGCAGATCGGCGACCAGGTTGACCGCCTCGGCGTGCACCTGGGTGGCTCGCGCATGGATGGCGCGGGCCTCGGTCTCGTCGACGTCGCCGGACACCTTGCGGGCGAAGTCCGATACTCCGATTCCCGCGACGGCGTAGGACGAGTGGAAGCCGTGGTCCCGTAGCGCCTGCATCGCCTCGAAACGGGGGGCGATCTTGAACGTCCGCTGCAGCACGGCCAGTTCGCGGCGCTCCTCCTCGTCCGGGACGGTGGTCGCGTCGACGCGGGTGGCCGTCAGGTCGAAGTCGGGATTGGCGGACAGGAACCGGGTGGCGGGGGCCTCGGCGTGCTCGGGGTGGCCGGCGAGCCGGAAGGCGAGGTGGGCGGTGGGGTACGCCTCGGCCACGCGGGCGCGGATGCCGTCGGCGTACTCCCGTAGGGCATCGGGGCTCGGTCCCTCGACGTCCGCGTCCCGCGGTGGGCCGGCGGCCCGGGGGGTGTGCGGGGGCTGTGCTGGGCCGGTGGGCTGCGCGAACCATGCTGCGGCCTCGTACTCCTGCCCCGGCTGCGGTACGGGCTCCGGTACGCCGCCGGTCTCGGCGACCAGTTCGGCCCAGCGGCCGTCCAGGCGGACGAGGTCTCGGCGGTGCGTGAACTCCCCCGTGTCGAAGCGTGCCAGGAGGGCCTTGACCAACGGAGGGTTGCTGCCGGTGAGCCGTCCGAGCTCCAGCGCCAGGTCCAACCGCTCGGCGTGACCATCGAGTTCGGCGGCAGGGCCGGCGGGGGTACCGGCTGAGCTGCCGGCGGAGGTGTCGGCCGAGCTGCCGGTGGACGTGTCGGCCGAGCTGGGGGGCGACGGGGCGACCGAGGTTCCGTCCGCGATTCCGGCCTCGATACCGGCTGACGTGCCGGCGCGGTCCAGATGGGCGGTGTACAGCCGGAGGCGGGCTTCCGGTTCGGGTACCGCCAGCGCGAAGATCCGCGCCAGCCGGGAGGGCACGACCCCGTCAGGAACCGACCGGACCACGCCCCCCGGCGTGGCCCGGTCGGTCGCTTCGGCGGCCTGAAGTTCCCGCACGCGCAAGGCCGTCATGAACTCCGCCGCCCCGTCGCCCGAGGAGATCACCCCTTCCTCGGCCGCGGCGGCCAGCGCGGCCGAGGCTTCCGAGACGCTTCGCTGGGCGAGGGCGGCCAGGTCGGCGGGGAACCCGCGGGCGAGCAGCCCGAAGTACCGCTCGGCCGAGAGGCCGGTGCTCCGCTCGTGCCTCGCGGCCTGGGCGGCATGCCCGATCTCCTGCGCGCTGTGGCCCGTTGCGCGGGAGAGGTAGGACAGCTCGTGCCCGTCCCCGTCAGCATGCTCGTCCTCGCCGATCTGCGCGAGGCCCACCCCGTCGAGGTGCGCGCCGACCGCGCTCAGCAAGCACTGATAGCGGCTCGGACCGCTTCCCGGCAGCCGCAGGTCGACCGGCTCCCCGGCCTCGGCGAGGGTCCGTACGGTCCGGGTCGTCCGCCCGTCCAGCGTCGCCGCGATCACCAGCTCCGCGGCGGCGCCCGGGAGTCGGCATTCCAGTCGGTACGCGCCCTCATCGCGGGTACGGGTCTCCCCCACCGGCTCCGTGGCACGCAGGCGTCTCGCCGAGACCAGGACCTCGGCCCCCACCACGGGCGTGCCGTCCTCGCGGAGCACTCGGCCCTGGACGGTCACGGAACGGGGGGCGGCTGCACTGGTCATGGCCTCACCTGATGACGGGGTTCATCGCCTTCTGAGCCGGCGTTCTCCGCTCGGGAGCATAGCGACGACCCCTCCCATAACACCTTGATCCAGATGTAAACCGCTCATACAGCCGAATCGGGCGCACACCGCCGTTCTCCACCCCTCGGGTGTGCGCCCGCAGCCGGGGCCGATCCGGTCAGAACGAGAAGGCCGCGCCCTCGTTCAGGGTGACGCCCATGGTGCAGGAGTTGGCGAAGGTGTACTCCCACGAGGTACGGGCGCCCTCCCACACTCCGTCCACGGTGATGGTGACGGGGTCGTAGTGCTGCGGGCACATGCGGTCCGGGTCCGGAGCGGCGAGCAGCTCGTCGAAGGCGCCGGCCTCGGAGGTGGCCTTGAGCTCGGCGCAGGCGGCCTCGGGGGCGGGGTGCGTTCCGCCGGCGGTCGGCGCGCAGCTGAGGGTGACCGCGCGCAGGACGACGGCCGAGCTCGCGTCGGCGCCCTTGCTGACGCTCAGCACGACGGCGGAGGGCGCGTAGAGGCTGTCGGTCCGGGCTTCCGCGAGGCCGGCGGTGCCGGCGAGACAGAGGAGGGCGGATGCGGAGACCGCAGCGAAACGGCGAAGCATGACGGTGTCTCACTTTCGATTCGAAGAGTTGAGGCGGCATCTACCTTCTGATCGCCACCCCGCTTGCGCTTCGGAGTGTGTACGACACGTACAGCGATCGCATCCTCGCGGTCACTATCCGGACAGGCGCACCCGCATGCCGGTGATCGAATGAATGTCCAGCAGGTCAGGGCGGCCATCGAAGGGCTCCGAGGCGGCGGCGAACCCGCCCGCTCCAGCCCCACGGCGACTGCCGGCCTGCACAAGGACGCCTCAGATTTACCGACCGGTCGTTCAGTACGACCGATTAGCGACGCTCACCGGCGCCCGTCCGAAGGAAGGGCTGCCGTGGCGACGTGGCCCCGCGAACGGCGTCACTCGCTGATCTGAGTGTGCGCCGGGCCCGAGTCGTAGCGGTCGAGGAACGCGCGCGCCGGGAGGTCGAGTGCGTGGAGTTTCGAGAACACCTCCGTGCCCACGCCCAACTCCTCGTCGTCTTCGGAGATCCGGTACGCCTGCACCATGTCGAGGACTTCGAGGTCGCCCTCCCTGGCGTACTCGGCCGACTCCCGCTCGGCCAGTTCGACGGCCTCGTCCAGGGACCGCGCCCGGAACAGCACGACACGTTCCTCGAAAGGACGGCCTTCCCAGGTCAGCCATCGGTAGAAGGTTCTGGCGCTGTACCACGCCTTCGGCTCGTGCCCCATCGCCAGTCCGCCATCCCCTCGCGCCAGGCCGTGATCATCGCAACGGAAGATCCACCTCCGCAACAGACCCTGGTACGCGGCCACACCCGCCACTAGAATTGACGGCGACATCGCGTGTCGGTCACCGGCCGGGTGAGGCATGGAGGTGTCGGGAGATGCCTTCGGAGGCATTCCTTGCCCGTCGAGCTGAACCACACGATCGTGCACGCCCGGAACAACCGGGAATCCGCGGAGTTCTTCGCGACCCTGCTGGGGCTTGAGATCACCGCGGAGTGGGGGCCGTTCGTCGCGGTCGACCTGAGCAACGGCGTCACGCTGGACTTCGCTACGGTCCCCGCGGACAGGATCACGCCCCAGCACTACGCTTTCCTCGTCTCCGAGGAGGAGTTCGACGCGGCGTACGCGCAGATCAAGCAGCGCGGTATCGAGCACTACGCCGACCCCCACCAGCGGCGACCGGGCACGATCAACCACAACGACGGGGGGCGCGGCGTGTACTTCATGGACCCGGTCGGCCACGCCATGGAGCTGATCACCGTGCCGTACGGCGGCTGGCCCTCGTAAACCCAGGGCCCCGGAGCGGATAGGGACGCCGCCTCAGGACTCGGACCGAGCGCGAGCGCGCACGTCGGTCGCGCTCCGCACACGGTCGGCCAGGTTCTCCCATGGGCGCGGGGAGACGACCGGTACGGCGGCTGTCCGGGCCTGCTCGGCGAGCCAGCGGCCGTAGAGCACGCTGACGCGTGCGCGGTGGCGCTGTGGTCCGGCTTCCGGTTCCCGGTGCAGGTAGTTGGCCGTCACCTGCTCCTCGTCGTCCTCGTGGAGGAAGACGGCACGGACCGGACCGCCGGGCCTCACCAGTCCGGGTAGGACGTAGTCCCCTTCCAGGACGACGGGGGTGTCGGTGCCCACGTGGTTGGCCACCACCGCCTCGATCGCCGGCGCCAGCGCCTCGGCGACCGCGATCTGCCGCTCGACCACCGATTCGGGTGCCTGGCGGGCGGCCTCCGGATGGGTGCGCCAGAAGTGGACCGCGGGGAGGTGTTCGGGCAGTGTCACCGCGAGGAGGGCTTCCACGATGTCGTCGACCTCCACGACGGGGACGCCGTACCGGCGCGCCAGCGTCCGGGCGACACCCGTCTTCCCCATCCCTGACGCCCCTCCGACCACGAGCACACGCCAGTCGGGGTACTCCCGCACCTCATCCGAACCGTTCACCCGGGCAGCGTAGCCGGAGCCCCACCGCCGCCTCGCGGGGCGCCACCTGAAGGTTCACGCCGCCCGTGCGCGGGCCCGTGGCCGCCCGTGCACAGGTGCGTGGCCGCCCGAGCGCGGTCCCGTGAGCCCCCGTCATCCGCCCGCGGCCCCCTCAGCCGCCCCGGCGGCCTCGACCACCTCAGCGTCCTCGGCGGCCGCGCTCGTCTCGGCTTCCCAGCGCAGCAGGTCGCCCGGCTGGCACTCCAGCACCTCGCAGAGCGCGGCGAGCGTGGCGAATCGGACGGCCTTGGCGCGGCCGTTCTTGAGTACGGCCAGGTTGGCGGGTGTGATTCCCACGCGCTCCGCGAGCTCGCCCACGGACATCTTGCGCCGGGCCAGCATCACGTCGATGTCGACGACGATCGGCATCAGATGACCTCGTCCAGCTCGGCCTGCATCTGGGCGGCTTCGGCGTCGCGCGCGACGGCCTGGGCCAGGAGCATGCGCAGCACGAACACGATCAGCGCGACGCCCAGGATGGCCACGCCGATGCCGGCCATGATGACGGATACGCCCGGATCTTCCCGCTGGCCCGGGGCGTTGATGGCCGTGACCACGAACCACATGAGGGACACCGACACGATCGAGCCGATCACGATGTCCACGTACCGGAAGGCCTTGTGGGAGAACACCGTGCCGCGGCGCACCATCGTCACCAGCCGCCACACGGAGACCAGGGCCGCCTGCGCCGCCACCATCCCGAGGACCACGATCACGCGCAGCGGGGTCAGCGGAAGCGACCCGTCCTCGGGGTCGCTTCCGCTGACCAACAACCACAGCATCGAGACCTGTACGAACACGGTGCCCGCGAGCACCACTGCGAGCACGGCGCGCAGGGCCTGCACTGCCAGCTTTCCCATGACCCACCCTTCCATCGACTTACGATGGGAATCTATCGAATTTCGATAGGGCGGGCAAGCGTAGGGGACGCCGATGGCCGGCTACGGGAGGGGCCGTCCCTCGAGTGCCTCCGCGATCTGCTGGGCAGCCTCGGCGGGGGTGAGGTGGGTGGTGTCGACGACCTCCGCCTCGGCGTGCAGCCACGTGCGGGCCGCCGCGGCGTAGGGCTCGACGTACTGGAGTCGGAACGGGGAATTGGGGCCGGTGACGGTGTCGCCCGCGATGCGCTTGCGGAGGGTGTCCTGGTCGGCGTGGAGGACGAAGTGCCGGACCGGAATGTCGTGCTGGGCAAGGCCCGAGCTGATCTCGCGCCAGTACTGCTCGACGAGGACGGTCATCGGCATCACCAGGGTTCCGCCGGTGTAGTCGAGGACGCGTCGGGCCGTCTCGACGACGAGCGGTCGCCATGGCGGCCAGTGCTGGAAGTTGGTCGTCGTGGGCAGTCCCGGCGTGATGTCCATGAGCGTCTCGCCGACTTTCTCGGCGTCGAACACCCGGGAGTCCGGGATCAGTTGCTGGACGAGCGCGCTCGTCGTCGTCTTGCCTGCGCCGTGCGTGCCATTGAGCCATACGATCATGGACTCGACGCTAGCGTCGTGCGGGCCACGGAACAGTCGGAGCGGGAAATCCGGTGCGGTCGACCGGCGTCGTCAGCGCAGGGCGGCTTCGCCCGCCCGGACCGCGCGGATCACGCGCTCGACGGTCTCCCGCTGTTCGCCCACGGGAGCCACGTACTCGAAGGCGGCCCGTACGGCCTCTTCACCGAGAGTCTTCATGATCACCCAGGCGGCGAGGTACTGCGAGGCCAGGCACCCGCCGGCCGTCGCGATGTTGCCTTCGGCGTGGAACGCCGCGTCCAGGACGGTCACGTCACACGCCTCCACCCAGGGCCGGGTGGTCAGATCGGTGCATGCGGGCATCGTCCCGAGCAGCCCCAGCTTGGCGAGGACCAGGGCGCCGGAGCACTGCGACCCGATCAGCTGGCGTGACGGATCCAGCGGCAGCGCGGCGAGCAGGCGGTCGTCGGCGACGACGTCCCGCGTCTTGATCCCACTGCCGATCAGCACGACGTCCGCCTCGGTGACGAACTCCAGCGGGCGCTGCCCCGACACCTCGACGCCGTTCATCGACCTGACCACGGGCGTCGGGGTCGTGATCCAGGCCTCCAGGCCGGATCGGCGGCAGCGGTTGATGATCCCGGAGGCGATGAAGCTGTCGAGCTCGTTGAACCCGTCGAACGTGACTACGGCTACCTGCATGGACGACTCCACTTGGCTACGGGCGGGCGGGTTGGCTACGGGCGGGCGGTCAGTCTTGCAGTGCGTCGCCTCAGGGACACGGGCCAATCGGTGGGCAGTGGCATCCCGCCCACCCCTCTCGGGGGGCCGGTTCCGCACGTACTCCCCGTTCGTGCCCGTCCGCCGCAACGCCGTCAGGCCTGGCAGCCGTACGCCGCGGCCACCTCCGACAGCCCCTCCTGGCCTCCGTCCGTGACGCCGCCTTCGCCTCCGCGGGCGATCAGGAGCACCCGGGCCGGCACCCCGGCCGTCGCGTACGCGGCGAGGCGGTGATGGCCGTCCAGTACCGCGCCGACCAGCCACCGCTCCTCCTGCCGGGCCTCCACGTACCTGTCGTCGATCCAGCCGAGGACCACCGCGGCGGGCCGCTCCCCCGCGGCGATGGCGTCCGCGTGCCGGGCGACGGTCGCCGGGTCGAGCGTGTCCGGCGGCTGCGACGGCAGGACAGCGCCGTACATGAAGGGCACACGGCCGCCCGGAACGGGCGCGGTGAGCTGGAAGTGCGCGACGCCGGGCCAGTGGTCCTCGGGGCGGTCGTCGCGCCATTCGGTTTCCTCACCGTCCGCGTCCGACAGGGCCACCGCACGTCGGTACCACCAAGACGCGGCGGGCTTGGTCACCTGTTCCAGCGGGAGGTCGAGCAGCAGGGCCGTGTAGTGGCCGGTCTCCAGCTCTCCGAGGACCGGGCTCCATTCGGTGAGCAGCTCGGTGTCGAGCCGGTTCAGGTCGGCCAGCCTTCCGCGCATCCGGGCCGCGATCCGGGGCGCCTCCTCCGCCGGCCAGTCCAGCAGCCTCAGGCTCAACTCGCACGTGTCGCAGACCGAGCCGACCCGGTACAGCGGTGTTCCGTCCATGGCCAGGGACCGGTCCCAGCGCGGCCAGGAGGAGCCGGGCGACGGCGGGTCGAAGGCGATCCGGATCCGGCCCGCACCGCCGTCCACGGAGAACCGGGCCCGCCCGCCGGACTCGACGACGACGTCCCGCACCGTCGCGGCCCCGCGCTCGGTGCGCCCCTCGGCCCAGGCGGCGCGCACGGCTGCCGCGTACGAGGCCGCGTTCACCCATTCAGGCAGGAGCGGGTCACGTCCTGTGAGCCGCACGAGCGCGTGGTGAACGTCGTACACCCGCTCCTCGTCACTCTCCTCCAGCCATCGAAGCAGATGCGGTACGGCAGCGGGGTCCCCCATCAGTTCCAGGGCGACGGCGCACGAGGTGTGGTCGGTGCCGGACACCTCGGTCAGAAGCTCGGCGATCGGCACCGTCCACTCGCGGGCGCCGAGGCGGCCCAGCGCGAGCGCGACGCGGCAGCGCGGGGCGGCGGGGTCGGCGAGAAGGGCACCGAGGCTCGGTGCGAAGGACGGGTCGCCGGAGAGTCCCACGGCGTCGACGAGGTGGCGGCTGAGGGTGCCGCCGGCATCGACCCCGTCGGGTGCCCAGGCCACCTCCGCGTACGTGCGCAGCAGTTCGGCCGGCAGCCGCAGCCGGCGTCTCACCGCCGTCCACAGCAGGTCCTTGCGGTCGTCGGTGGTGAGCTCCGGCCGGGCCAGCAGTCGCAGCAGCACCGCGTCGCCGGGCTCGCCGAGGCTCCGGAGGAGCTCGCTGAGATACGGGCGGAAGGCGGCCGGGCACGTCTCGGACCGGTACAGCTCCTCGACCGCCTCGGCGAGAGGGCCGGGCGGGTCGGTGTTCAGCGCGTACAGCGCGGTCCACGGGTCGTCGGCGCCCAGGGCGGCGCGGAGGCTTGCGTGGATGGTGTCGTGATCCCCCATACGGCCAGTATCGGCCACGGAGGGGGCGGGAGGGTGAGCGGGGGCGGAGGGGACGGGAGGGTGAGCGGGGGCGGAGGCCAGGGGCGACACGGGGACCCGCTCAAGGCCGCTCCGCGGCAGCGGTCAGTCGTGCCGCCGGAAGTCGAGCATGCAGAAGACCTTGTCGTAGCGCCGCTCGCCGACGGCGACGAAGTCGGGCAGGCGGCCGTACTCCGTGAAGCCCAGCGACCGGTAGAGGTGCAGGGCGCCGGTGTTGTCGCCGCGGGCGTCCAGGGTGAGGACCTCGATGCCGGCCTTCCGGGCGTCCGCGATCAGGGCGGCGGTCAGCGCGCGGCCCACCCCGCGGCCGTGGACGGCGGCGTCCACCGCGACCTTCTCCAGATCGGCGTGGGGTCGATGGGTCGGGCGGGCGTAGCGGAGCCAGTAACCCAGTCCGACGAGCCGGCGTTCGACGAAGGCGAAACGGAGGGCCGCGTCCCCCGCCCGCGCCGCTGACACGACATGCGCGAGAAGGTCCGCCACCTCGTCCGGCGAGGGCGGTTTCACCCAGCCGAGCGCGGCACCGCCGTCGACCAGGTCGGCCAGGATCCGGTGGGCCGACTCCGCGAGCCGGCCTTGGAGCTCCGGATCGGCGGCCAATTCCACGGCGTCGAGGATGACGTACTCCGTGGTCGAACCGCCGCTGATCTTGGCTGATTTCATACCGACAGCCTAGCCAGCGGGAGGAGAGGCCCCGCAGCGGCGCGGGAGCGCGGAGTGCGGGGCCTCGGAGCGTACGGAAGGCCGGCAGCCGTCAGTACCGCTCGATCCTGTTGGCGTTGATGTCGTCCAGGATCCCGATGATCCTGCTGTAGCGCTGCGCGGTGCCGGGGTTCACCGGGAGGAGCAGCGTGTCCTGTGCGTAGATCGCGGCATCACGGACGTTGTGCAGGCCCAGGGCCTGGGCGGTCCGCGAGACGATGGCCGTTCCGGCGTTGATGCGCCGGGTGGCGAGGTTGAAGTAGACGGCCATCAGCTGCTTGCCCAGCACGCTCTTGGGCGCGGTGCTGCCGCCGAAGGCCGCGGTGACCTCGGCGGTGGACAGGGCACCGCTCCGGTCGGTGTCGTACCGCTGGTCGGTGGCCTGTACGCGGGCCAGGAACTCGGCGGTCCACAGCTCCGGGTGGTTCTTCCAGAAGCCCTGGGAGAGGGGGTCGCGGCTGGGCGGGACGACGGTGATGGTGGTGGTGGCGGAGTCCGTGACGGGCGCGAAGGTGCACGCCCCTCCGGCGTTCTTGTAGCTGACGGACACGGTGTCGGTGTACGTGGTGCCGGCCAGGGCCAGGAGCGTCGGCCGCGCGGTGAAGACGATCTGCCGGTCGCCGGAGTGGGCCGGGAGGTTGCCGACGTTCCAGACGAGGGTCCGGGTGCCGTCGTTGTTGAGGGTCACGGAACTCGGCTTGGGGCCGGCGCCGAGGTCCAGGGCGTGGCTGTAGTACACGCCCGCCGGAAGGGTGTCGGTGAGGGTGACGCTGGATGCGGCGCCGCTCCCCGTGTTCGCGTAGGTGAGGGTGTGCGTGATGGCCTGGCCCGCGTTCACGGTGGCCGTGGCGGCCTTGTCCACGGTCAGGACCGGGGCGTGCACGGTGGTGGTGGCCCGTGCCGTGTTGTCGTCGGTGTAGGGGTCGGGCACGCCTTCGGTGTCGGTTCCGGTGACCGTGGCGCGGTTGGTGAGGACGGTGCCGTCGGCCGTGCTGCACGGTACGAGGTAGGTGAAGGCGGGCGTGACGGTGGCGGTGGCGCCGTTGGCCAGGTCGGCGAGCGAGCGGTGCTGGGTGCTGCCGTCCGGCAGGGTGTCGTCGACGTGGAGGGCGGTGGCGGTACCGGGGCCGAGGTCGGTCACGGTGGTCGTGTAGTGCACCGTGTCCCCGCCGGTGGCGTCGGCCTCGTCGGCGGACTTGGCGATCTTGAGGTCGGCCTGCTGGAACATGGCGCGGACCGTCTCCTCGGTCAGCTCCGGCAGGATGGGCCGGTCTCCGTCGGCGAAGAAATCGGCGTTGAGGCGGGGGTTGTACTGGATGTTCGCCCAGTCGTCGAAGCCGCCCAGGCTCTGGCCGGGGCTGGCCTTGCTGCATCCGCCGTCGTCAGGGCCGATGGACTGGATGTAGTTGATGTCGGCCGGGATGCCGGATTCCTTGTCTCCGCCGGTTCCGTTCCAGTCGATGGGGCCGTTCGTGGCGGGGGCGACGCGCAGCTTGCCGGCGACTCCGTAGACGGTGTTGCGCGCGGGTGAAGGCGTCCCGCGTACGCCGTTGTTCTCGTTGAGGCTCGTCTCGTTGAGCACGGTGGCCGGGGTCGTACCGAGGGCCGTGCCCCGGGCCGCGCTGGAATAGTCCAGCGGCCTATCGGGGTCTTTGCCCGCGAACTGCAGCGTGTAGTTCATCACGCTGAGGTAGTTCGGTTTGCAGTTGACAGCATCGTTGCCACCGTGTGCCAGGCTCAGTGTGTGTCCGAGCTCGTGCATGAAGGTGGCGGCTTCGGAATTCTTGCGATGGCCGATATCGGCGAGGGTCGAGGGACTCCAGGTATCCAGCGTCACGATGAAATCGTTGCCGCCCTGGGGGCCCACCGATGTCCACTCGGAACTGCCGGACGCCGTGGACGCTTTGGGCGGAGTGGAGGTATCGAAGAAAGTGATGGCGAAGATCATGTAGCGGAACGCCTGGCGTTTCGCATTCAGAATGTTCGCGCAGTTGAGGCTGGCTCTGTCGGCGGCCGTGCCGAAGAAACCGTCGCAAGGGCTCGTCGGGCTCCCGCTCTTCAGGTCGTTGAAGTCGTCCGCTGCTCCGGGGCCGTTCGACTTCCACATGAGGGGGTTCACGGTCGTGACGGCCTCCCCCTCCATCGCATGCAGGTTGACGCCCCGGAATTTGGTCTTCGTCGCGTCGGCCGGATCGGGGTACGAATCGACCGGGGCTTCGGCGAACGCCTTGACCACGTCGGCGAGGGCACCGGCCTGCGGCTTGGTCTCGGCCATGTAGTCCACCTCGACGAACAGGTCCTTGCGGTAGGGGACGGCCCCGTACGGCTGGTCCCCCAGGGGCAGGTCCACGTTCCCGTCACCATCGAAGTCGTAGCCCCTGCCGGCGACTTCCCAGCTGTTCATGAGGCTGTCGCCGTCGCTGTCCACGCTGTTGGCCACGTTCAGGCACGAGGGCGTGGTGATCGTGAAGTAGCCCCGGGCCGTATCCTCCCCGGTGCCCTCGCTCTCACCGGCGAGGGTGGGGACGCCCGCTCCCTGTTGACTGGTCAGACCACCGCCGGTGAACGCGCAGGTCATCAGGTCGAATTTCAGGTTCAGGTCGTTGCTGGAGCCGTTCCACCTGATGGGGTCGTCGGCGGTCAGATCGTCCTGGTCCCACAGCTCCATGTGGATGTCGACCGGGTTGTGACTGGTGTCCACGGTCGCGGTCCGGACCCAGTTGGTCCTGAAGTCGGCCCCGTGGGCGCAGCAGTAGTCGTCTTTCCCGTCGAACAGTCCTTGATGGTCGATTTCGAATTTCGGATAGTAGTCGTTTCCGCACGCCTCGCCGGCTCCCTCGTCACAGGAGATTTCGACGACCCGGTACAGACTCACGGTGATTTGCTCGGTCGCGGCGTGGGCGGAAGTCGCGCCTGCGGCGGCCGAACCCACGAGCATCAACAGAAGTGCGGCGAACAGACGCGCGCACCGACCGACCCTGGACATTCGATGGTCCTCCTCAAGGCCTCACGGCCGGATCAGTAGAGGAGCGGATGTTGGGGCGATATTTGCACCTGCCATCGGACCCGGAACGGCCAACACGCCTGCCTGCCGACACCGCTCGCAAGTGGGCTCGAACGGGCGCTCACGGTCGAGGATCACCGGATGTTCGGTCGATGCGACGTGGCGATGATCGGGGGCGGGGGCGTGCGGGGGGGGGCGCGTGGCGTGGCGTGATGTGGCGGGCGGTGCGCGTGTGGGAGGGCTGTGGCGGTGGCGACGGTGGGTGGCCGGAGCGGACGGAGGGGCCGGAGCGGACGGAGGGGCTGGCACAGTCTCGGGATACGGTTCTGCGATGCCTCGATCAGTGGAAACCGGACCAGTGTTGTCGCCCGTCACCGCGGACGACGTCGACCTTGCCGTACGGCTCGCGGTGGGAATCCTTCGGGACGCGCCCGCGGAGGGCTGGGGCCGCAAGGCCGGTTCACTGGAATGGGACTGCTGGGAGACCGCCGAGCATCTCGCCAACGACCTGTTCTACTACGCCGTACAGTTGGGGCCGCAGAGTCCGCCGCTCGACACCCATGTGCCGATCGCGTTGAACCGGAAGAGGCCGGAGGGACCCACGGTCTTCCTCTCCGCGGACCGCGACGCGGGCCCAGCTGGCCTGGTGCAGGTGCTGGAGGCGTGCGGGGCGCTGCTTGTCGCCATGGTGCGGACCACATCGCCGCAGGTCCGTGCCCACCACGCCGCTGGGGTGGCGGACCCTGAGGGCTTCGCGGCGCTGGCGTTGCAGGAGACGCTGGTCCACATGCACGATCTGGCGGAAGGCTTCGGGCTCGCCTGGGCCCCACCCGCCGCTCTCTGCTCCCGGGTGCTCACCCGCCTGTTTCCGGAGGCTCCGGACGGCACGGACCCCTGGCTCACCCTGCTGTGGGCCACCGGCAGGGGCGAACTGCCGGGGCGCCCGCGTCTCACCACGTGGCGCTCGGACAGCACACCGCGGTCGTAGCAGTGGGTAAGCCTCAGCGCCGGGCAGGCTGAGGGTGACGCGGGTCAGTTGACGTGCCCGGCGAGCCCGCCGTCGGGGACGATCTCGGCGATACGGGCAAGGTCGGCGACGGTGAGAACCAGGTCGACGGCGGCGGTGTTCTCGTCGACGCGATCGGAGTTCCGCGAGCCGGGGATGGGGACGACGTACTCCCTCTGCGCCAGCAGCCAGGCGAGGGAGAGCTGGGCAAGGGTGGCGCCCCTGCCCTCGGCCAGCTCGGTCAGCTTGCCCACGATGGCGAGGTTGGCCTCGAAGTTCTCCGGCCCCCACCAGGCCTGGCCCTGGCGGAAGTCGTCGGCGGTGTAGTGGTCGCGGGACTGCACCGCGCCGCTGAGGAAGCCGCGGGCGAGCGGGGAGTAGGCGATGAGGCCGATGCCGAGTTCCTCCAGGACGGGGAAGAGAGAGGCGGTGTCGCGGGGCGCGAAGAGCGAGTACTCGTTCTGCAGGACCGAGATCGGGTGCACGGCGTGGGCGCGGCGGATGGTGTCCTCGCCTGCGTTGGACAGACCGAGGTACCTGACCTTGCCCGCGTCGACGAACTCCCGCATCGCGCCGACGACTTCTTCGATCGGCACGCCGGGGTCAGGCGCGTGCTGGTACAGCACGTCGATAACGTCGGTGTGGAGATTGCGCAGGCTGTTGTCGACCACCTCACGGATGTGGTCGGGCTGCGAGTTGGGGCCCGTGGCCGGGGTGAGGCCGAACTTCGTCGCGATCGTGACCTCGTCGCGGATCGGGGCGAGGGCGCGACCGAGGAGCTTCTCGCCCTCGCCCCAGCCGTACATCTCCGCCGTGTCGAAGTGAGTGACACCGATCTCGTACGCGCGCCGAATCGCGGCGATCGCCCGAGCATCGTCCGAGGGACCGTAGCCGATGGCGGTCCCCATCGCGCCATAACCGATCGCCGAGGCGACCAGGCCCTGGGTTCCCAAAGTCCGCTGTTCCATGAGGCATTCCCCTACAAAGCCGAACGGTCTGGCCTCACCGTACGCCTGCCGTCTCAGCGGCCGCATCGTCGCCGCCCGTATGGTCGAGCGAGCGCCAGACCCCGTCATCACGCATACGGGAAGTTCCAGGCGAAGACCCCGTCCGAGCCGGTTCCCGAAACGGGCCGGACGTCGGCTGCCGGTCGGAGCGGGGCGTCAAGGTCCAGCGGCACTACGCCTGGACACAGGTCGCCAACGACCCTGACGGTCGCTCCGGCCACGGTGTTTGCTGCCCGCTACAACCCATGCCCGGCGAACTCGCCTTCTGCCGCTGCTCTCAGCTCGTCGAGTACCGCTGTCCGAGCTGGTGCGTCGCCGGAGGGCGCGGGCCAGTCAAGGAGACGTTCAGGCCGGCCCGGGTTCGCCAGCCTGGACGAGCACGAGGTCACCGCTGGACCCGAGCCGACGTGCCGGTGCGGTTCGCTGCCTGGTCGGAGCACTGGGGGACAGCCACCCGAATTTCTGATCAATAGGCGCGGCCTCGGGCCTTCACCTGGGCAGGGCGCCGAGGAGGACGGGCGAGAAGAGGCGCTTACGCTGGTAATGCGGCATAAAGGATCCCCGGAGCCGTCCGCCGACAAGCTCCTGACGGCCTGGCTGCGGCTACTGTGCGGATCATGGTGTTCAAACGACTGCTCGGCAGTGGAAGCGGCCGCAAGACAGACGGCATACCGCTGGAAGCCGACACACTCCTCCCGGACGAACCGGTGCGCCCCGGGGAGATCCTGCGCGGCGAGGTGGTACTGCGCGCGCTCGACCGGGACGTGCGGATCCGGACGGTCAACGCGCGCCTGGTCGCCGACGTGGCCCCCGCCGCCGTCACCAAGAGCACGACGCCGGACGGCAACACGGACACCGGCGTCACCCTCGCCCACTTCGAGGTGACGAGCCTCTTCACCATCCCGAAGGGCGAGGAACGCCGGGTGCCGCTCCGGTACCGGCTGAAGTGGGAGACCCCGGTCTCCGAGGTGCGCGGGTTGCCGCTGGCCGGGATGCGGATCGGTCTGTACACGGAGGTTGATGCCGACGGCATCGCGGACCGCACGGACGTCGACACGGTCCGCATCGAGACGACGCCCCTGCACGAGACCCTCCTCGATGCCTTCGCCGCCGCCGGATACACCTGCCACAGCGCGTGGGTCGACCCCGAGTACCTTCCGCGCACCGAGCGGCAGATCCTCTACAGCCGACAGGGGTTCCATCTCGCCGCGACCGCCGCGGACCGCCCACGGGACCTGGAACTGTACGTCCACTCCAACGCGGTCGGCGCCGAGATCTACCTCCGAAGGGCCGCCTTGTCGGAGAAGGATTGGTGGGGCAAGCCCCCGGCCCTCCGGTACGTCGCCGCCCACCACGAGATCGGCCACGAAGACTTCGAGGCCAAGACTCGGCAGTGGATCGACGACGTCGCCGCACTGCCCGATACCGCCGTCGATGACCGCGAGCGAGTCCACTACCACCTGGACAGCCCCCGATGGTGGCGCGATACCTAAACGGCACGAATCCTCCCGGCTGCCGGCGCGGACGGCGGCCGGGACGACTTCGGCAGGCCCAGCATCGCATCCGAGACGAAGTTCAGGACGATCTCCCGGCTGACCGGCGGATCCGCGCCGGTGCCACCAGCCGCAGGGCCTCCTGGGCCGACGGCCAGAGATGCCGCGCGTCCCCCACCAGATCGCTCACACCCCTACAGCGACCCGGAACCCGAACCGCTTCTGATCAATACCAGGTGCCTCAGCCGCCCACTTCCGCAGGCCGTCGTGAGCGCCTTTCCACGAGCAAAAGTACTCGGGCCGGTCCATCCACGGCGTTCTGGTGTGGTACTTGAACACGATCGCGTCGATCACCTGCCGGTGACCACGCCACCGTCCAACCCGCTTCGGAGCCCGGTCCGGCAGCAACGGCTCGATCCTCGCCCACGGGACATCAGTCAACGACAGCATCAACCCACGATCAGATGATGCGAAGGCTAGTGCTCAACCTCCTTGACGCTGCTGACGCCTCGTCCCTCCACGCCTGGCCACTCGCCTCGACTTCATCCATCCCGGCCAATATATGCGCGGGCAGCAGCGACGCTTCTCGCCTACGAGCTGTGAGCGGCAACTCGCCGCCTTTCACTAGGTCATGGCTCAATCAGGTGTGCCACGGCCAACGACGTCGTAGACATCCTCATCTTGTCGATGTGATGAGCCGAAACGGCCGGCCAGACTGAATCTAGCGGCCTAACAGTGGTGCCGGACTTCTCCGGGAGCAATGTCGCCCTCCGTCTCCGCCAAGAGCTCCGACGGAATCCGGCCGATCAGACGAATCCCTTGTTCCAGCAGGTAGTGCCAGAGGTTCCTTCGCGGCCGCAGGGCGGTGGCCGGCGTCGACATGGTGACCGCGAGGTGCTCGCTGCGATCGTGTTCGTGGCGACCTACGGGTGCACGTGGCAGCAGCTTCCCGCCGCATCGTTCGGACCATCTGGGACCACTGCCCATCGCTGATTCGCTGGCGTGCCATCCGACGAACAGAGTCGCGTTACGAGCCCTCGACAGGAAGTCCCGCAATGAATTCTGAAAGGTCGGACGCTCGGGGCGGTGTCTGCCCTTGCAGGAACCGCTGGTAGTGGTCGGCGACGAGACGGCGCAGGTCTGCCTCGGCCGGTTCATCACCACGGAGCTCAAGGGTGACCTGATGCGGCTCACCCGTCATGCGCAATGGTCTGGCAAGAGCGTCGAACCCACAGGCGTACTCGTCGGGCATTTCCCACCATGCCTCCGCGGACGCGTGGTCCTGGAGGACGTACATGTAGTAGTCGTCATCGAAGAGGACCACGGGGCCTATCGGTGTAGTCATTCGTGGAGTATGGCGCAACCTGTAGGTCAAGTGCCCACCACGGCAAGCCTGATCCCCACTTTCACGCACCAATTGAGATGACGTCTTAGCAGTCACGTCCGTCCCGGGGGGCGAAGGTTTTCAGGGCTTCGGCGTCGGTTGTGCGGGCGTGGAGGAAGTGGTCGGACCATGCCGCTATGTCGGGGTAGGACGAGTCCCGGGAGAGGCGGGTGGCTGCGGCTTGGGGGTCGAAATGGGTGGTGCGGAGTTCTACGCCCGGGCCCAGGAGGGCCCAGTGTGCTCCCGGTCGGCCGTACGGCATTCCGACGCTGCCGGGGTTGACGACTAGTCGGCCGTGGACGAGGCGGACGAACGGCATGTGGGTGTGTCCGCAGACCACGGTCCGGACGTCGGTGTCGAGTCCCTCGAAGACCTCCTCCCAGCGGTCGAGGCGGGAGTCGACCAGGACGACCTCCTCGTCGTCGCGCGGTGTGGCGTGGCAGAACAGCACTTTCCCCAGGCGGTCCACGGGGAGACGGAGCGATCGCGGCAGTGAGGCGAGAAGGTCGATGTGGTCCTCGCGTAACTGTTCGGCCGCCCAGGGGGCGATCGGATCCGGGATCGTGTCGCGGAGGCCCCGCCGGTATTCGACGAGTTCGCGGTCCGCGTTGCCGCCGATCCAGCTGACGCGGTCTCCGAGGCCGGTCAGCAGGTCGAGGACCTGGGTGGGCTGCGGGCCGGCGGTGATGTCGCCGGTGAGCACGATGCGATCGGCGCTGACGAGGTCGGGTTCGGCGAGTACTGCCTCCAGGGCCGGCAGGACTCCGTGGATGTCGGACAGGACGGCTACTCGGCTCAGCATGGTCACGAGTGTGGGGTGAGCGCGGGCGGGGCGCGTCTCCTTTCGCCCGGCGCGTAGTTCGGTTCGCGCGGCGGATCGTTCCGTGGCCCCGGTGGCGCGGCCGGGGCCGGCCCGCGGGGCCCGATCCGTGCTGCTGTTACTCCGATGCCCGTGTCGCCGAGGGTTTCCAAGATCTGTCGCAGACCGGCCGCGGTCTGCGCGACCAGGTCGCGGTCCACGTCGGCGAGGAGTCGTGCGTAGTTGGCCAGGTGGTCGGCGAAGGCCGCGCAGGTGACTTCGTGGCCGTGATCGGTGAGGCGGATCTTGATGGTGCGCCGGTCCGCGGTGTCCCGTACGCGCTCCACCAGGCCCTTGGCCTCCATCCGGTCGATGCGGTTGGTGATCGCGCCCGAGGTCACCATCGACGCCTTCAGGAAGGCTCCGGCCGTGAGCGCGTAGGGCGGGCCGGAGCGCTGGAGCGTGGTGAGGACGTCGAACTCTCCGTGCTCCACGCCGTGCGCGGCGGCCGAGGCCTTCACGGATTTGTCGATCACTCGGGCCAGGCGCTGGATCCGGCCGCAGAGCTCCACGGGCCACAGGTCCTGCGCGATGTCGGGGCGCTCGTCTCGCTTACGACGAGGTCGTCACCTCCGCCTGAAGCGCTTCCTCTGGCTGACGGCCCCGCTCCCTCGCGCGCCCCGTCGCCCCCGTACCCGCCCGGCCCCCGTCCTCGTACCGCACGCGCCCCCGTACGCCCCGTCCCCACCCGATCACCCTCGCCCCAACCTCGGAGTCAGACGTGTCCCTGCTCGAACGTTCCCGTCCCGCCCCGCCGGCCCAGGCGCCGCGCCCCGTCCCCGCCCTCTGGCTGGCTCTGCTCGCCACTCCCCTGGCCGCCAGCGCCAACAGCCCCGTTCTCATCCTCCCTTCCATGGCCGGTTCCTTCGACGTCCAGACCGCTACGGCGACCTGGCTCGTTACCGTCTTCGCCTGGGCCGTCGCCGTCGGCACCCCCCTCATGGCGGCGCTGCTGCGCCGTCGCGGACTGCGCCCCACGCTCCGCCTGGGCGCGGCCCTGATCACCGCCGGCACCGCGGTCGTCGCCCTCGCGCCCTGGCTGCCGCTGGCCCTGGCAGGCCGCGCCGCCCAGGCGATAGGCGGCGCCGGGCTGATCACCGTGGCCATGAGCCTCGCCGGATCGGTCCGCCGGATGGGCGTGATCACCGCGGGCTTCGGAATCCTCGGCGCGGTCGGACCCCTCCTCGGCTCCACGATCGCCGGCGCGGCTTCCTGGCGCCTCTCCCTCGCCGTCGGTGCCGTCGCCCTCCTCGCCGTACCCGCGATCACGCGCCGCGCCGACCTGTCCGCGCCCCGGGACACCACTCCGTTCGACGGCCGTGGCGCCGCGCTCCTCGTCATCCTCGCCACCGCGCTGGTCCTCATCCCCCGCTACCCGCTGCCGGCCGTCATCGCCTCCCTCGCGGCAGCGGCGTTCCTGGCCCTGCACCTCCGCACCCGGCCCGACGGTTTCGTCCCGGCCTCCCTGCTGCGGACCAGGACGTTCGTCCTCTCCACGCTGCTCGCCTGCACCGTCGCGACCTCGTACTTCACGCTGCTGTTCACCGTCCCGCAGCTGCTCCACCACCGCACCGGCTGGACGACCTCCACGATCGGCACCGGCCAGATGATCGCCCTCCTCGTCGGCTCGACGCTCTCCATGGCCCTCGCCGCGGTCTCCGCGCGGCTGAGCCGTCCCCGGCTCCTGACGATCGTGCTGGCCGCCGGCGTACTCGCCCCGCTCACCGCGGCGTTCGCTCCTTGGCCTCCGCTGCTCCTGCTCGCCGCGACGCTCGCGGTCTTCGCCACCAGCGCCGGCCAGGCCACCCTCGCGGTGTACGCGAGCCAGGCGGCGCCTGACACTCTGCGCCCCACGGCGATCGGCCTGTTCAACCTCGGCTACCAGCTGGGCGGCGCCTTCGGTCCCGCGATCGCCGCCCTCGTCATCCTCAGCGCCTGAACCACGTCCCGCCCGCTCCCGGGCGATCCCGTCGACGAGCCCCACGGCATTGCCTTCGACTCCATCCATTGCAATGCGCCGTTGCGTTCAGCTCCAGCGTCATTGCTTCAATTACTCGTCATCTACCAGCAAGAAGGCCACGAAGGCGATTGACGGAATCGTGAACGCAACGTAGCTTTCGTGACGCGTCAAACGACGCCACCTCCACGAGACCGAGGAATGGCCATGAGCGAGTCCCTCCACACCGTCACCACGCTGCCGACCGAGCGTCAGACCGGGTGCCCCTTCGACCCGCCGGCGGAACTGATCGACGCACGCCAACACGGTGGCATCAGCCGGTGCACCCATCCCGGCGGCAAGCCCGGCTATCTGATCACCGGTTACGACCTCGTCCGATCCGTACTGGCCGATCCCCGGTTCAGCTCGCGCAAGGACCTCCTGAACGTCGTCGACTTCGAGCTCCCGCCCGCCCCTCCGGGCGAGTTCCTCCTCATGGACGAGCCCCAGCATTCGCGCTACCGGAAGCCGCTCGTCGGCAAGTTCACCGTGCGGCGCATGCGACTGCTCACCGAACGCATCGAGCAGATCACCACGGAATGCCTGGACGCCATGGAGGAGGCCGGGCCGTCGGCGGACCTCGTGGCCGCGTTCGCCAAGCCGATCCCCACCATCGTCATCTGCGAGCTGCTGGGCGTTCCGTACGAGGACCGTGCCTCGTTCCAGGAGCAGATCGACACGTTCATGAGCGGCGAGACGAGCGACGAGGACCTCATCGCGGCGTACACCGCCACCCAGACCTACCTCGCCGAGCTGGTGGCCGCCAAGCGCGCGAAACCCACCGACGACGTGCTGAGCGAACTGACCGACAGCGACCTCACCGACGAGGAACTGCAGGGCATCAGCCTGATCCTGCTCGCGGCCGGCTTCGACACGACCGCGAACATGCTCTCCCTCGGTACCTTCGCCCTTCTGCAGCACCCGGCCCAACTGGCCGCGCTGCAGGCCGACCCCGGCCTCATCGACCAGGCCGTCGAAGAGCTGCTGCGGTACCTCAGCGTCGCGAAGACGTTCATGCGGACCGCGCTCGTCGACGTCGAGGTCGGCGGCCACACCGTCGAGGCGGGCACGACCGTCGTCCTGTCGTACAGCACGGCCAACCGCGACCCCGAGCGCTTCGACGACCCCCACGTGCTCGACGTGCACCGGAAGCAGGGCGGGCACCTGGCCTTCGGCCACGGCATCCACCTGTGCCTGGGTCAGCAACTCGCCCGCGTCGAGATGCGGATCGCGATCGCCGCGCTGCTCGACCGCTTCCCCACGCTGCGCCTCGCCGTCCCCGCCGAGGAGGTCGCCCTGCGGCCCGAGACCGCGGACATCTACGGGGTGAAGAGCCTTCCCGTCACCTGGGACGTATGACCGCCGGAAGGCGGTGGAGCACCACGTGGGGGCGGACGGGGGGCGGAATGAGCCGCCGGTCAGGAAGCGGCGGGCTTGCGCGCCTCGATCAGGAACCGTGTGGTGTGGGCGACGAACGGGCCCTCACGGCCGATCAGGTCGTGCAGGTCCCGCAGCCGGTCCCGGTACCCGTCGACCGTGAAGCCCGGCACCATCCAGATCACCTTCCGCAGGAAGTAGACCACCGCCCCCACGTCGTGGAACTCCGTGCGCAACGACTCCGCCCGTACGTCCACGACCTCCAGCCCCGCCGCTTCCGCCTCCCTGCGCGCGTCGTCCGGATGCCGCTTGCGGCGGATCTCCTCGGGCTGGGGGCCGAGGAAGAACTCCACGAGCTCGAACACGCTGGCCGGGCCGACCTGCTGGGACAGATACGTACCGCCCGGCTTCAGGACGCGGGCGATCTCCTCCCACCACACCGTCACCGGGTGCCGGCTGACCACCAGGTCGAACGCCTCGTCCGCGAACGGCAGCGGCGGCTCGTCCTCGTCCGCCACGACCACCACCCCCAGGGGATGCAGCAACCGCGTGGCCTTCGCGACGTTCGGCGGCCAGGACTCCGTGGCCGCCACCAGCCGGGGCAGCTCCGGCACTCCGGCCAGCACCTCTCCGCCACCGGTCTGGACGTCCAAGGCCGCCGACGCACGCGCCATGCGCTCACCCATCAACCGCTGGTAGCCCCACGACGGGCGCTGCTCCGTAGCCCTCCCTTCGAGCCAGGAGAAGTCCCAGCCCTCCACCGAGACCGATTCGGCCTCCGCGATCAGTTCCTCATATGTCCGTGCCATCCCCCGATCTTCCCAGCCCAGGGCGTCGGCCGGGACCTGGGCACGCGCGACGGGCCCCGCCCGGGCGCACGCCTCCCGCGGTGACCACCCCGCGCCACCCGGACGGGAAGCGCGCAATCCCCGCCACGACACGCCTCGGAAAGTATGATCAAGCGATGTCCGACACGACTGAGACCACGCCCGGCTGGCTGACCGAGGACGAACTCGAGACGACCAGAGCCAGGATGCCGATCCTCTACGTCGAAGCCGTGCCCGTGCGCGTCGACGACAGCGGGGAAGTCACCAGCATCGGTCTGCTGCTGCGGATCGGCGCGGACGGCACCATCAGCCGCACCCTCGTATCCGGCCGGGTCATGCACCACGAGCGCGTCCGCGACGCGCTCCTCCGCCACCTGGAGAAGGACCTCGGGCCCGTCGCGCTGCCTCGTGTGCCTCCTTCGCTCCAGCCCTTCACCGTCGCCGAGTACTTCCCCACGGCCGGCGTCACCCCCTACCACGACCCTCGCCAACACGCCGTGTCCCTCGCATACATCGTCCCCGTCACCGGTGACTGCCGGCCGCGGCAGGACGCGCTCGACCTCGTCTGGTTCACTCCGGCCGAGGCCGCCTCACCCGCCGTGCAGAACGACATGCCCGACGGCCGCGGAGCGCTTCTCAAGCAGGCTCTCGCACACGTCGGACATTCCTACTGAGAGCGTCCGGGCCCGTGGGTGGGACGGATCGGCGCCTTGACCGGGGCCGCCGTCCTGCCTCCGGGCAGCGGTCGCCCCTCCGTGGCCGCGGTCCCGCCTCCGGGCCGCCTGGCCGCCGGGCCGCCGGTCCGCCGGTCCGCCGCGCGGCAGCTACTTCTGGGGCTCCAGGGCGGCGAGGCCCTTGGCCAGGTCCTCACGGTTCATGACCGGGGAGTAGTGGATCTTGGCGTCCACTCCCAGGAAGAAAGGCTCCGAGATCTTCGGCATCTGGGACGGGTCCGCCAGGTCGAAGAAGATGTAGGCCGTTCGGCAGCCGTTCTCGACGGTGAAGTAGGCGGCTTCGGGGCGGATGGCCTCCAGCGCGCGCTCCACGGTCTGTTGCAGGGCGCCCTGCTTGATGGCCTCGTTGGAGGCTGCGGTGTTCATCTCGACCTTCAGCAGCATGCGCATGACGCGGCCTTTCCCGACCGGGCAGGGGATCCGTTCGGTCGCCGTCCTCACCGCCCGGACGCGCTCATCTCCAGCCTCCTCCCTCCCCTCCGGTCGGTCCACTCGATCGCTGCCGCGCTCACGCTCCGAGTGATCACGTTCACGCTGCGCGAGCCGCCGGTGAAGGAGCCGCGTCGTCCTGGAGAGCGAGCGGATCGGGGCGCTGTCAGTGGTGCCTTGTAGGTTGTGGACGGCTGCTCGAAGACCTGCGAGCGGCCTTGCACCACGGGGGTGACCATGTTCCGTTCGACCACTGTCTGGAGGACTGCCGGGGACTACGAGCTGGCGCTCGATCCCTGGGCCGGGCCGAAGCCGGTGCTGCGCTGCCGCAGAGCGGCGGGCCGCGAGGTGAAGAAGGTGCCGGCGGCGCTCAAGGACGACCCGGTGGTACGGGAGTTGACCGCGCTCGCGGAGTGGATCGGCGACCACGCCGCGCGGGCTTTGTCGTGCGTCGAGTCGTGGATGACGCAGTCCCTGCCGGTACCCGCCGCGTTGATACGGGAGGTGTGGCCGGACCCGTACTGGCGGCGTGCGCTGCGGTACGCGGTGATCGCGCCGTCCGACGGTTCGGGCGGCGGGATCGATGTGGCGCGTTCCGGGGTGCTCGTGGGGGTCGGGGCACGCGCAGGTGGTGCGCTGGTGGTGAGGGGGCTGGACGGCGCGGAGCGCGAGTTGGGCGACGACGTCGTCGTGATCCCGCACCCGGTGCTGCTCGATCCGCGTGGCTCCGGGCTGCTGGAGCGCTGGCGGGATGTGCTCGGTCCGCTGGGTGGGGAACAGGGGATCGAGCAGTTGAGCCGCGCGGTGTACGTGCGGCCGGACTGTTCTCCGGCGCCGGGGGCGCTGACCACGCATCAGGAGATGGCCGTCTTCCAGGGCGTCGTCCACGAGTCGGGTGCGCGCTTCGAGGCCTTGGTACGGCGGTTCGGTGGGCGGATCGGCGGGGAGCGGGCCGGGTTCTCCTTCGGGCACCAGGGGCGCTCGTACGGCATGGTGGCGGAACTGCGCCACCAGGGGCCGGCGGCGCCGGTGACCCTGCACGGCTTCCGGTTCCCGGACTGCGCGGGCCGGCACGGGTCGGGGGCGTACGACACGGTCCCCCGCCCCGTCTGGTCCGAGGGGATCAGAGCGGTGGCGAGCCTGTACGACGGGCGGGACGCCCCCGTGAGCGGTCCGGTGGGGAGCCTGCCGGACGACGCGGGCTCCGCCTACCAGGCCTTCCTCGTCGCGTGCGCGGAGTACGCCGCTGCCGGAGCCCCTGAAGCCGGGCCGGCGAAGCCGCGGCGGGCGGCCGGGGCGAGCGAGCTCCTCGACGCGGGCGCGGTGTTGACCGGTGAGGCCGGTCCCGGTGAGGAGGTGCTTACCGCGCGGCGCCACGGGTCGTCGCTGTTCGAGGACGGCGGGTGTTTCGTCCGGCTGGTCGTGGCGCGGGCCCTCGAGGCGGAGGACGCGGTGGCACGTGCGCTGGGCCTCGTGCCGGAGGCCGGCGGGGCGGTACCCGTCGGCCGGGTGCCGGTACGGCCCCTGGACCTGCTGTCCCGGGTCTGCGGGGCCCATCCTGAGCTGGCACGGGAGGCGATGGGGCTGCTCGCTCCGTTGCGTGCGTGCGCGAGAACCGCGGAGACGAAACCGGGGCGGGCGGCAACCGATCTCCGGTCGAGTCTGGAGAAGCTGACGGCTCCTCACCCCGAACTGCTGCCCTACGCCCTGGACGAGGGGGCGCGGATCCTCGCCGCCGCGGGCAGCGTCGCGATGGCGCGTCCGCTCTACGCCGGAGCGCGGGCTGCCGAGCAGCGGCTGGGCGGTGTCGACGAGGGGGCGCTGAGGGCGCTCGTGTCGGAGTTCCGAAGGCTCGGCGTCGTCGACGAGAAGCTGCTCGGGAAGTACGGACCGAGCTCGCGGCCCGTTCGTCGGCGGGTGAGGCGTACGAGAGCTGGCGCCTGCTCGTGCTCGAGTGGCTTCGCGAGGAGAGCCGTACCCCCGCCTCCTCCGTCAGGGACGGGGTCACGCACGTTCGGGGGCGGCAGGTCCCGCGGTCGTTCGCCGGGGAGTTGGCGGAGGGGGTCGCCGGACCGCTGGAGGCCGACGACACCAACACCGAGATCTTCCACCTGTTGCTGCGTCACGGCGGCCTGGACGAGGTGGCGGCTTCCGTGTGGGAGGCGTGGGCGGCGCCGCTGGCGCGGGACCTGGCCGAGCACGCGGACACGGCCGGGTATCTGAGAACCCATCTGCCGGAGCCCCGTGGCTCCTCGGCCGCGGCGAAGACGGCGGCCGCGGAGGCGTGGCTGGGTCTCATGGCGCGTGTCGGCCTGCTGGACGAGTTCACGGGTGGCGCGGAGCCCGATGCCGTCGAGGCGGCGAAGGGCGCCGACGCCTGGCTGACGTCGTTCCTCGGGCGGTACGCGGGGCTGCGGCTGCCCGTCGCCGGCCTTGAGCCGGTGGTGGCTTCTGTCGCGGCGCGGATGCGCGCGGTCGGTGCCACCCGTGAGCCCCTGCTGGCGCTGGGGAGCCGTTCCCTCGGAGGTGACTTCTGGGGCGTCGGCATGGACCTCGGGTTGCTGGCCCTGATGAAGCGGGTCGGAATGCCGCTCGGTGAACCTGAGGGCGAGCAGGGCGTCTTCGCCCTCCAATGGATCCAGCGGAGAGGAACCGCAGGGGTCGAGTCGGTGCTGGCCGATCCCGTGTTCCAGCATGCGATCAGAGGCGAACTGACCGGCTCCGTGCGCGGCAGTCTCGGATACACCGTCACACGGCACTGCCTGACGCCGTTCCCGAAGGTCACCAAACGGGTCGCGGCCCTGAAGCCGCTGCGGGAGCTGATGGCCGGGATTCTGGACGAGCGCGTGCGGTGGGTGCGGGAGGGAGGCCCGGACGGCGGACCGTCGGGGCTGTTCGCCCTCCAGGATCTGCTGCTCCATGTGGAGCCCTTCGTCGTCGCGGGGGCCGCGACGCCGTTCGCCGCCCAGGTGCGGGAGGCGCTGGCCGTTGAGCCGGCCGGTCTGCTGGCGGACGCCTGGCGCGGCTGCTGCGGTACTCAAGGGGATGGGAGCGACCAGACCGCCTCGTGCGGGCTCCGGGAGGTCTCCGTCGATCGCGCTCGGGAGCTGTTGGCGTCCGTGGACGATGCCGTACGGGACCGCCATGTGCGGGCCGTCGCGGTGGAGCCGAGGACGCGCCGGAGCAGATTTCTGGACTTCCGCCCGGGGAGCGAGTTCGCGCGGGATCTGCTGCCCGTGGTCGAGAAGGCTCTGCCGGAGATCACGGACGACGCCTGCCGGGTGTCGGCCCTGGGGCTCGTACAGGGTGTGCTGTGGTGTGAGACGTGGCAGGCGACGCTCCGACGACTCATGCGCTGAAGCCGGGCTTCGTGCGCCCGTGGTGACGGCGTCCCCGGCGGGGGCGTCCCGGGGCTCGCTCAGGGACCCGGGGCTGCCGGAGCGCGGCAGTTCGGCGTGGCCGACCGCCTGCTCTTCGACGCCTGACCGCGGTTGTCCACAGGCCCGGGGACGCTCTTCGACGACTGACCGCAGTTGTCCACAAGCCCGCGGACGCGTTGTCAGTGGCCGTGGATAGTCTCCCTTCATACCGCGGTTCAGGGGCTTCGACCCCATGGTTCGAGCTGCGCGGATTCTGACAGGACAGGCGGAGGGGCACGGCTGATGACGTGGCTGGCAGCGGGTGAGGGGTACGAGATCACCCTCGACGAGGGACGGGTGGTCGCCCGGCGCGCCGGGGGGCGGCAGTTGAAGACACTGCCGAAGGCGCTGCGGGACCATCCCGAGGCCGACCGGCTGCGGCGGCTCGCCGAGTGGCTGGACCGGCACGCGGCCGCGTGCGTGGCCCAGGTGGACACCTGGATGGTGTCCTCGCTGCCGGTGCCCACCGAGCTGATCGCCCGGGTGTGGCCGGACGAGGCGTGGCAGTCCGCGCTGCGGGACATGGCCGTGGTGGGCGACGACCCCGACGAGGTCGGCTTCCTGCGGGACGCCACCGCCGACGGTGAGTTGAAGGTCGTCAATCTCGACGGCGAGACGGTACGGCTGTCCCCGCGCACGGTGACGCTTCCGCATCCCGTGCTCCTGCCCGACCTGGACGACGTACGGGACTTCGCGGCCGAGCTGGGCATCACCCAGCGGGTGGAGCAGATCCACCGGGCCACCTGGACCAGGCCGGAGGGCGGGCTTCCGGAGACGGCCACCACCCCCGGTACCGCCACCGCCGGCTCCACCGAGGTGCGGGACTACGCGGGCGGGAAGTTCGCCTCGCGCTTCGGCCTCGCCGCGCGGGCCACGGCGCTCGGGTACCGGGTGTCCGGCGGCTACGCCACGTGCAAGGTCCGCGACGGGGGCCGCGGTACGGAGGCGTCCGTGTGGATCGGCGAGCCGTACTGGGAGGGCGAGTCGGAGACCGGCTCGCTGAGCTGGCACGACGAGGACGGCCGCGCGATGCGGCTGGGTGAGGTCGGGCCGGTGGCCTGGTCCGAGGGGATGCGCATGGCCGCGGCTCTGTACGCCGGCCGCACGATCGAAGAGGGTGGGGACGCGTGACCAGCACGACCGCTTCCGACAACAGGGAGCTCATCAAGGCCGGAGCGGTGCTCCCGGCCGACGCCGACGGAGCGGGCGCCTCGGCGGTCGAGCTGACGGCGCGGACGTACCGTCACCCGGTGCTCGGGGACGACCGGGTGGTGATCCGGCTGGCGGCGGCCGAGCTCGGGACCGCCGAGGACCTCGCCGCCGGGTTCCTGGGTCTCCAGGCCCACGGGGAGCCCGTCGTGGTGGGTCTCGGACAGCGCCAGGAGCTGGGCTTCCCCGAGTGGGTGCTCGTGCACCACCCGCAGGACGGGCACCACGCGCTGGCGGTCGTGCCGGAGCTGGACCGGCTCGCCCGCCAGGCGAAGACCAAGCCCAAGGCCGCACTGGACGCCTGCCACGAGCTGGCCGGGCGGCTCGCCTCGGCCGTCCCGCACTTCCTGCCGGTCTTCTACGAGCAGGCCGCGCGCGTGTTCCTCGCGGTTGAGAACACCACATACGCCGGCCAGTTGTTCGGCCGCGCCCGCACCAGCGAGGCACAGCACGGCCTCACGGTGGACGAGGACCGGCTGGACGCCGTCTTCCTGGAGTTCGCCCTGGCCGGCGCGCTGCCGGTGAAGGTGCTGACGAGTTACGGCAAGGAGCTCGCGGCCCGGCTCTCCCCCGCCGAGGCGTACGAGCGCTTCCGGCGGCTGTGCGTGCGCCGGACCGCCGGAGGCCTCGCCCCGTCCGCCCAGGTCGCCGTGGAACTGCGGCGCCTCGCCCGCGCGGCGGGACTGTCCGCGGGTGAGGCGGAGCAGGAGTACCTCGCCGAACTCCTGCCGCTGCCCGCGACGCTGCGGGCGGCGGGCGGCTGGTGGAAGGGGCACCGTGCCGCGCTCGTCGCGCTGGCGGGCCGCGTCCCCGCCGTGCGGGGCACGCTGCTGTCGATGATGCCGTCCGGGGAGGACGCCGAGTTCGGTGATCTGTGGCTGGGCATCCTCGCGGAGTCCGGGGCGGACGCAGGGCTGACCGGCGCGGACGTTCCGGCGGAGGAGCGGTGCGCCGACGGGGCGGTGGGCTGGCTCGAGCGCTTCCACTCGGTACGGCACCGGGGCTGGGGTCCCCGTCCGACTCCGCCCGCCCTGCTGGAGCTGGTGAACCGGGCGGCCGGGCGGCTGCGCGCCGAGCTGGCTGCCCGGCCCGAGGGCGAGGGCTTCCTGCGGATCGGCGTCCAGGACGTGAACCTGCTGGATCTGCTGCTGTCGCTGGAGATCCCGGTCGCCGACCCGGCGCCGCCCACCGGATACGGGCGCCAGGACTCCCTCAATCTGTCGGACTGGGCGCGCGGAGAGCAGCCCCGGGACCTGGTGGCGCTCGCCGCCGACGCCCGTTTCCGGCCCGCGTTCCGCCATGGGGCGAACGATTACGGCAACGCCACGGCCGGGGCCGACGTGATGCGGCGGCTCGCCGCGTCGGCCGGCGGTCGCCCGATGCTCGCCGAGTGGATGCGGGACGTAGCGCGCGACTCGGTGGCGGCCGGGCTGCCCGGGCTGCCCCAGGCGCTCGCCCGTCTCTCGTGGCTGCCGGCCGAGGCGCTCGCGCTGGCGCCGGAGGAGGTCGCGGCCGCGGCCGGGGCCGATCTCGGCGAGACCCTGGCGCGCACCCTGCGCGGGGGCCTGTGGGAGGAGCTGTGCTGGCCGGCGTGGGAAGAGGCGCTCGCGGAGCTCGCGCCGGGGCGCGACCGCGCCTCCGGTCTCACGGTCGTCGAAGCCTGGCCCCATCTGATCGTGGCCAACGCGGTCCAGGTGCGGGTCATCGACGCCGAGTCCACGGTCCTCACGCACGATCTGCGCGTGCCGTCGGGGCACTCGTACCGGCACGGCTTCCACTACGTGGACGGTGCCTTGCTGGTGTTCTGGAGCACCTACAGCGGTGACGCCCAGGGCTACTGGCACACCGAGCCCGACCGGGTGTTCACCCTGGACGGCGGCGCCCAGTACTGGTCGATGCGGTCGCAGAATCCCAGCCTGCGGCTGCCCGGCGGCGGTCGCACCACCGGCGGTGGCGTCCTGCACCGAGGCGACACGAAGCTGCCCAACGAGATCCCGGTGCTCTCCGACGGAACCTCGTACTGGGTGTGGCAGCCCGGGGAGCGGCACGACGAGGGCGGCTGGGGCGAGTACGACCCGGTGGCGGGGGCGTACGGGCGGCGTTCGCAGCCCGGGTTCCTCGCCGACGCGCTGCGCGCCCACCCGTCCGGCGCCCAACTGGTCGCGCGGGCGTCGTGGCTGCGCCCCGCACCTGCGGTGGACGGCTCGGCGACGGGCACCTCGCCGGACGGTCTGCTGGGCTGGCGCGTCGTACGGCTGCCGGGCAACGGCTGGCACGCCGAGGACACCACCGGGCGGGTCGTGACGCTGCCCGAGGGCTCCGAGCTGCCGGTCGCGGCGCTCACGTTCCCCGGCGACGACCGGCCCAGGGCCGTGACCAACGAGTGGCGGGTGATGTCACTGAGCGACCCGGACGGCGTGGTCACGACGACGGCCGAGGGCGACCACAGCGGCCTCTACGGCACCACCGCCGGTACGACCCTGCCCCCGCTGACCCACCTGTACGCGCTGCGCGCGCGTGACCCGGAGGGTTCGGCCGCGCTGCGCGCCGCCGACGCGGAGACGGCCGGGGCGCTGCTGAAGGCGGCCGCCGCGGCGGAGCGGGCGACGGACCTGCCGGAACTGGTGAGCACCGCGCTGCCGGGGATCTCCACGCCCGAGCTGATCGCGGGAGTGGTGCGGGTGCTGCGGTTCGCCCTGCGGCAGCAGGAGGCGCTCGACTCGGTGGCCGCTCGGCTCGACCCGTCGGCCGTGCGGGACGAGGCCCGTGTCCCGGGGCCGACCGATCTCCAGATCAGCAAGGGGCTGAACGGCATCGTGGGCTCCGGCTACTACCGGTCGGGCACCGACGAGGACGTGACCCACCGCTTCCTGGACGAGCTGGCGTCAGTGGGCGCCGCCACGACCGCCACGGTCCCGCCGGGCCGGGTGCACTTCGACCTGCCCGCACTGCCGTACTCGGGCCTGCCCTTCACCTCGCTCCTGGACGAACCGTCGGCGATCGCCTACCGGGCCGTCGCGCCCGGCAGCGACGACGGGCACCGGGCCGCACTGCTCGGCGTACTCGGCCAGGTGGAGGCACTGGGACTGGCCTCGGTGGCGGTCTCGACCGCCCACTGGCGCCGGGTACTGGTCCATCTCGACGCGGCGCACCTGCGCACCCCCGACGGGATGAACCACAACTCGTGGCACCGCTGTGTCCTGCCGCTGGGCGGCGGGGCGGCGCTCGGGATCACCGAGCACAACCAGTCCGTCGACGACGGGACGGAGTTCGGGGCGCTGCTGTACGACCCGAGCGGCCGTTTCAAGGTGCCCGGGCCCTACACCGTGCGCGGTGCCGAGCCTGTGGGCGACCCCTCGCGCGGCGCCGACTGGCTGTCCGCCTTCCTGCGGGAGGCCACCTCCCGCGCGGAGGCGGCGCCCTTCTTCCCGGAGGCCGCCGAGGAGTTCAGCCGGCTCACCGGCGTCTCCGGCCCGCTGGCGCGGCTCGTGCTCGTCGGCATGCCCGACGTGGAGAGCTGGGAGAACAACTTCCTGCCGGCGGAGCTGCGCAAGACCCTCGGCCTGAAGGTGACCGAGGCCAGGCACGCCCGCGACGAACTGCGGACGCTGTCCGTCGGGGTACGCCGGGCCGTGGTGGCGGCGCTCCTGCCCGCCGACCCGGCACGGCTGTGGAGCGAGGGCCCCGACGTGGCGGCGGGGGCCGCCGTGTGGAACGCGCGTGTGGGGCGCCGGGTGCAGGTGCCCGACTGGCTGGCGGCCGAGGCCGCGCGGGCGGCGCGCAGCGGTTGGCCGGTGCACCGGGCCCTCCCGGCGCTGCTCGACCCGGAGTCGTCTCCGGAGCTCGGTGCCGACGTGCCGTGGCACATCGTGGGCGACCGGCCGGTGACGGTGGAGTCCGCCGACGCGCCGTTCACCTCGTCCGTCCTGGCGGGCGCGATGAGCCTGGCGGCCTGGCTGGCCCATCGGCTGCCCGCGGGAGACCCCGTGCGCGCGGCGCTACCGGGTGCGCTCACCGCCGTGCGGCAGCGTCTCGCCGCACCCGAGCTGCTGCTGTCCGTCGGGCGGTACACGAGCCTTCCGGACTTCCGCAAGGTGGCGGGGGCGCCGACGGAGACGGCCCCGGAGTACGAGCGGTACGGCGCGGTGCTCATGGCCACGCACGACGACCAGCCCCAGCCGGCGCTCAGGACCGCGCTCCTCGACTCCACCGGGTCCGACCCGTACCTGGTGGCGCTGCGCGGTCAGGACCAGCAGCCGTCGGCGGTCGAGGCGGCCCTGCGGCGCGCCCACGATCCGGTGTTCGCACGGCTGTTGGCCGACCCGGGGGCTCCGCTCGCCGGGGAGCCGGACGCGGAGGGCACGTGGTGGCCGCAGGATCCGTCGCGTTCGGTGCCCGCGCTGGTGGCCGAGGTCGCCGAGGCTCGTGGTCTGGGGACCGACGCGGCCACGCTGTACCTGATGCTGCTGGCGATGCCCGACCCGACCGACCGGAACACCGCGCGGTGGACCGGGTGGAAGCCCGCCCGCCTGAAGGCGGCCCGCGCCGAACTGGAGGCCACCGATTTGGTGGTGCCGGCCGTACGGGCCCGAGCGGGGCGCTCACTGTTCCTGCCCGGGGCCTGGGCCGAGCAGTCGGCTCCGTTGCTGCCGGTCGAGCAGTGGAAGCTGCCGATGTACGGGGCGGTGTCCGAGGGCCGGCCGGTCCTGGGCGCGCTGGTGCCGACCGAACCCGCGGCGGAGCTGTTCGCCCGGGCGTGGCAGCGGATCCTCGACGGTGACGTGCCGCGTTTCGAGGAGCTGAAGGTGCGGCGTACGAGACGACGCCGCTGACCGGTCGTCGGCTGTCCGGCCGCTGGCCGTCGGCCGCCCGCTGCCGGCCGTCGGCGCCGGCTGCGGCTGCGGCTGCGGCTGCGGCTGCGGCTGCGGCTGCGGCTGCGGCTGCGGCTGCCAGCGGTACGGCGTGGCGCTGCCTCTTCTGGGCGCCACGCCGGGACCCGTCCCCTGCCCGATCCCATCCGGGTCTCGTGCCCGCCCTCCCTGCCTGTCGCCGGGCCTCGTGCCCGTACCCCGAAGGAATCCCCGTATGACCGTCACCGAACAGACCGTTCCTGCCCGGCAGGTGCAGCCGGCCGAGGAGCGGTACGCCGCTGAGCTCGCCTTCCTCGCCGCCCAGGACCCCGGCCCGCGTCCGCCCGGCTGGGCGCTGACCCCGCGCGCGGTCGTCACGTTCGTCTGCGGCAGCGACGGCGTGGAGCTCGCCCTGCCCAAGCGCCGCGCCGGACTGCCGTCGAAGCTGGAGATCGCGCCGAAGTTCGTCGGTGAGCGCGCCCTGGTGGAACGCTGTGTCGTCACCCTCGCCGGGGAGCGCGGCCTGCTGCTGACCGGCGAGCCCGGCACCGCCAAGTCGATGCTGTCGGAGCTGCTCGCGGCTGCCGTCAGCGGGACCAGTGCCCTGACGGTGCAGGGCACGGCGGGCACGACGGAGGACGCGTTCCGCTACGGCTGGAACTACGCCCTGCTGCTCGCCCAGGGCCCCAGCCCGCAGGCGCTGGTCGACTCCCCCGTGCTCTCCGCGATGCGCACCGGACGGGTCGTGCGGGTCGAGGAGATCACCCGCTGCCTGCCCGAGGTCCAGGACGCCCTGGTGTCCATCCTGTCCGACCGTCGGATCACCGTGCCCGAGCTGACCGCCACCGAGGACGCCGTGGTCGGTGCCGTGCCCGGGTTCACGGTCATCGCCACGGCCAACCTGCGGGACCGGGGCGTCTCCGAGATGTCCGCCGCGCTGAAGCGCCGGTTCAACTTCGAGACCGTGGATCCGATCGCCGACGCCGACGCCGAGGCCGTCCTGATCCGCCGTCAGGCCGTCGCTGCGGTGCAGCGGGCGGGCGCGGCCTTCGGTGTCGACGACGCCGTGCTCGACGCTCTGGTCACCGTCTTCCGGGACCTGCGTTCCGGCCGCTCCACCGAGGGCTGGGACGTCGAGCGGCCCGGCACGGTCATGTCCACCGCCGAGGCGGTGCAGGTGGCGGCGTCGCTGGGCGTCGCCGCCGCGTATCTGCCGGGTGGCGACGTCCTCGACCTGCTTCCGGGTCATCTGCTGGGCGTCGTCCGCAAGGACGATCCGGCCGACCACGCGCGGCTCCTCGGTTACTGGGACGGGCCGGTGCGCCGCAGGGCCGAGAGCGGCTCGGCGATGTGGCGGCGGCTCTGGGACCTGCGTGGGAGCCTGCGTTGATGATCCTCGAACCACGGGCGGCCGTCGACGCGCTGGCCGCGTCGCGCGCCCCGTACCTCCTCGGGGTGCGCCACCACAGTCCGGCGCTGGCCGCGGTGGTGCCCGCGCTCCTCGACGAGGCCGGCGCCGAGGTCGTCTGTGTGGAACTGCCGGCCGACTTCCAGCCATGGCTGGAGCACCTGGCGGACCCGGAGACCGTCGCGCCGGTCGCGCTGGCCGGGACGGGTGAGGGGGGAGGCCTCTCGTTCTACCCGTTCGCGGACTTCTCGCCCGAGCTGGCGGCGGTTCGCTGGGCGCGGGCCCACGGCGTGGAGGTCGTGTGCTGCGACCTGCCGCTGTCCGACCCCGGCTGGGCGCGTTCGGCGCCTGATGCCGCCGGGGTTCCCCACGAGGCTGACCAGACCGCAGGCGCCGGTGCGGTCGGCACCGCTGAGGCGCCGGGGCGGCGGTCCTTCGCTTCCGCGCTGACGGCCGCCGGGACCGGGCGGGACGGCGACGACATGTGGGACCGGGCCGTGGAGGTGCTCGCGCCCGGCTGCTCTCCTGAAGCGGTGCGCCGCGCGGCGCTGGGCGTGGGCTGGGCCCTGCGTGCCGACACCAGCGCGGTGGCCGCCACGGACCTGGCCCGCGAAGCCCGGATGCGCGAGGTCGTGACGGCGGCCTCGGCGGGCGGCCGCCGGGTCGCCGCCGTGGTGGGCGCGTTCCACGCGCCCGCGCTGTGTCTGGACGAGGCGCGCGACGTCCCCTGCGGGGGCCCCGAAGGGGGCGGGGCGAAGGCGTCGGTACGGGCCGGCGCGAACAGTGCCAGCGGCGTGACCCGTACGAGCGGCGCGAGCGGCGCCGGTGGTGTCAGCAAGTCAGGCGGTCTGAAGGGGGCGACCGGGGCGGCCGTGACCTCGCTTGTGCCGTACTCCTTCGATCTGCTCGACTCTCGCTCCGGCTATCCCGCGGGCATTCGGGACCCGCTCTGGCAGCAGGCCGTGTTCACCGCGAGTGGGGACCCCGAGCGGATTCGGACGGCGGCCGCCGCCGCGCTCACCGGACTGTGCCGAGAGCTGCGCCGGGCGGGGCACACCGCGGGGACCGGCGAAGCCGCCGAGACCTTGCGGCTGGCCTTGGACCTGGCCACGTTGCGCGGGCTGCCCGCGCCCGGTCGGGGGGAGCTCCTCGAGGCCGTCACCACCGTTCTCGGGCAGGGCGAGCCCCTCGGCCGGGGCCGGGCGCTCGCCCGCGCTCTGGAGGCCGTGTTCGTCGGCACCGCGCGCGGCCGGATCAGCCCGCGCGCGCCCCGCTCCGGTCTCGGTCCGTCGGTCGAGGACGAGCTCGGCAGCCTGCGGCTGCCGCGACCGGAGGAGCCCGAGCCTCGTGAGGTGCGGCTCGATCCGCTGCGTTCGCCGCTGGACGGCCGGCGCGAGGTGCTGCTGCAGCGGCTGCTGGTCATCGGTGCCTCCTACTGCGAGCCCGTGGCCGTCGCGGCCACCGGCGACGGCACCGCGCTCGGCACCAAGTGGCGACTGAAGTGGACGCCGTCCGTCCCCGCCCGGCTCGACCTCGCCGGAGCGCGCGGCGTCACCGCGGCCCAGGCCGCCGCCGGAACCCTGGGCGAGACCGCGCGCCGCGAGGCGGCCGAGGGCGGCCCCACACCGGCCCAGATCCTGACCGGGCTGACCGCGGCCGCCCGCTGCGACCTGCCCGAGCTGGTGGACGCCCGGCTGCGCGAGGCCGCCGCGGTACTGCCGGACACCGCGAGCCTGCCCGAACTCCTCGAAGCACTCGACCTCTTGGAGGGCATTCGGCGCGGGCACTACCCCGGGACCACCGACGGTGCGCGCGACCTGGCCGGTGCCCTGACCGGCGAGCTCCTGGAGGCCGCCGTGCGCGCGCTGCCGGGTCTCGCCGGGAGCGACACGCCCGCGGACGCCGGGGCGCTGGTCGCCCTCGCCGACCGGACGGCCGCCCGCCACTTCGGCCTCCGGCTCGACCGGGCACTCGCCGAACTCTGCTCCGGCGCCTCGCCGTTGATGCAGGGCGCCGCCCTTGCCGTACGGGTGATGCTCGACCTCGACCCGGCGGCCGGTCTTGGCGAGCGCGTGGCGGGGTGGATCGACGGAGCGACCGCCCCTGACGCGCGGCGGGCGTTGACGAGGCGGCTCGCGGGTCTGCTCACGGCCGCCGGGCCGCTGCTGCAGGCGTCGCCGGAGGCGCTCACCCCGCTGCTCGACCGGGTCGACTCACTCGCCGACCAGGAGTTCCTCGACCGGCTCCCGGCGCTGCGCGGCGGATTCGACGTGCTGGCTCCGGCCGCCCGCGAGCGGCTGCTGACCACGGTGACCGAGCGGCTCGGCGACCGCCTCGACCTCTCTCTCGACGCGCCGCCCGAGCTGCTCGCCCTCTGGGCGGCGGCCGACGCGGCCGGGCTCGCCGCGCTGAAGGCGCTGCCTCAGCTCGGTCCGGACTCGACCGACGGGCCCCCGCCCGCGCCCGACGCCGCCGTCACCACCGCCACCGGTGGTGCCTCACGTCCTGCCACGGACGCCGCCGCCACGGGTCCGGTGGCGGCGGGCCCTGGAGGTGCGGCGGGCCATCGGCTCGGCCTCGCCGACCGGTGGCGGCTCCTCCTGGGCCGTCACAAGGACCGGCTCACCGGCGACGCGCGCCGCTACGCCCGCGCGCTCGACGAGCTGTACGGCGGCGGGCGCGGCGAGGGCGCCGACGACCTGGACGGCGGGTCGGGTCAGGGCGGTGGGCAGGACCCCTCCTTCCCGACCGCCCGGGAGTGGTCGCAGGAGTTGGAGTCGCTGTTCGGCACGGACGTGCGGGAGGAGGTGCTCGCCGAGGCGGCCGACGCGGGGCGGTCCGATGTGCTCGCCCAGCTGGACCCTGCGGCGGTGCGGCCGTCGGTGGAGCTGCTGACGTCGGTGCTCTCGCTGGCCGGCGGCATGCCCGAGGCCCAGCTCGCGCGGCTGCGGCCGCTGGTGAAGCGGCTCGTCGACGAGCTGGCCCGCGAGCTGGCCACCCGGCTGCGGCCCGCGCTCTCCGGTCTGGCCACCCCGCGCCCGACCTATCGGCCCGGAGGGCGCCTCGATCTCGCCCGTACCCTGCGCGCCAACCTGGCCCGTACCCGGCGCACGGACGACGGACGGGTCGTGGTCGTGCCGGAGCGGCCGGTGTTCAGCACGCGGGCGAGCAAGGAGGCGGACTGGCGGCTGATCCTGGTGGTCGACGTCTCCGGCTCCATGGAGGCGTCGGTGATCTGGTCGGCGCTGACGGCCGCGGTGCTGGGCGGTGTGCCGACCCTGTCCACGCACTTCCTGGCCTTCTCCACCCAGGTGGTGGACCTGACCGACCGGGTCGACGACCCCCTGTCGCTCCTCCTCGAGGTGCGGGTCGGGGGCGGTACGCACATCGCGGCGGGGCTCGCGCACGCGCGCTCGCTGATCACCGTGCCGAGCCGCACCCTCGTCGTCGTGGTCAGCGACTTCGAGGAGGGCGCGCCGCTCGCCGGGCTGCTCGGGGAGGTGCGGGCGCTGGCCTCCTCCGGCGCGCACCTGCTGGGCTGCGCCGCGCTCGACGACGCCGGTACGCCTCGCTACTCGGTGCCCGTGGCGCGTCAACTCGTCGCCGCCGGGATGCCGGTGGCCGCCCTCAGCCCGCTCGCCCTCGCCCGCTGGGTGGGCGACCGCCTCCGTGGAGAAAGCCGTTGAGCACCGAAGTCCTGCCTCCCGTCGCCCCCGAAGTCCTGGCCGATGCCGTGGAGCAACTGAGCGCGCGGCTGCGCAAGAAGCTGGACGCGGCGATCGCGGACTGCGCCGCGCGCGCCGCCCCGGGCGCCGACGGCTCCGTCGACGTCCCCTTCGGCGAGGACGCGGTGGTCACGCTGCGGCCTGGCCCGTCGGGCACCGTCACGGACGCCGCGCAGGCGGTCTGTACGTGTCTTCTGGCCCCTCGCTGTCTGCACCGGGCCGCGGTGCTGGGCGCCGCGCCGATCGCGGACGGAGGAGAGACGGAGAGCGGGGAGCCGTACGGGGAGCCGCGCGGGGAGCCTGCCCGAGGCGGGGACGGTGGTGGGGATCAAGTGCCCGCCATGTCGCCGGTGTCCGGGATGGCCGTGGGCTCGGGTGGCGGCCGTACGGAGTCGGCCGCCGCGGCCTCCGCCGGTACCGCCGGCTCGGGCGGCGCCGTCGGCTCGCGGGGCGTTCCCGGGGACGTCGGGAGCGCTGCCGGCGAGGGCCCCGCGCCTGTCCTCACCGTCGCTCAAGTGCGGGCCGCGAGCGCGTTGTGGGATGCGTCGGCCGAGGCGCTGTCCGCCGGAGTCACGGCGGGTGGGGCGGTGGTCCAGGCCGAGCTGCTGCGGGCCGCGCACACCGCGCGGCTGGCCGGGCTGCCCCGTGCCGAGGCCGCCGCGCTGCGTGTCGTACGGGGTCTGCGTGCCGCGCGGGAGCGCAGCAACGGGCAGCGCCTCGGCGAACTCGCGGGCGCCTTCCGGGAGCTGCTGGCCGGTGCCGCGCTGCTCGCCTCCGGGTCGGCCGGTGCCGTGGCGGCCGGAACCTCGCGCCGGGCCTACGAGCAGGGCGGCAGCCTGTGGGTGTACGGCCTGTGCCGGGAGCCGGTGCTGTCCGCGACCGGGTACGGAGGTGTGGCGACGCATCTGCTGGGCGCCGAAGGGTCGTTCTTCTCCGTGTCCGACGTACGTCCCGGGGGCCTGGCCCGGGCCAAGGGAGCGGGGGCCGCGTCCGTGGCGCTCGGCGGGGCGGTCCTCGACCACGCGGGGCTGGCGCGCGGAGGGCTGCGGATCGTCGGGGCGACCGTCTCCGCCGACGGGCGGCTCGGGGCGGGTCGTGGCGTGAGCGCGACGCCGGTGCGGGGAGTGGATTGGTCCGAGGAGCCCGTGGCGGCGTTGTTCGCCAAGCCGGTGCGGGAGGCGATGGTCTCGGCGCTCGGAGACGGCACGGACGGGTCCGGTGTGTCCGGGGCCGAACCGTCCGGGGCGGCGCTGCTCGGCTGTGACGTCGAGGTCGTCGGCGCGGCCGGGGACCATCTCCTGGTCCGGGTCGTCGACGGCGGCCCGGTGCTGCGGCTTCGCCCCGCGCATCCGCATCCTGAGCTGCCGCACACCGCCAACTTGCGGCGGATCGCGGAGCACCCGGGGCTTGTCGTACGGGTGCTCGGCCGTCCTGATCCGGAGCGGGCGGCGACGCTCCGGCCGCTCGCGGTCGGACCGGTGCCGGGGGCGTCGTGCACGCTGCGGCTGCCGGAGGAGTGGCTGGGGCGGGCGGACCTGGGGTACGACCGGCTGCAGGGCAGTCATTTCCCGTCCGCTGCGGAGCGCCCCGCTCCGGTCGGGCCGCCGGTCGCCGACGGTCCCGATCCGCTGGCGGACGCGCCGCTGTGGCGGGTGCGGCGGCTGCTGGAGACGGGGGTCGCCGGCGGTCGGCGCGCCGTGGCCGAGGCGGGGCGCGGCACGGACACGGCGGCCCTCGTCGCCCCGCTGCGGCGTGCGGGGCTGGGCGGCGCGGCGCGTCTCGCGGAGGCCCTGACGGCGGAGGCGGACCGCCGCCCCCGGGACGCCTTCGGCCGTCTCACCGACGCGTCGGCGGACGGGTACGCCCGCGCGTGGCTGGCCTCGGCGGTCCACCTGGCTGCCGCGGAGAGATCGCTGGTGGTGGCTTCCTGGTCCTGAACCCGCGCGCGGCCCGGTCGGCGCACGGCGCCGACCGGCCTTCCCGCGGCGGCTCCAGGAGGGTCAGGTGGTCGTGGCGGCGAGGGGGATGGCTGCGGAGAGGACCGTGCCTTCGTTCGGGAGGGATTCGATGGTGAGCGTGCCGCCGAGCTGATGGGTGCGGGTGCGGATGGCGGGGAGGCCGTGCCCGCGCGGGCCCCGCGTCGGGGTGTCGTCGGGGTGGGTGGTCGTGGGGTCGAAGCCGTGGCCGTTGTCGGAGACGTCCAGGACGACCTGGTCGTCGAGGTAGGTCAGGGTCAGGGCCGCCGTGGTGGCGCCCGAGTGTTCGCGGACGTTGGCGAGGGCGCCCTGGGCGATGCGGAGGAGGGTGGACTGGACGCGGTCGGGCAGGGGGCTGGTGGGGGCGCCGTCGATGTGGCAGAGGACGGTGAGACGGTCGCCGGTCTCGCGGTCGGCGAGCGTCCGGAGCGCATGGTCGAGGTTCTTGCCGTCCGCGAGGTCGGCGGGGGCCAGGTCGTGGACGAAGCGGCGGGCTTCGGTGAGGTTGTGTTCGGCGATCGCGGTCGCCGTGCGCACATGGGTGCGGGCGGTCGCCGGGTCGGTGTCCCAGACCCGGTCGGAGGCCTGGAGGAGCATCTGCTGGCTGGAGAGGCCCTGGGCGAGGCTGTCGTGGATCTCCATGGACAGGCGCTGTCGTTCGGCGAGGATGCCCTCGCGGCGCTCCGTCGCGGCCAGTTCTCGCCGGGTGCGGATGAGGTCGTCGATGAGCTCGCGCTGCCGCCGGGACTGACGGTCCATCTGGACGAAGACCGCGACGGCGATCGCGGCGATGGCCGGCGGCGCGAGAACGACGTCGACGTCGAGCCGGCCCGAGAGCCTGAGGTGCGCGGTCACCGATGTGGCGGTCACCAGGGCGATGAGGGCGATCGCCGCCGGCGGGCGCAGGGTGCGCAGCCCGATGATGAAGAGCGGGACCGCGCACCAGCCGAAGCTCGGCGCCAGCCAGACCAGGGCCATCCAGACGGCGACGACCGTCCCGAGCCAGATGTGGCGGAGGGTGGTCGGGCGGCGGCCGAGGAGCGGGTCGAGGAGGTAGAGGACCGCCAGGGCGACGGCGAGGGAGACGACCCACGGAGCGAGGTTCTCGCCGGTGTGCCGGATCAGGAATCGGGCCAGGGCGGAGCCCAGGAGCAGGAGGAACGCGACGTACAGCAGGATGCGGAGCCATCCGTCGCCCTGTTCCGTGGTGTCCTCGCCGTCGCTGCCGCTGATGTACACGATTCCCTGCTTTCCCTCACTGTTCGGACTTTCTATGTCCTTCTCTGTCGTTACGTGGTCAAAGATTCCATAGAGGTCGATTCTCGCGGCGGATGGCTCCTGCGGTTCCAGGGCATGCGGGACCACGGCAGGGTCAGTTCGGTCTGGTCCGCGATGTCCTGGGGCGTGAAGTGCCCTAGGGGCGCGGCCTCGTCGTGGCGGGCGAAGACGGTGTCGACATAGCGGTGGCCGGTGTCGGGGGCGATGAAGAGGACCGTCCGTCCGGGGCGGCGCTCGCGTTCGTGGCGCGCGGCGAGGTAGGCCGCTCCGGTCGACAGGCCCGCGAAGAGGGCGTGCCGGCGCAGGAGGTCGACGGCGCCCGCCAGCGCCGCGTCGAAGGAGATCCAGTGCAGGGTGTCGTACAGCTCGTGGGAGACGTTCCCGAAGGGGATGGAGCTGCCGATGCCGGCGATGATGATCTCGGGGTCCGAGGTGTGCTGGGCGCCGAAGGTGAGGCTGCCGAAGGGCTGGACGCCCACGAGGTCGACGTCGCCCGCCGCCCCGCGTGGCGTCCTGGCGTCCCGGTCGCGGAGGTAGCGGGTCAGGGCGCCGGTCGAGGCGCCGGAGCCGACTCCGCCGACGACCGTGAGCCGGGCGCCGCCGGTCTCCTCGTGGACGCGGTCGGCGATCGCGCGGTAGCCGAGGTAGTGGATGTCGTCGTGGTACTGCCGCATCCAGTGGTACTCGGGGTGGGCGGCGAGGATCTCGTGGATCCGCTCGACCCGTCGTTTCTGGTCGAGTTTCAGGTCGCTGCTCGGTTCCATCTGTTCCAGGGTCGCCCCGAGTACGGCGAGCTGGGTCCGCAGGGTGTGGTCGACCGTCGTCGATCCGACGATGTGGCAGCGCATGCCGTGCCGGTGGCAGGCGAGGGCGAGGGCGTACGCGTAGATGCCGCTGGAGCTGTCGAGAAGCGTGTCCCCGCGCCGTACGACACCGGTGTCGAGGAGATGACGGACGGCGGCCAGTGCCGAGACCACCTTCATGGTCTCGAAGCGCAGACACAGGAGCCGGTCGTCGAGGCGTATCAGGTCCGGCCGGCCGATCGCCTCCGCGACGTGCTGGTCCATGGCGTGAACTCCTTCGGGGTGGTGGCAGCTGGGAAGGGCGGGGCGGTGGTGGTGTGGGTGGTGAAGGTGCGGGTGGTGGGAATGCCCCGGTCGTCCAGGGCGCGGCGGCAGCCCCGTACCCGGTGGTGCAGGCCCGCTGCCGTCGGGTCGAACAGGACGCCCGCGACGGCGCCGCTGTGCGCGATCTGCACGCCGACCGCTCCGGTGCGCCGGGCGGTCGCGATCAGGGAGTCGAACTCCGGGTGGCGGAGGACCTGTTGGCCCCGGCGGGCGCTGGCCGTGGCGACCTTGCCCAGGAGCGCGACGTCGCCGGTCGCCAGCGAGCGGCGCAGCAGGGCGCGGAGCCGTTCGAAGGCGCGGAGGTCGGCGTCGGTGGCCTCCCGTACGGGCAGGGTGAGGGTGTCCACGGGTGCTCCCCCGCCGAGGGTGCAGCCGACGACGACCAGGTGCGGGAGGGCCGGGCCGAGGACCTCCAGGACCCGGCCCTCCCGCTGGGCGAAGAGGACCGGGCGGGCGTCGAGCATCAGCGGATCGCTGGCCCGTTCCGCCCGGACGGCAAGACCCGCGACCGTCTCGGGTGCGAGGTGCAGCCCGTACGCGGCGGCGACCGCGCGGACGGTCGCGATCACGTCGCTGGTGGAGCTGCCCATGCCCAGGCCCACGGGGATGTCGCCGCCGAGTCTCAGCTCCCCGCCGCAGGGAGGCAGTCCGGATCTTCGGGCGCACTCCTCGACGGCGAGGGCCGCGGCGGCCGCGGCCTTCGTACGGTCGGCGGGTACGACGGTGAGCGCCCGGGGCGGTGTGCCGGGGCGGCGGAGGAACTCGGCGCGGCTGCCGGGGCCGGCCATGGGGAGGGTGACGAGGCCCGCGCACCGGCGGCCGGCCGCGTCGAGGAAGACGCCCTGGAGGAGTTCGCCGTGGTGGCAGGGGGCGTGGCCGGTGCCTCGGGCGGGGTTCGGGTCGCTGTCGGGCCCCGGGCCGGTGACCGTGCCCGGGGCCCTGCCCGGCCGGGTCATGTGCCGTCCGCCGTGCGGTAGCGGTACAGGACGGTCTCCTCGCCGCTGAACTGGGAGAAGGGGAACGGCTCCGCCGACACGGCCGTCACGCCCGCGCCGAGGAACGCGCGGGCGACGGCGCTGCCGCTCTGCGCGTACACGATCAGCGGGATCTCCCGGTCGCGGCAGCGCGCCAGGATCGTGTCGAACGAGCCGTTGCTTAGGGTCATGCCCGTGGCGACGACCGCCTCGGCCCGGTCGAGCACCTCGTGCATGTCGTCCGTGACGGGGTCGCCCCACTGGGTGGCCTTCAGGTTGAAGTCGCAGGGCAGGGGTTCCCCGCCCTGCTCACGGATCGCCGCGACCAGGGGGTTGACGACGCCGATGAGCCCCACCTCGGCGCCGTGCGTGATGTCGAGCAGACCCGCGATGGCCGTGTCGCGGGCCTTCGCGCGGACCTCCGGGGTGCCGGCGGGCAGGCTGACGGGTTCGGCCTCGCCCCGCTCGGCGGCCGTCCGGTGCGGGTGGGCGTGGGCGAGGTAGGCGTCGAGGGCGGCGATCCGCACGGGGCGCGGGGCGTCGCGCAGCAGCAGGTCGAGCGGCGCGCCCGAGTAGTCGTGGCAGAGGGACGGGGTGAGCTCGCCGGCCTCGAAGGCGCAGCCGCCGAAGGAGCCGCCGAGCCTGACGAGGACGTACTGGTTGAGGTAGGTGGTGTCGCCGCCGGCCAGGCGGGTGCCGTGGTGGATCCAGAACACGCTGGTGGCGACGAGCGCGGAGGGCAGCGGCCCGTGTTCGCCCGCCAGGACCGCGGCGATGAGCTGGTCGACGGAGGCCGCCGATGTGGTACGCGCGGGGGCCGGGTGCGGGATGGAGGCCGCCGAGGTGGTACGCGCGGACGCGGGCGGGGACGTCGGCTGGGGAGGGACGGAGAGGGGCTGGGGTGTGCTGTGCATCAGAGGCCTCGGCTTCGTTTCAGTGGGAGGGGACGGACGTGGGTCGGGGCGCCCGGAGGGCGGTACCGCGCCGGGCGTCGAGTGGGCCGCGGTAGGTGACGGCCGGCTGGCCCAGGGCGTCGGTGGTGAGGGCGGCGTCGACCTCGAAGACCTCGGCGAGCCGCTCGGCGGTCAGTACCTCGGCGGGCGGGCCGGCGGCGATCAGCCGGCCGTGGTGCAGGAGCAGCAGCCGGTCGCAGTACCGGGCGGCGAGCGACAGGTCGTGCAGCGCGACGAGGACGGTCCGTTCGGTGCCGGTCAGCAGCTCCATGAGCTCCAGCTGGTGCTTGACGTCGAGGTGGTTGGTGGGTTCGTCGAGGAGCAGGGCGTACGGCTGCTGGGCCAGCGCGCGGGCGATGTGGGCGCGTTGGCGTTCGCCGCCGGACAGCGCCTTCCAGGAGCGGTCGGCGAGCGCCGTGAGGCCGACTTCCTCCAGCGCCTGTGCCGTCACCGCGCGGTCGGTGCCGTCGGGGCCGCGCCAGCGGTCCCGGAACGGCGTCCGTCCCAGACCGACCACGTCGGCGACCCGGAGGTCGCTGTCGGCGCCCGAGTCCTGTGCGACGAACGCGACGTGCCGGGCGATCCGGCGGGCGCTCCAGCCCCGGACGGACTCGCCGTCGTAGCGGACGGTGCCCGTGTCGGGGGCGCGGAGGCCGGCGAGGCAGCGCAGCAGGGAGGACTTGCCCGAGCCGTTGGGGCCGAGCAGTCCGACGGTCTCGCCGGGGGCGACGGCCGCGCTGACGTCCCGTACGACCGGGGTGCCCGCGACCGACCAGCTCAGGTTCTCGGCGGCGATCCTCACAGCTCACCCCTCCTGCGCAGGACGAGGAGGAACAGGGGCACGCCGAGCAGTGCGGTGATCACCCCGACGGGGACCTCGCGGGGTGCGAAGGCGATCCGGGCGAGGGCGTCGGTCCACACCAGGAACACCGCGCCCGCGAGCGCCGCGTACGGCAACAGCACGCGGTGCGGCGGGCCGACGAGGAAGCGCACCCCGTGGGGGACGATCAGTCCGACGAAGCCGATGGCGCCGACGGTCGCGACCGCGACGGCGGTCAGGGCCGCCGTCACCACCAGGAGCAGCATCCTGGTGTGCCGTACGCCGATGCCGAGCGAGGCGGCGGTGTCGGTGCCGAACGCGAGCCCGTCGAGCGCGTTCGAGCACAGCCACGCGACCGCGAGTCCCAGGGGGGTGACGATCGCGCAGACCAGGACGGTGTCCCAGCGGGCCGGTGCCATCGAGCCCAGGAGCCAGTGGGTGACGGCGCGGGTGGTGTCGGCGTCGGCCGACGCCATGAGGACGAGGGAGGTCAGGGCGGTCAGGAGCTGACCGACGACCACTCCGGTGAGGACGATGCGGACGGAGTCGAGTCCGGTACGCCGGAGCAGGAGGAGCAGGAGACCGAAGGCCAACAGGGCGCCGACGAGCGCGCCGCCGGTGACGCCGAGGGTGCCCGCGCCGATTCCGAGGACGACGACGGTGACGGCGCCCGTCGACGCGCCGGAGGACACGCCGAGCAGGTACGGGTCGGCGAGCGCGTTGCGGGTGACCGCCTGGAGCACGGCGCCGCACACGGCGAGCGAGGCACCGACGAGTGCGGCCATCAGGACGCGCGGCAGCCGGAGGTCCCAGATGAGCGAGTCCACGAGCGGGGGCAGTGGCTCCACGTCCAGGCCTGCGTGCGCCCCGAGGACGCGTACGAGGTCGGCCCAGCCGACGTCGGCGGTACCGACGCGGACGGCCGCCGCGAGGGAGGCCACCAGGACGGTGGCGGTGGCGAGGGCCGTGACGAGGGGGAACCGCCGGGGTGGGACGGGCGCCGACGGGCCGGTGGGAGCGGGCAGTTCGGTGGGACCGGGCGGGTCCGCGGGCCTGGGCGGGTCTGCGGGCTCGGAGAGGCCCCCGCGAACGGCTTGGTCGGCGGGCACGGACAGGTCGGCGGGCACGGACAGGTCCGCGGGAACGGACAGGTCCGCAGGTGCAGTCTGGTCGGCGGGAACGGACAAATCGGTGGGACCCTGCTGGTCGGCTAGCCCGGACGGGTCCGCAGGCGCGGACAGACCCGCGCGAGCGGGCTCGTCGGCAGGGCGCGACGGGGCAAGCAGGTTCGCCGGGGTGCCGGCCGTCGGCGGGTCAGTGGGCATGTCCGAGGTCCTTCATGCCCTGGGCGAGCAGCCCGAGGGCGTGCACGGAGCGCACGGAGGGGTCGAGTTCGATGCCCGGCACCTCGAGGATCCTGTTCTCGCGGACCGCCGCGAGCCGGGAGATCACCGGGTGTCCGGTCATCTTGGCCCGCTTCTCGCGGGCGCTGTCGCCGGGCCGGCCGCGTTCGGACAGGTCGCCCACGACGATGACGTCCGGGTCGCGGCGGGCGACCTCTTCCCAGGAGACCTCGGGCCAGTCCTCGGCGACGTCGTCGAAGGCGTTCTTCGCGCCGACGATCCGGCTCATCTCGCTGGGCAGGCTCGTCCCGCCGGCCACGTACGGCATGCCGTTGAAGACGGAGTAGAGGAAGACGACCGTGGGGCGGTCCTCGCCGGGGTGCGTCGTGGCGGTGTTCGTCCCGGCTTTGGCGACGGCCGCGCGCTGGGCGGTGGCGAGCTTGTGGGCGCGCTCCTCGGCGCCGAAGAGCTTGCCCAGGTTCTCGTAGTCGGAGAAGAGGAGCTCGAAGGGGGTGGTGCCGGGCGGGTTGTGCTGGGGGCAGTCCACGGCGCTGACGAAGGTGGGGACCTTGAGTTCGGCCAGTTCCTCGCGGGTGCCTGCGCGGTCCGCGGTGTAGAGGTCGGCGGAGCCGGCGACGACGAAGTCGGGGGTGGCGGCGCGCAGTTGCTCACCGGTGGCGATCTTCGGGGCGATGACCGGGATCTTCGCGTACGCCGCCCGGTACGGGGCGGGGATCTTCGTCTTCAGGTTGGCCGTGCCCGCCATCCGGTCCTGGAGGCCGAGTTCGAGCAGGGTCTCGGTCGAGGTCTGGTCCAGGGCGACGGCCCGGCGAGGTGACGCGGGGACGGAGATCTCGCGGCCGCAGCTGGTGACGGAGACCGGCTTCCCGCCGTCGGCGTGTCCGGTCGCGGCGCCCGCCTCGACCGCGGGGCGGTCGCGGGCTGTTGGGCGGTCGTCCGCAGCGGTCGCGCAGCCCGTGGTGGCGAGGGCGAGCGTCAGGGCTATGCCGAGGGGGGCGGGGTGGCGCATGGGGTTCTCCGGTCTGGGAGGGACGGACATGGGTGTGGTGGTGCACCGGGCAGGAGTGCCGCGTTCGAAGGGTACTGTAATGGCAATCATTTTCATTAACGACACCGGGGGCGGCTCGCCGAGCCGCTCCCCCGCATCCGAGGAGCACGCGCACCATGACCACCACACCCGCCCCCACGGCCCCCAAGTCCCCAGCGCCACCCTCCCGTTCGGTCCTCCGGGACCCCGCGTTCCTGCGCCTCTGGGCGGGCACCACCGCCTCCGGCCTCGCGACCTGGGCCCTGCCGTTCGTCCTCGGGCTCGCCGTCCTGCACCGCGACCTCGGCGCCGCCGGACTCGGCCTGGTCCTCGCCGCACGCACCGCCGGCTTCCTCGTCGCCGTCGCCGTCGGCGGCGTCCTGGCCGACCGGCACTCCCGCCGCGCGGTCGTCCTCTGGTCCGCCCTCGCGGCCGCGACCGCCGCGCCCCTCCTGGCAGTCGGACTCGGCCACTCGCTCGCGCTGATGACGGCGGCCGCCGCGCTCGCCGGCGCCGGTCAGGGCGCCTGCCGCCCGGCGTTCCAGGCGCTCACGGCCGAGATCGTCACACCCGAGCGGCGCCAGCAGGCCAACGCCGCCATGACCGTGGCCGTACGGAGTTCCACGCTCGCCGGACCCACACTGACCGCGCTGCTCGCGGCCTTCCTCGACGTGCGGACCCTGCTGCTGGGCATCGGGGCGCTGTGGCTGGCCGCCGGGCTCGTCCCGGGCCGGGGTACGGCGCGGGCGACGGGCGGCAGGTCACCCGAGGAGCTGCCGGACCCCTCGTCGGACGCGCGCCCGGCTGCCGGCTCCGCACCCCGCGCCGGCTTTCGGGCCGAGTTCCTTGAGGGCATACGCGAGGCGCGCCGCCACCCGTGGTTCCTCGCGGGGCTCGGCGCGCTGGTCGCGGTCATCGCGCTCGGCTACTCCGCCACCGGTGTGGCACTGCCCCTGATCAGCCGGGACCGCTACGGCACCGAGTGGGTCCTCGCCGCGGCGATGACCGCGTACACCGTGGGCGCGCTCGGCGGGGCCCTGGTCATCGCCCGCCTGCGGCCGCGCTCCCCGGGCTGGGCGGCGTTCGCCGGGCTCGGCGCGTACGGTGTCGCCCCGCTGAGCCTGATGCTGCCGGTGCATCCGGCCGTGGTCGTCGCCGCGTACGCCGTGGCCGGGATCGGCATCGAGCTCTTCAACGTGCCCTGGTTCACCGCGACCCAGCGCGAGGTGGCCCCGGACAAGCTGGCCCGCGTCTCCTCCCTGGACTTCCTGGTGTCCTACGGACTCGCGCCCGTCGGGCTGGCGTTGATCGCGCCCGCGATCGAGCGGTTCGGGGTCACGCCGGTGCTCGCCGCCTGCGCGGCCGCGTGCTTCCTCGTACCGGCCGCGGCGGCGCTCGTGCCGACCGCCCGCCACTTCGGGCGTACGGATCCGGCCACGAGGGACTGACGGGGACCGGCGCCACCCGGCACGGGTCGACCTGTCGTCCACCTCGGCCCGGTCGACTCGTCGTCCACCTCACCCCGGCGGTGCCGACCCGTCGTCCGCGAGCCACCCGGCTGGGCCGACTTGCCGCCCACTCCCCCGGCTTTGTCAAGGCGAGTTCCCGTCGCGCGCGAACGCAGCAGCGGCCCCTAAGGTTGCGTGAGCTTCGCCACACCAGCAGGTCCGCCCCGGCGGCCGGCCAGGTGGTCTGTCCTCACATGCTCCCGTATACGGGGTTCGCCGCCCTCCGGTTCGACGGGCCTACTGTGGCTGGAACTTGTGGGTCCGCTGTGAACGTCGGTACGACTACCCCCTCTGTTCGATTACATGGGGGATCATCGTGCGTACCGCGCGACCACTAGTTCTCCTAGTGGCATTCATATTCGCCGTACTGACAGGTACGGAACGGGCGGCCCTCGCCCTGGACGGCTGGGCCGCCAAGGCCGGCCGTGGAGCCGGCGACGCACCCGAGCAAAGCTGGGGATCGGCGCGCGGCGGAGGTCACCGGGCGCCCGGTGACACGACCGACGCCGACACGGCGGGCGGCCGGGCCGGTGCGCTGACCGCACCCGGTGAGCTCCCCGCGGAGGGCGGGGCCGCGCCGGTCCACCTGGGCCGCGCGCCCCGGCCCGCCCCGGTGCCGTTCTCGAAGGTGCCGGTGCCCGCGAAGGCGGCCAAGGGCCCCGGCAAGGGCTTCGACACCAAGGCCAGCACCGAAGTGCCGGCCGAGCGCACCGAGCGGGGCCGGACCTTCCTCAACAAGGACGGCACCTACACCACCCGCTTCTACGACGAGCAGGTGAACTTCCGCTCCCGCGACGGGAAGTGGAACGCGATCGACACCCGGCTCGCGCGTCCGGCCGAGGCGTCCGGTGCGCCGGGCACGGCCGGGACGGGCTGGCAGGCGCGGGCGACCGAGGACAAGATCCGCTTCTCCGAGTTCGCCGACGCACCGACGCTGGTGCACCTGGGTGTCGGAGGCACCGCCTCGATCGGCTACGCGATCGACGGCGCGGCCCACTCCCCCGGCCGGGTCGACGGCAGTGTGATCACCTACCCGGAGGTCCGCCGCTCGACGGACGTGGAGCTCGTCGCGGGCAGCGACTCCGTGAAGGAGACGCTGATCCTCAAGGACGCGAAGGCGCCGACCACCTGGCGCTTCCCGCTGGTCCTGGGCGGCCTGACCGCGAAGCTCGACGGCCACGGCGGCATCGCCTTCCACAACGCCGCGGGCCACCGGAAGGCCTGGATGCCGGCGGGCTGGATGGAGGACTCGAAGAAGGCGCCGAACTCCGACGAGGGCGTCATCTCCTCCGGCGTCCGCTACGACATCGTGCGGGAGGGCTCCCGCCAGGTCCTGGTCGTCAGCCTCGACCGGGCGTGGCTCGCGGACCCCGAGCGGGTCTACCCGGTGCGGGTCGACCCCTCCGCGAACGGTCTGGGGGCGGCTTCCGGCACCTACGTCGAGGCCCCCTACAACCAGAACTTCTCGAGCTCCACCGAGCTCAAGGTCGGCACGTACGACGCGGGCGGCCACAAGGCCGCGTCCTTCCTGAAGTTCAACGGGCTGGACACCACGCTCAAGAACGCGTACGTGATCAACGCGAACCTCTCGCTGTACAACACCTGGTCGTACTCGTGCACCGCGCGGCCGGTGACGGTCCACCAGATCACCTCGAACTGGTCCGAGGGCAGCACGTCCACGTACCCCGGTCCCGCGACCGGCGGCGCCCTGGGGTCCAAGTCCTTCGCCCACGCGTGGCGCGCCGACGGCTCGACGTCCTGGCCGTGCGGATCGGCCGCCTGGGAGAGCATCCCGCTCGGGGCCGCCGGCCGGCAGCTCGTCGACGACTGGACCCACGGACGCCAGCCGAACTACGGGCTGGCCGTGAAGGCCGCCACGGACGACTCCAGGAGCTGGAAGAAGTTCGGCTCCGACAACTTCCCCGACGGCAAGCCGTCCCTCGACGTGACGTGGAGCAGGTACGGGGCCTCGTACGGGCTCGGCGGGTTCGTCACTCCGATGACGGCCACGAGCGAGGGGACGTTCAAGGTCACGGTCACCAACCAGGGGCAGCAGACCTGGGGGAAGACCAGCAACTTCAAGCTGCGCTACGACCTCTTCGACGCCAACGGCGCCTTGGTGGGCGGTGACTACTGGAGCAAGATCCGGTGGACTCCGATGCCCTACGACGTGGCGCCGGGGGCTTCGGCCACCGTCGACGCCAAGATCGCCCCGCTGGCTCCCGGGACCTACACCCTCGTGTGGACGATGGACGAGTACGGGGTCTCCAGCTTCGCGGCGGACGGCGTGCCCGGCGCGGGCATCAGGTTCGACGCCGTCAACGCCCGGCCGTACATCACGGGCGCGGCGCCGCCGAGCGGCACGGTCGTCGACACGCTGACTCCGACGCTGTGGGCGTCGGCCACCGACACGGACCGGTCTCCCGGCGCCCTCACGTACCAGTTCGAGGTCTGTGAGGTCGAGGGCAAGGACACCCGGAAGAACTGCCGGGGCAACACCCATGCCGCCTCGTCGAGCTGGACCGTCCCGGGAGGCTGGCTCAGCTGGGCCAAGACCTACGCCTGGTACGCGTACGCCAACGACGGCAAGGACCAGTCCTCCCGGACCTCGCCCTCGATCCTGACCCCGCAGGTGCCGCAGCCCGTCATCACGTCCCACCTGGGCGGTGCGGACGGCGGCCGTTCGTTCGGGGAGCGGTCCGGCAACCACGTCACCGCCGCCACGGACGCCGCCGTGCCCACGGTCGGCCCCGAACTCGCGGTCACGCGGACATACAACTCGCAGGACCCGCGCGTCGCCAACGCGTTCGGCGCCGGCTGGGCCACCCGCTGGGACATGCGCGCCGCCGCGGAGCCCGACGGCAGCGTCGTGCTCACCCTCACCAACGGCAGCCAGGCCCGCTTCGGCCGGAACGGCGACGGCACCTACAGCGCGCCGTCCGGCTCCATGGGCGTGCTGACGGCCGTCACCGGAGGAGGCTGGACGCTCCGGGACGCGAGCGCGGCGCTCCACACCTTCGACGCGACCGGCCTGCTGACGAAGGTCACGGACGGGCACGGCCGCGAGCAGCGGCTGACGTACACCGGCGGCCGGCTCACCAAGGCGACCGACGCCCTCTCCGGGCGGGCGCTGTCCTTCACGTGGAACGGCGCGCACGTCGCGTCGGTGTCCACCGATGCCGTGGGGCCGGGCGCTCCCGCGCTGACCTGGTCCTACACCTACCAGGGTGACCTGCTGACGAAGGTCTGCCCGCCGTCGTCCACGACCGCGTGCACGACGTACGAGTACACCGGGGCTTCCCCCTACCGGGGCATGGTGCAGGACGCCAACCCGGTCGCGTACTGGCGCATGAACGAGACCGAGGGCGAGGCCGCGCAGAGCGAGGCGGTGTCCCGGACCGGCATGAACGCGGGACGGCTGCGTGACGTCACCCTCGGCGGTGCCGGGGCGCTGACCGGCACGGGCAACAAGGCGGTCTCCTTCAACGGCACCAGTTCCGTGGTGGAGCTGCCGGAGTCGACCCTGGCCTCCTCCACCGTGCTGTCGGTCGAGCTGTGGTTCAGGACGGACAAGCCGGGCACGCTCGTCGGCTTCCAGGACAAGCGGCTCTCGGACGGCAAGCCGGCCTGGTGGAACCCGGTCCTCGGCATCACCCAGGACGGCAGGCTGCACGGCGGTCTCGAACTCAAGGACGTCTGGGCCCCGCCCCTCACCTCCCCCGGCACGGTCACCGACAACGCGTGGCACCACGCCGTCCTGACCAGCACGGGCACCGAGCAGACGCTCTACCTCGACGGGACGCGCCTCGGCGCGACCACCGGAGTGGTGGACCACCACGGCAAGACCTTCACCTATCTGGGCGCCGGCTACTCGAGCTCGGCCTGGGACAACGGTTCCGAAGGCGTGCGGCGCTTCACCGGCGCCATGGACGAGGTCGCGGTCTACCCCCGCGCCCTCGACGCGAGCACGGTCCGCGCCCACCACGCGGCGCGTACGGGATCGTCGAAGCTCATCAAGACCACCCTGCCCTCGGGGCGGGTCGGTACCCGGGTCGAGTACGACACGGACACCGAGCGCGCCACGAAGGTGACCGACGAGAGCGGTGGCACCTGGCAGATCTCGGCGCCCCGCTACGCGTCGGGCTCCCAGGCCTACGCGGACGCGGTACGGGCCACGGGCCCGGTCAACTACTGGCGCCTGGGCGACAGCAGCGGCGCGGCCGCGGCCGACGAGATGTCCGCGGGCGGCAACGGGTCCTACCGTGACGGCGTCACCCTCGGCGGGGTCGGCGCCTTCCTCGACGGCGACGACGGCGCGGCCACGCTCGACGGCTCCAAGGGCGCCGTCGCCGTGCCCGCCGAGTCGGTCTACGACGCCACCTCGCTCTCCGTGGAGCTGTGGTTCCGGACGGACAAGCCGAGCGGTGTCCTGCTCGGTCTGCAGAACGCCGAGCTCGGCGCCACCCCGACGATGTGGAACGCGAGTCTGCTCGTCGACGGGGAGGGCAAGCTCCGCGGCCACCTGTGGGACGGCCCGTCCGCGGGCTGGCCGGTCATGGGCGGTGTGAAGGTCACCGACAACACGTGGCACCACGTCGTCATCACCGGTGGTCCCGCCGGTCAGTCGCTGTACCTCGACGGCGCGAGGATCGGGTCCAAGTCCGGTGTGGTCAAGCCGGAGACCCTCGTCCACGCGTACCTCGGCGCCGGTTACTCCAGTGAGGCGTGGGACGGTCAGGCACGGGCGACCCGCTTCTTCAACGGCCGGATCGACGAGGCCGCCTTCTACACGAAGGAACTCGACGCCCAGACCGTCGCGGACCACTACAAGGCCCGCACCCGCCTGGTCACCGGCAACGGCGACCAGTACCAGGGCACCGTCATGGCCGACGCGCCGGCCGGTTACTGGCGGCTGAACGAGACCGGCGGCACGACCGTCGTGAACAAGGTCGCGGTCGGCGGGGCCAACGGCACGTACACCAAGGTCACTCCCGGGGCTCCCGGTGCCTTCGGGGCCGGCGACGGTTCCGCCGCGGAGTTCGCGGGCGACGGGTGGGCCGCGCTGCCGGGCGGACACCTGCCCACCACCGATCTCTCGGCCGAGCTGTGGTTCAGGACCGGCAAGCCGGGCGTGCTCTTCAGCGACCAGGAGAAGCCGCTCCCGGACGCCGCCGGCTACGCACCCGTCCTGTACGTCGGCTCCGACAACAAGCTGCACGGCCAGTACTTCACCCGCGGCGTCGCCGCGACCAACACGTCGCCGAACACGGTCACGGACAACGAGTGGCACCATGCCGCCGTGACGGCCCAGGGCCCGACCCACACGCTGTACCTCGACGGCGTCCAGGTCGCCCAGACCACCACCGTGCCCGTCACGCACGAGGCCAACAAGCTGGCGTACATCGGGGCCGGCCACACCGCCTTCTGGCCGGCCTCCCCGGGGGACGGAGTCCAGTACTTCACCGGCCGGATCGACGAGGTCGCCGTCTATCCGCGGGCCCTCAGCGGTGACCAGGTCGCCCGGCACTACGGCGCCCGGACCCAGGCGTCCGGGTCCTCCCTGTCGTCGACGGTGACGGTGACCGACCCCACCGGCGCGAGGACCAGCAGCACGTTCGACGCGATCCGCGGCCAGCGCCCGGTCGCGTCCACCGACGCGGACGGCGGTGTCACCACCTACGCGTACGACACCGGCGGCTTCCTGCACACGGTCACCGACCCCAACGGTCACGTGACCATCACCGGTCACGACGAGCACGGCAACACCGTCGCGACGACCAGGTGCCGGGACGCGGACTCCTGCTGGACCTCGTTCGCGGAGTACCACCACAACGCCGCTGATCCGCTGGATCCGCGCAACGGCAAGCAGACCGCCGTCCGCGACGCCCGGTCCACCGGCGTCACGGACAACCGCTACCGGACGACCACGTCCTACAACGCCCTCGGCCAGCCCGAGGGCACCACCCTCGCCGACGGCCGCACCTCGGCCACGACGTACACCACGGGCACCGAACCCGCGACCGGCGGCGGCACGACACCGCGCGGACTCGTCGCCACCCAGAAGACCCCCGGCGGCGCCACCGTCTCCTACGGCTACTACGCCAACGGCGACCTCGCGCGCTCCACGACGCCGTCCGGTCTGGTCAGCACGTTCACGTACGACGGCATCGGCAGGAAGCTGACCGAGACCCAGGTGTCCTCCCGTCATCCGGCGGGCGCGACGACCAGGTACACCTACGACACGATGTCCAAGGTCGTCTCCGAGGACGCCCCCGGCGTCACGAACGAGATCACCGGCGTCACGCACACCGCACGCGTCGCCCGGACCTTCGACGCCGACGGCTACCTGCTCACGGAGACCGTCAAGGACACCACCGGCGGCGACCCCGAGCGGACCACCACCTACCACTACGACGCGCGCGGCTTCAACGACCGCGTCACCGACCCGGCGGGCAACGAGACCGCCTACACGCACGACGCGCTCGGCCGCGTCACCGGCGTCACCGATCCCGCGGGCAACGTGGTGACCCACCGGTTCACCGCACGCGGCCAGTTGGCCGAGACCGTGCTCAAGGACTGGACCGGCCATCCCTCGGGCGGAACCCGGGACCTCGTGCTGTCCTCCCGTACCTACGACCCGGCGGGCCGCCTGGCCTCGACCACGGACGCCCTGGGCGCCACCACCGCCTACACCTACTACGACGACGGCCTCGCGGCGACGGAGACGGCCAAGGCCGTCACCCAGTCCGACGGCGGGAAGCGCGACATCGTCCTGGAGGCGAACACCTACGACGGCGCGGGGCACCTCACCCGGCAGACCCTCGCCGGCGGCAGGACCATCACCCAGACCGTCGACGCCACCGGCCGGACCACGGCCGCGGTCCTCGACCCGAGCGGCCTCAACCGCGCCTCGACGTACGCCTACGACGCCGACGACCGTCTGACCGAGCAGTCCAGCACGATCGACGGCACCGGCAGGAAGCTCACCGAGTCGTTCGAGTACGACGTGGCGGGCAACCCGCTGAAGGCGACGGTCACCGACGGGACCACCACCCGCAGTTCCCGTCAGACCTACGACGAGCACGGCGCCGAGCTGACCTCGGTCACCCCGCGGGGCAACACCACCACCAGCCGCTACGACATCCTGGGCCGACTGGTCGAGCAGACCGATCCCCAGATCCAGGCGGAGGAGAAGGGCGCGGCCGCCACGGCCGTCACGCCCAGGTCCCAGGTGGGGTACAACACCTTCGGCGAGGTCACCGAGACCCGCGACCCGCGGGGCTCGGTCGTCCGGACCGAGGTCGACCGGCTCGGCCGCGCCGTCGCGGTCACCCTGCCCGACTACACGCCGCCCGGCGCGGCGACGGCGATCACCGCGACCTCCCGCACCGCCTACGACGGCCTCGGCCGTACCGTGTCGCGGACGGACCCGCTCGGCCGTACCACCAGTTACGCGTACGACCAGCTGGGCAACCTCGTCAGCGTGACGGATCCGGCGGTCGACGACACCGTCGGCACGGCGGCCCTGCAGTCCCCGGGCGCCGGCTACTTCGACGGCGGGTCCCAGGCCCTCGGCGGCGGCGCGGTCTCCACCTTCACCTGGACCCCCACCGGGCTCCAGCTCTCGTCCACCGACCAGACGGGCTCCCGCTCCGAGGCCACCTACGACGAACTGGGCCGTCAGCTGACGGCGACGACCATCGAACGCAGGCCGCAGGCCCAGACCCTGACGAGCAGGTTCACCTGGGACGACGCGGGCAACCAGACCCGCTCGACGACCCCTTCCGGCCGGACCACCCGCACCGAGTACAACGCCGCGGACCAGGTCCTCAAGGTGATCGACCCGGCCGGCGGAGTGACCACCTCCGCCTATGACGGGCTCGGTCGCCTCATCGAGACCAAGGACCCCACCGGCCGCAGGGCGACGACCGCCTACGACGCCTCCGGGCTCCCGGTCAGTACCACCGACTACGGCACGGGCAGCACCCCGCTGCGCACCGCCACGTCCGAGTACGACGCCGACGGCAACCTGACGGCGGCCGTCGACGCGAACGGAGCCCGCACCACCTACGGCTACGACGCGCTCGGCCAGCTGACCAAGCAGGTCCTGCCGGTCAGTGCCACGAAGAGCATCACGACCACGTTCGGCTACGACGCGGCGGGCAACAGGACCCGGCTCACCGACGGCCGCGGCAAGGCCACGTACTACACGTTCAACGTGTGGGGCCTGCCGGAGTCCACGATCGAGCCGGCCACCAGCCAGCACTGGACGGCGGACGTCCGCACCTGGACCACCGTCTACGACGCCGCGGGCCGGCCCGTCACCGAGCTGCTGCCCGGCAACGTCAAGCGCCAGCGGACCTACGACGCCCTGGACCGCCTCACCGGCGAGACCGGCTCGGGAACGGCCGTCGCCACGCGACCCCGCACCCTGGGCTACGACCTCGCCGGACGGATGACGAAGTCCGGGGGTGCGGGAGCCGGCTCCGAGAACACCTACACCTACAACGACCGCGGGCAGCTCCTGACCTCGGACGGCCCCTCGGGCCGCTCCGAGTACGGCTACGACGCGGACGGTCTCATGACCTCCCGCAAGGACGCGGCGGGCACCACCACGTTCACCTATGACGAAGGAGGACGCCTCCACACGACCACCGACCCGCTGACGGGGACGGAGGTCCGCAACGACTACGACGCCGCGGGCCGCCTCCAGCTGACGCAGTACGCCGCGGCCGGCGCCCCGCGTCAGGTCAGGGCCCAGCGCGCCTACACCTACGACAGCCTCGGCCGGCTCACCGGGGACATGATCACCCGTACCGCGGGCGGCGGCGTCCAGGGCCAGGTCTACGACTACGACCTCGCCGACCAGCTCGTGAAGAAGACCACGACCGGCACCGCGGGCGCGGCCTCCCACACCTACGGCTACGACCTGGCCGGCCGCATGACGTCCTGGAACGACGGGACCACGAGCGTTCCGTACGAGTGGGACGACGCCGGGAACCTCACCAGGCGCGGCAGCGTCACCGGCAGCTACGACTCCCGCAACCGGCTGGAGAGCTGGGGCACCGAGACCTACGCGTACAGCGCCCGGGGCACCGAGAAGACCGTCACCCAGACGACCGAAGGGGGCACGGCCCGCCAGATCCAGTCCGACGCCTTCGAGCGCACCGTCTCCAACGGGGCGAGCACCTTCACTTACGACAGCCTCGACCGCCTCATGACCCACAACGGCACCGCCTTCACCTACGACGGCGGTTCCAACGACCTGGTCACCGACGCGACGACCGGCTACGTCAGGGCCCCGGACGGCACGATCGTGTCGACCGCGGTCACCGCGCAGGCCGGCAGTGCCCGGCTGGCCGTCACGGACCAGCACACCGACCTCGTCGCCAGCCTCACGGCCGACGGCACCGCGGTGTCCGGTTCCCGGGCCTACGACCCGTTCGGCAGGACCACGGCCTCCCAGGGCGCCAACCCCAGCGTCGGCTACCAGTCCGGCTGGACGGACTCCGGCACCGGCGAGGTCAACATGGCGGCCCGCTGGTACCAGCCGGGCATCGGCAGCTTCACCAGCCGGGACACCTGGCAGCTCGACCCGACCGGGTCGGCGCTGGAGGCCAACCGGTACGCCTACGCGACGGGAGGCCCCCTGAACGGCGTCGACCCCTCGGGGCACCGCGCGGAGATGGGTGGCGGCGGCGGAGGGCCCGCGGTGGGCCCCTACGCCAGCATGGGCAACGCGGGCCGGTTCGGCGGCGGCGGTCGCCCCAGCGCTCCCAGGGCGACGACCAGGGCACCCGCCCGGGCCTCGGGCCAGCCGTCCAAGCTGAGCAACCGCTCGCAGATCAGCGAGAAGAGGATGCGGCCGAACCAGAGTTCGCCCCTGAGCAACCGTCCGCACATCCAGGAGAAGAACATGCGCATGAAGTCGACGACGAGGCCGGGCGCGAAGTCGCCGGGCCGCGCGTCGACCTACCGCAGTCCCGGCGGCAACGCCGGAAGGTCACCGGGCGGCAGCCGCGCCGGGTCCTCCGTCTCGCGCGGCAAGTCCCCCGGGCGCACCAACAGCGGTGTCCGCTCCGGCGGTACGAAGGGGAAGGCTCCCGGCGCCGGCACCCAGCCGAAGGCTCCGTACCGGCAGAACCCCAACACGGGACGCAACCCGGCACCGGCGCCCAAGCACGTCCCGAAGGTGACGTGGAACCCGGGGGCGTCGCAGACGCTCACCCTCGAACGCGCGATAGACGTGCGGTTCCTCAACCTCGTCGGGCCGGACGACCTGTACGACGTCGACCCCTACGAGTACGAGCCGGACGCCCTGGAGCCCTACCTCGTCGAGGCGCGGGACCCGGATCGCGGTGACGCCCACGATGATCGCGGAGAGTCCTGCGACGCGGGAGCGGGCAGCAACTGGCAGGGGAACGTCCAGTACTTCCCGCGCGAGCGGTTCAAGCCCGGCAAGGACGGTTGCCGGGCGACCGGGGCCGTCGCCTACTACGGGTCGCCCGACGACCTCGCGGACGGCACGGCGACGGCGAGCCGCAACCGTGCCGACGCGGAGACCGGCAGCACGTGGCTGGCGCCGCCGAGCGGCTTCTTCGAGATCACCGTGCAGGACAACTGGCAGCGGGCGCGCGGGCACCTGATCGGCCGTCAACTCGGTGGTTCCGGCACGGATCTGCGGAACCTGATCCCGCTCCACGCCGCGGCCAACTCGAAGGTGATGGCGGGCATCGAGAACAAGGTGACCGACTCCATCACCCACACGCGCCAGTCCGTTCGGTACGAGGTGACACCCGTGTACCGGATGCGGATGTCCGGAGTGCCCGAGGCCGTCCACATCAGGGCCGTCGGCTCGGCGGGCCTCGACGTGGACTGCTACGTGATGAACTCGGCGGACTGGAAGGCCGAACCCATCTGCACGTCCGAGAAGTACGGGAGGAACTGACGTGTCGGACCTTCTGACGGACATGTTCGGACCGCCGCCGCGACCGCGTCCCGTCCCCGAGGAAACCTGGCGGGAGCTCGAGGAATCGGTCGGTGTCCGCCTTCCCGAGGACTACAAGGCCCTCGTCAGCGGCTACGGTGACGCGACGGTCTTCGGCCACCTCGGCATCCCGCACCCCGACAGCGAACACGCGCTGCCGGAGTTCATCGAGGACCTCGGAGACGTCTTCCTCTCGTGGCAGGACCCCTGGCGCGAGTCACCGGCGGATCCGGACCTCGCACGGATGATCCCGTGGGCGTTCCACGGGTGGAACGGCGACATCTGTCTGCTCGATCCACCGAAGGCGGACGAGGGATGGTCGGTGGTCGTCGCCTACCGGCAGTTCCGGGACATGGACGTCTTCCCCGGCACGGTGACCGACTTCCTCGCGCGGCTGCGCGACGGTCGTGAGCTGCCCAGGGAATGGCCGCTCATGCCGCCGGACCGCCTGGAATCCGATGAGCCGCCCCTGATCTGACCCTGACGGGTCGCGACGGGGATCCCACCCGGGGCGCCGCCTCACTTCACACCCCCGCGAAGGGGGGTGAAGGAGGGCGGCGCCCTTCGTCGTGCGCCGGCCGCTCAGTCGCGCCCGGCGAAGCGCACCCGCACCGTCAGGCCGCCGCCCTCCGGGTTCGCGGAGGCCTCCAAGGTGGCGTCGTGGGCGCGGGCGATCGACTCGACGATCGACAGGCCGAGGCCCGCGCCCTCGCCGGGCCCGTGGGTGCCGCGCTCCGTCAGCCGGCGGAACGGCTCGAACAGCAGCGGGACCGTGGCGGGCGGGACCTCGGGGCCGGTGTTCGACACCTCGATGCCCTCCGGGCCCGTACGGACGTCGACGCGGCCGCCGGGGACGTTGTGGCGCACGCCGTTCACCACGAGGTTGTGGACCAGACGGTCGAGCAGCACCGCGTCACCGTCGACGGTCAACGGCCGGGCCCTCACCGACACCGTCACGCCTTGTTCCGCCGCCTCCGCCGTCAGGGCGTCCACCGCCTGGCGGGCCACCTCGTCGACCGCCACCCGGCTCCGCTCCCGCAGTCCCTGGTCGGACGCGGCCAGCAGCAGGAGCCCCGCGATGATCCGCTCGCTGTCGTCCGCGACCTCGATCAGCTTCGCCCGGATGCGGGCGACCCGCTCCGGCGACGGCTCCCCCGCGAGCCCGATCTCGGCCGCCGCGCGCTGCACGGCGACCGGGGTGCGCAGCTCGTGCGCCGCGTTCGCCGCGAACCGCTGCTGGGCGGAGACCAGTCCTTCCATCCGGCCCAGCATCCCGTCGAAGGTGTCCGCGAGCCGCTTCAGCTCGCCCGGCGGCCCGTCGAGCGCGATCCGCTCGTGCAGGTTCTCGCCCGAGAGCCGGCGCGCGGTCTCCGTGATCACCGCCACCGGCCGCAGCACCCGGCCCGCCATCCACCAGGCCAGCACGACCGACAGCACCGCGTACGCGGCGAGGACGATCAGCGAGACCGTCAGGAGCCGCTCCAGGGCGGCCGACTCCGCCGCGTCGCTGACCGTCCGCGTGATCGCCATCACCTCGCTGGGGAGCCGGACGGTGGCGCCCGGGTCCGGGCTGGTCGGCGCCGCCGTGGCCGGCGTGGCGGGGACGAAGGCCGTCGGATCGGGGGTCGGCAGCCCTTCGAGACGCCGCGCGGGCACGGTGCTGGTGACGGCGAGACTGATCGAGGAGTACAGGCCCTCCTTGACGAGGAAGTACACGACGCCGGTCAGCAGCGCCCCGGCGAGCAGCAGCAGTCCGCCGTACAGGGCCGTCAGCCGGGACCGCTCCCCCGTGACCGGCCGCCTCATGACGAGATCCGGTAGCCGGAGCCGGGCACGGTCTCCACCACCGGTGGCTCGCCCAGCTTCGCCCGCAGCTTGCTCAGGGTCACCCGGACCGCGTTCGTGCGGTAGCTGGTGTGCTCCTCCCAGACCTGCTCGATCAGGTCCTCGCCGCTGACCACCGCGCCCTCGGCCCGGAGCAGCGCCTCCAGGACGGCGAACTCCTTGCGTGACAGGTGCAGATGGCGTCCGTCGCGGCTGGCCTGGCGGCGTGCGGTGTCCAGCACGATCCCGGCCCGCTCAAGCACGGGCGGCAGCGCGGGCCTGGCACGCCGGCCGAGGGCCAGCACCCGGGCGAGCAGCTCGTCGTACGCGAAGGGCTTGGTCAGGTAGTCGTCGGCGCCGAGACCGAGGCCCTCGACCCGGTCCCGTACGGTGCCCGCCGCCGTCAGCATCAGGACCCGGGTCATGAGCCGCTGCTCGACCACCCGGCGGCAGACGTCGTCGCCGTGCATCCCGGGCAGGTCCCGGTCCAGGACGAGGACGTCGTACTCGCCCAGTTGCATCTTCCGCAGGGCTTCGAGGCCGTCGGCCGCCACGTCCACGGCGAGCGCGTCGCGGCGCAGCCCCTCGGCGATCATCTCGGCGAGAAACGCCTCGTCCTCCACCACCAGTACGCGCATGACCCCTGTGTATCCGAAAGGGACCTTTCGCCGGTGTAAACGAAACCGCTGAGAGAAGCGAAACATCCCTTCGCGGCACGCTCCACGCCATGACGATTCGACGGATCACCCGGGCGGCCGCCACCACGTCCCTCGCCGCCGCCCTCACCCTCCTCGCCACCGCCTGCTCGGGCTCGGAGACCGACAGCTCGCAGAGCGTGACCGAGGAGGGGAAGAAGGCCGACCAGGCCTTCGAGCACCGCAAGTGCCTGCGCGAGCAGGGTCTCGACGTGCCCGAGCCCAAGCCCGGCGAGCAGGGCGTCGGGCTCACCATCGGCGGTGACGGCATGTCGAAGGAGAAGATGGAGAAGGCGTTCAAGGCCTGCCAGAGCAAGGCCGGTGGGGCCGGCTTCGGGAAGGAGCCGACGCAGGCCGACAAGGACAAGGCGCTCGCGTACGCGAAGTGCATGCGCGAGAACGGGTTCAACATGCCCGACCCGAAGTTCGACGGCGGGGCGCAGGCGGCCATGCCGATACCGCAGGGCGCCGAGAAGCAGAAGTTCGACAAGGCCGCCAAGGCGTGCGAGAGCGTGGCCCGATGAGCGGCGACGCGACGGGCGGCCTCGGGCCCTCGGACGACCGCTCTCGGCCCGCGGCCGACGGAGGCGAGCTGCCCGCGACCGGCGGAGGAGAACTGCCCGGGGGCGGCGGAGGAGGAGAGCTCTCGGCGGGCGGTGGGCGACGGTCCGCCCGCGTCGGCGAGCGGCCCATGGCGCGGCGTCGGCTGGTGCTCGCCCTCGCGGCGATCGTCGCCGTCGCGGGCGGCGGGGCGGCGGTCACGGCCCTCTCCGCGCCCGACGACGAACGGGGCGGCGGGTCGGGGAGCGCGGCGGACGCCAAGGGGCTGCCCCCCGCGACCGCTCCGGTGACCCGCGGCGACCTCAGCAACAGCTCCCAGCAGGACGGCACGCTCGGGCACCTCGGCGAGCGCAAGATCAACGCCGGGCCGGCCGGGGTCCTGACCTGGGTCGCCCCCGCCGGCGCGGTCGTCGAGCGGGACCAGCGGCTGTACGAGGTGGAGGGCGGTCCGGTCCGTCTGATGTACGGCTCCGAGCCGATGTACCGCACGCTGAAGACCGGCGACAAGGGCAAGGACGTGCGCCAGCTGGAGGAGAACCTGGCCGCCCTCGGGTACGTCGGGTTCGACGTCGACGAGGAGTACACCGCGAAGACGGCCGCCGCCGTCAAGCGCTGGCAGAAGTCCCACGACCTGAAGCAGACGGGCACCGTGGGCCCGGACCAGATCGCCTTCGCGGGCAGTGCGGTACGGGTCAAGGAGGCGGGCGCCGCACCGGGCGACCGCGTCGCACCGGGCGGTCCGGTGCTGACGGTGACCGGTTCCGAGCGCGTCGTACAGTTCAAGATCCCCGTGTCGGAGGCGGAGTCGGCGAAGACCGGGACCCGGGTGAAGATCCGGCTGCCGGACGGCACGGAGCTGCCGGGGAAGGTGTCGGCCGTCGGGAAGACGGCGTCGGCGGGTGAGGACCCGCAGGACAGGACCCCGAAGATCTCGGTCACGGTCTCGTTCGACGAGCCGCGCAAGGTCAAGGGCATCGACCAGTCCCCCGTGACCGTCGACCTCACCGGAGAGACCCGCAAGGACGTCCTGACCGTGCCCGTCAACGCGCTGCTCGCGCTGCCCGGCGGCGGGTTCGGCGTCCAGGTCGTCGAGAACGGCACCGCCCGGGACCTGGCGGTCGAGCTCGGCATGTTCGGACAGGGGCGGGTGGAGGTCAGCGGGGACGGGCTGCGCGAGGGCATGAAGGTCGGGGTGCCGTCCGCATGACGACGAGCACGACGAGCGGCACTGCCACCGGCGCGGGTACGGGCGTGAGTACGGTCGTACGGCTCCGGGGCGTCACCAAGGAGTACGCGGGCGGCGTCCGGGCCCTCGACGGCGTCGACCTCACCATCAGGGAGGGCGAATTGCTCGGGATCGTCGGTCCGTCCGGCTCCGGCAAGTCGACGCTGCTGCACATCGTCGGAACCCTGGACCGGCCCAGTACCGGCACGGTCGAGATCGCCGGGCACGACGTCGCCGCGCTGACCGACCGCAAGCTGTCCGCGCTGCGCGCCCGCCGCATCGGCTTCGTCTTCCAGGCGTTCCATCTCGTGCCGGGTGTGGGCGCGTTGGAGAACGTGGCCGAGGGGCTGCTGTACTCCGGACTGCCCCGCGCCCGCCGGCGGCGGATGGCCGCCGACGCACTGGCCCGGGTGGGTCTCGCCGACCGGATGCGGCACCGCCCGCACGAGCTGTCCGGCGGGCAGAAGCAGCGCGTCGCCATCGCGCGGGCGGTGGTGGGCGAACCGGCGCTGCTGCTCGCGGACGAGCCGACGGGGGCGCTGGACTCGGCGTCCGGGGAGGCCGTGATGACGCTCCTGCGCGAACTCAACGCGGAGGGCGCGACGATCGCGGTCATCACGCACGACACGGAGATCGCGGGCCGGCTGCCCCGGCAGGTACGGATCCGGGACGGGCGGGTGGTGGAGGACACGGTGACCGGCGGTGCGACCGCCGGCGGGTCCGGTGGTGCGACCGACGGCCTGTCCTACCGCGCCTCCGGCGGCGTGTCCGAGGGTGGAAGGGGCGCCGCCTGATGTCGCGGGTCACGCTCTCCGCCGCGCGGCTCGGGCCGCGTGACGTGCTCCATGTCGGTTCCGCGGGACTGCGGAGCCGGCCCGTACGGGTGGTGCTGTCCGCGTTGGGGATCGCCATCGGGATCGCCACGATGATCGCGGTCGTGGGCATCTCCGCCTCCAGCCAGGCGCAGTTGCTGCGGCAGCTCGACGCGCTCGGCACGAACATGCTGGTCGCGAAGCCGGGCGAGGGGATGTTCAGCGGGCAGGAGGTCAAACTGCCCAAGGACGCGGTGGGCATGGTCGGCCGGATCGCGGGGGTCGAGGAGGCCGCCGGGACCGGCGACCTCAAGAGCTCGGTGCGCCGGTCCGAGAAGATCCCGGAGGCCGAGACGGGCGGGATCGCGGTGAAGGCGACAACGGAAGGGCTGCTGGACGTGCTGCGCGGCCGGATGGCGTCCGGCGGCTGGCTGAACGCCGCCAACGGCCGCTACCCGTCCGTGGTCCTCGGCCACGTCGCGGCCGAACGGCTCGGCATCACCAGGCCGGGCCAGCAGGTCTGGATCGACGACCGGTACTTCACGGTGCTCGGCGTCCTCGACCCGCTGCCGCTCGCGCCCGAGATCGAACGCTCGGCGCTGGTCGGCTGGGAGGGCGCGGCCCGGCTGCTGCGCTTCGACGGTCATCCGACGACGGTCTACGAGCGGTCCACGGACGCGTCCGTGGAGGCCGTCCAGCGGCTCCTCGCGCCGACGATCGACCCGCAGAACCCGCAGAACGTGTCGGTGGGCGATCCGTCCTCGGCGCTCAAGGCCAAGGCGGCGACGGAGGGAGCGTTCTCGACGCTGCTCCTGGGGCTCGGCGGGATCGCGCTGCTGGTGGGCGGGGTCGGCGTGGCGAACACCATGATCATCTCGGTCCTCGAACGCCGCCACGAGATCGGCCTGCGCCGGTCGTTGGGCGCGACGCGGGGGCAGATCAGGATCCAGTTCGTGACGGAGTCGCTGATGCTGTCCGGCCTCGGCGGGGTCGCCGGGGTGGCCCTCGGCGGGGCGGCGACCGCCGTGTACGCGTCGACGGGCGGGCTGCCGTGGGTCGTGCCGCTCTGGGCGGTGGGCGGCGGCTTCGCCGCGACGCTCGCGATCGGCACGGTGGCGGGCCTCTACCCGGCGGTACGGGCGTCCCGCCTGTCCCCGACGCTGGCTCTGGCGACGGCGTAGACCCACGGGTGCCGCGACACGACTGACGTGCCCCGCGGTGCCCGACCCCCACCCCGAACCCCCGGTCGTCCGGCTCACGCCGGGCGGCCGGGGGTTCGGCCATGGGGCCGAACATCCCGGTGCGTGCATCGGTCCGCCGTCCGCTCGACCCTCGCCCCCTCAACGCGGTGTCGTGAACGTGGCGTCGAGGACCAGATCGAGCAGCCGGGCGGGCTGGGTGGGGTCCGCGGTGTGGGTCGTCGAGAGGGCGATGCCGGCGACGAGGGGGATCAGGTCCGCCGCGGCGAGGTCCGCGCGGGCCGTGCCGTGTTCCTGGGCCCGGGTCAGGACCCCGGCCGCCGCGTCCAGGATGAGGCGGTGGCAGTCGAGGCCCGGCGCTCCGGGTTCCTCGACCATGAGGGTGCTGCCCATGCCCTGGTTCAGGCGGGCGTGGGCCAGGAGGGCGCGCAGCCAGTGCGCGAGGGCGTCGTCGGGCGGTTCGGTGGCGGTCAGGACGTCCGCCTGCCGGACGAGTCTCTCGATCCGGTCCCTGAGCACGGCGGCGAGGAGCGCCTGGCGGTTCGGGAAGTGGCGGTAGAGCGTTCCCGGGCCGACGCCCGCGCGTTGGGCGATCTGGTTGAGGGAGGCCGCCGGGCCCAGCTCGGCGAACACCTCCTGCGCCGTGGCGACGAGCCGGTCGCGATTGACGCGCGCGTCGGTGCGCCGTGGCGGCGGTGCGGGGCTGTTGCCGCGCGGACTCGTCGGCATCGTCGTGACCTCCCGATCATCCCCGTAGCCAAACGGAGAACTTCTCCGTATCGTACCGCCCGGCAAGCGGAGAACCTCTCCGGATACTCTTTCCCGAGGAGTACGCGATGACGGACGACGCACGGACCGCGCTGGGCCAGGTCGGCATCTGGACCTTCGCCTACGAGGGGCAGCCCGCCGGGCGGGTACGGGAATCGGCCGCGGAACTGGAGGAGTTGGGGTACGGGGCCCTCTGGTACGGCGAGGCGTTCGGCCGCGACACCATCGGCCAGGCGTGGCTGCTACTGTCGGCGACCCGCCGGATCACCGTCGCGTCCGGCATCGCCAACATCGCGTACCGGGAGCCGATCTCCCTCGCCGCCGCGGAACGCACGCTCGGGGAGGCGTTTCCCGGCCGGTACCTGCTCGGCCTGGGCGGCCACCGGGTCGACGACACCGTGCACCACGTGGACGGCTATCCCGTACCGACCCGGGGCAAGGCGCTGTCCACGATGCGCGCCTATCTGGACGCCATGGACGCGTCACCGGCCCACGGTCCGGTGCCGGACCCGGCGCCGCGCCGGGTCCTGGCCGCCCTCGGCCCGAAGATGCTGGAGCTCGCCGCCGCACGCACCTGGGGCGCCCATCCGTACTTCGTGCCCGTGGAACACACGGAGCTGGCCCGGCGGATCCTGGGGCCGGAGGCGTTCCTCGGGGTCGAGCAGGCCGTCGTCCTGGACACCGACGTCGACCGGGCACGGGAGGTGGCCACGACCCATGTCGCCGGATACATCGCGGCCGCCCCGCACCAGCAGGCCAGCATGCGGCGCCTCGGCTTCGGCGACGCGGACCTCGTCGGCGGCCCGAGCCGGCGGCTGGTGGACGCGATCGTCGCGTACGGCGACTCGGACGCCGTCGTCCGCCGCGTCCGGCAGCACCTCGACGCCGGGGCCGACCACGTCTGCCTCCAGGTCCTGACCGCCGACCCGACGACCCTCCCGGCCCACGCATGGCGCGAACTGGCCCCCGCCCTCCTGCCGCCCACCCCGGCCCCGGCGCAACGGACGAGGGGGTCTCAGTCCACCGTCCCCCACCACGTGCCGCCCCGTGCCGCGGCGGTGGCCGCGTCCGTCGCCGGGTCGCCCGGGGGGCCGTCCGTCAGGGCGAGGCGGGAGACGATGCGGTAGCGGTCGCCTCGGTAGAGGGAGCGGACGTATTCGATCGGGCGGTTGGCGGCGTCGGACGTCGTCCGGTCGAAGAGGAGGGCGGGTGAGAGGACGGGGACGGACAGGAGGGCCGCTTCCTCGTCGCTCAGCACCGTCGGCTCGATGGACTGCACCGCGTGGGCCGGCCGGATGCCGCGCCGGTCCCGCAGGTGAGCGTAGAAGCCGGTCTCCATGTCGGCGGCCGTGAGGCCGGGGACCAGGTCGGCGGGGACGTGGAGGTGCTCCAGGGCGATCGGGGCGCCGTCCACGTGCCGGAGGCGGGTCACGTGGAGCAGTTCGGCCGCCGGGGAGATCGCCAGCTTCCGGCCTATGCGGGCGCCGGCCCGCACGGTGCGGAGTTCGAGCACCGTGCTCGTCCAGTCGCCGCGGCTGCGGGGCACGCCGGCCGCCCGGTGCTCGGCGACGAGTTCCTGGGTGATCTTGTCGGGTGCGACGAACATGCCGCGGCCGTGCTCCCGTACCAGCAGGCCGGTGGCGACGAGTTCGTCGACCGCCGCTCGCAGGGTGGGGCGGGAGACGCCGAGGGTCGCGCAGAGCGTGCGCTCGGAGGGGATGGCGTCGCCGGGGCGGCGGCTGTCGATCACGGTGAGGAGATGCTCCCGTACGCGCTCCCGCTTGAGCTCCATCCCGTGCCCTCCCCGCCGTGCCGCCCTTGCGGGTCAGTATGCATCGCCCTCCGTGGAGGAGGTCACGAGCCCGTCGCGGGTGAAGTCGAGGCGGGAGACGATCCGGTAGCGGTCGCCGCGGTAGACCGAGTGGACGTACTCGACGGGGCGGCCCGCGGTGTCGAGGGTGAGGCGTTCGATCAGCAGGGCCGGCGAGAGGACGGGGACGTCGAGCAGCGCAGCCTCGTCCTCGCTGACGACGGTCGGTTCGATCGACTGGGTGGCTTCCTGGACGTGGACGCGGTGGTGTTCCCGCAGGTGGTCGTAGAGGTCACCGGCTTCCAGCTCCTCCGGGGTGAGTGCGGCGCCCACCAGGTCCGCCGGGATGTGCAGGTGCTCGATGGCCATGGGCGAGCCGTCGACCAGGCGCAGCCGGGCGACGTAGAGCAGTTCGGCGGCGGGTGAGAGGCGGAGTCTGCGGCCGATGCGGGCGCCGGCCCGGACGGTGGCGGATTCGAGCACGGTGCTGGACCAACTGCCGGACGCGCGGGGCACGGTGAAGGCCGCGTCGTCCGGGGCGAGCCGCTGGGTGATCTTGGCGGGCGCGACGAACATGCCGCGGCCGTGCTCCCGTACCAGCGCGCCGGTGGCGACGAGTTCGTCGACGGCGGCGCGCAGGGTGGGGCGGGAGACGCCGAGGGCGGCGCAGAGGGTGCGCTCGGAGGGGATCGGATCGCCGGGGCCGCCCGCTTCGATCAGACCCAGGAGATGCTCGCGTACCCGCTCCCGCTTCAGCACCCCGCTGGAGGAGCCGTCCTTCATGCCACTCTCCCTGACTGGTCAACTGGTAAGTCAGATACTAGCCGGAGAGTTTCCCCTGCCATCGGGTGAACGACCCATGTTTTTCTAGGGATTGACGGCACCACTCGGCCGTGCCACCTTCTGGTCACACACCTGACCACTTGACCAATTGGTCAACCATTCATCGAGGTGCCCGTGAAGACTCGTCCCCTCGCCGGCTCCGTCGCCCTCGCGGTGACCGTCGCCCTCGCCGCCACGGCCTGCGGCGGACCGGCCGGCCCGGAAGCCGCCGGCGGACCGCGCAAGGTCACCGTATGGATCATGAAGGACAGCGTCACCGACGCCTTCCTCGCCCGCTTCCGCACCGGCTTCGAGGCCGAGCACGAGGACATCGACCTCGACATCCAGATCCAGGAGTGGGACGGCATCGGCGAGAAGGTGACGGCCGCCCTCGCCAGCAAGGACGCGCCGGACGTCATCGAGGTCGGCAACACCCAGGTCGCGCAGTACGCGGCCAGCGGCGGCGTCCGTGACCTCAGCGACCGGACCGCCGAGCTGAACGGCGCGGACTGGCTGCCGGGGCTCGCCGAGCCCGGCAGGGTCGACGGCAGGCAGTACGGCATCCCCTGGTACGCGGCCAACCGCGTGGTGATCTACCACAAGGACCTGTTCGCCCGCGCGGGCGTCACCGCTCCCCCGAAGACGCAGGCCGAGTGGCTCGCCGTGACCGCCAAGCTGAACAAGGGCCGCACCCAGGGCATCTACCTGCCCGGCCAGAACTGGTACACCCTGTCCGGCTTCGTCTGGGACGAGGGCGGCGACCTGGCGGTCAAGGACGGCACGGCGTGGAAGGGAGCGCTCGACACCCCGCAGGCGCTCGCCGGAATGGACTTCTACCGCCGGCTCCAGGCGCTCGGGAAGGGGCCCAAGGACTCCGACGAGGCCAAGCCCCCGCAGGCCGAGGTCTTCGCCAAGGGCGAGGTGGCCCAGATCATCGCCGTGCCCGGCGGCGCGAAGATCGTCGAGGAGATCAACCCCGCGCTCAAGGGGAAGCTGGGCTTCTTCCCCGTTCCCGGCAAGACGGCGGGGAAGCCGGGAGCGGTCTTCACCGGCGGCTCCGACCTCATCGTGCCGGAGGCCTCGACCCACCCCGAGGCCGCCTACGAGGTGGTGAAGGCGCTGGCGGGCGAGAAGTGGCAGACGGACATGGCCAGGACGATGAGCTACGTCCCCAACCGGACCTCGCTCGCCCGGGTGATCCAGGACGACGCGGGCACGGCCGCGATGGCGGCCGGCGCCGCGCAGGGCAGGGCCACGCCGAACTCCCCGCAGTGGGCGGCCGTCGAGGCGACCAACCCGATCAAGCAGTACATGACCGCCGTGCTCACCGGCACCGATCCGGCCCGGGCCGCGGCCACCGCCTCGCAGAGCATCACGAGGACGCTCGGCTCGTGAGCGGACCGAACCCGCGGGGGCGGGCCGCCCTGTGGCCCTATCTCCTCGTCGCTCCCACCGTCCTCGGCGGTGCGCTCCTCCTCGGCTACCCCTTCGTCCGCAACCTGCTGATCTCCTTCCAGCGGTACGGCATGGGCGAACTCATCCGTGGCGACGCCGCGTTCGTGGGGTTCCGCAACTACCGGGACGTGCTCGCCGACCCCGAGTTCTGGGAGGTCGTCCGGCGCACCTTCTGGTGGACCCTGGTCAACGTCGTCCTGATCATGGTGATCGGCACCCTGGTCGCCCTGATGATGCAGCGGCTCGGGCGGCGGATGCGGATCCTGGTGACGAGCGGTCTCGTCCTCGCCTGGGCGAGCCCGGTCATCGCCACCACGACCGTGTTCCAGTGGCTCTTCGCCTCCCGTCTGGGAGTGGTCAACTGGGTGCTGGTACGGCTCGGGTTCGAGTCCTTCGAGGGGTACTCGTGGCTGGCCGACGGCCCTGCGGCGTTCACCGTCCTGGTGCTGCTGGTGGTCTGGCAGTCGGTGCCCTTCGCCGCGATCACGCTCCACTCGGCCCTGCTGACCGTGCCCGCCGAGCTGTACGAGTCCGCCCGGCTCGACGGGGCCGGCGCCTGGCGGATCTTCCGCTCGGTCACGCTGCCCCTGCTGCGGCCGCTCTTCGGTCTCGTGCTCTGCCTGGAGGTCATCTGGGTCTTCCGCTGCTTCGCCCAGATCTGGGCCGTCACCAAGGGCGGGCCGGGCGAGGCGACGACCACGCTGCCCGTCTACGCCTACCGGGTGGCCCAGTCCCTGCACCGCTACGACCTGGGGGCCGCCGTCTCCACGCTCACGGTCCTGATCCTGGTGGCCGCGCTGATCGCCTACTTCCGCCACATGCTCCGACAGGAGGCCGACCGGTGACACCGCGCGCCCTGCGCCGACTCCCCCTGAACACCGCGGCGGCGCTCGTCTTCGTCCTGGCCGTCTTCCCGGTGTACTGGATGGTGCTCACGGCCTTCCGGCCGACCCGCGACATCCAGTCCGAGACGCCCGGGTTCCTGCCCGGCTCCGTGACCCTGGAGCACTTCCGTGCCGCCGTGGCCGCCGACGGGTTCTGGATCTTCTGGCGCAACAGCCTGCTCGTGACCGCCGGTTGCGTCCTGCTCGCCCTCGTGGTGGCGCTCGCCGCCGCGTTCGCGGTGGCCCGGATGAACTGGCGCGGCCGGCGGGCCTTCGTCCTCATGGTCTTCCTCGCCCAGGTGGCGCCCTGGGAGGCGCTTCTGATCCCGATGTACGTGATCGCACGGGACGCCGACCTGCTGGACCGGCTGGCGACGCTCAGCCTCATCTACTTCATGGTCACCCTGCCCTTCACGATCGTCACCCTCCGCTCGTTCCTGGCGGCGGTGCCGGCCGAGCTCGAAGAGGCCGCACAGGTCGACGGCTGCACGCGCGCCGCCGCCTTCCGCAGGGTGACGCTCCCGCTGCTCGCCCCGGGGCTGCTCGCGACCTCGCTCTTCGGGTTCATCACCGCCTGGAACGAGTTCGCCTTCGCCAACATGCTCATCATCAAGAACCAGGACGACCGCACGCTGCCCGTCTGGCTGTCCTCCTTCTCCAACGTCTTCGGCACCGACTGGGGCGCCACCATGGCCGCCTCCACCCTCTTCGCCCTGCCCGTCCTCGTCCTCTTCCTGGTCCTGCAGGGCCGGGTCGCCGCCGGAATGACCGGCGGAGCCGTGAAGGGATAACGCACCGCGATGCCACCCGCCCGATCCGCCCCCGCCCCCGGCCGCCCCCGGCTCGTCCCCGAGCCCACCCAACTCCAGTCGCTGCCAGGACGGTTCACCTTCGACGCCACGACCGCGCTCAAGGTCTCCCCCGGCGCGGAAGGCGCCGCGGCACTGCTGCGCACGCTCCTCGGGCCCGCCACCGGCCTGCCGCTGCCCGCCCGCGCGGACGGCTCCGTCGTCCTGGCCCTCGACCGCGCCCTCGGCGGGCTCGGCGAGGAGGGGTACGGGCTCACCATCGGCACGGAGGGGGTGCTGCTGCGGGCCGCCCGGCCCCGGGGGCTGCTCGCCGGGGTCCAGACCCTCCGTCAGCTGCTGCCCGTCGAGGCGCTGCGCGCCGAACCGGTGCCCGGGGTCGCCTGGTCCGTCCCCTGTGCGCAGATCACCGACATCCCCCGCTTCCCCTGGCGCGGCTCCATGCTCGACGTCGCCCGCCGCTTCCGTCCCGTCTCCTATCTGCGGCGGTACGTGGACCTCCTCGCCCTCCACAAACTGAACGTCCTGCACCTCCACCTCACCGACGACCAGGGCTGGCGCATGCCGGTGCCGGCGCTCCCCCGGCTCACCGAGGTGGGCGGGCTGCCGCACGGCGGTGCCTACACCCGTGCGGAACTCGGCGGTCTGGTGGCGTACGCGGCGGAGCGCGGTGTCACCGTCGTGCCCGAGATCGAGATGCCGGGCCATGTACGGGCCGCCCTCGCCGCCTATCCGGAGCTGGGCAACCACCCGGGCCGTACATATGAGGTCTGGGACCGGTGGGGTGTCTGCGACACCATCCTCGGCGTCCACGACCAGGCGCTCGACTTCTGCCGCACCGTTCTGGACGAGGTGATGGACGTCTTTCCCTCCCCGTACGTCCACGTCGGCGGCGAGGAGTGCCCCACCGACGAGTGGCACGTCTCCCCGGCGGCGCGCCGGCGGGCCGCCGAGGAGGGGCTGCCGGGGCCCGCGGCCCTCCACGGCTGGTTCATGGAGCGGATCGGAGAGCACCTCCTGGCCGCCGGTCGCCACCCGCTCAGCTGGACCGAGGACGGCGCCGACCTCCCGCCGTACTTCACCGTCATGCCCTGGCGCGACGCCGAGCACGGCCGCACCGCGGTCCGCCGCGGCCACCGCGTGATCATGGCCCCGCATCGCACCACGTACCTCGACTACCCGCAGTCCGCGGGCCCCGAGGAGCCGCCCGGTCAGGCGGGCGAGGTCGTCGACCTGCGCACCGTCCACGGCAACGACCCGGCTCCGGCGCACTGGAGCCCGGAGGAGGCGGGCCGGGTCCTCGGGTCCCAGGTGCAGTTGTGGACCGAGTATGTGCCCACCCCGGCGCACGCCGAGTACCTCACGTTCCCCCGGCTCTGCGCCCTCGCGGAGGTCGTCTGGACCGGCCGGCACGACTGGCCGGGCTTCCAGGAGCGGCTCCGCCACCACAGGACCCGGCTGGACGCGCTGGGCGTGCCGCGCCGGCCGGACGCCGCACCCGCGTCCGCGCCCGTGCCGGCCCCCGCACCCTGAGCCGTCCCCCCGAACCGATCCCCGATCCCCCCGTATCCCCACCTCGTCACAGGAGAGGAACCCCCATGAAGGACACGACAAGGAGCAGCGGTCTCCGCATCCGTGCCGCGCTCGCCGTCGCCGCGGTGACCGGGCTCGGCGCCACCGCGCTGACCGCGCTGCCGGCCGCGGCCGCAGGTGAGGCCGTCACCGTCCAGTACCGGCAGAGCGCCACCGGGAGCGATCAGGTGGAGCCCTGGCTCAAGGTGGTCAACACCGGCTCGACGAGCGTCCCGCTGAGCCAGGTCAAGGTGCGCTACTACTTCAAGGCCGACGCCGGGGCCTCGTACACGTACGCCTGCTCGTGGGCCGTGAAGGGCTGCGCGAACCTCACCGGTACCTTCGGCACCCTGGCCAACCCCACCGCGACCGCCGACCGTTACCTGGAGATCGGCTTCACGGCCGGGGCCGGTTCCCTCGCGCCCGGCGCGGACACCGGCGACATGCAGCTGCGCTTCCACCGCTCCAACTGGCAGCCGCTGAACCAGAGCGACGACTACTCCTTCGGCCCCGCCCAGACCACGTACGCCAACTGGTCCAAGGTCACGGCGACCGTGGGCGGCGCCCCGGTCTGGGGCACGGCCCCCGCGGGCAACGAACCGACCACCCCGCCGACCGGCCCGACCACCCCGCCGCCCACCGGGGCCGCGCTCTTCGACGACTTCGACTACACCGGCCACACCGACCCGGCGATCAACTCCCACGGCTGGAGCGTGCGTTCCAACGCGGGCGGTCCCGGCGTGCCCGGCGCCACCTGGGCCCCCGAGAACGTGACCTTCGCCAAGGAGGGCACCAACTCCATCATGAACCTGCGGAGTTCGACCGCCGGAACCGGTGAGTCCACCCGGCACACCGAGATCCTGACGCGCGCCTCGAAGTTCCGCAACGGCACGTACGCGGCGCGGGTGCGGTTCTCCGACGCGCCGGTGTCGGGCCCGGACGGCGACCGCGTCGTCCAGACCTTCTTCACCATCAACGACCTCAAGGCGCCGATGGCCGACGACTACGCCGAGTACGACTTCGAGTACCTCCCCAACGGCGGCTGGGGCGAGCCCGCCAACATCCTCTACACCACCTCGTGGGAGACCTACCGGCCCGACCCCTGGGAGGCCGTCAACCAGCACTCCGAGTCGCGGACGAGCTACGCCGGCTGGCACGACCTGGTGCTGACGATCGACGACAACGCGATCGTGTACTACGTCGACGGCCAGGAGTTCGGCCGGCACGACGCCCGCTACCTCCCCGAGCGTCCGATGTCCATCAACTTCAACCAGTGGCTGATCGACCTCGCCGGCCAGGCGTCGACGACGCCGCGCTCCTACGACCAGAAGGTCGACTACGTCCTGCACATGAAGGACCAGGTCCTGACCCCGGCCCAGGTCGCCGCGAAGGTGGCGGCCTACCGCTCGGCCGGCACGTCGTTCGAGGACTCGGTGCCCGCCACGTCGTGACGGGCGCGTCCGGCGCGCCGTGACCCGAGCGTCCGCCGAGCGGCCCGGCGCCCCCTCCCCCGGGGGCGCCGGGTGGCGCGCGGGTGGCGGCGGAGGATCCTGGGAGTATGCGCGGCGCCCCCGCGGGCCGGCCGGCGAAGGCCCGGCTCCCGCCCGGCTACGCGGCGGCCCTGCGGCGGTCGGTGCGGGTCACGGTCTCCGCTGCCGCCGGTTTCTACCTCTTCCTGTACGGCTTCGACTCGGCCGTCGCCGCCACGTACGCGCTGTTCGCCGCCGTCGCGATGGCGGGCCTGTCCCACATCCCCGGCACCGGACGGCAGCGCGCGGCGACCCTGCTGCCCGCGGTCCCCGCCTGCCTGCTGCTGATCACCCTCGGCACCTGGCTCTCCGTGCGGACGTGGAGCGCGGTCCTCGGCATGCTGGTCGTCGGCTTCGTCCTGGCCTTCGTGGCGGTGGGCGGACCGCGCCCGGCCGGCGCCGGTCCGGGCCTGCAACTGATGTACATCCTGCCGTCGTTCCCGCCCTACGCCCCCGGGTCACTGGGCGAGCGGCTGGCCGGGGCGACGGTGGGCCTGGTGCTGCTGGTCCTCGCCGAGGCGTTCCTGCTGCCGGACCGGACGGAAGGCGCGCCGTACCGCGAGCGGGCAGCCCGGGCCGCCGACGCCGCGGCGCGCTGCGCCGAGGGGCTGCTCTCGCCGCCGTACGTGCTCGACGGTGACGCTCTGCGGTCGGTCCGGGAGGTCAGCGAGAGCCTGCGGTCCTCGCGGGTCCCGGAGGCGGACCGGCCCGCGGGGCCGGGCCTCCGCGAGCGGGCGCTCGCGCACACCGGTCTGGCCGCCCGGACCCTGCTGGGGCGGCTGGCGTCGCTCTCCGGCGGCCCGGCGGCGGGCGGCACGGTGACCGACGTGCTCCGCGCGGTGCGGGACACCTCCGTGGAGACCGCCGCCCGGCTGCGCGGCGGGAACCCGGCCGGGGAGGCCCGCGCACGGCTCACGGAGGCCCGGCACGCCGTGGCGTCCGGGCCGGACCTGGGTGATCCGCCCGCCGTCCTGCGGAGCCACGCGGCCGTCCTGGAGGTGGCCGACGCGGCGCTCGCGATGTCCACGGCGGCGGAACTCGCCGTACGGGGCAGGGCGGCGGCGCCGACGGCGGCGCCCGGCCGCTTCTGGTACGCGCGGATGCGGGCGCCCCATCTGTGGTGGCGGCGGCTCTCGGGCCACACGCGGCAGCGGTCGGTGTTCTTCCAGAACGCGGTGCGGCTCGCGCTCGCGCTGGCCGCGGCGCGGCTGATCGCGGGCGTCGACACGCTGCCTCACGGCTTCTGGATGCTGCTCGCCACGCTCACCCTGACCCGTACGACGGCGCGGCAGACGCGCGGCACCGTGCGGGTGGCGCTCACCGGCACCCTGGTGGGGGCGGTCGTGGTGGCCGTGCTCCTCGCGTCGGTCGGGACGGACACGGTGGTGTACGCGGCCGCGCTGCCGCCGTTGATGCTGATCGCCTTCACGCTGGGGCCGGTGAAGGGGGTGGGGTGGGCGCAGGCGATGTTCACCCTGGTCGTCGCGCTGGTCTTCGCCCAGTTGGCCCCCGCGACCTGGCGGCTGGCCGAGTTCCGGCTCCTCGACGTGCTCGCGGGCAGCGCGGTCGGCATCGTGTTCGGGCTGCTCGCCTGGCCCCGGGGCGCGCACGACGAGCTGCGCCGGTCCATGGCGCTGATGCTGCGGTGCGCCGCAGAGACCGTGGTCGCCACGACGGCCCAGGTCGCCGTGGGCGGGGCGCGGACGCCTTCGGGCACGGCGCCGGGGCACGGGTCGCTCCAGCACGCGCTGGTCATGGCGGAGGCGGCGTACGCGCAGTACGCGAGCGAGCCGGCCGAGCGGAAGGGGCCGGACGCCGCGCAGGACTGGCAGGCCACGCTCATCTCCGGTCACCACGTCCTGTGGGGCGCGGACCGGCTGCTCGTGCCGCCGGAGCCGCTCGTCGTCCCGCCGCTCCCCCGTGAGCCGGCCGCGGCGGCGACCCGGATCGGCGACCGGGTCGCCGCCTGCATGCTGCTGGTCTCCCAGCGCCTCGATCCCGGCCCCGACCCGCCGGGGGCGCCCGTGGAGCTCCGGGCGACGGCCGCCGGCGAGGTCTCCCGGGACCCGCCGGGGGCGCCCCGGCTGTACTACGCGACCGCCGAGTGGCTGGGCTCCCTGCGGGCGGATCTGGAACGGATCGTCGGACCCCCTTCTCAAGCGCGGGTCGAGGAACCACGATGACGATCAGTGCCTGTACGGAGGAGGGGGTCCATGCGCGGCTACGCCGGCGTGCTCATCGGCAATCTGGTCCTTGCCGCGTTGGCCGGTCTGGCCGGCCCCGTGTTCCTCGTCGGGGCGTACGTGGCCTGGACGGAGGGCGCCGAGTGGTTCCTGGTGGCCGCCGCGGGCGGCATCGGGGCGGTCGGCACGGCCCTGATCCCCGTGGCGGCGGTCAGGAGCGCGCGCCAGAGCTTCCCCCGGATCACCCGGCGGGACCATGTGACCGTCGACTGGGCCCGGACGAATCTCCTGGCGGGTGTCACGACGGCCGAGGTGGTCACCCACGACGGCCACCGCGTCCCCCTGCCGCGCCGCTCGGAGGCCCTCTGGCCCCTGATGAACCTGCTCGTCGCCCACGGCCTCTCGAACCCGAAACCGGTCCTCGACCTGCGCCGGCCCCGGATGGGGGCGGTGTCGGCGATGGTGCTCGGGATCATCCGGGACGCGGAGCCGGACGTGGCCGGCGCCGGGCGCTAGGGGGTGTCTTGTCGATCAGGCCGGATCAGGGAGCGGCGTCTGGTGCATGGGGTCTCCCCAGGCCCGCAAGGGCCTAGGGGACGCATCGCAAGGCGGAGGAGGGAGGCATGGCGGAGCCATGGTGACCGACGACAACGCGGCGAGGCGCGGTGCCAGGCGTCGCGAGCCCGGCCTGATCGGCAAGACACCCCCTAGGCGCGCTCGGCGGACGGCTGTTCCCCGGCGCCGGACGTGGCCTCCCATTCCTGGTGGGCGGTGCGGACGCGGTGCCACAGTTCCGTCCGGGCGGGGGCCTCGACGTCGGTGAGGTCCAGGCGGAACACGCGGGACAGGACGTCGTACCAGTCGTCGGCGGATGCGATGGTCCGCTCGGTCGTGCCCCCGGCCTCGATCCGGCGCAGCACACAGCCGCGCAGGACGTCCACGCCCTCGGCGCGGCGGAGCTGGGCCGTGCAGACGCGGACGAAGCCGGACTCGGGAGAGGTCGAAAGACGGACGTGCTCCTCGGCGAAGGAGGCCAGTTCGACGGGCTCCGGCGCGAAGACCATCGAGGTGAACGCGCCGCGGGGGTCGTGGAGGAACCTCCAGCCGCCGGGCACGGCCTTCGACGGGACCATCGCGTAGGTGAACGGCCCCTGGGTGTAGCTGCCTTCGCGCAGCGGCAGCGGCTCGTGCATGCCGCCGGCGAGCCCGGTGTCGACGAGCCACGGCTCGCCGTCGAGCCGTACGGTGAGCGCGAGGTGGTCGCCGCCGGGCCCCTCGGGGTCCTCGTCCTCTCCCTGCACCCCGGCACGGTGCAGGGTGACCTCGTAGCCGAGGGCGGTGAGCAGCGCGGCGAAGGCGCCGTTGAGGTGGAAGCAGTAGCCGCCGCGCCCGCGCGTGATCCGGGCCACGGATTCCGCGGCGTCGATGCCGGTCGGGCGCCCCAGGTGGATGTCGAGGTTCTCGTAGGCGACCCGCTCCACCTGGGCCCGGTGCAGCTCCCACAGCGCTTCGGCGGTCGGGGCCGCGGGCCTGGCCACGCCCAGCACCGCGAGGTACCCGTCGACGTCGATCACGTGCTCCCCCTCTTGCGCGAAAGGGTGATCATCCTAGTCGCCGGCGCCCCGCCAGAGCACTCGTTTAATCGTCCGCCGTCGGGCCGCCGTCGGCTCAATCGCGTCGTTTCCCCGTCGGGTTCCCTGGGTTAACGTCGATGACCGCACAGCGTCCTTGTTCCGCCCCGACGACCGGAAGGAGCCCGGACCATGGCCGCTGATTTCGCCGCGGTGGGCGACGCCTATGCCGACCACTCGGCCGGCGGACGGGGCCGGCTGCGGCACGACCTGGTGGCACGGCGTGTCCTGGAGGAGCTCCCGCGCCGGCCCGCCCGGGTCCTGGACGTGGGGTGCGGGGATGGTGAGACGGTCCTGCGGCTCGCGGCGGCGGGACACCGCGTGACCGCGGTCGACCCCTCCCCCGGGATGCTCGCCGCGGCGGCCGAACGGATCGCCGCGCACAGCGATCTCGGAGGACGGGTGCGGTTCGTCGCGGCCGACGTCCTGTCGCTGCCCTTCGGGGAGCAGCGGTTCGACGCGGTGTGCTGCCACGGCGTGCTGATGTACCTGCCGGAGCCCGCCGACGCCGTCGCCCGGCTCGCCGCGCAGGTCGCTCCCGGCGGGGTGCTGAGCATCCTGACCAGGAACCGGCGGTCGATCGGTGTGCGCGAGGCGCTGCGCGGGGCCTACGGCGAGGCCCGGAAGCTCATCGAGAGCGGCACCGGCACGAGCGTCGGCAACCTGGGCCTGCGCACCCGGGGCGACACGCCCGAGGCCCTGGACGCGCTGGCGCGTGACCAGGGCCTCGTACCGCTGCCGTGGCAGGGGGTACGGATCTTCCACGACCACCACGACGACGCCTGGCGTCCCGGGGCGGCCGAGTACGGGGAGGCGCTCGCCACCGAGTGGACGGCCTCGTGGCGCAGCCCGTACCGCGATGTGGCCCGCCTGGTGCACACGCTGGCCCGCCGCCCGGCACCGCCCCGCTCCGCCCGTCCCGAACCGGCGGGGTGAACGACGGGTCAGGTGCGCAGCCACACCGCCGTGTCCGTGGGCAGCCGGCCGTCCGCGTCGCACGGGCCGCTCGACAGGAGTACGCGCGCGTGGGGCGGGAGCTCGGTGGGGGTCTCGCCGAGGTTGACCACGCAGACGAGCCCCTCGGTCCGTGCGAAGGCGAGGACGCCCGGATCGGCGGGCAGCCAGGTCAGCGGTCCGTCGCCGAAGCCCTCGGCCGTCCGGCGCAGCCGCAGCGCCTCGCGGTAGAGCGTCAGCATCGATCCGCCGTCGGCGCGCTGGCGGTCCACCGCGTAGTCGTCCCAGTCGAGCGGCTGCGGGAGCCACGGTTCGGCCCCCGGGCCGAAGCCGTACGAGGGCGCGCCGGCCGTCCAGGGCAGCGGGACGCGGCAGCCGTCGCGGCCCGGGTCGGTGCCGCCGGAGCGGGCGTGCATCGGGTCCTGGATGCGGTCGAGCGGTATGTCCGCCTCGGGCAGCCCCAGTTCCTCGCCCTGGTACACGTACACCGAGCCGGGCAGCGCCAGGGTGAGCAGGGCCGCGGCGCGGGCGCGCCGGGTGCCGAGCGCGAGGTCGGTGGGGGTGCCGAAGGCCTTGGTGGCGAAGTCGAAGCCGGTGTCGGCCCGCCCGTAGCGGGTCACGGTCCTGGTGACGTCGTGGTTGCAGAGGACCCAGGTCGCGGGGGCGCCGACGGGGGCGTGCTCGGCGAGGGTGTCGTCGATGGTGCGGCGCAGCCGGTCCGCCTCCCAGGGGCAGGAGAGGAAGCTGAAGTTGAAGGCGGTGTGCAGTTCGTCCGGGCGGAGGTAGCGGGCGAAGCGCTCGGAGTCCGGGAGCCAGACCTCTCCGACGAACACGCCGCCGTACTCGTCGGCGATCGCGCGCCAGGAGCGGTAGATGTCGTGGAGCTCGTCCTGGTCGATGTACGGGTGGGGGTCGACGCCCTCGACGAAGTCGGCGAGCGCCGGGTCCTTGGCGAGGAGGGCGGCGGAGTCGATCCGTACGCCCGCGACGCCTCGTTCGAACCAGAAGCGCAGGACGTCCTCGTGTTCCTGGCGGACGGCGGGGTGGGCCCAGTTGAGGTCGGGCTGCTCGGGGGTGAAGAGGTGGAGGTACCACTCTCCGTCCGGGACCCTGGTCCAGGTCTTTCCGGAGAACTGGGAGGGCCAGGTGTTGGGCGGCAGTTCGCCGTTCTCGCCGCGGCCGGGGCGGAAGTGGAACAGTTCGCGTTCCGGGCTGCCGGGGCCGGCGGCGAGGGCGGCGCGGAACCAGGCGTGCTGGTCGGAGACGTGGTTGGGGACGATGTCGACGATCACGCGGATGCCCAGTTCGCGGGCCTCGGCGATCAGTTTCTCGGCTTCGGCGAGGGTGCCGAAGGCGGGGTCGATGGTGCGGTAGTCGGCGACGTCGTAGCCGCCGTCGACCAGCGGGGAGAGGTACCAGGGCGTGAACCAGACGGCATCGACGCCGAGTTCGGCGAGGTGGGGCAGTCTCGCCCGGACGCCCGCGAGGTCCCCGGTGCCGTCGCCGTCGCCGTCGGCGAAACTGCGCGGATACACCTGGTAGATGACGGCGTCGCGCCACCAGTCGTCGGTGCGGTGCGAGTGAGGGGCTGCCACGTGAGGGTCCTTTCGGGGCAGGTCGGGGTTCTTCGTCGCCGGCCCGGATGCTGCGGGGCATGGAAGGCGGGCCGGCGACGAAGGCATGGGGTGGTGCGGGGGTGGGGCGTGGCGGACGCAGGGGCCTGGTGAGTGGAGCGGGGGCGGCCCGGTCAGCCCTTGAGGCCGCCCGCCGTGAGGCCGCCCATGATGTTGCGCTGGAAGACCAGGAAGAGGAGCAGGGTCGGCACGGACGCGATGGTGAGCGCGGCGATCAGGACGTTCACCGGGACGCCGGCGGAGAGGGAGTAGATGCCGACGTTGAGGGTCTGTGCGGTCGGGTCGGGCAGGGTGAGCATCGGCCAGAGGAAGTCCTTCCAGACCCCGACGACGGCGAAGATGGACACGACGCCGAGGATCGGCCGGGAGACGGGAAGGACGATCGACCACAGGATCCGGGTCGGGGAAGCCCCGTCGATGGACGCGGCGTCGAGGAGTTCCTTGGGTATCGAGTCGAAGAAGCGCTTGAGCAGGAAGATGTTGAAGGCGTTGGTGACCGAGGGGAGCCAGATCACCCAGGGCGAGTTCAGCAGGTTCCGCTCGAAGATCGGCACGTCGAGGACCGTCAGGTACTGGGGTACGACGAGGACGGTCGCCGGGATCATGAGGGTGGCGAGCATCATGCCGAGGACGGCCTTGCCGAGGACGGGCCGGAGTTTGGAGAGGGAGTAGGCGGCGGCGACGTCCAGGACGAGCTGGAAGGCGAGGGCGCCGAGCGCGTAGTAGAGGGTGTTGAACAGCAGTGTGGCGAGGTCCATGACCTCCCAGGCGCGGCTGTAGTTCTCCGGGGCGAACGAGCCGGGGACCAGGGTCGGCGGGGTCTGGATCACTTCCTGGGTGTCCTTGAAGCCGCTGGACACCATCCAGTACAGGGGTCCGAGGAACGCCAGGGTGAAGCCGCCGACGACGACGGCGAAGACCACCCAGTAGAGGATCCGGCCGCGCGGGCGGGCGAGCTGCGCCGGTGAGATGAGTGTGCGTGTGGACATGCTGGTCTCCCCCGGTCCTACTCGTCCTCGGCGCGGCTGAGCTTGACGTACGCGGCCGAGAATCCGGCCAGGAGTACGAGAAGGAGCAGGCCGAGCGCCGCCGCGGCACCGTAGTTGTTGAAGTTGAAGGCGTATTGGTAGATGAGGTGGACGACGGTCGTGGTCGATCCCTCGGGGCCGGCGCCGCCGGTGAGCAGGAACGGTTCGACGAAGACCTGCATGGTCGCGATGATCTGCATGAGCAGCATCAGGGAGAGGATGAGCCGGGTCTGCGGGATGGTGACGTGCCAGATCTTGCGGAGCAGTCCGGCGCCGTCGAGTTCGGCGGCCTCGTACAGCTCGCCGGGGATGCTCTGGAGGGCGGCGAGGTAGATGAGGGCCGCGCCGCCCATGTTCATCCAGGTCGACGCGATGACGACGGAGAGCATGGAGAGGTCGGGGTCCTGGAGCCACTGCTGCTCGGGGAGGTGGAGGAAGCGGAGGAGCTCGTTGAGCAGTCCGTAGCCGGGGTCGTACAGGTACTTGAAGAGGAGCACCGAGGCGACCGGCGGGAGCATCACGGGCAGGTAGACGAGGAGCCGCAGGTAGCCCTGGCCGTGGTGGAACTCGTTGATGACGAGGGCGACGAGGAAGGGGACGGCGAAGCCGAAGACGAGCGCGAGCACGGTGAACAGGAGCGTGTTGCGCCAGGCCTGCCAGAAGGCCGGGTCGTTGACGACGGTGACGAGGTTGTCGAAGCCGACCCAGGTCGACTGTCCGCTCTCGGTCTTCTGGAAGGCCAGGAGGAACTCCCGGACCATCGGGTACCAGGAGAAGAACGCGAAGCAGAGGACGGCGCCGATGAGGAAGCCGTGGGCGGTCAGGTTGCGCCGCAGGCTCTTCGCGAACCGGCCGCCGCCTGGTACGGGTTCCGCCGCCGGCGGCGGGGAGTGGCGGGGGCTGGCCGCCTTGCTCGGGGTCACGCTGGGGGCCGACATCGTCGCTCCTCGGTACTGGTCTGCCGGGGTGGTCCTGGAGGGTTTCGGGGGCGGCGGGGGCGGCGGTACGGTCCGCCCCCGCCGGGGGGCCGTCACTGCTGGGCGAGGACCTGGTTGACCTGTGTCTCGGCGGTGGCGAGGAGCTTGTCGATGTCGGCGTCCTTGTTGGTGAGGAGCCCGGACATCACGTTGTCGAGGACCTTGTAGACCTCCTGGGCCTTCGGCGGCTCGGCCTTGCCCGCGACGGGGTTGTCCATGAAGGCCTTGAAGTTGGCGACCGGCATGGTGGCGTGGGCGACGCGGGCGGCGTCGTCCTTGGCCTTGGAGTCGTTCAGCCAGAAGTTGGGCTGGGGGACGCCGACGGGGAGGGCGTCGCGCTTGGTGCGGGCCCAGTCGAACTGGCCCTTGCCGACCGTGAGGTTCTTGAAGTTGAGCCAGGCGATCGCGGCCTTGATCTTGTCGCCGGAGATGCCCTTCTTGATCATGTAGTTGTTTCCGCCGGCCAGGGTGTTCTTGGCGCCGGGGATGGGTCCCATGCCGAAGTTCTCGTACTTCGCGCCGAGCTGCTGGACCATGTACGCGATGTCGTCGGGCGCGGCGAGGAACATGCCGAGCTTGTCGGTCGCGATCTGCTTCTGCAGGTCGCCCCACTGGAGGAGCTGGGTCTTGCCCATGCTGTCGTCCTCCCAGCGCATGGCGTGGAGGTTCTTCGCGACCTGCTTGCCGAGCTCGTTGTTGAAGGCGGCCTTCTTGCCGCTCGCGTCGACGACGTCGCCGCCCACGCTGTACATCTGCGCGGTGAAGTGCCAGCCGCCGGTGTTGCCCGCGCTGTACTCGCCGAAGCCGGCGATGCCGTTGCCGAGTCCGGCGATCTTCTTGGCGGCGGTGCGGACCTCGTCCCAGGTGCGCGGCGGGGCGTCGGGGTCGAGGCCCGCCTGGGTGAAGAGCTTGCGGTTGACGAGCAGGCCCATGGTGTAGTTGCTGGTGGGCAGGCCGTACAGCTTGCCGTCCTGCTTAAGGGAGTTCAGGACGTTCGGGTCGATGTCCTTGAGGAGCGGGACGGTCTTGTCGTTGACGTAGGCGCTGATGTCGGCGGCGCCGTCCTCGGAGAGCACCTGCGGCAGGTCGGTGAAGTAGGTGTAGAACACGTCCGGCTGGGACTTGGCCTTGAGCATCGCGGTGAACCGCGGCGGTTCCAGGCACTGGCCGGGGGTGGAGCGGCCCTCGATGGTGACGTTCGGGTAGGTCTTGTTGAACTCGGCGACGTCCTCCTTCCACTCCTTGAGCTCGGCCGCCTTCGCCGCGGGGGGCATGCAGTCGATGGTGAGCGTCACCTTGGTCTTGGGGTCCAGCGGGGCGGTGGGGTCGGATGACCCGCCGCCTTCGGAACCACCGCTGCCGTTGTTGCTGCTGCTCGTGCCGCAGGCGGCGAGGGCGGTCAGCGTGAGCGCGGAGACGAGGGTGACCGCGCTGGCGCGGCGCGTACGGCGGAACCGGGCACTTCTCATGGGTGGTCCCCTTCGGGCCTGAACGTGGAGGTCGCCCCACCGCCTGTGCGTTGTGGGGCGCCGCTCACTCAACCACCCTCAACAAGTGAACGCAAGATATCGCGCTGATTTCGTAATTGCCTGACAGTCGACGGCCGGAGAGCGCTGAACCGTCGCCTGACAAACCGACAGTTCAGGGCCCGCCAGGGGTGTCACCGGACGGAGAAGTGTCAGCGACCCACCAGAACGCACGCAAGACCGATGCAAGTGACTGCAAGCCACCTGCATCGGTCTCGCCGGGGAGAGTGCGGGGTTACGGGTTGACGTTGATCTTGAAGGTGGAGGTGGTGTTACGGATGTCCACGGCGTTGCCGCTCAGCCGCAGGCCGTTGAAGGTCACCTCGCCCACGGCCGGGCCCTGGCCGGACTCGGGCAGCTCGTTGGCCCAGAGGCCGAAGCCCGACTTGGCGTCGAAGGCGTCACCGCTCTTGCGCGCCCCGGTGATGGAGACGTCCGTGAACACGGTGTCCTTGATGGGGAACTGCGGCTGGCCGCCCACGTAGTTCGTCTGGAACATCACCCCGCTGTAGGTGGGGTCGACGATGTCCACGTGGTTCACCCGGATGCCCTGGAAGACCTTGGAGGCCGAGAACACCCAGATGCCGGGGAAGGTCTGGGAGCCCCAGAAGTGGCCGCCCGCCCGGACGACGGAGATGTTCTCGAAGGTCGTGGGTTCGGTCCCGAAGCCGTTCATCGGGTAGCCGAAGTCCAGGGAGGAGATGGTGATGCCCGCGTAGACGAGCGTGTCGGCGATGTGGATGTTGCGGAAGGTGTTGTTGTAGCCGCCGTAGACGGCCACCCCTGCCGCCCGCCACGTCAGGGTGGTGGTGAGGTTCTCGTAGACGTTGTTCTTCATGTCGGCACCGCCGGCGTCGATCGCCGAGAACAACGCGAAGCTGTCGTCGCCGGTGGCCCGGGCGTCGTTGTTGACGACGTGGTTGTCCGTCGACCCGTTGGTCATGTTGATGCCGTCGGCGAACATGTTCCGGATCCGGGAGTTCTTGATGGTGATCCGGTCGGTGTTGGCGCCCCAGTAGAGGCACACCATGTGCTCGTTCCAGATGTCGTCGATGACGATGTCGGTCACGTTCGCGAAGTCGAAGACCTTGCCCGGCCCGTCGATGCGCGAGGTGTAGTTGCCGAAGTAGGCGAAGCCCTTGAACAGCGAGCCCTTGGCCGCCGCCTCGGCACGGAAGCCGACGTCGGTGTTGTCCTGGGCCGACGGGGCGTGGAACGTCGTGAACCACGGTCCGGCGCCGACCACCTTGACCGGCTTCCCGTACACCTGGAACTTGCTCGACGTCTGGTAGTCGCCCGGCGGCAGGTAGACACCGACGAGCGTGCCGGTGGTGTCCATCCTGACCTTGTCCAGGGCGTTCTGCACGTCCTGGTGGCCGAAGCCGGCGGGCACGGTGTACGTGGCCGGGTCCGGGTTCGCGACCGGGGCGACCTGCTCCAGGTTGACGAAGTCGATCGCGTACGTGGAGGTGTTCGCGGCGTCCTTCTGGAGCCGGATCCTGCTGCCCGCCCGCACGGTCTCGCCGAGCAGCAGGTGCGCCTCGTCGTAGATGTGGCGCGGGGCGCCCGCGCCCGGGGAGTTGCCGGGACCGGCCTCGTCCCCGTACAGCCAGGCGTACTTCGAGGTGAGCGGGAGCGACTTCTTGAACACCCCGTCGACGTAGAGGTTGAGGGTGGAGTCGATGCCGCCGCCGCCCGGGGAGTCCGGGATCGAGAAGCGGGTCACCAGGGTGTTGGTCGGGCGCCGGGTGGTGAACTCGACGTACTCCCCCGTCGCGTCCAGGCTGACGGCCTTGCGGCCGGAGGCCTCGCCCGCGATGTCACCGATGGTGCGGTTGGGACCGGCGACGGTGGCTCCGCCGCCCACGGTGCCGTCCTCCGCCTCGTACATGTCGTACGGCATGTCGGCGCCGCGCCCGACGAAGAGGGGCTGGGTGGAGGTGTTGTTGGCGCGTTTGACCGGCAGTTCGTTGGCGTCGTCGGCGATGACCGTCCGCACCGTGTAGGAGCCGTTGACGGCGGTCCACGGCCCGAGGTCCACCTCCGCGCCCGCGCCGGCCGCGAGGGCTCCGGTGTGGGCGCCCGTCAGGGTCTTGACGGTGGCGCCCGTCGAGTCCGTCAGGGTGAGGGTGACACCGTGGCCGCCCGCCGCGCTCGCCGCGGTGCCCTGGTTCTTCAGGGCGACCTTGAAGGTGACCGGGTCACCGGCTGCGGGGCTGGACGGTGAGGTCGTGACCGCGGTGGCGACCAGGTCGGAGCTGGACACCGGCCTGACCACCAGGTCGGTGGCGCTGGTGTAGGTGTTGTTGGACTCGTTCTGCTCGATGACGGCGTTCGCCTCGTCCGCGACGGCGCTCAGCCGGTACGTCCCCGCGTCGCGGGCCCCGAGGGAGGCGCTGACCGTGGTCTGGGCGCCGGCCGCCAGGGCGCCGACCTGGGCGGTGGCGACCTTGGTGCCGCCGAGGCGGATCGCGACCGCGCTGGCCGGTGCGGCGGCCTGGCCGCTGTTGCGGACGGTGGCGCTGACCGTGACCGGGTCCGACTCGACCGGCGAGGCGGGCGATCTGGTCAGGCCGGTGACTTCGAGGTCCGGGTTGGGGGCCGGGACCCCGATCACCTGGAACTCCGCGAGCTGGCCCGCCGGTGCGCCGGTGTTGGCGGTGAACCTCAGCTGGACGTCGGCGACCCGGGCGGTGACGGGGATCGTGACGGTGTTGCCGCTCGCCGGGTCGAAGGTGTAGCTCTTCGCGGCGGCGAGGCCGGTGAAGCCCGAGGCGCTCTGTTCGCGGCCGAGGACCTCGACGGTCTGGCTCCGGGTCGACCAGGCGGTGGCCGGGTCGAGCTTGAGGACGAGGCGGTTGATGTCGGCGTTGGAGCCGAGCTTGACGGTGAGGGTGTTCGGGTAGCTGCCGCCCGCGCCTTCCCAGTAGGTGCTCACGTCGTTGTCGTTGGCGTGGGCCGCGACGAAGGTGTGCACGACGGAGGAGGCGTTGATCTCCTTGCCGATCGCGAGGTTGGAGCCCGTACCGCCGCTGCCGGTGCGGGTGACGGCGTTGCTGTCGGGCGACTGGTTGCCCGCCGCGTCCTTGGCGCGGACGCGGTAGGTGACGGTCGCGGAGGCGGGCTGGGTGTCGGTGTAGGTGGTGGTGTTTCCGGCGACGCTGCCCCTCAGGACGTTGTCGGCGTAGACGTCGTAGCCGGTGACGCCAATGTTGTCGGAGGAGGCGCGCCAGGTGAGCCTGATCTGTCCGGCGGTGGGCTCGGTGAGGGCGAGGTCGGCGGGTGCGGTGGGGGCCTGGGTGTCGCCGGTGTCCCCGGTGCGGGTGACGGTGTTGCTGTCGGCGGACTGGTTTCCCGCCGCGTCCTTGGCGCGGACCCGGTAGCTGACCGTCTGGCCGGCGGGCCGGGTGTCGGTGAAGGTGGTGACGTCGCCGGCGCCACTGGTCAGCAGGGTGCCGTTGGCGTAGATGTCGTAGCCGGTGACGCCGGTGTCGTCGGTGGCGGCGTTCCAGGTGAGCCTGATCCTGTCGGTGGCCGGCTGGGTGTAGGCGAGGTTCGCGGGGGCGGTCGGAGCCTGGGTGTCCCCGGACGTCGGCCCGTAGATCTCCAGCTCGGAGACCTGGGCGGCGGGCTGCACGGTGTTGGCGGTGACCAGGACGCGGACGTACCGGGTGGTGGTGGCGTCGAAGGTGATGGTCGCGGCCCGTCCTCCGGCGGCGTCGAAGGCGTACGCCTGGGAGGCGGTCAGGTCGGTGAACGCGGTGCCGTTCGTGCTGCCCTGGATCTTCAGGGTCTGGCTGCGGGCGCCCCAGCCGTCCGGGAGGCGCAGCACGACCCGGTCGACGCGGACGGAGGAGCCGAGGTCGGCCTGGATCCACTGTGGGAGGGCGTTGTTGGCGCTCTCCCAGTAGGTGGCCCGGTTGCCGTCGTTGGCGTTGCCCGCGGTGTACACCTCGGTGTGGCTGCTCGCGGTCAGGGTGCGGCCGCTCGCCAGGTTCGTGGAGGAGCCGTCGGCCGCGTGCACCTCCAGCTCGGAGAGCTGGGCGGCCTGCCAGCCGGAGTTGGCGGTGATGTCGATCCGGACGAACCGGGCCCGGGTGGCCGGGAAGGCGACCGTGACGGTGTTGGCCGCGCCCGGGGTGAAGGCGTAGGTGGCGGAGCTCTTCAGGGTGGCGAAGCTCGTGCCGTCGGCGCTGCCCTGGACGGAGAGGGTCTGGTTGCGGCTCTCCCAGCCTGCGGGCAGTTTCAGCACCACCTCGTCGACGCGGGTGGTGGCGCCCAGGTCGACCTGGACCCACTGCGGCAGGGTGCTGCCGGCGCTCTGCCAGTACGTTCCCTGGTTGCCGTCGGTGATGTTCGCGGCGCCGTACTCGGCGTGGGCGCTGGCCGCCGCGGCGGTGTCGCCCAGGGCGATGTTGGGGCCGCCGGCCGCCCGGGCGGACACGAGGGGTCCTCCCAGTGCCAGGAGGCTGGTCGCGATCACGGCGCTCAGGGTCCGTGATCTCCAGTTGCGGATGGTCATCTGTCCTCGCTCTCGGTTCGTGGCACCGTGCTCATCCGGCCCTGTTGACGACGAACTGCGAACCGGGCTCGACGAGGACGTCGCCCTCGGCCGAGTTGGTGATGGTGACGCCGGTCAGCGTCGCGCTGCCGCGGGCGCCGCTCATCGCGAGGATTCCGGAGCCGTTGACCGACCTGTCGATGCGGACGTTGGTGATCTTGACGTCCGGCATCTCGCCGCCACCCGTCTTGAACTGGATGCCGTCGTAGGTCGAGTCGAGGATCTCGGTGTCCCGGATGGTGACGCCGGGGATGGGCTGGCCCTGGGCGAACAGGGTGATGGCGCCGAACTCCTGGTCCTCGTTCCAGAACGCGCCGCCCGTGCGGTGCAGGGCGTTGTTGGAGATGAGGGTCTGTCCGGAGAAGGGCAGCGGGTCGTGGTCGGTCGCCAGCATGATCCCGGGGTAGTTCATGGTGTCCGAGATGATGTTGTTCTCGATGGTGTTGCCGTAGCCGCCGTAGACCGCGATGCCGTTGGCGCGCCAGGGCAGCTGGACGGTGTTGTTGCGGAAGTGGTTGTCGTGGCCGACGTCCACCGAGGTGTCCTTGACGTACTTGCTGGCCCAGACGGCCAGGGCGTCGTCGCCGGTGTTGCGGAAGGACGAGTTGAAGACGGTCGAGTTGCGGGTGCCGTTGGCGAAGTTGATGCCGTCGGCGTAGGTGTTGCGGATCCGCATGCCGGTGAACTCGAGGCCGTCGCCGGGGCCCCACAGGTCGGGGATGTTGGAGTAGTCGCGGCCGGCCCAGACGGCGACGTTGGCGTGCTCGATCCAGACGTTGCTGATCTTCGTGTCCTTGCCGAAGCGTCCGTTGAGGCCGACGCCGCCCTCGGCGTTGCCGTCACCGCCGCGGATCGTGCCCGAGCCGAAGATGGCGATGTCGGAGATCTGGGTGTTGTGGTCGATGTCGAAGCCGAAGTTGCCCTCGTGCGGGTGGTTGATGCCGCCGGCCTCGTGCGGCGGGGTGAGGGTGTAGAGCTGGGAGTGCCACATGCCGGCGCCGCGGATGGTGACGTCCCGGATGCCGACCTGGTTGAACTGACCTCGGTTGAGCGGGTCGTCGGTGAGGATCTTCTGCTCCTGGCGCCACTGGCCGGCGGGGATCCAGACGCAGGGGATCTGACCGTTCTGGTCGGCGGTCACCGCGCGCTGGAGGGCGTCGGTGTCGTCGATGCCGTCGTTGGGTACGGCGCCGTACTCGGTGATCGAGACGCAGTTCGCGGGCTTGGCGGCCGGGGGCGCCACCTGCTCCAGGTCGATCAGGTCGACGATATAGAAGGAGGCCCGGTCGTCGGCGTCGCGCTGCAGGCGGAACTTGGTGCCCACGGGGTACGACTGGGAGAGCAGGGCGTGGGACTCGTCGAACAGGCGCCGGGCGTCGCCGCCGGGACGGTTGGTGAGTCCTTCGGGGTCGTCGGTGCTGCCGTAGAGCCAGCTGTGCTTGGACGACAGGGTGAGTTTGCGGACGAAGACGTCGTTCGCGTAGAGGCTGATCGTGGCCTCGGCGCCGCCGCCGGCGGCCGCGTCGGGCACGGAGTTGCGGACGACGATGGAGTTGGCCGGGTTGGTGGAGGTGAACTCGACGAACTCGCCGGTGGAGCCCAGCCGGACCGACTTCCGGCCGGAGGACTCGGTGGCGAAGTTGGTGTGCCCGAAGGTCCGCTTCTGGTCGGCGGTGAGCAGGGTGCCCTGGTAGCGGGCGTCCTCCGCCTCGTACTCGGTGTAGGGGACGGCCGCGCCCCGGCCCACGACGAGCGAGCGCGAGAGGACGTTGTTGCTCTCGTCGGTCTCGGTGACGGTGCCGGTGGCGTCGGCCGTCGCGGTCAGCGTGGCGCCGCCCGCCGTGGCGGTCCAGCTGCCGGAGATCGGCACGGTGACCGACTGGCCGGCAGGGACGGCGCCGGTGGTGCCGCTCAGGGTGGTCGTCGCGGCGGTGAGCCGGGTGACGCTGCCGGCGGCGGCCGCGGTGGTGCCGCGGTTCTGGACCGTGACGGTGAAGGTGACGGGGGTGCCGACGGCGGGGCTGGCGGGCTGGGTGGTGATGGCCGTGACGCGGAGGTCGGGGCCGGGGCTCTGGCCGACGACCAGCTTCGTGGCGGCCGTCCGGCTGTTGTTGCCGTTGTCCAGTTCGGCGACGGTATCGGTCGGGTCGGCCACGGCGGAGACGGTGTACGAGCCCATGGGCCGCTTGCCGACGGTGACCGGGACGGTCGCGGAGGCTCCGGCGGCGAGCGGGCCGACCGGGGCGGACCCGGCGACGGCGCCCTCGACGCTGACCTCGACGGTGGTGGCGGCCGCCGCGGCGGTGCCGGCGTTGCGCACGGTGGCCTGGACCGTGACGGTCTCCGTCTCGGAGGGGGCGGACGGGGTCCAGCTGAGGTCGGTGACGGTGAGGTCGGGGCCGGGCGCCGCCGTGCCGACGACCTGGAACTCGGCGACCTGGGCGCCGGGGGCGCCGGTGTTGGAGAAGAAGGTGAGCCGGAGGTCGGCGTATCTGCCGCTGACCGGGATGGTGACGGCGTTCTGCCCGGCGGACGGGCTGAACGCGTAGTCGGCGCGGGCCTTGAGCGAGGTGAAGCCCGAGGCGGCCTGCGCACGGCCGAGGACCTGGATCGCCTGGGTGCGCGGGCCCCAGATCTGGTCGGGGTTGAGCTTGACGACCACGGCGGTGACGTCGGCGTCGGCGCCGAGCTTCACGGTGAGGCTGGCGGGGAAGCCGGCGGATTCCCAGTAGGTGCCGGTGTTGTCGTCGACGGCGTTCGCGGCGACGTACGTCTGGGTGGTGGAGGTCGCCTCGATCGGCTTGTTGCGGGCCAGATTGGTGCCGGTGGGCGGCGGGTCGACCGGGCCTCCGCTCTGGCCGTGGACCTCGACCTCGGAGAGCTGGGCCGCGTTCCAGCCGGTGTTGGCCGTCACCTGGACGCGGAGGTACCGAACGGTGGCGGAGGCGAGGCCGATGGTGACGGTGTTCGCCGCGGCGGGATCGAAGGACCGTGGCTGGGCCGCGGCGAGGGTGGTGAAGGTGCCGCCGTCGGTGCTGCCGAGTACGGCGACGGTCTGGGAGCGGGCCTCCCAGCCGGTGGGGAGCTTGAGGACGGCGTCGTCGACCCGGGTTCCGGCGCCGAGGTCGATCTGCACCCACTGCGGGAACGATCCGGCCGGGCCTTCCCAGTAGGACTGCTGGCTGCCGTCGGTGACGTTGCCCGCCGGGTACGCCCCGTGGGCGCCACCGGCGGTCACCGTTCTGCCGAGGGCGAGGTTGGGTGCGGCCGCCGCGTGAGCGGTGACCGGCAGGAGTCCGATGGCGATCAGTCCGGCGACGAGCGCGCCGATGGTCAGCCGCCAGCTCAGGATTTTGCCTCTCATAGGGGCCTCTCCGTTTGCTGGGCCGCGGCTCGGCGCCGTCACAGGGCCTCTCGCCAGGAACCCAGCGGAACTCTGACAATGAATGACGGCGAGATACAGACTTATTGAGCATTTTCGTTAATCTTTTGCGCCGCCGGGGTGTCAGGTTTCTAGCAGGTCACCGCTTTGTCAACAGCCGTGACAGAAACGGGGGTTGAGGTCTCTCATCCGCGCAGGTCAACGAGAAACGGCTCCGGCGCCGAGGGAGGCCGTGGGGCCTCCCCGGCGCCGGAGCCGGGAACGGGAGCGGAAGGATCAGACGGTCGGCGGCGGAGCCGTCGAGCCGCGCACCACCAGTTCGGGCTCGAAGAGCAGCTCACCGGGGTCGGTCTGGGTGCCCTGGATCTGGGCGCAGAGCAGCTCGACGGCGGCGCGCCCCATGGCCTCGATGGGCTGGCGCACGGTGGAGAGCGGCGGCTCGGTGCAGTTCATGAAGGCGGAGTCGTCGAAGCCGACGACCGACACCTGGGAGGGGACGTCGAGTCCGCGCCGGCGGGCGGCCCGGATGGCGCCGAGGGCGAGCGGGTCGCTGGCGCACACGATGCCGGTGACGCCGCGCTCCAGGAGGCGGGTGGCGGCGGCCTGGCCGCCTTCGAGCGAGAAGATCGACCGGACGACGCACTCGTCCGGCAGGCCCCCGCCGGCCGCCTGGGCCACGGCCCGGGCCGCTTCGAGCTTGCGGCGCGAGGGGACGTGGTCACTGGGACCGAGGACGAGCCCGATCTTCTCGTGCCCGAGGGAGGCGAGGTGGCGCCAGGCCTGCTCGACGGCGACGGCGTCGTCGCAGGAGACGCATGGGAAGTTGAGCCCCTTGATGGAGGCGTTGATCAGGACCACCGGGATGTTGCGCTCGGCGAGCTGGTGGTAGTGGTCGTGCGGCGCGTCGGCCTGCGCGAACAGTCCGCCGGCGAAGACGACTCCGGAGACCTGCTGCTGGAGCAGGAGGTCCACGTAGTCCGCCTCGGAGACGCCGCCCTTGGTCTGGGTGCACAGGACGGGAGTCAGGCCCTGCTGCGCGAGGGCGCCGCCGATGACCTCCGCGAACGCGGGGAAGATGGGGTTCTGCAGCTCCGGGAGCACCAGGCCGACGAGGCGGGCGCGCTCGCCGCGCAGCTGCGTGGGGCGCTCGTATCCGAGCACGTCGAGCGCGGTGAGGACGGACTGCCGGGTCGCCTCGGAGACACCGGGTTTCCCGTTGAGGACACGGCTGACCGTCGCCTCGCTGACTCCCACCTTCTTGGCCACTTGAGCAAGTCGTCGCGTCATGTACGCAAGAGTATCGCAAACTTCGCAAGCGAGTTGCGTCGTTCTCATGCCCTTGCGGTGAACGAACGCAATCCATGAGAAGCGGACAACGTCTGAAGGGTTGACGGGCCTGAGGGCTCCTCATAACTTCAGGCCTTGATAAAAGGCTTGCTGTTGTTGCCCGTTGGGCGCGGAACGGCGAAAGGGTTGTCAGGTGCATAACACACTTGTGCGTGGGCTCACGCTCCTCAGGCGAGGAGGGGGACGACGGCGCCCGGGGGACGGCGCCCCTCCCGTCCGCGCCCGCCGCATCCGGCCGTTGACCGCGCTCACCGCCGGCGCCCTGGTCGCGAGCAGCCTGGTCCTGACCGGCCCCGGAACCGCGCAGGCGGCCGGCGAGCGGGTCGACGTCTGGCTGACCACCACCTCGGACTCCGGCGGCCGTACCGTCACCCGCGGTCTGGCGCAGCAGGCCCCCCTCGCCTTCGGCCCGGCAGGCGGCACCGCGAACCACACGATCACCGTCGACGAGAACACCACGTACCAGCAGTTCGAGGGCGGCGGCGCGTCGATCACCGACACCACCGCCCATCTGCTGCGGGGCGGCGCCGTCAGCGCCGCCACCCGGGACGACGTGATGCGCAAGCTGTTCTCGCCGACCGAGGGCATCGGCCTGTCCTTCGTCCGCAACCCCATCGGCGCCTCGGACCTCTCCCGCCCCGGGAACGTCTCGCTCGACGACACCTGCTGCGACCTGAACGACTTCGGCGCGAACGGCTACGACACCGACGTCCGGCTGCTGACCGCGCAGGCCAAGCAGCTCAACCCGGCCCTGCGGGTCAAGGGCGTGCCGTGGAGCGCGCCGGGCTGGATGAAGGACAACGGCCGGATGGACCAGATGGGCTGGCTGAAGGCGGAGTACTACCCGCTGTACGCCCAGTACCTGGTCAAGTACGTGCAGAGCTACCAGGCCGCGGGGGTCAAGGTCGACTACCTCTCCGTGCAGAACGAGCCGAACTGCTGCCAGGCCGGCAACCCGACCGCCATGAACTACCCGGGCATGAGCTGGAACCCCGCCGGACTCGTCGAGTTCACCAAGAACCACGTCTACCCGGCGTTCCGCGCGGCGGGCCTCACCACCAAGGTCCTGGTGCACGACTGGAACTACGGCGACTACGCAAACTTCGGCGCCGGTGTCCTGGGCGACGCGGGCGTCCGCAACGACCCGCTGTTCGGCGGCATCGCCTGGCACGGCTACTTCGGCGACCCGGCCGTCGGCACCCAGGTCCACGACCAGTACCCCTCGGTGAAGCAGTTCAGCACCGAGCACTCGGGCGGCACCTGGATCGGCAACCAGCACAACGAGGACCTCTCCGACATCGTGAACTACGCCCGCAACTGGAGCGGCAGCCTGGTCAAGTGGAGCCTCGGGCTCAACCAGAACATGGGCCCGCACAACGGCGGCTGCGGCACCTGCACCGGTCTCATCACCGTGCAGGAGGGCGGCGCTCGGGCCGGGCAGGTCGACTACACGATCGAGTACTACACGACGGGTCACCTCACGAAGTTCGTGAAGCCCGGCGCGTACCGCATCGCCTCCACCGCCAACGGCACCGTGCAGAACGTGGCCTGGCGCAACGCCGACGGCGGCAAGGCGCTCATCGCCCACAACGGCGGCACGTCGGCGCAGTCCGTCCGGGTCGACTGGGGCAACCAGTCCTTCACGTACACCCTGCCCGCCCGGACCACCGCGACCTTCACCTGGTCGGGGACGACCGGCGGCGGGCCCGGCGCGGGGACGCTGACCGGCCTGGCCGGGAAGTGCCTGGACGTGGCCGGCGGCGCCACCGCCGACGGCACCCCCGTCCAGCTGTACGGGTGCAACGGCACCCCCGCGCAGCGCTGGACGCTCGCAGCGGACGGCAGCGTGCGGGCGCTCGGGAAGTGCCTCGACGTCACCGGCGGTTCGACGGCCGACGGCGCCCGGGTCCAGTTGTACAACTGCAACGGCACCGCCGCGCAGCGCTGGACGTACAGCGCCACGACGCACGACGTGGTCAACGCCGGCGCGAACAAGTGCCTGGACATCACCGGCAACTCCTCCGCCGACGGGACACGGGCGCAGATCTGGACCTGCACCGGCGGGGCCAACCAGAAGTGGACCCACAACGCGGCCTGATCCCCGGCCCGGCCGGCGCGCGGCCGCTCCCGACGCGCCCGGCCGGGCCCCGTCCGACCACCCGTGAACCCGTCCGAAGGCCCTCCAAGGAGCCCCGTATGTCACCCGCACGTCCCCGAAGGACGGTGAGCGCGGCGGTCCTCGCCGCCACCGCCGTCCTCACCGGTCTGCTCACCGGCGGCCTGCCGACCGCCGCCGCCCAGGAACCCGCGCCCCGCGCCGTCGACCGCTTCGAGGGGGAGGTGCCGTTCGCGTCGCCGCCCGCCGAGGGACTGTTCACCTGGGGGAACGCCACCGAGTCCCACCCGAAGCTGGAACTGAGGGCGCGTGCCGACGCCCCCGAGGGCGGCTCGGTCCTCGAAGGCCGCTACGACATCAGCGGCTGGGGCGGCTTCACCCATGACTTCGCCTTCGACCGGCCGGCCCAGGACTGGACGGCGTACAAGGGCATCCGCTTCTGGTGGTACGGCCAGAACACGGCGCCGCTGCCACCCGGCTCCGGCAAGCGGATCGCCTTCGAGATCAAGGACGGCGGTGCGAACGGCGAGGCGTCCGAACTGTGGACGACCTCGTTCACCGACGACTGGGAGGGCTGGCATCAGGTGGAGATCCCGTTCTCCGCGTTCCAGTACCGCTCCGACTACCAGCCCGTCGGCGGCATCGACCAGATCCTCGGGCTCGACCGGATGTGGGGGTACGCGCTCACGCTGCCGACGGGCGCTCCCGGCTCCTTCGCCCTCGACGGCGTCGAGCTGTACGGCACGGCGGAGCCCGCGCTGAACACCAAGGTGGTCACCCGGTCGGTCGTCCACCCGGTCGACGAGGGCGGCGAGGCCCGGGTCGACATCACGGTGGCCACGACCGGCTCAGGACCCACCGGCGAGCCCGTCACCGTCACGTACGCCACGGAGGACGGCGGCGGCGCCGAGCCCGGCAAGGACTACCGGCCGGTCTCGGGCAGTGTGGTGTTCCCGGCCGGGACGCCCTCCGGCACGACCCGCTCGGTCACTGTCCCGACGCTGAAGGACGGCGCGGCCGAGGCCGCCGAGACGATTCCGCTCCGGCTCACCGTCGACGGCGCCAAGGCGCCCGCCGAGACCCCGCTCGTCGTGGTGAACGCGCACGGACTGCCGTACCTCGACAGCACGCTGCCGGTACGCCGGCGGGTCGCCGACCTGCTCTCCCGGATGTCCCTGGAGGAGAAGGCCGGACAGATGACCCAGGCCGAGCGCAACGCGCTGCGCGCGCAAGGGGACATCGCCGGGTACGCGCTCGGTTCCCTGCTCTCCGGCGGCGGCTCGGTCCCCAGCCCGAACACGCCGCAGGCCTGGGCGGCGATGGTCGACGCGTACCAGCTGCGCGCGCAGGCGACCCGCTTCCAGATCCCGCTCCTCTACGGCGTGGACGCGGTGCACGGGCACAACAACGTCATCGGCGCGACGATCATGCCGCACAACATCGGCATCGGCGCGGGCCGCGACCCCGAACTCGCGGCGCGGACCGGCGCCGTCACGGCGAAGGAGGTCCGGGCCACCGGGGTCCCCTGGGACTTCGCGCCCTGCCTGTGCGTGACCCGCGACGAGCGCTGGGGCCGCTCGTACGAGGCCTTCGGTGAGGATCCGGCGCTCGTCACCGCCATGGAGACCGTGATCAACGGCATGCAGGGCGCCCGGAACGGCAAGGACCTCGACCGCGCCGACAAGGTCCTCACCAGCGCCAAGCACTTCGTCGGCGACGGCGGCACCGCCTTCGGCTCCTCGACCACCGGTTCGTACACGATCGACCAGGGCGTCACCAGGGTCACCCGCGAAGAGCTGGAGGCGGTGCACCTCGCGCCGTTCGCCGAGGCCGTGAAGCGCGGCACCGGCACGGTCATGCCCTCGTACTCCTCGCTGGACGTCCTCGGTGACGAGCGGGGTCCGGTGAAGATGCACGCCAACGCCGAGATGATCAACGGCGTCCTCAAGGACCGGATGGGCTTCGAGGGCTTCGTCATCAGCGACTGGCAGGCCATCGACCAGATCCCCGGCGACTACCCGAGCGACGTACGGACCTCGGTCAACGCCGGACTCGACATGATCATGGTGCCGACCGCCTACCAGGAGTTCACCCGCACCCTCAGGGCCGAGGTGGAGGCGGGCCGGATCTCCACGGCGCGCGTCGACGACGCCGTGTCCCGCATCCTGACCCAGAAGTTCCGCCTCGGCCTGTTCGAGAAGCCGTACGCGGACACCACGAACCTGCCGTCGATCGGCTCGGCCGAGCACCGCGCGGTGGCGCGGGAGGCCGTGGCGAAGTCGCAGGTGCTGCTGAAGAACGAGGGCGGCGTGCTGCCGCTGAAGCCGTCCCAGAAGGTGTACGTGGCCGGGTCGAACGCCGACGACCTCGGCAACCAGGCCGGCGGCTGGACGATCAGCTGGCAGGGCTCCTCCGGTCGCACCACGACCGGGACGACGATCCTCGAAGGCATGCGGAAGGCCGCGCCGGGGGCCGACATCGCCTGGTCGAAGGACGCCTCCGCGCCGACCGAGGGCTACGACGCCGGTGTGGTGGTGGTCGGCGAGACGCCGTACGCCGAGGGCTTCGGTGACGTCGGCAACGGCAACGACCTCGAACTGACGGCCGCCGACAAGGCCGCGGTCGACAAGGTCTGCGCGGCGATGCCCTGCGCGGTCCTGGTCGTCTCTGGCCGGCCGCAGCTGATCGGCGACCGGCTGCCGGCCGTCGACGCCCTCGTCGCGTCCTGGCTGCCCGGCACGGAGGGCGACGGCGTGGCCGACGTCCTCTACGGCAGGCGGCCGTTCACCGGTCAGCTGCCGGTGAGCTGGCCGAGGTCCGAGGCGCAGCTGCCCCTCAACGTCGGGGACAGCCGCTACGACCCCCAGTACCCGTACGGCTGGGGGCTGACCACGCTGACCCCGGTCCCGTCCGGAGGCGAGCCCGCGCTGAGCGCGCTGCGGATCGCCGGCAAGGCGCTCCAGGCCGTCGGCCGGGGAGGCTCCCCGGAGGGCCGCAAGCTCGTGGCGGCGGCGCGGCAGATCGTCCAGAAGAAGATCGGCCAGAACGTCACCGAGGCCACGGCGAAGCCGTTCGCCGACGCGGACCACCTGCTGCTCACGGGCGATCTCGCGGGCGCGATCGGCAAGCTGACGGAGGCTTACCGGGCGGCGCGCTGACGGAGGCACGACACGGCAGGCCCGGCCCCCGGGGGAGCGTGAGCCCCGGGGGCCGGGCTTGTCGTGCTCACCTTCCCGAGCTATCTTGCATTGCATGGTTCCTGGTAACGCAATGAACGAGCCGGGCGGCAGGGTCCCCAGCCAGCTCCGCAAGGGAGTACTGGAGTACTGCGTCCTCGCGCTGCTCAGGGACGAGCCGAAGTACGGCGTCGAGCTCGTCGCCGAGCTCTCCGCGGTCAGCGTCATGACCACCAGCCAGGGCACGATCTACCCCCTGCTGTCACGGCTGCGCCGCGAAGGGCTCGTCGACACCGAGCTGCGCGAATCCCCCAGCGGGCCGCCGCGCCGCTACTACACGCTCACCGGCGTCGGCCGGGCCTCCCTCGCCGAGTTCGCCCGGGCGTGGCCGCTGTTCCGCGACGCCGTCGACCACTTCCTCACCGACCCACAGGGGGACCCCGCATGAACGCCACCGACCAGCACCCGCTCGTCGCCGCCTACCTCGACGCCGTCGCCCGGGAGACGGCCGCACTGCCCGCCGAGCGCCGCGCCGAACTCCTGGCGGACCTCCGCGAGCACATCGAGGTCAGCGGCGCGGGGGACGACGACCAGGTCCGCGCGGTCCTCGCGGAGCTCGGTGAGCCCCGTACCGTCGCCGCCTCCGCCCTCGCCGAGGAGACCCCGGCGATCACCGTCACCGCGTCCGCCGTCGCCGAGGGGAGCCCGGCGGCGCCCCCGGCTCCGGCCTCGTCCGGCCGCACCAAACTGACGGCGGCGCTGCTCGCCGTGTCCGGGGTGCTGCTCCTGTTCAGCTCCCCGCTCGGCACGATCGGCATGATCGCCGGCCTGGTGCTGCTCTGGGGCGCCCCGCAGTGGACGACCCGTGACAAGACGGTCGGCACGGCCGCCGCCGTGGCCGTGCCGGTCCTGGCCTTCCTCGGCGCCCTGCTCGGTGCCTCGTCCCGGATCGGGATCATGGAGCTCCTGCTGATCCTGGTGTTCTCGCTGGTCGTGCCGGTGTTCGGCGCCGTGTTCCTGCTGCGCGCCGCACGCCGCTGACCGCGGGCGCCGACGCCCGGCTCCGGGACGTTCCCCTCGCGGGGCCCCGGAGTCGGGCGTCGGCCTGCCGAGCGGCCGTCAGGCCGTGGGACCGGGGATCCGCAGCGCCCCGGCGTTGCGGTCCCAGCCGGACCACAGCCCGCTGTCGACGCAGTAGCCGCAGTCCGGGCCGAAGAACATCCCACGGGCGTTCTCGTCGCCGAGGAGCCAGTAGCGCAGCCACGCCGTGGTCGGGGCGCGGAAGTCGCCGCCGTCGCCGATCGAGCTGAGGTGACCGGCGCCGCGGACCTCGCCGTACACGGCGGGGACGTGGTCCGAGTCCCGGTGCAGGGCCTTCACCAGGGCGGGCCACACCGTGAGGTCACGCTGGCCGGCCAGGTAGAAGACGGGCTCGTCCATCAGGTCCGGGTCCGTCAGTGGGCCCGGCTGGATCGGGACGGCGGTGTCCACCCTCGGGTCGACGGCCGCGTTGACGGCGGCGGCCCCGCCCTGCGAGTGACCGGCGGAGGCGATGTGATCGAGGTCGACCTTGCCGTGGAAGCGGCTCGAAGGGTCCGCGTTCCGTTGCTCCAGGACGTCGATCCCCGCGCGCATGCTGATCGCGAAGTTCGACGTGGGGGTGTTGGCGGCGGCGACGATGAAGCCCTGGCTCGCCCAGTGGCGCAGCAGCGAGCTGTAGATGCCGGGCACGGCGCCCGTGCCGTTGCCCCAGATGACCACCGGGTGTCGCTCGCCCGAGCGCCCCATGGTCCGGGGGTAGTAGAAGGTGTGCACCGCCTCGATGTCGACGTCCACCTCGTACGGCCCCGTCCGGCCGAAGTCGGTGCCGACGGACGGGATGGTGCCCGTGGTCCCCGCGTCGGCCACCGCGCCTGCGGTGCCGGGCGCGGTGCACACGGCCATCACGGCGGCGAGCAGCAGACCTCCGAGCACCCGGCTCGTTCTCCCTGGCATACGAACTCCTTTACGGATCCGGCACGTTGCGCGTCCTCGCAAGCGTGACCAGGCCATGATCGGGCGCGCCGGGCCGGGTGTCTGTCCGCAGGAGCCCAGACCTTCTGCCGGGGCTCTGGGCAGCTGCCCAGAGCGCCCGACGCCCCCGCCGAATCCGTGGTTCGGCGAGGGGCGTCGGGCGGTGGTGGCGTCGGAGGTCAGCCGGCCAGCAGCTGCAGGGTGTCGATCACCCGGTTCGAGAAGCCCCACTCGTTGTCGTACCAGGCGACGACCTTGATGTGACGGCCCTCGACGCGGGTGAGCGCCGAGTCGAAGATCGACGAGGCCGGGTTGCCGACGATGTCGGAGGAGACGAGAGCGTCCTCCGAGTACTCGAGGACACCGGCGAGGGGGCCGGCCGCGGCCGTGCGGTAGGCCTCCAGGACGTCCTCACGGGTCACGTCGCGGGCGACGGTCGTGTTGAGCTCGACGATCGAGCCGACCGGGACGGGGACGCGGATCGAGTCGCCCGAGAGCTTGCCGTCCAGGTTCGGCAGCACGAGACCGATGGCCTTGGCGGCACCCGTGGAGGTGGGGACGATGTTGACGCCGGCGGCGCGGGCGCGACGGGGGTCGCGGTGCGGGCCGTCCTGCAGGTTCTGCTCCTGCGTGTAGGCGTGCACCGTCGTCATGAAGCCGTGCTCGATGCCCGCGAGGTCGTCGAGGACCTTCGCCAGCGGCGCGAGGGCGTTGGTGGTGCAGGAGGCGTTCGAGACGATCGTGTGCAGCTCCGCGTCGTACGCGTCGGTGTTCACCCCGTACGCGAGGGTGACGTCGGCACCGTCGGCGGGCGCGCTGACCAGTACGCGCTTGGCGCCGGCGTCGATGTGGGCGCGGGCGGCCTTGGCGGAGGTGAAGCGGCCGGTGGCCTCGAGCACGATCTCGACGCCCAGCTCGGCCCAGGGAAGCTGCGCCGGCTCGCGCTCGGCGAGCACCTTGATCCGGCGGCCGTCGACGACGAGGGTGTCCCCGTCGACGCTCACCGGACGGCCGAGGCGGCCCGAGGTGGAGTCGAAGGCGAGCAGCCGCGCGAGGGCGGTCGGCTCGGTCAGGTCGTTGACGGCCACGACCTCGAGCTCGGTGTCGCGCTCCAGCAGTGCGCGCAGCACGTTGCGTCCGATGCGGCCGAAACCATTGATGGCGATGCGAGTCATGAACAGTGTCCCTTCTGCGGTACCTCCAGGTTCGCGCGGAGCGGGCGGCTCGGACAGAGGCGGGATCGCCATGGTCCGCAAGGATCGCGCCAAGGTCACGAACGGGCGGGGGCGGACGCGCCAACCGTCGCCCGGAGGTTGCCCACGGGTCGCGCGCGGGACGCGTGACGGTCGCGGCAACCATTCCGGCTCGGCGGGGGTCCTCCATGCCAGGCCCCACTCGGGGCCATCGACGCGACAGGGAGGAGCGTCATGGGGGTCCGCAGGGCAGCGAAAGGCGTCGGCGACTTCTTGGTCGACGCTGGGAGAAGCCGTCGCCGAGGTGATCCTCAGCCTGCTCGCCTGTGCCCTGCTCGGCTGCCTGGCTCTGATCGCCTACCTGAGCTGGTCCTTCAGCCCGCGCTTCACCCTCGCGGGGGCTGGGCTGCTCAGCCTGCTCCTCGCCCACGGCGCCTGGCAGACGTTCCGCACCCGCGCGAGGGGGCACCGTGGGGGCCTCGCCGCCCTGACCACTGTCGGTTTCACCGTGACCGCCATGACGGCCCTCTTCCTGCTGCTCTTCTCCACGGGATGCGACTGCCTGTGAGGCCGTTCGGCTCAGCTACGCAAGTCCGGGACGCCGGGCGCTCGTCGGACGCTGGGCCGTCGCCGTCGCCGTCGCCGGGCCCTACTCGCCCTGGGTGAAGGTCCGCCGGTACTCGCTGGGCGTGGTGCCGAGGATGCGCTGGAAGTGGAGCCGGAGATTCGCCCCGGTGCCGAGTCCGACGTCGGCGGCGATCTGTTCGACGCTCCGCTCCGAGCGCTCCAGGAGTTCACGGGCGAGGTCGAGGCGGGCCCGCATCACCCACTGCATGGGCGTGTAGCCGGTGTCCTCGACGAAGCGCCGGGAGAAGGTCCGTGCGGAGACCGCCGCGTGGTGGGCGAGCACGTCGAGGGTGAGCGGTTCGTCGAGCCGGTGCAGGGCCCACTCGCGGGTGGCGGCGAACCGTTCCCCCAGCGGCTCGGGGAGGCTGCGGGGCACGTACTGCGCCTGGCCGCCGCTGCGGTAGGGGGCGGCGACCAGCCGCCGCGCCGCGTGGTTGGCGGCCGCGATCCCGAGGTCACCGCGGAGGATGTGCAGGCACAGGTCGATCCCGGAGGCGGCGCCTGCGGAGGTGAGCACGCTCCCCTCGTCGACGAAGAGGACGTTCTCGTCGACGTGGACGAGCGGCCGTTTCGTCGCTAGGGCCTGGGTGTAGTGCCAGTGGGTGGTGGCCCGCTTGCCGTCGAGGAGCCCGGTCGCGGCGAGCGCGAAGGCGCCGGTGGAGATGGCAGCGAGGCGGGCGCCGCGGTCGTGGGCGGCGATCAGCGCGTCGACGACCGCCCGGGGCGGGTCCTCGCGGTCGGGGAAGCGGTAGCCGGGGACGAAGACGATGTCGGCCCAGCCGAGGGTGTCGAGGCCGTGGGCGACGGCGTACGAGAGACCGTCGCCCCCGGCGACGAGACCGGGCTCCGCGCCGCAGACCCGCACCTCGTACGGCATGCTCGCGCGGGTCGTGAAGACCTGCGCGGGGATGCCGACGTCGAGCGGCTTCGCCCCTTCGAGTACGAGGACGGCGACGCGGTGGAGGCGGGGCGTAGGTGGCACGGCACCAGCGTAGGCGGAGGCACGGAAGCCGACGAACACCAGGTCAGCGGCTCGCCGCGGCCCGACGCGGCACCACGGTGGGCGGCGGAGCCGACGGGCCGGCACGCCACCGGGCCGTGCGGCGCCGGCGGGAAGCCCCCGCGGGGCCGGGACTCAGGGAGTCACCGTGCCCGCCGCGTCACTGGTTCAGCGTGTCACCGTCCACTTCTGGTTGGCTCCTCCGCCGCAGGTCCAGATCTGCAGCCGGGTGCCGTTGGCGGAGCTGTTGCCGGTGGCGTCCAGGCACTTGCCCGAGCCGGCGTTGACGATGTCCCGGGCGGTGTTGGCGGTCCATTTCTGGGCGCCCGTGCCGTTGCAGTCCCAGAGCTGGACGGGCGTGCCGTCGGCCGTGCCCGCGGAGGTGACGTCGAGGCACTTGCCGAGCGCCCGGATCGTTCCGTCGGCGCCGACGGTCCACTGCTGGGCGCCGGTGCCGTTGCAGTCGTAGAGCTGGACCGGGGTGCCGTTGGCGTTGTTCGCCGCGGCGACGTCGACGCACTTGCCGCCGATGCCCGTGATCGGTCCGCCGGTGACGGGCCCGTCGGCGGTGGTGACGCGGACGTGGTCGACGACGAGCTGCTGCGGGAAGGCGGTCGAGCCGTCCGGGTCGCCGGGCCAGTAGCCGCCGACCGCGAGGTTGAGGATGAGGAAGAACGGCTTGTCGAAGACCCAGGCGCGGCCGCCGAGGTCGGCGGGTGTGCGGGTCTGGTAGACGTTTCCGTCGACCGACCAGGTGATCCTGCCGGGCGACCAGTCGACGGCGAAGGTGTGGAAGGCGTCGGCGAAGGCCTGGCCGCCGGGGAGGGTGTATCCGGCGCCGATGCCGCCGGAGCCGGAGTAGCCGGGTCCGTGGAGGGTGCCGTGCACGGTGGACGGTTCGAAGCCGACGTTCTCCATGATGTCGATCTCGCCGGAGGCGGGCCAGCCGACCTGGCCGAGGTCGTTGCCGAGCATCCAGAACGCGGGCCACATGCCCTGGCCGCGCGGGATCTTCATCCGGGCCTCGACGTGGCCGTACCGCGCGGTGTACTTCCCGGCGGTGTTGAGCCGGGCCGAGGTGTATTCGCAGCGGCCGTACCAGCACTGGTAGTTGCCGGGGTTCTCCTTGCGGGCGGTGATGACGAGGTGCCCCTGGCCGTCGAGCGCGGCGTTCCGGTTTCCGGCCGTGTAGTACTGCCGTTCGTGGTTGTTGACGTTGTCGCCGGTCTCGATCTGCCAGCGGGAGCCGTCCGCGGGGAGGCCGGCGGCGCCGTCGAAGTCGTCGGAGAACGTGACGGCGGCGGCCTCGGCGGCGGGCTGGAGGGCGGCGGTGCCGGCCGGACCGGCGGCGCCGGACGGGCCGAGGGCGCCGGCGGCTCCCGGGGTGCCGGTGGGGCCGAGCGCGGCCGTGGCCAGGGCCAGGGCCAGGGCTGTCACGGCGGTGAACAGCGGGCGCCGGGTGGAGCGGGAGGAGGGCATGACTCTCTCTTCCGTCGGGTGTGGGGGGACGCGCGCGCCCACGGCATGCCATGGGCATGACATGAACGCGCGCACTTCGTCGCCTCCATGATTTAAGAAGTGAAGTAAGGGGGCGTCAAGAGGCGGGAGCTCCCCCGTCCCCGTCCGGTCAGCGGGAGTTGCCGGCGTGGGTGAGGGTCTCCCAGGCGACGAAGAGGTTGTCTGTGCCCGCCGGACGCCTGGCCTGGGTGAGGTTCTGCGTGTTGGTCATCGCGTAACCCATACGGTTGCCGAGCGCGTTGAAGCCCACCTCGGTGACCGGACCCAGGTGATCCTTGAGGGCGCCGCCGCAGAGCCAGCCCGGGACCGCCGTGCCGAGTTCGTACTTGGCGTGCAGGCCGAGGGCGTGCCGCAGCCGGTCGGCGACCTCGGGATAGAGGTCCTGCCCCTGGATGCGGCTGGTCTCCGCGATGTGCGAGATGGCGGAGAGTCCGTACCCGGTGTGGGTGAGGTCGCGGCAGGTCTCCTGGCTGAGGCCGTCGACGAAGGTGGTCTGCCCCTGCCAGTAGCGGACGATCTCGTCCCGGGTGTCGAGGCCGCTGCCGGGCGCGGCCTTCGGCAGGGCGCCGTCGCTCGCGAGGTAGATGTACGCGGGGACGCGGCCGCGGAACTTGGTCACGGCCTTGTCGTAGGCGGCGCGGTCCTCCAGGAAGACGGCGATGCCGATCGCGGCCTCGGTCATGCTGAGCTCCCAGTTGCCGTTGGAGTGGGAGCCGCCCGCGACCTCGGGGAGGTAGACCGTGCGCAGCATGGTCTTGAACCGGTCGATCCTGGCCTGGGGCCAGCCGGTGTAGGTGTAGCGGATGATCTCGGCGGCGCGCGGCCAGGAGGAGCCGGCCCAGCCCGTCTGGAGGGGCGCGTTGGAGTTGGTGTGGTCGGTGATCACAGCGGACCAGGCGTCCATGATCTCGATCGCCTTCTGGGCGTACCGGCTGTCCCGGGTCACGTACCAGGCGAGGGAGAGCGTGTACGCGGCGATGGCGTCCTCGCGCTCGTCGGTGCAGCCGTTGTTCGGGTTGGAGTAGGAGCCGCACTCCACGACCGAGCGGGGCTTGGGGACCCGGGAGAGCGAGGCGTACCTGCTCGCCATCATCTGGTCGTAGGCGCCCTTCCAGGGCTGCGCCCCGGCGTTGACCTGCTCGCGGGTGAAGTCGAGCTGGCCGCGGGAGACCAGCACACCGGGGTGGACGAACGTCGTGGGGGCGGCCTCGGCCCGCCCGCCGGCCGGGCCGGCGACGAGGGTGGCCAGCAGGGCCGCGGCGAGCAGGGGGACCGCGAGCAGTGCGCCCCTCCTTCTCCGCCGGGAATCGGAAGCATCGCGCCATGGGGACATGAGAGTGCCCTTCCTTCACATACATGAACGAGCGATCGCTGTCGAGGGTGGAACCTAAAGGTCTGAACCAGAGGCGTCAAGGCACTGAGTTGGGTGCGGGATGAACGATTCCGGCTACCTGCGCGACCGTCGAGGCCCACCGCCCGTTCACGTTCCTGAACAGCCTTTGAGGATCCCTCTCCCCCACGCCCGCACGGCCTCGCACGAGGGGCCGGGCCGCACGCCGTACGATTCCCCTCGTTGTCATTTACCTCGTCCGAAGGAGAACCCCATGGCCCAGGTCACGCTGAAGGGCAACCCCGTCCAGGTCAACGGCACCCTGCCGACCCCGGGAAGCCAGGCGCCTGACTTCACGCTCGTCGCCGAGGGCCTCGCGGACAAGTCCCTGAAGGACTACGCCGGTCAGCGCAAGGTGCTCAACATCTTCCCGAGCATCGACACCCCGACCTGCGCGTCCTCCGTCCGCGCGTTCAACGAGAAGGCCGGCGACCTGGAGAACACGGTGGTGCTCTGCATCTCCGCCGACCTGCCCTTCGCCCAGGCCCGCTTCTGCGGCGCCGAGGGCCTGGAGAACGTCAAGAACCTCTCCACCCTCCGCGGCCGCGAGTTCCACACCAACTACGGCGTGGAGATCGCGGACGGCCCGCTGGCCGGCCTGACCGCCCGCGCCGTCGTCGTCCTCGACGAGAACGACGCGGTCCTGCACGCCCAGCTCGTCGGCGAGATCGGCGAGGAGCCCGACTACGCCGAGGCGCTCGCCGCCCTGAAGTAACACCGCCTGAAGCGGCACCGCCGCCGGATTCACGGCGCCACGCGGAAGAGCCCCTCCACCGACTCGGTGGAGGGGCTCTTCGCCGTGCCGGGCCCTCAGGCGCAGGCGGGGCAGAGCCCCCGGTAGGTCACGTCGGCCTTCGAGACGGTGAAGCCGAAGCGCTCCCCGTGAGGGAGCACGGCCAGCGGGTCCCCCGTCGGCCGGACGTCGCGGATGATGCCGCAGTTCGAGCAGACCAGGTGCTGGTGCGGCTGGTGCGCGTTCGGGTCGTAGCGCTTGGCCCGGCCGTCGGTGGACAGCTCCACCACCTCGCCCAGGGCGACCAGCTCGCCCAGGGTGTTGTAGACCGTCGCCCGGGCGATCTCCGGCAGCCGCGCCACGGCGCGGGCGTGCACCTCGTCGGCCGTGAGGTGCACGTGCTCGCCGGCGAGGACCTCCGCGACGACACGCCGCTGGGACGTCATCCGCCAGCCACGCGCGCGCAGGCGCTCCAGCAGGTCGCTCATTTTCGGCTCACCTCTTCGGATGGTTGGCGTGGTTCTTGACTTGGACTCTGTCCATCGTAGGATCACTTCCGGCACTAGCCAAGGCACACCACGGCTCCGTTCGGGCGAAACCCACCGGAGCCCGCCCCGGCTGAGCACGCGATCCGCCCCGTCCGGAAGGATTTCCATGTCCGAGAACCACGACGCAATCGTCACCGACCCCGCACCCCAGGAGTCGGGCGGCTGCCCGGTCGCGCACGGCCGTGCCGCGCACCCGACCCAGGGCGGCGGCAACCGCCAGTGGTGGCCGGAGCGGCTCAACCTCAAGATCCTCGCCTCCAACCCGGTCGTGGGAAACCCGCTGGGTGAGGACTTCGACTACGCCGAGGCGTTCAACGCCCTCGACCTGGCGGCCGTCAAGCGCGACATCGCCGAGGTGCTCACCACCTCGCAGGACTGGTGGCCCGCCGACTTCGGCCACTACGGCCCGCTCATGATCCGCATGGCCTGGCACAGCGCCGGCACGTACCGCATCAGCGACGGCCGCGGCGGCGCCGGCGCCGGCCAGCAGCGCTTCGCGCCGCTCAACAGCTGGCCGGACAACGGCAACCTGGACAAGGCCCGCCGTCTGCTGTGGCCGGTGAAGAAGAAGTACGGCCAGAACATCTCCTGGGCCGACCTCATGATCCTCACCGGCAACGTCGCCCTGGAGACGATGGGCTTCAAGACCTTCGGCTTCGCCGGCGGCCGCGCCGACGTCTGGGAGGCCGACGAGGACGTGTACTGGGGCCCCGAGACCACCTGGCTCGGCGACGAGCGCTACACCGGTGACCGCGAGCTGGAGAGCCCGCTCGGCGCGGTCCAGATGGGCCTCATCTACGTCAACCCCGAGGGCCCCAACGGCAACCCGGACCCGGTCGCCGCCGCGCGTGACATCCGGGAGACCTTCCGCCGGATGGCGATGAACGACGAGGAGACCGTCGCCCTCATCGCCGGCGGCCACACCTTCGGCAAGACGCACGGCGCCGGTCCCGCGGACAACGTGGGCGCCGACCCCGAGGCCGCTCCCCTGGAGGCGCAGGGCTTCGGCTGGGCCAACTCGTACGGCACCGGCAAGGGCGCCGACGCGATCACCAGTGGTCTCGAGGTCACGTGGACCACCACGCCCGCGCAGTGGGGTCACGACTTCTTCAAGCACCTCTTCGAGTACGAGTACGAGCTCACGCAGAGCCCGGCCGGTGCGCACCAGTGGGTGGCGAAGAACGCCGAGGCGATCATCCCCGACGCCCACGACGCGTCGAAGAAGCACCTGCCGACGATGCTCACCACCGACCTCTCGCTGCGCTTCGACCCGGCGTACGAGCAGATCTCGCGGCGCTTCTACGAGAACCCCGAGGAGTTCGCGGACGCCTTCGCCCGCGCCTGGTACAAGCTGACGCACCGTGACATGGGTCCGGTCGTCCGCTACCTCGGCCCGGAGGTTCCCTCCGAGGTCCTCCTGTGGCAGGACCCGCTGCCGGCCCGCGAGGGTGAGCTCATCGACGCGGCGGACATCGCCTCCCTCAAGGAGCAGATCCTCGGTTCGGACCTGACGGTCGCGCAGCTGGTCTCGGCCGCCTGGGCCGCCGCCTCCTCCTTCCGCGGCAGCGACAAGCGCGGCGGCGCCAACGGCGGCCGCATCCGCCTGGAGCCGCAGCGCAACTGGGAGGTCAACAACCCGGACGAGCTGGCGCAGGTGCTGCGGACGCTCGAAGGCGTCAAGGCCTCCTTCGACGCCGCGGGCGCCAAGAAGGTCTCGATCGCCGACCTGGTCGTGCTCGGTGGCGTCGCGGCCGTCGAGAAGGCGGCCAAGGACGCCGGCTTCGACGTCGAGGTGCCGTTCACGCCGGGCCGGGTGGACGCCTCCCAGGAGCAGACGGACGTGGAGTCCTTCGCCGCCCTGGAGCCGCAGGCGGACGGCTTCCGCAACTACCTCGGCAAGGGCAACCGCCTCCCGGCCGAGTACCTGCTCGTCGACCGCGCGAACCTGCTGACCCTGAGCGCGCCCGAGCTGACGGTCCTCGTCGGTGGCCTCCGGGTGCTCGGCGCGAACCACCAGCAGTCCGCGCACGGCGTCCTCACCGAGACGCCGGGCCTGCTGACGAACGACTTCTTCGTCAACCTGCTCGACATGGGCACGACGTGGTCGGCGACCTCCGAGGACGCGAACACGTTCGAGGGCCGCGACTCCGCCACGGGCGAGGTCAAGTGGACCGGCACGCGTGCGGACCTGGTCTTCGGCTCGAACTCCGAGCTGCGCGCGCTGGCCGAGGTCTACGCGAGCGACGACGCGAAGGAGAAGTTCGTGACCGACTTCGTCGCCGCGTGGGACCGGGTCATGAACCTGGACCGGTTCGACCTCGTCTGATCCCGCTCAACCCCCGCTGTCCCGGGCCCGGTCGACTCACGTCGGCCGGGCCCGGCTCGTACGGCCGGAAGGACGGGGAGCGGGAGGGGAACCGGGCGATCCACAACCCGCCTCCCGTGTCAGGAACCGAATCAGGGCGTTGGGACTCATGATCCATGGGTACCGGGCCGGGCCGCACGGTCCGGCGTGCCGGTGCCCGCGGCGCACCTCTGCCGTGCGCCGTACCGAACGATTCGGAAGAAGTCGAGGAATCACCGTGCCCCTGTCGTCGCACCGACGCCTGGCCGTGAGCGCCACCCTGATCGCCGCGCTCGCCGCGGGCGTCGTCCCCGCCACCAGCGCGTTCGCCGCTCCCGGTACCCCCGTCTCGCCCACCGCCGCCACGACGCCCGCCGTCCCCGCGCCCGACATGGACGGCGTGGTCGCCGCGCTGAACTCGGCCATGGCCAACGGCGCGCCGGGCGCGATGGCCCGCTTCGTCGGCCCCGACGGGGTCCGCAGCCGGACCGTCGGCGTCCAGGACCGCGTCTCGGGCGCGCGGATGGACATCGACTCGCGCTTCCGGATCGGCAGCGTCAGCAAGACGTTCTCCGCCGTCGTGCTCCTCCAGCTGGTCCAGGAGGGCAAGCTGGGACTCGACGAGCCGGTGAACACCTACCTTCCGGGTCTGCTGCCCGACGACCGCATCACGGTCCGTCACCTGCTGACCCACCGTAGCGGTCTCGCCGACTACACCAACGCGATGTTCGAGCACACCGTCCCCGGCTTCGAGTCGGTGCGCAACCGGGTCTTCAGCTACCAGGAGCTGGTGGACCTCTCGCTGAGCGAGCCGCGGACCACCCAGCCCGGCGTCTCCTACCAGTACTCGAACGCCAACTTCGTGGTGGTCGGCATGCTGATCGAGAAGCTCACGGGCCGGCCCGTGGCCGACGCGTACGAGCGCCGCATCTTCAAGCCGCTGAAGCTCCGCAAGACCTCGTACGTGCACCCCGACGTCCGGATCAAGGGCGGGCACGTCCGCGGCTACCTGCACCCGGACGAGGAGGGCGGCGCGCTCGTGGACTCCACCGAGCAGACGGTGTCCTGGGCGCAGTCCGCCGGTGCGGTCATCTCCAGCCCCGCCGACCTGAACACCTTCACGAGCGCGCTGACGCGCGGCCGGCTGCTGTCCCCGGCGATGATGGAGGCCATGACGACGGTCACGCCGACCGACGCCACGAACACCCGGTTCTACGGTCTTGGCCTGCGCCGCTACAACCTGTCGTGCGGGACGCAGGTGTACGGCCACACCGGCACCGTGCAGGGCTTCTACACGTACGCCTTCTCGACCCGTGACGGGCGGCGCAGCCTCTCGGCCATGGCGAACACCTCGAACCACGGGGCCGCGAACACGGCGCTCGGCGGGACCCTCGAGGCGGCGTTCTGCGGGAAGAAGCCCGCGCCCGCGGCCTCTTCGCGCGCCGCCGCCTCGCCCACGGCACGTGACCTCGGCTCGCTCCCGGCGGAGCGGGACCTGCCCGAGCGCCACTGAGCGGGTGAGACCCCGGGCGATCAGGCCTGGTATTCGGTGAGGTCGATGGCGTAGACCCGCAGGGGTACGCCGAAGGCCGGGTGGGCCGTCTCGCGCTCCTCGGTCATGCCGAGCTTGCCGATGACGTTCTCGGAGGCCTGGTTGCTGATGTGGGTGATGGCGATCACCCGGTCGAGGCCGCGGTCCTGGAGTGCGAACTCCAGGACCGCGTGCGCGGCCTCGGAGGCGTAACCCTGTCCCCAGAAGGGCCGGCCGAGGCGCCAGCCGATCTCCACGTCGGGCATGACCTCGGGCAGGAACTCCGGCAGCGACAGACCGGCGAAACCGATCAGCTCGCCGGAGGCGAGGAGCTCGACGGCGAAGATCCCGAAGCCCTCCTCGTCCCACTCCTCCTCGTACCGCTCGATGTCCTCGGCGGTCTGCTCCAGGTCCCGGACCGAGCCGTCGCCGATCCAGCGCATCACCTCGGGGTCGGCGTTGATCTCGGACAGCGGGACGAGGTCGTCGTCGGTCCAGCGCCGGAGGATGAGACGGGGGGTACGAATTTCGGTCATGCCCCCATCCTGACGCACGCCGCACCCCCTCCACACCACCGGCCGCGCTACACCGTGGCCGCGGTGCGGGTCAGATCCGCGGGGTCCGTGTTGGCACCGCAGAGCACGACACAGACCTTCTCGCCCGGCGCCGGGACGTAGCCGTGGTCCGCGCCCCTCGGGTCCGGGGTCGTGAGGGCGGCCAGGGCGGTGGCGGCCGCGTGCTCGACGGCGAGTCGCCGGTCGTCCCACAGGGCGCGGCGGGCGCGGGTGATCGCGGCGTCGGGGACGAGGACGGTGCGGACCCCGTCCTGCCGGGCGGCCGCGAGGGCCGTGGCGGAGGCCCGGCGGGCGCCGAGCGAGTCGGCGGCGACGGAGTCGACGGTGACGTCGACGGGGTGTCCGGCGCGCACGGCGGCGTCGAGGGCGCGGCAGTTCTCGGGTTCGACGGCGACGGTCCGGATGCCGTGGTGCCGGGCGGCGGTGGCGACGCCCGCGAAGAGACCGCCCCCGCCGACCGCGACGACGACGGTGTCCAGGTCGGGGAGGCGCTCGTGGATCTCGTCGAGCAGGGTGCCGGCCCCGGCGGCGATCAGCGGATGGTCGTACGCGTGGGAGGCGAGCGCCCCCGTCTCGGCCGCGAACGCCTCGCACGCGGCGAGCGCTTCGGCGTACTCCGTGCCGACGAGCCGGACGTCGGCCCCGTACCCGACGAGCTTGTCGGCCTTCACCTTCGGGGCGGTGGTCGGCAGGAAGACGGTGGCAGGGACGCCCTGTCGCCGGGCTGCCCAGGCGCAGGCCAGACCCGCGTTCCCTCCGGAGGCGATGGTGACGCCGGCAGCGGGGAGGGTGCCCGCCTCCCGGTGGGCGAGCAGGAAGTTCTGCGCGCCGCGGGCCTTGAACGAGCCGGTGTGCTGCAGCTGTTCCAGCGCGAGGTGGAGCCGGTACGGCTCGGCGCCCGGGTCGGCCCCCGCGACGGTGACGGGGCGGACGTGGCCGCCGATCCGGTCGGCGGCGGTCTTGATGTCGGCGTAGCTGAGGGGGCTGTGCACTCAGAGCTCCTGGTGGGCGGGGGACGCGGGGACGGGGTGCGGGGCCGGGGCGGCCGTGAGGGCACGGGCGAGCGCGGTGGCGAAGTCGTCGGCGTTGTCCAGCATCAGGTTGTGTCCCGCGCGGGGGATCTCGACCACGGGGACGCCGGCCGCCGCCATCTGCTCGACCTGGGGGTCCGGCAGGCTGAACTCTCCCACCAGGAAGGTCCGGGGGACGGTGAGCGCGGCGAGGAGGTCGCCGGGCTCGGGGGTGCTCCCCTCGACGAGGGCGACCGCGCTGCGGTGGACGGCCAGCGGGTCGGCGAGGCGCAGCCGGGCCGCGTAGTCGGCGCGGTCCGCGCCGGCCACCATCCGGGCGAACCCCTCCGCCACGAACGCGTCCTCCTCCTGCGCGGCCACCGGCGAGCTGAAGGCGCCCCCTCCCCCGTACAGGTTCGGCTCCGCCACCACGAGTCTCGCCACGAGCTCGGGTCGCGCCGCCGCCAGATGGATCGTCACCGCCCCGCCCATCGAGTGACCGACGAGGTCGACGCCGCTGAGCCCGAGGTGGTCGAGGAGGGCGGCCACCGCGGCCGCCTGGGACTCCATGCGGTAGTCGAAGTCCGCGGGCCGGTCGCTCAGCCCGAATCCGAGCAGATCCACCAGCAGCGCCCGGCCTCCGCCGAGCGCGGGGTGGGCGGCGATGTGGGCGAAGTCCGATGCCGAGGTGCACCCGAGACCGTGGACGAACACCCGCACGGGGCCCTCACCCGGAAGGTCGATCCACCGGATGTACGCCCGCTGGTCGGCCAGGAACAATTCCCGCATGCCCGATGCTCTCCCTGTGTCACGCCTGTTCGTCACGTCGGGAACCAGCCTAGGAGCCGGCACCGACAACGCCGGGGCGGGGCAGCCGAGCCGGAACCACCGAAAGGACCCCCATGCCACTCGAAGGTGAGTACGAGCCCAGCCCGACCGCGTGGGTGCGCGACCAGGTCGAGCTGTACGAGTCGTCCGGCGGCACCAAGGGCACCACGATGCGGGGCATGCCCGTCGTCCTGGTCACGAACGTCGGCGTGAAGAGCGGCAAGCTCCGCAAGACCCCGCTGATGCGGGTCGAACACGAGGGGGCGTACGCGCTCGTCGCGTCGAACGGCGGGGCGGTCAAGCACCCCGTCTGGTACCACAACCTCATCGCCCAGCCGCTGGTCGAGGTGCGCGACGGCACCCAGGTGTGGGACATGAAGGCCCGTGTGGTCAGCGGCGACGAGCGCGCGGCCTGGTGGGACCGGGCGGTCGCGGCCTTCCCCGACTACGCCGACTACCAGCGCAAGACCGACCGCGAGATCCCGGTGTTCGTCGTGGAGCGCGTGGAGTAGGACCTCCCGGACGGCCGGCGGACCGGTCGAGGGGACGCCCGGCGGGGACGACGGGCGGGCGCGTGAACCTGGTGGGAAAATGGGGGTGTCCCCCCAACTCCTCCTTCCCATGGTCACTGCCGCGCGGCTGGTGCGTCGACTGCTGATGGCTGTGCTTCTGAGCGTAGCGATCGGCGTGGGGCCGGTCGCCGTCCCGGCCTCGGCGGAACCGACGCCGACGCCGACGACGTCGGAGCCGACGGACACGTCGGAACCGTCACCGCCGACCCCCGAGCCGCCGGGCACTCCGGAGCCGTCACCCCCTACGGTCTCCGAACCGCCACCTGCCGAGGCCTCCCTCACCCTGGGTCCGGACCACGGCTCCATCGGGGACCCGATCGACGTGCGGGGCACCGGCTTCGACGGGTGCCCCGCCGGCACGGTCTACCTCCACGTGGTCGACGGGCCCGAGATCGCGTCCGGGATCCCCGTGGAGGAGGGCGGCGACTTCTCGTACACGGAGGTCATCCCGGCGGACTCGGAACCGGACACGTACACCTTCCGAGCAGAGTGCACCGATGACCCGTCCCTCTACGCGGACGCCGATCTGGTCGTCGAGAGCCCCGGGGAACCGCTCCTCACCCTCGCCGAGGAGACGGGCGCGACGGGGACCGCCGTACAGGCCGAGGGGACGGGCTTCCGGTGCTCGAACGTCGACCTTCTCTGGGACGGCGACGGGCCGCCGCTGGCCACCGCCCCCGTCACGGAGCAGGCCACCTTCGCCACGGAGATCCCCGTACCGAGCGACGCCGAGCCGGGCGCGCACTCGGTGTGGGCGGTCTGCCAGGAGTATCCCGAGCAATACGACGAGGCTTCGTACGAGGTCACGGGCGAGCCGGGTACGAATCCGAATCAGACCGACCCGAACCAGACCGACCCGAACCAGACCGATCCCAACCAGACGGACCCGAACCAGACCGATCCCAACCAGACGGACCCCAACCAGACGGACCCGAATCAGACCGTCCCGCCCGGCACCGCCGGACGCTCCACCCCTGTCGGGTGGGTCGTCGGCCCCGCCTCCCTCGGCGGCGCGCTTGCCCTCGCGGCCGCCGCGGCCGTCTACTTCGGGCGGCTGCACCGGGGCCCCCGCTGGGTGCGCAACCACGTACGGGCCGCCTTGCGGCCGGCCGTCGGCGCCACGGCCCTGATCGACGACCGGGCGTCCGGCGAACCGCCCAGCCACTCCACCCGGCTCGACCCGCACCCGGACCCCGGCCGGCAGACCCTGGAGGAGGACCGATGACCACGACCGCGTCCAGGACCACGACCCCGACGACCGTCCGCTCGTTCCTGCTCGACGACGGGGAGGGCCTCGACGGCCCGCTGCGTGCCCATGGCACCGCCGGGCCGCTGCTCGCACCCGTACGGGGCCGCACGCCCGCCGCCGACCGGGCCGTCGAGCACGAGTTGGCCACGGTCGTGGACGACTTCCTCGGCATGGACGTGCTCGACCTGGCCACCGCCGGCTGGCGCGGCCACTCCGCACTGCGGTCCGCCGCGCGCCGCACCCGGGACCTGCCGGGCAGCGAGGAGGTGGTCGCGCTCGCGACCCACCGGGTCACCTCCGCGCACCGGCCCTACGTCGACGTCTACGTGGACGGCGTCAAGATCGGCACACTGGACGTGCAGCTGAACGTGGTCTTCTGGATCTCCGGGCTGGTCTGTGTGGTCCGTGACGCCTGTCTGACCGGCGTGCGGTCCGGGGAGTGCGCCGTCGATGCGAGCCTGGGGGTACAGGGGGCCGTGATCGCCGAGCGCCGGGGCGGGCGGCTGGACCTCCCCGGCGGATTCGCGCCGCGGGGCCCGGTGCCGCTGCTGCGCGACGAGCCGAACCCGCACGAGGCCCGGACCGTCCCGGGCGCCGGCAGGGCCTAGGCAGGCGACAGGACCGTCAGCAGGTGGGCGACCTCCCGGGCCACGGCCGTGCGTGCCGGGGTGAGGTAGTGGCGGGGGTCGACCGCTTCCGGGTGCTCGGCGAGATGGGTGCGGACGGCGCGGGTGAAGGCCTTGTTGAGGTGGGTGGAGACGTTCACCTTGGTCATGCCCGCGGTGACGGCGGTGGTGAGGTCGTCGTCGGACACGCCCGAGGAGCCGTGGAGCACGAGCGGGGTGTCGACGGCGGCGCGCAGGCGGGCGATGAGGTCGAAGTCGAGGACCGCGTCCCTGGTCAGCATCTGGTGGGAGCTGCCGACCGCGACGGCCAGGGCGTCGACGCCGGTGGCCTCGACGAAGGCGCGGGCCTCGGCAGGGTCCGTTCGGACGCCCGGGGTGTGGGCGCCGCCCTTGCCGCCGACCTCGCCGAGTTCGGCCTCGACCCAGACGCCGTGCTCGTGGCAGTACTCCACGACGTCGCGGGTGGCGGCGACGTTCTCGGCGTAGGGGAGCTTCGAGGCGTCGAACATGACGGAGCCCAGTCCGAGTCCGACGGCCTCGCGGACGAGGTCGGGGTTCTCGGCGTGGTCGAGGTGGACGGCGACGGGGCTCTTGGCGGCGCGGGCGACGGCCAGCGAGGCGAGCGCGACCGGTTCCAGGGCTCCGTGGTAGCGGACGGTGTTCTCGCTGATCTGGAGGACGACGGGGCGGTCGGCGGCCTCGGCTCCGGCCACGATGGCCTGGGCGTGTTCCAGCTGGAGGACGTTGAACGCCCCCACGCCGGTGCCCGCCGCGCGGGCGCGGCGGACGATCTCATCGGTCGGCGTCAACGGCATGGTGCTTCTCCGGGGATGTGGGCGGGCGCGGGGGCGGTCAGGCGGGGGCGTCGGTGAGGATCACCGAGCGGGTGAGGTTGCGGGGGGTGTCCGGGTTCAGGCCCTGCGCCTCGGCGACGGCCACCGCGAGCCGCTGGGCCCTGATCAGGTCCGCGAGCGGGTCGAGGTCGCTCTCGGAGAGGGTGCCGCCGACCTTGCGCACCTCGTCGGCGAGTCCGGCGGGCAGGGCGCCGAAGCCCCAGGTGACGCGGCCGGGTCCGGTGATGCTGATGGGGCCGTGGCGGTACTCCATGGCCGGGTAGGCCTCGGTCCACGCGCCGGCCGCCTCACGCATCTTGAGGCCGGCCTCCAGGGCGAGTCCGTAGGTCCAGCCGCTGCCGAGGAAGGTGATCTGCTCGGCCGTGCGGACGTTCTCGTCGAGGGGTGCGGTGAGGGCCTGTTCGGCGTCGCGGGCGGCCTCCTCGACGGGGGCCACGCCCTCGGGCAGGGCGTCCTCGGATTCCAGGTGGGCGCGGAACAGGGCGAGTGCCGTGGTGGCGAAGCGGGTCTGGACGACGGACTCCTCGTCCGCGAAGTCGAGGACGGCGACCGCGTCGGCGAGGTCCATGACCGGGGTCGTCGGGTCGGCCGTGACGGCGCCGGTGGGGACCGTGCCGCGCAGCCGGGACAGGACGGCCAGCACCTCGCTCGTGGTGCCGGAGCGGGTGATCGCCACGACCCGGTCGTAGCGGCGGCCGTAGGGGAACTCCGAGGCGGCGAAGGCGTCGGTCTCGCCGTGCCCGCCGGACTCGCGCAGCTCGGCGTAGGCGAGGGCCATGAACCAGGAGGTGCCGCAGCCGATCACCGCGACCCGCTCGCCGCGGCGGGGCAGCGCGGAGGTGTGCTGGGGCAGGGTGCGGGCAGCCTGACGCCAGGTCGTGGGCTGGGAGGCGATCTCCACGGCGGTGCGGGTGGTGCTCATGCCGGTCTCCTTGCAAGAAGAGTGCGCAGGAATGATGGAAGATGCTCGAAGTCGATGTCATTCAAGCAGAAACATGCATCCGCTTTCCAGATCCCGCGCACGTCGGCGGATAGAATCGGACGCGCGCACGAGCCCGAGGGAGGGACCCATGTCCAAGCACGAGCGGTGGAACACGCTCCTTGAACTACTGGCGGCCTCGGGGAAGCTGGAGGTCGAGGAGGCGGCGACCGCCCTCGACGTCTCCGCCGCCACGATCCGCCGGGACCTCGACGAGCTCGCCGAGCAGCAGTTGTTGATACGAACCCGGGGCGGGGCCGTCGCGCACGGCGTCTCGTACGAGCTGCCGCTGCGCTACAAGTCGACCCGGCACGCGGCGGAGAAGCGGCGGATCGCGGAGACGGTCGCCGATCTGATCGCGCCGGGCGAGGTCGTGGGGCTCAACGGCGGCACGACGACCACCGAGGTCGCACGGGCCCTCGCCCTGCGGTTCGCCGGTGGCCGCGCCGATACGGCGGGGACGGCCGGGGTGACGGGCGCGGCGTCCGCCGGCCCCGCGCTCACCGTCGTCACGAACGCGCTGAACATCGCGGGCGAGCTCGCGGTGCGCCCGCAGATCAAGATCGTCACCACCGGCGGGGTCGCCCGGCCCCAGACCTACGAGCTGGTGGGCCCCCTGACGGTGGGAGTGCTCAACGAGGTCGTTCTCGACGTGGTGGTGCTCGGGGTGGACGGCGTCGAGCCCGGGCTCGGCGTGATGGCGCATCAGGAGGACGAGGCGAGCATCAGCCGGCTGTTCGCGGAGCGGGCCAGCCGGGTCGTCGTGGTGACCGACTCCTCGAAGATGGGCCGCCGCGCCTTCGCCCGGATCTGTGGTCTGGACCGGATCGACCTGCTCGTGACCGACACGGGCATCGACGCGGAGGCGGTCGCCCAGCTCACCGAGGCCGGGGTGAAGGTCCTCACCGTCTGAACCTTCGAAGCTCATTGGTATGCAGTCGGACCAATCCAGAGCCCCATCTCACGAGGAGACGCCACATCTTGGGTTGTTCAGGCATTGATTACCGCACGGATGTATACCTTTGAGCTCGGCTCCCCCATCATGTCAGCGACGTGCCGCCGGGGCACTGCGTGACAGGAGAGGCGGAGCATGATTCCCATCAGCCGCAGAGGATTCGTCGGCATCGGGGCGGGGCTCGTGGCGGGCGCGGCGCTCCCGACGGCGCCGGCGTCCGCCGCCGCGAAGTCGGCCACCGGCACCCTCACCGACGTCAAGCACGTGGTGATCCTCATGCAGGAGAACCGCAGCTTCGACCACTACTTCGGCACCCTACGCGGAGTGCGCGGTTTCGCCGACCGCGCCGCCGGCAACCTGCCGGGCGGCTGGGGGATGTTCAACCAGCCCAACTGGGGCGGCCGCCACTACCCGTGGAAGCTCAGCGACACCCCGCCCGCCGGCGGGGTCGACGGCGAGACCCTCGCCCAGTGCAACGGCGACCTGCCGCACAGCTGGACCTCGCAGCACGCCGCCTGGAACAAGGGCCGCCTCGACAACTGGGTCACCGGCGTCGGCAACACCCGCACGCTGGGCCACCTCGACCGCGAGGACATCCCCTTCCACCACGCGCTCGCCGACCACTACACGATCTGCGACGCCTACTTCTGTTCGGCGCTGAGCGCGACCGGACCCAACCGCACCTTCCTGTGGAGCGGGAAGATCGACGGCTCCAGCAAGGACGGCGGTGACGAGTCGGGCCTCACCTGGGAGACGTACGCCGAGGCGCTCCAACGCGCCGGGGTGAGCTGGAAGGTCTACCAGAACGCGCAGGACAACTACGGCGACAACGGCCTCGCCTACTTCAAGAAGTTCACCGACGCGCGGCCCGGCGACCCGCTGTACGACCGCGGCATGGGCTCGGTTCCCCAGGTGACCGGGTCGACCCCGGACGACATCGCCGCGGCGATCCGCGCGGACGTCGTCGCGGGCACCCTGCCCCAGGTGTCCTGGGTGGTCGCGAGCGAGGCCTTCTCCGAGCACCCGTACGCACCGCCCGGGGACGGCGCCCACTTCGTGGACCTCGTCTACCGGGCGCTCGCCGCCGACGCCGAGGTCTTCGACTCGACGGTGCTGTTCCTCAACTACGACGAGAACGACGGCTTCTTCGACCACGTGCCGCCGCCGGTCGCGCCGCCGGGAACCCCGGGCGAGTACCTCGACGGCGTACCGATCGGCCTGGGCTTCCGGGTCCCCATGATTGTCATGTCCCCGTGGACCCGGGGCGGCTGGGTGAGCTCCGAGGTCTTCGACCACACCTCCGTGCTGCGCTTCATGGAGACGTGGACGAAGGCCCTCGGCACCCCGGCCACCTGCCCCAACATCAGTGCCTGGCGACGGCAGGTGACGGGCGATCTGACCGGCGTCTTCGATTTCGCCCACCCGGTGTACGGCGTTCCCGCCGGCCTGCCGTCCACGGCGAAGGTCATCGGCCAGTCGACCTGCGGCCCGCTGCCGAACCCCGCCCCGCAGAACAACGCCCTGCCCGCGCAGGAGCCGGGCACCCGCCCGGCGCGAGCCCTGCCGTACCAGGTGAACGGCAACCTCGACCGCTTCGAGTTCGGGGCGGCGGGCAAGATCCTGGCCTGGTTCTCGATGACCAACCAGGGCGCCGAGGCCAAGCGGGCGGCCCACTTCTCGATCCACCCCCACCAGCACCGCGACACGGCCGCGTGGCAGTACACGGTCGACGCGGGCGGCACGGCCACCGACTACTTCAACATCGGCCTCGGGTCCGGGTCCGGGAAGTACGACATCTCGATGATGGGGCCCAACCGCTTCCTGCGCCGGTTCATCGGCGACGCATCGAAGGCGGGCAAGGCCGTCGAGGTGGCGGCCCGCTTCGCGCCCGAGTCGGGGAGCGGCCGGACGGCGCTGTGGTTCCGGATGAGCAACACCTCGGCGGGGCCGGTGACGTTCACCATCCGCTCGAACGCCTACCGCACGGACGGCCCGTGGACGTACACCGTGCCGGCGAACTCGACGCGTGAGGACTTCTTCAACGCGGTGGCGTACAACAACGGCTGGTACGACTTCACGATCGTGGCCGACATCGACGGGACCTGGTCGCGGCGCTACACCGGTCACATCGAGACGGGAGCAGCGAGCATCAGCGGCTGACTCCGCCTGCGGGGCGGGGGCGGGGCCGGCCGTCAGCGGCCGGCCTGCGCGGCGCGCCGGATCGCGGCGTCGAGGAGGGCCACCGCGTCGGCGGCCGTACGGCCCGGGGCCCGGTTCCAGGGTCCGATCAGCTCCTGCCATCCCCGCGACCGGAGCTCGGTCATGATCCAGGCGGCGGCCTCGTTCATCGTCGCCTCGCTGCCGTGGCCCAGCCGGTGCGCGGCGAGCAGTGCCCCGCAGACACACCGGGCCCCCCGCACGTCGCGCAGCTTGTACGGGGCGTTCTGCCAGCCCCACTCCGTCAGGACGAGGCGCGCGTAGCCCAGGTGGACCGAGGGGCGCAGCTCGGTGCTGCCGATGCGGCGCCAGGCGTGCAGCCGGTCGGGCAGTACGGCGGCGAGCCGGCCGGGGAGACGTCTCTCGGCGGGGAGGGGCGGCGGCACTGCGTCGAGCGCGTCGGCCACGAGCCGCTCCACCGGCACCGACAGGAGGTCCCGCCAGCCCTCCGGGTCGGCGGCCTCGGGCACCGGCGGCGCGGTCAGGTCCGCGACGATCCGCTGCCAGGTGGCGCTCTCGTGGAGTGCGGCGGCCTCGCGGTCGAGGGCGTCGGGGGCATCGGGGCTGAGCAGGGAGGCAGGGGACGGCATTCGGGAGGCTCCTCGGTCGGGGTCACTCCATCCTTCAGGACGAATGTCGGTTTTGCGAGTTATGCCCTTGAGTGCCCGTTAGCCCGAACGGGTCTTTATCACCCACTCCCCCATTAACAGAATTACCGTGCATATTCGGACATTGAACACCTGGTGACGCGACTCACTTTCCGCGGCACCCACCGGTGATCGAATTCCACGCGGGCCGTACGGGACAAGGAAGTTCGATGCGCGGTTCCCCCGATCGATCTTGAATTCAATGAATTCGGAGATCTTTTCCCCGGTCACCCGGCACAGATCCTCTTGTTATCCGTCGCATTACTGGCCTACGGTCACCTCCATTCGAGCGGATCGCCGAATCCTGCCACCGCTCGAAATACCTCCCTTTCACCCGACGGCAGGAGCGGGGGACCCACGAATACGCCGGCCCGGATTCCGGAACGGCTCGGGGTGAAGCCGCGTGCGCGCGGCCGGACAGCTCCAGTCCGAACCCGACAGCTCACCCCGAAGGCGCCGGAGAGGAATCCGTCATGCCTGCTCACGGTAAGCACCGCCGCCCCCGCCGCCCCGTCTCGCGCGGACTCGCCCTGGTCGGAACGGGCGGAGCCGCACTCGCCCTCCCGCTGATCGCCCCCGCCGTGGCCGGCGCCGCGCCCGTCTCCGGAGCGACGACCTCGGTCGCCGCCGAGGCCGCGGCCGCACCCGCCGCCCTCTCCGCCGCTCCGGCCGCCGCCAAGGCTCCCGCCGCCCCGGCCGCCGCGCGCACCTACACCGTCGTCAGCGGTGACTCCCTTTCCCTGATCGCCCAGAAGAAGGGAATTCAGGGCGGCTGGAAGGGCCTTTACAAGGCCAACCGCAGCGCCGTGGGTGACAACCCGTCACTCATTCACCCGGGACTGGAACTGACTCTTCGTCGGGATTCCGCGAAGCCCGCCCCCGCGCCGGCCGAGAAGACCGCCAGGAAGCAGGCGAAGAAGGCCTCGACGACCGAGCGCGCGAGCCGCTCCGAGCGCCGTGCGGCCACCCCCGCCGTCGCGACGAACACGGGTTCCTCCGCCGCCGCTCCGGCCGCCGCCGCCGCTCCCGCCCAGGCCGCCCCGGCCGCCGCCACCAACTACGCGGACAACCTCGACGGCTGGATCCAGGAGTCGCTGGCCATCATGGCCCAGCGCGGCATCCCCGGCTCGTACGAGGGGATCCACCGCAACATCATGCGGGAGTCCTCCGGCAACCCCCAGGCCATCAACCTGTGGGACTCCAACGCGATGGCCGGCACCCCCTCGAAGGGCCTGCTCCAGGTCATCGAGCCGACCTTCCTCGCGTACCACGTGCCCGGCACCTCGATGGACCTGTTCGACCCGGTCGCCAACATCACGGCCGCCTGCAACTACGCGGCCGACCGCTACGGCTCCATCGACAACGTCAACGGGGCCTACTGATCCCGGAAGTGCTCGGTGAACCAGGAGGTGGCGAGCTCCGCCACCTCCTCCAGGGCGCCCGGCTCCTCGAACAGGTGCGTGGCGCCCTCCACCTCGGTCAGCCGGCTCTCGCAGCGCAGCAGGGACCGGGCCCGCCGGTTGAGGTCCAGGACCAGCGCGTCCCGGCTCCCGACCACGAGCAGCGTCGGGGCCCGGACCTGGGCCAGGTGGTCGCCCGCGAGGTCCGGTCGGCCACCGCGTGAGACGACGGCGGCCACCGGGGAGCCCGGCTCGCCCGCCGCGGACAGCGCGGCCGCCGCTCCCGTGCTCGCGCCGAAGTACCCCAGCGGAAGCCCTTCCGCCTCCGGCCGGCCCGCCAGCCACTCCGTGGTCCGGGTGAGCCGTTCCGCGAGCAGCGGGGTGTCGAAGACATGCGCCCGGTCGACCGCCTCGGCCTCCGTGAGCAGGTCGAACAGCAGGGTGCCGAGTCTCGCCGCGTTGAGCGCGGACGCGACCTCCCGGTTGCGCGGGCTGTGCCTGCCGCTACCGCTGCCGTGCGCGAACACCACGATGCCGGTGGCACCCTCGGGCACCGCGAGCGTGCCGGCGAGGGTGACGCGCTTCGCGACCGGGATGCGTACGTCCGTGTCCGTCACGACCGGACCGTGCGCTGCCCGGTTCCGGTCGAGGCAGGCCACCACCTCGGCGTCCGGCGTCTGCGAGAAGTCCTGGTAGAACTGGCCGATCGCGTAGAACACCTCCGGCGTGTGGACGCTCACGGTCTCGTCCGCCTCCCCGCCGAGCCGGGCCGTCCAGCCCTGGGGTGCGACCGGTACCGCCAGGACGATCCGCGCGGCGCCCCCGGCCCGTACCACCCGGCAGGCGGCCAGAGCCGTGGCGCCGGTCGCGAGACCGTCGTCGACGACCAGCACCGTCCGGCCTTCGAGCGGCACCGACGGCCTGCTGCCCCGGTATCGGAGGGCCCGCTGATCGAGCTCGATGTGCTCGCGCCGCTCGACCGCGGCGAGGTCACGCGCCTCCACCCCCACCTCGCGGAGCACCCGCTCGTTGACCACGCGCACGCCGCCCTCGCCGAGCGCGCCCATCGCGAGCTCCGGCTGAGCCGGCACGCCGAGCTTCCGCACGAGGCAGATGTCCAGCGGTGCGTCGAGCGCGTCGGCCACCTCCGCCGCCACCGGCACCCCGCCGCGTGGCAGGCCGAGCACCACCACGTCATGGCCCTTGAGGTGGTCGAGCCGGGCGGCCAGCTGCCGACCGGCATCGGTGCGATCGCTGAAGAACATGGTCCGCCGCCCTTCCGCCTCCACGGCTCCGGGCCCGGAGCGGAACGGGGCGCTCCGCCCCCGCCCGTCTCTCCAGGGTAAGACCGCTCCTCCCGCTCAGCGGGACTGCAGGGCGTCCAGGGCGACGGCCTGGGCTATCGCCAGGCGGCGGTCGAGCTCCGGGTCCGCTATGTCGAGCACATAGCGGTCGCGCAGTCCCAGGCGCTTGTCGACGGTCATGACGGTCCGACCCGCCGCGGTGAAGTCGAAGTGGTACGGCACGAAGAAGGGGACGAGGTCGGTGAAGGGCAGGAACTCCCAGACCCGCCGCAGCAGCGCCACCCGCTGGTTCCGCTCCTGACCGGTCGTCTCCCCGGCCGCCCCCTCCCCGCTCAGGTGCCAGGTGCTGCGCAGCAGGGAGGCCCCGAAGTCCTTGCGGAAGCTGCCCAGCCGGGTGCCGGAGGCGCCGTGCACGTCGTACGTCGCGCCCAGGTCGATGACCTGCCGGGCCCGGAAGGTGAAGAGCACCTGGCGCTGGGACTCGTCGGTGTAGAAGGTGACGTGCTCCTTGAGTGCCATGCGCTTCTGGTGCGCGAAGGCCACGAGTTCGGCCTCCTCGCCGTCCGGGCCCATGGTGTGCACCAGGTAGCGGTTGGCCATGGGCGTCACCTTCTGCCGGACGAGGAAGCGGTGCTGCGTCTGCGCGAGGCCCATCGAACGTGCTCCTGCCGATCGTGGACGGTCCGTGGGGCCCGCCCGGTCGAGGTCGTGAGCACGATCATCCGGCGCCGGGGACCCGCCCCGCTGTCCTCGAAAGTCGTCACCTCCGTCGACCTTCGGATCGACTTCCGACAGGCCACGCGGGCACGTGCGGCAACTACGGTGAGCGGGTGACCGAGACTTGGAACACGAATGACCCTGGTGTGCTGCGGCTTCCCTCCGGGCGCCTGGTCCGTGGCCGGGCGCTTCGCCGACCGGTTCCGGCCGGTCCGACGCCTGCCTTCGCCGTCTATCTGCTCGGCAGGCGGCCTCCCGAGGCCCCCTGGGAAGTCAAGTGGCTGCGCTGGCCGGACTTCTGGCTGCCCAGCAGTCACAGCGAGGCCCAAGCCGTCCTGGGTGAGGCATGGGCTCGTGCCGGCGACGAACGCGTCGAGATCGCCTGCGGCGGTGGCCGTGGCCGAACCGGCACGGCCCTGGCCTGTCTCGCCGTCCTGGACGGAGTACCTGCCGCCCAGGCCGTGGACTTCGTGCGCCAGAACTACGACACCCGTGCCGTCGAAACCCCCTGGCAGAAGCGCTACGTCCGCCGCTTCGCCGACTGACGGCGACAACTCGCCGGCGCCGGCGAGGGGGTCACCTCGGTCCAGGTCGCCGCTGCCGTGCGCATGCGGGCTCGGACCGAAAGCTCCTGAGCCGCACTCCGACGGCTCGACAACAGCATCAGGAAGCCAGGAACGCCTCGATGGCCTCGGCGAGGGCCTGCGGGGTCTCCTCGGGCGCGTAGTGGCCGGCGTCCTTCAGGACTTCGAGGCGCGCGTTCGGGTACCAGCGCAGCCAGGTGGCCTCCATCGCGTCGGCGCCGAGCGCCGGGTCGTGGGCGCCGACGACGAGCAGCACGGGGACGGGGTTGTCGCGGACGCGCTCGTGGAAGTCGGTGCGGGACCAGGAGTCCAGATAGGCGCGGAAGGCGGTGGCCGACGAGCGTCCGACGGAGCGGTCGACGAGGCCCTGCAGCCAGGCGTCGCCGTACCGGCCACCGGTGGTGTTGTCGATGATGGCGCGGCGGTGGCCGGGGTCCTCGGCCGCGCCGGCGAAGAGGCCCCAGGTCTCCTCGTCGAGGGGGAAGCCCGCCGCCGACACGGCCGAGATGCCGATGATCGACTCGATCCGCCCGGGGGCGTCGAGGAGCATCAGCTGGGCGGCTTTGCCTCCCATCGAGTGGCCGATGACGGAGAAGGTGTCCCAGCCGAGGTCGTCGGCGACGGCGAGCGCGTCGGCCGCGACCTCCTCCATCGTGTACTCCCCCGGGTGGTCGACGGCCTCGCCGTAGCCCCGGCAGTCGACGAAGGCGTACGAACCGGAGGCGTCGTCGAGATGGGCGCGCAGCGGGGCGAAGCTGGTGCGGTCGCCGAACCAGTTGTGCAGCGCGAGGACCCTCCGGGGTCCGTCGCCGTGTACGTCGTACGGAAGAACTCGGCCCGTCATCGTGCCCCCTGGTCGTGAGGTGGTGGGGCCGCTCGTGCGGCACCGGTCGACGACCGAGTGTGAGGGAGCGGACGCGCTCGGTCAACACCGCCGGGCGGGAGGGGCGACAGGTCCCGGCGCTCGCGGGGTCTCCGGCGGGCGGTTTCGGGTCCGGGATGCGAGGCCTTTCCCGGGAGGCGCATCCTGGCTGTGTGACCTCCCACGGCACGTCCGGCCCCGGCCCGGCGGGCGGTACCGGGCGTCCGTCCGGGACAGGAGCTGCCGACGGGCCTCCTTCGGGTGCGCTGACCTGGACCTTGGCGGAGGCGGCGCTGCGCGCGGTCGAGGAGGTCGGCGGGTATGCGGGCGGGGTCTATCTGCGGTCCGGGACGCCGGGGCTGCTGCGCCTCGCGGTCCTGGTGGGCCTGCCGGGTCCGGTGTTCCGTCCGTGGTGGCGGATGCACACCAACCGTCCGTTCCCGGTGGCCGAGGTGCATCGCTCGGGGCAGTCCGTGCACCTCCCGGACGTCGAGGAGGCCATGCGGCGGTTTCCGCAGCTGGTGGCGAGTCTGCCGTTCCCCTTCGCCTCGCTGTACGCGCCGGTCGTCGCGGGCCGCGAACGCTTCGGTGTGCTCGTGGCGCTGCGGGCACCCACTCCGGGGGTCCCGGTCGGCTCCCAGGACCGGAACCGCATGACACGCGGCGGACTTCACCTCGGCGAGGCGCTGGCCGGCCTGGTCCGGCAGGGCACGACGGTCGAGTGGCCGGACGAACCGGTGTGCGTCCAGCTGTCCACGGCGGGGGCTCCGCCGGTCCGGTTCGGCGCCTTCGACTGGGACCTGGACAGCGGCATGGTCACCATGGACCGCGGACTCGTGGAGATCCTCGGCGCGGAGGTGACCTCGCCGTGCCGGATCGAGGTGCTCACCTCGCTCCTGGACCCGGAGGACGGATACGCCCTGTGGGCGGCCGCCCGGCAGGCCACGGGGCCCGACGGGCGGCCGGTGGTGCGCCGCATCCGCCTGAAGGGCCCGGACGGCGGCCTGCACCTCCTGGAGGTCTCCACGCGGGCGCGCAAGGACGCCCCGCCCCCGGGCGCCGGGGCGAACGGATCGGGCGCCGGACTGCGGCTCACCTGCACCCTCGTCGACCTGGGCACCGGCCTGATCGGCTCCGACGCCACGGACCGGCTTCCACGGGCGATCCTGGCCATCGACCGCCTCGGCCGCGTCACGTACGTCAACGAGCGCACGGAGCGGCTGCTCGGCCGCTCCAGGGGCTCCCTGGCGGGACGGCCGCTGTGGGAGGCCCTGCCGTGGTTCGGCCATCCGTTCCACGAGGAGCAGCTGCGCGCCGCGCTCCTCTCCGGCGACCCGGTGCGTTTCCTTGCCCACCCGGAACCCGGCCGGTGGCTGTCGGTGTCCCTGCATCCCGGCCGGGACGGTCTGACGATGGTGCTGGTCCCCGAGGACGATCCGGCCCGGCTCAAGCCCCGCGCCGGGACCCCGGGGCCCGGCGCCAGGGGCCCGGAGCGGGCGGAGGACAGTCTCTCGCTGCCCGACGACCGGGTCTCGGCCCTGTACCGGCCGGTGGCCCTCGCGATCGCGCTGTCCGAGGCGGTGACGGCCCGCCAGGTGTCGGCTGTGGTGACGGAGGAGCTGCTCCCCGCGTTCGGCGGGCGCCAGCTGGCGATCTATCTGCTGAGCGAACGGCGGTTGTACCTGGCCTGGGAGACGGGTTTCCCGCCGGGCTTCCTGGAACCCTTCGACGGGGTGGCCCTGGACGAGCGGGTGCCGGGGGTCGAGACGCTGACCACGGGCCGGGCGCTGTTCTTCGAGTCGATGGAGCAGCTGGGGCGGACGTATCCGGATCTTCCGCTGGACGCGCACTCGGGGGCGCGGGCGTTCCTGCCGCTGATCGCCTCGGGCCGGCCGGTCGGCTCCTGCATCCTCGGCTTCGACCGGCCGCGCGGGTTCAGCCCTGAGGAGCGGACGGTCCTCACGGCCCTGGCGGGCCTCATCGCGCAGGCGCTCGAGCGGGCGCAGCGGTACGACACGGAGTCGGCGGTGGCACGGGGCCTCCAGGACGCGCTGCTCCCGCACCGGCTGCCGGTGTGGGAGGGCGTGGACACCGTGGGCCGCTATCTGCCGGGCACCCAGGGGATGGACGTCGGCGGGGACTGGTACGACGTGATCGAGACGGGGCAGGGGCACCTCGCCCTGGTGATCGGCGACGTCCAGGGGCACGGGGTGGCGGCCGCGGCCACGATGGGTCAGCTGCGCAGCGCGGTGCGGGCCTTCGCGCTGGCCGGCCATCGGCCGCAGGACGTGATGCGGGGCACGAACCGGCTGCTCATCGACCTGGATCCGGGGCAGTTCGCGAGCTGTTGCTACGTACTGCTCGATCCGGAGTCGGGGGAGCTGCGGGCGGTACGGGCGGGGCATCCGCCGCCGTTGATGCTGCGGCCGGACGGGACGACGGAGCTGGTGCAGCTGGCGGGCGGGATGGTGCTCGGCATCGACGACCGTGCCTCGTACCCGGTGACGCGGCTGCTGCTGCCGCCCGGCGCGGTCCTCGCGCTGTTCACGGATGGTCTGGTGGAGCGGCCGGGGCAGGACATCGACGACGGCATCGCGCTGCTGCGGCAGGCCCTGGCGGCGACGGGTTCGCTGCCGCTCGCGGACGCGGCGGACCGGCTGATCCGGGAGGCCCGGCAGGTCACCTCGCGGCCCGACGACATCGCGCTGCTGCTGGCGGCCCGTCGGCCCGACCACCGCTGAGGTCACCCGGTCGGGCCCGTGGCACTGGTCGGCGGCCGTGGGCGCGGGGAGGCTGGGGATGCCGTGCCGACCGGACCGGACCGGACAGGGTTCGGGCCGGACGAGGCAGGGCGTGAGCCCGAGGAGGACGCGTGCAGCAGGACAAGCAGCCCGAGTACGGCCCGGTGGTCTTCCGCGACCGCACCGCCGGGTACGCCTTTCTGACCCGGTCGACCGCGACCAGCGACCGGACCATCGAGTGGGACGACGGCAACACGTACCCGGTGATCGACGTGGAGATCTCCTCCGAGAGCCACCCGTTCTACACGGGCAAGGCCCGGACGGTGGACTCCGAGGGCCGGGTCGCCAGGTTCGAGCGCCGCTACGGCGAGGAGGGCTGAGCGCGGCGGCCCACCCGGCATCCGGCACCGGCGGCCCGCCCGGCATCTGCGCCGGCGGCCCGCCCGGCATTCGCTCCTAGAACTGGCCAGGAGATGGCCTGTTCTCCTTCCAGGATGAGGTCACGAAGACGGCGGAGCGCCCGCGCTCCGCCCGGAACTCCCTGGAGGGGAACAGCCGTGATCGTGGTGACCGGAGCGACCGGGAACGTCGGACGACCGCTGGTGGAGATGCTGGCCGCGGCCGGGGAGCAGGTGACGGCGGTGAGCCGTCGGCCGGCCTGGGGGCTGCCCGCCGGGGTGGCGCACCGGCAGGGTGACCTGGCCGATGTGGCGGGCCTGAAGGCGCTCTTCGAGGGCGCGGAGGCGGTCTATCTGCTCGTGGCGGGTCTCGGGGACGAGCTGAGTCCCCGGGAGATCGTGGCGGCGGCGGTGGCCGCGGGGGTCCGGCGGATCGTGCTGCAGTCCTCGCAGCTGGTGGGGACGCGGACGGGGTCCGTGTCGCACGAGATCCTGCGGGCGTTCGAGACGGCCGTACGCGGGTCGGGGCTCGAATGGACCGTGCTGCGTCCCGGCGGCTTCGCGTCCAACGCGTTCCTCTGGGCCGAGCGGGTGCGTGCCGCGCGTACGGTGGCGGCCCCGTTCGCCGATGTGGCGCTACCCGTGGTGGACCCGCTGGACATCGCGGGGGTCGCGGCGCGGGCGCTGCGCGAACCGGGGCACGCGGGGCGGACGTACGTCCTGACGGGGCCGGCGGCGGTGTCGCCGCGCGAGCAGGTCCGGGACCTCGCCGGGGTGGTGGGGGCTCCGGTGGCGTTCGTGGCGCTGAGCGCCGCCGAGGCAAGGGCCGAGCTGGTGCGCTTCCTGCCCGAGGAGGCCGTCGAGGGGATGCTGTCGGTGATGGGCGATCCCAGCGCGGAGGAGCAGTCGGTGAGCCCCGATGTGGAGCGCGTCCTCGGCCGGGCGGCGAGCCCGTTCTCGGCGTGGGCGGAGCGGAACGCCCCGGCCTTCGTCTGAGTCACCGCTCGGGGATGGGTCCCGGTGAGGGCGGGGACGCGCGTCACGCGGACGGCGTCCCCCGCCCCCGAAGGGTCCGAGCGAGGGCGCGCCGCGCCCTCGGCTCAGTTCGGAAAGCCGATCAGGCCTTCACGACGCCGGACTCGGAGACCTTGATGGTCGCGCTGGTGGCGCCGGAGCGGGAGCCGAGGCCCTCGATCTTCTTGACCAGGTCCTGGCCCTCGACGACCTCGCCGAAGACGACGTGCTTGCCGTCGAGCCAGTCGGTGACGATCGTGGTGATGAAGAACTGCGAGCCGTTGCTGTTCGGGCCGGCGTTGGCCATCGAGAGCAGGAACGGGCGGTCGTGCTTCAGCTCGAAGTTCTCGTCGGCGAACTTCTCGCCGTAGATGCTCTTGCCGCCGGTGCCGTTGCCACGGGTGAAGTCGCCGCCCTGGAGCATGAACTGCGGGATGACGCGGTGGAACGGGGAGCCGGCGTAGCCGAAGCCGTGCTCGCCGGTGGCGAGCTCGCGGAAGTTCTGGGCGGTCTTCGGGACGACCTCGTCGAACAGCTTGAAGACGATCCGGCCCGCGGGCTCGTCGTTGATGGTGATGTCGAAGTAAACGTTGTCGCTCATGGGTACATCCTGTCATTAGTCACCCACGGCGCGCGCACGGGCCGCCCCTGTGCGGGTCGGGGCGCGTCGGTGCCCCGCGTCCTTCGGGGACGCGGGGCACCGGTCGGCACGTCGGGCACGGTCAGAGGAGGCCGCCGGTCCCGGGGGCCGGGAGGGTGCCTTCGGCACCCTGGACGGTCTCGTCGAGGACGGTCCCGACCCCCTGGTCCTCCTGGAGCAGGCCGGTGGCGCCGCCCAGCGGGTTCTCGGTGGCGCTGGCCTGCGGCGGAGGCGTGACGAGGGCGGTGACGACGCCTGCGGCGAGGGAGGCGATGGCGAGCATGCTGCGCTTCTTCATGACCGGGTCAACTACTGAGCGGGCGAGGAGTTACGGCCGTCGCCGGATCCAGCGGAGCAGCAGCAGGGAGGCGACGGCGGCGAGGGCGCACCAGGTGGAGAGGAACTCGGTGCGCCACAGCAGCGCGCAGAGGGCCGCTCCGGCGCCGGTGACGAGCCCGAGGAGCCGCAGGAGCCGGTCGCGGGCGAGGAGCAGCGCGCCGACGGTGGCGAGGAGGTAGCCGGCCAGGACCAGCGGTGCGTACGGCAGGTCGACGGCGTAGCCGAGGGTGTGGCCGCGGATCTCGGCCGTGACGGGGCGGGTGGCGAGGCGGTACGCGAGGAAGCCGGCGGTCGCGGTTCCGGCGGCGAGCGGGGCGAGCAGGCGCGGCCGGTCGGCGGGGCGGGCGGCGGCGAGGACTCCGGCCGGTACCCACAGGGGCAGCAGGGGCAGGGCGATCACCGCCCAGGCGAGGGTGGCGGGTCCGGTCCCGCCGCCGCCGTGCCAGACGGCGGCCTCGACGATCTGGTGGGCGCCGAGGAGCAGGGGCAGGGCGGCGAGCGGCGCGTCACCGGGGCGGCGTACGGAGGCGAGGGAGGCCACGCCCACGGCGGCGATCCCGAGGCCCGCCCAGAGGTCGGCCGTCGCACTCCAGCACATAGCGCACTTTTACCGCAAACTGGATGGAACCGTACTGTTGCGGTGGATGTCTCTGCCAGTGACACCACTCTCCCCGGAGCAGAAGAACGGGGGACGTCATGCACCACCGACACACCCTCGCGGCCGCCGCCGCAGGCATCCTGTTGACCGCCGGAATCGGCGCCACCCTCCCCGCGGGCGCCGCGAACGCCCCGACCACGAGCGCTTCGACCCCGGCCACGGCCCAGGTCGTCAACGTCCGCTGGGGCGGCCACGCGTCCTTCGACCGGCTCGTGATCGACCTTCGGGGGACCGCGCCCCAGGTCACCGTGCGCCAGGTCGGAGCGCTGCACTACGACGGCTCGGGAGAACGGGTCCCGCTGGCAGGGAAGTACTTCCTGGCCGTCGTGCTCTCCCCCGCGACCGCCCATGACGACGCCGGCCGGTCCGTCTACCAAGGACCCCGTCTGACGAAGATCGACCTGCCCGCGCTCAAGGGGGTCGCCCTGACCGGTGACTTCGAGGGCATGGTCTCCATCGGAGCCGCTTTCGACACCAAACCCGCCTTCAAGACCTTCCTGCTGCACTCGCCCGAACGCGTCGTGGTCGACATCGCCCACCCGGTGGGCTGCCGGGCCTGACGCCCGACCCGGGGGTGGGCACCGGCCCTCCGGCCGGCCTCACCCCCGTACCGCCCCGCTCGGCTACGTCCGGTCCCCGTCGGGGCCGGTCTCCAGATACAGCGGCGTCCCGGTCCTGCGGGCCCGGTCGATGCCCGCGAGCCGGGCGAACTCGCTCGGCTCCATCTCCCGCTCCCACTCGTCCAGGGTGCGCAGGCTGTACTCGCTGTGCTCCTCCGGGTCGAGGACGACGGCGGCGATCTGGTCGTCCGTCAGCTCACCGCCGTCGAAGACGAAGCCGATGTGGTTGGCGGGCCAGTCCTCGCCCCGGTCGGTGACGAAGTGGGTGCCGAGCAGCCGCGGCGCGCCGGTGAAGGTGAGGCCGGTCTCCTCCTGGCACTCCCGCACCGCCGTCTCCCACGGGGTCTCCCCCGGGTCCATGTTCCCGCCCGGCCACTGCCACATCTCGCTGCGGTAGCTGGCCCGCAGCTGGAACGGGCGGCCGCGGGTGTCGGTGAAGTAGAGGCAGGCGTACGCCGTCGCTCTCGGCAGGGTCGCGACGTACTCGACGGGCGGCAGCCAGATGTTCGCCATGGGCGGCTCTCTCTCGACGGGCCGATGGGATCACCTCATCCAAGCGCTCCGGCGGACCGCGCCGGTCCGCTCGGGGGTGGATCACCGGATCGTGTGATCACTTTCCCGCCGGGCGGGCCGGGGCCGCCGCCGGCGTACGCGGCCGTCAGTGCGCCGAGACCAGACCCGCCTCGTACGCGATGATGACCAGCTGCACCCGGTCGCGGGCGTTCAGTTTGGCCAGCAGCCTGGTCACATAGGTCTTGGCGGTGGCGACGCTGATGTGGAGTTCGGCGGCGACCTCCGTGTTGGACAGGCCGCGTCCGACCAGGGTGAGGACCTCGCGCTCGCGGTCGGTGATCCCCTCGGCCCGGCGCCGCGGGACGGCGGGCGCGGTCCGCGGGCGGTCGGTGAACTCCTTGATGAGGCGCCGGGTGACGCCGGGGGCGATGAGGGCGTCGCCCGCGGCCACGACGCGGACGGCGGCGAGGATGTCGTCCAGGGCCATGTCCTTGACCAGGAAACCGGACGCGCCCGCGTGCAGCGCCCCGTACACGTGGTCGTCGTCGTCGAAGGTGGTGAGCACGACGACCCGGGCGCCGGTGGGGCCCTCGGTGATCAGGCGGGTCGCCTCGATGCCGTCCGTGCCGGGCATCCGCAGGTCTATGACGACGACGTCGGCGCCGGTCTCCGCCGCGACGCGGACGGCCTCCGCGCCGTCCGCCGCCTCGCCCACGACGACCAGGTCGGCCGTGTCGCCGATGACCATCCGCAGGGCGGTGCGCACCAGGGGCTGGTCGTCGGCGAGGACGACCCGTACGGGGCGCTCGGTGGTGGTCTCGCTCATCGGGTGGTGGCTCCTGTGGGGAGGGGAAGGCGGGCGGTGACGCGGAAGCCGCCGCCGGGGCGGGGTCCCGCGGTGAACTCTCCGTGCAGCAGGGTGACGCGTTCCCGCATCCCGACGAGGCCGTATCCCGATCCGTCGCCGGGGCGGGGCCGTTCGCGGTCCTGCTCCCGGTCCCGGGCGGGGCCGGAGCGGAGGCCGGCCGTGGTGCCGGGGTCTTCGACGGTGACGACCAGGGCCCGCGGGTCCCGCTGGTCGACGGTGACCGTGCAGGAGTCGGCGGCCGAGTGCCGTACGACGTTGGTGACGGACTCCTGGACGACGCGGAAGGCGGAGAGGTCGACGTCCTGCGGCAGGGCGCGGGGCTCCCCGACGCGGTGGACGGCGACGCGGACGCCGGCGGCCTCGGTGACCTGGGCGAGCCGGTCGAGGACGGCGAGGCCCGGCATCTCGGGGAGCCCGGCGTCCTCGGCGGTACGGGTACCGGGCTCGCCTGACTCGTCGGTGCGCAGCGCCCCGAGCATGCGGCGCAGACCCGCCAGGGTCTCGCGGCTCGCCTTCTCGATCTCGCCGAGGGCCTCCCGGGCCTGCTCGGGCCGCTTGTCCAGGACCCGCCGGGCGGCGCCGGCCTGGAGGGCGACGATGCCGATGCTGTGGGCGACCGAGTCGTGCATCTCGCGGGCGATGCGGAGGCGTTCGGAGGTGACGGCCTGCGCGGCGGTCTGGGCGCGGGTCCGTTCGGCGTGCACCCGGTTCTGCTGCTCCGAGCGGCCGAGCAGCCAGGCCACGGCGGCGGTGAGGCCGACGGCGAGCGTGCTGGTGGTGCCCGCGCTCCAGCCCGCGAGCACCCGGACCAGGAGGAAGGCGGCCAGCAGACCGAGGGCGAGCAGCAGGGCCCGGACCGCTTCACGGGGCGGCCGGGTGGCGGCGATGACGTACAGGGCGACGTCCACGGCGAGATATTGGGCGAAGGGGATCGCGGTGACGCCGAGCGGGAGGCTGGTGAGGACGGCGGCCCCGAGGAGGAAGCGGAGGGCGGCCGCCGGACGGCGCGTCAGGAGGGCGCTGCCGCGCAGGGCGAGGGCGGTGCCGAGGAACATCATCGTGAGGCCGTCCCAGCGCAGGAAGACGACTCCGGCGAGGACGTCGGCCGACTCCTGGCCGGGCAGTCTGACCCGTAGCAGGCCGGTGAAGAGCATGCCCGCGAGCCAGGCGGTGGCGGCCCACCCGCCGGGAGTGAACCTCCTGAGGAACTGTGCTGACGGGGTGACGGACATGCGGTGATCGTAAAGGGGGAGCGGGGCGGCGGTCATCGGACCCGGGGTGTACGACCGGGGGTGACACGCGGCGACGCCCCGACGGGCCGGTCCCCCGGGTCACGCCCCGGTGGCGGGCGTGCGGCGCAGTCGCCGGCCGAGCAGGTGCTCGTGGACGAGGCGGCCGACGAGGGCCCCGCCGTACACGACGAAGCCGACGCCGACCAGCCAGGACTGGAGGACGAGGACCGTGCCGAACTGACCGTACGTCACCGCGTTGGAGGCGATGAGCGGGGAGAACACCAGCTGGGAGAAGACCCGCAGGCCGAGGAGGCCGAGCGCGGTGAGCACGGCCCCGGGGGCGAGGGCGCGCCAGCGGATGCGGCCGCAGAGCAGGAAGCGCTGGGACCACCAGAAGAAGAGGAAGGTGCCGATCAGATCGCCGATGGCGACAAGGCCGGTGATCACGGCCGGGGATTCGGCGGGGGCCGGGGTGGCGACGAAGAGCAGCAGACAGGCGACGAGGACGGCGAGCCAGACGACGTGCCGCCACATGGTGTGCCAGCGGGCCGTGGGGAGGTCCCAGGCCCGCTCGTACCCGGTCTGTACGGCGGATCCGAAGGTGACGCCGAACGCGGCGAGGGCGGCGAGGCCGAAGGCGGTGGTGCGCTGCAGGGCCTGGCCGGGCTGGCCGAAGAGCCGCTCGACCTCCTCCTGGGAGACCTCGGAGACGCCGAGGCCCTGGACGAGCCAGCGGGCGAAGCCCTGGCCGCTGGCGAGGTCGGCCGCGGCGACGACGATGAGGAGCGGCACGAGGGTGAGCAGGCTGAGCGCCGCGAAGCCCATGGCGCGGTGCATGAGTTCCATGGCCCGGCCGCGGTTCCAGGCGAGCCCGACGGGCGAGGCGAGGACGCGGGTGTGGAACCGCTGGAGCCAGTGGCCGTGTTCGGTGGGGGCACCGTCGTGCGGCGGACCGGGTGTGGAGGGCATGCCTCGTGAGGTACCCGGCCGGGCGGCCGGACATCGCAGGAGTAGGGCCGAACGGGTGCCGGGGGCCGTCGTCGGTCACAGGACCGGCGCGGGGCTCAGGACCGGCGCGGGCGGGCGGCAGGGCCGGGGCGGACGGTGACGTCCCGGGCGCCGAGGGTGGCCTGTTCCTCGCCCTCGCACCGGACGACGACGCGGACGGGCGCTCCGCAGTCGGTGTGCCGGATGTCCAGGACCGGGCCCTCGGGTTCTCCGGCGTGGGCGTCGCCCCACTGCTTCAGGGCGAGGAGCACGGGCCAGAGGTCGACGCCCTTGGCGGTGAGCCGGTACTCGTAGCGGGTCCTGGCCCCGGGTTCGCGGTACGGCTCCGCCCGCAGCACGCCGGCCGCGACCAGTTTGCGCAGGCGGTCGGCGAGGACGGCCTCGGACAGGCCCAGGTGCCGTCGGAACTCGTCGTAGCGGCGGACGCCGTTGAAGGCGTCCCGCAGGATCAGCAGGGTCCACTTCTCGCCCACGAGGTCCAGGGCGCGGCCGACCGGGCAGTTCTCCGTGTCCGTCTCCAGCCACTTCATCGTCCCACTGTAGCCACCTGACTGCGTCGTTGACAGTCAGCTTTCACGAGGGCTAGCTTCGCTGTACAGAGCCAGCCGGACATCGGCCGGTCGCGAAGGGCGGAGAGTGGTCATGGGGCGGACGCGGACGATCGAGTGGGAGGACGCCGGAGCCACCGCGCGGGCCGCCGGGACCATGGCGGGCCTGGACTTCCTGCGGGAGATGGTCGCGGGGCGCCTGCCCGGCCCGCCGATCGCCGCGCTGCTGGGCTTCGGGCTCGACGAGGTCGAGGACGGCCGGGCCGTGTTCGTCTTCGAGCCGGGCGAGGAGCACTACAACCCGATCGGCAGCGTCCACGGCGGCGTGTACGCGACCCTGCTCGACTCGGCGGCCGGCTGCGCGGTCCACTCGACGCTCCCGCTGGGCACCGCGTACACCTCGCTCGACCTGTCGACCCGCTTCCTGCGGCCGATCACGATGTCCACGGGCAAGGTCCGGGCGATCGGCACGGTCATCTCGCGCGGACGCCGGACGGCGCTCGCGGAGGCCGGTCTGTACGACGCCGAGGACCGGCTGCTCGCTCACGCGACCAGCACGTGCATGCTCTTCCCCGTCCCGGGCGACGGTTCGGGGAGCACGCGCGCGTAGCGCCGGAAACGGCGGCTGTACGGGTCGGGCTCAGCGGTCCCCGGGAACCGGACGGGTGCGCGTGCAGCCGTCCGGAGCCACATCGGGCGCGCCGCTGGCCTGGAGCGCCGCGCTCACCAGGGTGGCGAGCAGGTCGATGTCCGACCCCATGTCCAGGCGGACCGTGATCCACCCCGATCCGGCCCGCAGCCGAACCGCGCTCGACCCCAGGAGGGCCGGGCGCAGCTTGGCGACCATGGCGCGGGTGAGGTGGACGTCGGCCTCGTGCTCGCTGTGGAAGTGCACGATCTCCTGCGTCGCCGTGCCCAGTCCCACTGCGGCGCCGCAATGGGCGCGGGCGGGGGTCAGCGAAGGCCAGCTCATCAGACGTTCACTGGCATGCCTGGCCGTGTTCATACCGAGGAGCGTGCCGGGCACCGGGGCCGTGCACAAGCGTCCTGCCGGAAGAATCCCGCTCAGGCGCGAAACACGCCCCGGACAGGGGTCGGGTGACCCTGCGTCACGGCGCTGCGTGGAGCGGAGATGACCCGCTGTCACAGGGCCGGGCGGGCGCGGCGCGGATCGCTCGCGGACGGTTGTGCGTCGGTGTCCGATCTGATCAAGTACAGCAGAGGCTACTGGCCAGTATCGAGATCTCGCTCCCCAGGGGGACCGCCATGACGACCGGATTCTTCAGCTCCGTCGACGACGTCGCCGAACGGCTCGCAGCGACCGGCTACCTGGCGTCACCCGCCGTCGCCACCACCGTCTTCCTCGCCGACCGCCTGGGCAAGCCGCTGCTCGTGGAGGGCCCGGCGGGCGTCGGCAAGACGGAGCTCGCCAAGGCCGTCACCGAGGTGACGGGCGCGGACCTGGTCCGGCTCCAGTGCTACGAGGGCGTCGACGAGTCCCGCGCGCTGTACGAGTGGAACCACGCCAAGCAGCTGCTGCGGATCACCGCCGGGCGGGGCGAGTCCTGGGACGAGACGCGGACGGACATCTTCGGCGAGGAGTTCCTGCTCCCCCGCCCGTTGCTCACCGCGATCCGTTCCGAACGGCCGACCGTGCTCCTGATCGACGAGACCGACAAGGCCGACGTCGAGGTGGAGGGCCTGCTCCTGGAGGTCCTCGGCGACTTCCAGATCACCGTGCCCGAGCTCGGCACGATCACCGCCGTCCGGCGGCCGTTCACGGTGCTCACGTCGAACGCGAGCCGCGAGCTCTCCGAGGCGCTGCGCCGCCGCTGCCTCTTCCTGCACATCGGCTTCCCCGAGGAGGAACTGGAGCGGCGGATCGTCACCCTCAAGGTGCCCGGGCTCGACACCGCGCTCGCCACGTCCGTGGTGCGGGTCGTGGGGGCCCTGCGGGCGATGGACCTGCGGAAGGTCCCGTCGGTGTCGGAGACGATCGACTGGGCCCGCACCCTGCTCGCGCTCGGCGCGGACCGGCTCGACGAGCAGGTCGTACGGGAGACCCTGGGCGTGCTCCTCAAGCACCAGGAGGACATCGTGAAGGCCGCCGCCAAGCTCGACCTGGAGGCGGTGTGACCCCCGGGGACTCCGCCCCGGGCGCCGCGATCGCGCCCGCGACGGAACCGGCCGGGGCCGTCGCGCGGCTCACCGGCCTCGTCGCGGCCCTGCGCGACCACGGCTTCGGGATCGGGACCGGCGAGACCGTGGACGCCGGTCGGGCCCTGGAGGCCGTCGGGTTCACGGACCGAGAGCGGGTCCGGGAGGCGCTGGCCGCGACCCTGCTGCACTCCGAGTTGCAGCGCCCGGTGTTCGACCGGGTCTTCGACCTGTACTTCCCGCTGGGCCGCGCCGACGCGCCGGACGAGGCGTACGGGAACACGCCGGCCGCGCTCGCGGCCCTCCGCGAGCGCCTCGCGGAGGCCCTCACCGCGGGCGACGGAGCGGCCCTGGACAGGCTGGCGGCCGAGGCGGTCGCCGGGTTCGGCGGGTTCGGCTCCACCCCGGGCTCGGACGGCTGGTCCTCGTACCAGACGCTGTCCAGGCTGCGCCCCGAGACGCTGCTCGCCCGCGTACGGGAGCGGCTCAGGACGGCTCCCGGGCCCGAGGACCCCGAGTTCACCGAGCGGCTGCTCGACGACGAGATCCGGCGCCGGATCGAGGCCTTCCGCGAGCGGGTGCGGACCGAGGCCCGGCGGCGCGTCGCCGAGCGGCAGGGCCGGGACCGGGTCGCCCGCCGCGCGGTCGCGGGCACGGCGGACTCCGTGGACTTCCTGCTGGCCGGCCGGGCCCAGCTGGACGAGTTGCGGCGTACGGTACGGCCGCTGGCGCGGAAGCTGGCCACCCGGCTCGCGGCCCGGCGGCGCCGGGCGGCACGCGGGGAGATCGATCTGCGGCGGACGCTGCGCCGCTCGCTGTCGACCGGCGGCGTGCCGGTGCGACCGGTGCTGCGGCGGCGCCCGCCACGGCGGCCCGAGCTGGTCCTGCTGTGTGACGTGTCCGGCTCGGTGGCCGGTTTCGCCCAGTTCACGATGTTGCTGGTGCAGGCCCTGCACGACCAGTTCAGCCGGGTGCGGGTGTTCGCCTTCGTCAACCGGGTGGACGAGGTGACGGGGCTGATCGCCCGGGGCGCGGCGGACCCGGCGGGGCTCGGCGATCGCATCCTCGCGGAGGCGGAGCTGACCGGCTGGCACGGGCAGAGCGACTACGGGACGGCGCTCGGGGAGTTCGCCGACCGGTACGCGGAGGCGCTCGGCCCGCGCTCGGTGGTCTTCGTCCTCGGGGACGCCCGCACCAACGGGGCCGACCCGAACCTCGCGGCGCTGAGGCGGATCGCCGGCCGGGCCCGCCGGGTCCACTGGCTGAACCCCGAGCAGCCGTCGCTGTGGGGCACGGGCGATTCGGTGGCGCCGGCGTACGCGGAGCTGGTCGAGATGCGCCCCTGCCGGAACGCCCGGCAGCTGGGCGCGCTGATCGGCCGCCTGCTGCCGGTGTAGGGCTGGGCCTCAGCCGGAGGCCGGTGTAGGGCTGGGCCCGAGCCGGAGGCAGCCGGTGCAGGGCTGAGCCTCAGCCGGAGGTCGAGCCTGAGCCTCACGCTCGACCTGAGGCTGAGACATCGCCTCCGCACGACACGCCCCCGCGCTCCCCCGCGTGGCACGATCGGTGCATGGCGACCACCGGATCCGACCGTCCCGAGACGGAGTTCCCCCGCGCGATCGGCGCGCCCGCAACCCGCGCGCTCGCCGCGGCCGGGTACACCCGGCTCGACCAGCTCGCGGGCGTCCCCGCCGCCGAGCTCGCCGCGCTGCACGGCGTCGGCCCGAAGGCGCTGCGCGTGCTCGGCGAGGTCCTCGCGGAGCGCGGCCAAGCCCTGGGCTGAGCCCCGGCCGGGTCACCGGGCGAGTTCCGGTCCCGGGTGTACGGCGGCCGGGGCCTCGAACTAGCGTGACCCCCATGGAACTTTTGGGAGAGATCACGGCCGACCGGCCCCTGCTCGTCCTCGCGGTCAAGGAGGAGGCGCAGTACCTGGACACGGCGCTTCCGGTGCTGCTGACCGGTATGGGCAAGGTGAACGCGGCGACCTCGCTCGCGACCGTCCTCGGCCGCGGCCCGCGGCCGTCCGGGATCGTCAACCTGGGGACGGCCGGGGCGCTGCGCCCGGGCTGGACCGGGACGCACGTCGTCGGCACCGTGCTCCAGCACGACCTCGACGGCGAGCTGCTCGCCACACTGACGGGCGAGACCTACGGGGCGCCGCTGTCGCTCCCGGACGGCGGTGACGTGGTGCTCGCCACCGGCGACGCGTTCATCTCGGACGAGGCTTCCCGTGCCCGGCTCGCCGAGCGGGCGCCGCTGGTCGACATGGAGGGGTACGCGCTCGCGGCGGCCGCGGAACTCGCCGGGGTGCCGCTGCGCATCGTGAAGCACGTCAGCGACGAGGCCGGCGACGGCGCCGCGCGCACCTGGCGTGACGCGGTCGCCGAGTGCGCGCGGGCCCTTGCCGACTGGGCGGCGGAGAACACCCCGTACCGCTCCTGAGAGGGGCGACGCTCCTGGGCGGCCGCCGTCGGCGAGCGGTCAGCGGTGCTGGAGGTGGACCTCCGGGTTCGCCGACGACGGGCCGTCCAGGATCGGGCGCGGAAGTCCGCGCAGGTGCCGGTCGAAGAAGGCGGTGACGTAGGTCCGGGTGACGGCGACGGCCCGCGCGGCGGGCAGGTCGGGGCCGGGCAGCCCGAACTGGTCCTGGATCACGGGGTAGTCGGAGAAGGAGAGGTGCTCCGCTCCGGCCACGGTCACCCAGCGCTTCCAGCCGTCGAGCCGGGACCACGTCCGGTCCCAGCTGGCGTCGGTGCCGCCGGGCAGGTGCGTGCCGTCGTGGGTGCCGAGCATCATGAACGGGCGGCCGCGCAGGCCTTCCGCCGGGAGCTCCTCCCAGAAGGAGCCGTCCATGTTGACCCCGGCGTCGATGCGCGGGTCGGCCGCCATGGCGGTGGCCGCGCTCGCGCCGCCGATGGAGTGCCCGGCCATCCCCACCCGGCGGGCGTCGATCACGCCGGCGTGGCGCCAGGCCGGGCGCGGCCCGGTCAGCCGGTCCAGGACGAACCGCATGTCGGCGGCGCGGGTGGAGGTGACCAGGCTCCCGGTCGCCCCGCCGTCGTCGAGCGCCGTGCAGGCCACGCAGGTGAGGGTCCGGCCGCCGGGGAAGGCGGCGCCGTACGCCTCGTAGGCGTGGTCGACGGAGGCCACGACGTAGCCGCGTGAGGCGAGTTCCTCGGCGAGGTGCGTGACGGTCCAGCGGGCGCCGCCGAAGCCGGGCGAGAGCAGCACGAGGGGGTGGCGGCCGGGGGCGGGGCGGGCGTCGGTCCGGCTGTGGGTACGCATCCGGGCGAGCGCGTCGGCGGGGACGGCGGCTCCGGTCCCCAGGGACTCGGTCAGCAGCCGCGTCTCCTCGGGGGTGGCGTACGGCGCGGGGCGGCCGCCGCCGTGTCGTGCGGCCGGGTAGTGGAGGGTGACCATCAGTTCGCGTCCGTCGGCGCTCGGGACCCACGGGTCGGTGCGGGACCGGTCGACGAGCGGCAGGACGGTGCTGCCGATGGAGTGGGGTCCGGTGGGCGCGGGAAGCGCGGCCCGGGTGGCGAGCGGCGCCGTGGCGAAGGCGGTGTCGGGGGCGGCCGCGGCCGGCGCGGCCGTGGCGAGGGCGGCGGGTAAGGCGAGGGAGCAGGCGAGGAGGGCGGCCGCTGCCGTCCTGGTGAATCGGATCATGAAAGTACGCTAGGCGGCCGTGGGGGGCCCGGCGTCCGACTCGGGGCCCATGTTCCGTCCACCCAGGGGCTGATGCGCGGTGACGGGACCGCGGGGCCGCACGCCTCGTCCTGGAACGGCCACGGGTGGCACCACGGGTGGGCGGGCACGCGCGCGTGGCGCCGCGTGCCCGCCCCCGTACGGCCTCGGAGGTCAGCCGAGCGGCAGTTCCAGGAAGGACGGTTCGCCCTCGGGTGAGCTGAGGACCGTCTGGGTCCAGGTGACGGAGGCGTCGCCGTACAGCGGGTCCTTGCTGTCGACGACCAGCATCAGCCGGTGGCCGGAGGCGATGTCGTAGGCGGCCGCCTGAAGGTTCCAGCTGACGGTGGTGTCCTGGTCGGGCGTCAGGCCGTAGACGTTGAGCGGCTCGTGGCTGATGATCCGGGCGGTGTCGTCCTCGGCGACGTCCAGGAGGTGGGCGTACAGGCTGGCGGAGGTGGCGGTGGAGCGGACCGTGAGCCGCAGCCGCGGGATGCCCCGGATCCGGCGGCCCGGCGCCGCCTCGCCGTCGGGCGAGACGAGCGGTTCAGTCGTCCACGCGAGCGCGTGCCTGCGGTCGATCTTGCGGGTGTCGTAGATCTTGGGGTTGCCCCACCACTCCGCCTGACCGGTCTTCATGATCGCGTCCATGGCGGTGGCCTCGGTGTCCACGCCCGCGAGGAACGCGCGCCGCCAGCCGCTCTCGCCCGCCTCGGGCGCCCCGCCGCCGACGGGGATGAGCCGGCCGTCGGCGCCGCCCGCGCCGTCGCCGGTGAGGCCGAGTACCTCGGTGCTCCGGGTGACCTCGCTCCAGCCCGCGCTGCTCTCCCGGCGGGCCTCCCTGACGATCCGGTTCTCGCCGGTCGGTTCACCGGTCTCCGGGTCGAGCACGGGCTCGGTGACGTACGTGAACATGACCTGGTTGCAGACCTCCTGCCAGTCCTCCACGCCGTTGCGCTCGCCCTTGAGGTGGTGGTCGAGCCAGGCGTACGCCTCGGCCATGGGCTGGTTGACCTCGCCGCGGACGGTGGGCGGGCCGATGAGGGCCGGGCCCTCGGGCGCGGCGTGGTCTCCGATCCACATGTTGAGCCGCTTGGGCACGTCGAGGCCGTTGAACGTCTCCAGGGTCTGGTTGACCGCGAAGAGGCTCTCGTGCCAGGTGTTGGAGAAGAAGGTGGGCGTGCCGTTCTCGTTGGTCAGGTCGAGGTACGACTCAGGGGCCCGCAGCCGGCCCCACTCGACGACGGCGTCCAGGTTCCGGTCGGCCTGGAAGTCGGCGAGGATCTCCTGGTTGGCCTCGTCGAACTTGGACTCGACCGGCCCGCCGGTGAGGGCGAGGAGGGCCTTCACGGCCGCGAGGTGGCGGGTGTTGTGGTCGTACAGGCTGGTCGCGAGGTTGCCCCAGGTGCTGAGGGCGACGACGGCGGCGACCCGGTCGTCGTGGGCGGCGACGAGCTGGCTGATGCCGGAGCCGTAGGACTCTCCCATGAAGCCGATGACGCTCGGGGCGAAGCGGTCGACGGCGAAGTCGATGACCGCGGAGCCGTCGGCCCAGTCGTGGGGTCCGGCGACGTCGATCCGGCCGCTGGAGGTGGAGGGCAGGCCGGGGATGCCGAGCCCTCGGGGGGTGTAGGCGAGGACGTGGTAGCCCTTGCGGGCGAGGACCAGGTACGACCAGAGGAACAACGGCCAGCCGAAGGGGGTCCAGCCGGCCGGGACGACGACGAGCGGGTGCGGGCCCGGGTCGAGCCGGCGCAGGCTGAAGGCGGAGAGGCGGACGCCCTCCGACGCGCCTTCGATGCGGTGGTACGCGGGCAGCGCAAGGCCGCGCACCTCCTCGACGACCGCGGCGAGTTCCGCCGGGAGCAGCGCCGCGGCGGTGTCGACGCCCTCGGCGGTGCCGGTGCCCGCGGCCCCGTCGCTTCCGTCGGTGGTCGCGCCGAGGAGGGCGTTGGCGAGGGTCTGGCCGAGCCGGACGGCGCCGGGGTCCACCGTGCCGTCGGCGGCCCAGAGGCCGCGGCCGGTGATCCGGGAGGTCTCGGCGGCGGTCAGCGGCGCCGTGACGTCCGGGAAGCCGGGGAAGTGTTCGGACGAGCCGGTGGTGAAGGGGTTCTCCTGGGGCACGTGCACCCGTTCCTCTCGACTGGGCTGGTGGCTGTCCGCGATGCGGACGGTCGCAAGCCTCACGTATGGGCGGCGGAGCGGCCAGAGCGCACGAACGGCGCACGTGTCACGCAACCGGTCGGGAACGACACAAGCCGCCCCGAAGTCGATGTTTGGGGACGGCGGGCCGGGGTGGTGTCGGGGTCAGCGGGGCCCGGGTGGATACACCACGAGCAGGGCGGCGACGTCGTCGTCCAGGCCTCCGGCGCCGTAGCGGGTGAGGTCCTTGTGGAGGAGGTCCGGGAGTTCCGTGTCCGGTTCCCGTGCCCAGCCGCGCAGGCGCAGTTCGAGCGGGTAGAACGTGCCGGCCTTGTCGCGCGTCTCGCTGACCCCGTCGGTGTAGAGGAGCAGCCGGTCCCCCGGGCCGAACGGCACCTCCTCGATGCGGTGGTGGGAGTCGGCGAGGCCCGCGAGGTTGACCGGCAGCGAGGGGTCGGTGAAGGTCACGGGCTCGACCTCGGCCCCGCGTTGGAGCAGCGGGGCGGGGTGGCCGCAGCTGAGGAGGCGGGCGGTGTCCTCGCCGTCGGGGAGTTCCACGAGGACGACGGTGGCGAAGCGTTCGGCGGCGTCGGAGTCCGGGTCCCAGGCGCCGTAGCGGGCGAGGCCCTCGTCGAGCCGGTCGGCGAGCCGGGCCAGGTCGGGGGCGTCGTTGACGGCGGCCCGGAAGGAGCCGAGCAGGACGGACGCGGTCTCGACCGCGCCGAGGCCCTTGCCCTGGACGTCGCCCAGCATGATGCGCACGGCGCCGGGGATGCGTACGGCCTCGTAGAAGTCGCCGCCGATCCTGGCCTTGGCCGCGGCCGCCACGTACAGCAGGTGGAGGTCGTAGCGGCCGAGGCGGTCGGGGAGCGGGCGCAGCACGACCCGCTGGACGACCTCGGCGACGGCGGTGAGTTCGCGCAGGTCCTGGTCGTAGCGGGTGCGGACGTGGCTGACCCAGGCCGCGGCGGCGGTGACCCCGGCGATCACGGTCAGGTTGGCGACGAGTTCGGGAGCGGCGGCGGACTCACCCCGGATGACGCTGAGCAGCAGCCGGGCGCCGATCGCGAGCACTCCGATGCCGATCGTCCCCGGCACGCTCCAGGTGACGGCGGCGAGCGCCGGCGCGGCGACGAGGAGCCGGTCGAAGCGCTCCCGGTCCGGGGTGAGCAGATCGGCGACGAAGGTGAGGGCCAGGACCAGAAACGGCAGCGCACGGCCGATGTTGAGCTGGGTGCGTGCCGGTGTGTCGGGGCGGCCCCGCTGACCTGCTGGCATTTCATGATCGTACGCAGATTCGGCGGGCGGGCCGGGGTGGCGGGGGCCCCGGGCGTGTCCCCCGCCGCTGGGCGGCGCCGGGCAGGGCGAGTGCGGCGGGGAGCGCGAGCGCGGCGATCACGGTGAGGGCCGGGAGCGCCGCGCCGTGTGCCGGGACGAAGCCGCCGCCGGGGACGAGGGCGACCAGCAGCGTCGCGGTGGCGACGCCGAGCGCGGGCCCGATGTTCATCGCGGTCTGCTGGAGGCCGCCGGCGACACCGGCGTGGGCCTCGGGGGCGCGGTGCACGACGACCGAGGTCGCGGTGACCATCAGGGTGACGAAGCCCGCGCCGAGCAGTGCCGCGCTCACCCCGACGGCGAGGGCGCCGGCCGCCGCGTCGAGCCGGGAGAGGAGCAGCACCCCGCCGGTAAGGAGGGCGGCGCCCGCCGTCGCCGTGCGCCGGGGGCCGAAGCGGCGCTGGAGCGGCGGGCAGAACGGCGCGCCGAGCACCATGAGGGCGGCGAGCGGCAGGACCCGCAGGGCGCAGCCCAGGGGGTCGAGTCCCTGGACGTCCTGGAGGAAGTAGGTCGCCACGAAGAGGGTGCCGAACAGGGCGGCGGAGGCGGCGAGGAGCACGGCGAGGCCCGCGACGACGGGCCTGCTGCGGAGCAGTTCCGCGGGCAGCAGGGGGTGCGCGGTCCGGCGCTCGTGCCGGGCGAGGAGCAGCCCCGCGCCGACGGCCGCGGCGCAGGCGAGCAGTCCCGCTTCCGTCCGGCCCGGCCGGGCGGCCTCGACGAGCCCGTGGACGAGCAGTCCGAGCGTGACGGCTAGCAGCAGGGCACCGCCGGGGTCGAGCGCGGCGCGGGCCGCCGAAGGCGCGGGCGGGGTGGACCGGGGGCGGGCGGCGTCACGCGGGTGGGCGGCGCCACGCGGGTGGGACGCGTCACGGGGGCGGGCGGCGCCACGCGGGCGGGCGGCGCCACGCGGGTCGGACGCGTCACCCGGATGGAACGCGTCACGCGGGTGGGCGGCGCCACCCGGATGGTTCGGCTCGCGGGTGGTGAGGGCCAGGAGGCCGATCGCGAGGGCCGGGGGTACGCCGAGGAGGAAGACCGCGCGCCAGCCGTACGCGGAGACGAGCGCGCCGCCGACGAGCGGGCCCGCCGCGGCGGCGAGGCCGATCGCGGCGGTGCGCACGGCGATCGGGGTGCCGAGCCGTTCGGGTGGATAGGCGGTGCGGAGCATGCCGAGGGTGGCGGGCTGGAGGAGCGCCCCGCACACCCCCTGGAGCACCCGGAGGGCGATGACCGCGCCGATGCCGGGAGCAAGCGCGATGCCGGTGGAGGCGGCGGCGAAGCCGAGGGCGCCGACGGCGAAGACCCGGCGGTGGCCGTAGCGGTCGCCGAGGCGGCCCGCGAAGACCAGGAGGCTCGCGACGGCGATGAGGTAGCCGGTGCTGGTCCACTGGACCTGGCCGACCGCCGCGTGCAGGTCGTGTTGGAGGGCGGGCTGGGCGACGGTGAGGACGGTGCCGTCCAGGGCGACGACGGCGGCGCCGACGACGCTGCATGCCAGGACGGGGGCGCGGCGCGGGGTCACCTGCCCGGCTCCGCCGGGCCGAGGTGGGCGTCGAGGGCGGCCGCGAGGAGGGGCGCCGGGTCGTCACCGCCGGTGGCGAGCGGGAGGCTGCCCCAGTGCCAGAGCTGGGCGATGCCGTGGAGGTTGGCCCAGAGCGCGCCGGCCAGGACGGCGGGCTCGGGGGTGTCGGGGCGTGCGCGGGCGACGAGTTCGGTGAGCCGGCCGAAGAGCGGCAGGCTCGTCTCGCGGAGTCCGAGCCGGCCGCTCTCCAGCAGGTCGTGCCGGAACATCAGCTCGTACATGCCGCGTCGGTCCGTCGCGTAGTCGAGGTAGACGCGGGCGAGGAGGGCGATGCGTTCCCTCGGTGCGGCGGTGCCGGGGTCCGCCTCGGCGACCCGGGCGGCCAGTTCGGCGAAGCCCTGGCGGGCGATAGCGGAGAGGAGGTCGAGGTGGGTCGGGAAGTGGCGGCGGGGTGCTCCGTGGGAGACGCCGGTGCGGCGGGCGATCTCGCGCAGCGAGAGGGCCTGGGCGCCTTCGGTGTTCACGAGCTCGACGCCGGCCCGGACGAGCCGGCCGCGCAGGCCGTCGTCGTCCGCGCCGGGCTGATGATCTTCGGGTCCGTCGTTCATGGACACTGTCTACCAAGATCGAGTAGACACTGTCTACCGATCGCCGTAGACAACGTCTACTCACTCTCGCGCCCCCGTCCGCTACACTGAGGGACTGCGAAGGGGAGTAGCCCTGCGAATCGGTCGTCGACATACTGGAGCCCTCGGGTTCCCGGTGACCGGGTCCGCGTGACGCGGACGGGCGAGACCTTCGGCCAGGCATCAACCGCGTCCGCGCTTCCGTGGGCGTGGTCCGTCATGCCGGGCCGAGTGGTCCTCCCGTCGCCCACCGAGGCGCCGTGCCGAGTCCACGGGCCCGGACCGAGCAGAGAGCCCCGGTATGCACCTCGACCCCTTGGCGATCCTCACCGCCTTCGGGCTGATCTTCCTCGCCGAGCTTCCCGACAAGACGATGTTCGCGTCCCTCGCCATGGGCACGCGGATGCGTCCCCTCTATGTCTGGATCGGCACCTCGACCGCCTTCCTGGCCCATGTCGCCATCGCCGTGGGAGCCGGCAGCCTGCTCGGGCTGCTCCCCGGCTGGTCCGTGAAGCTGGTCTCGGCCCTGTTGTTCGGCTTCGGCGCGTTCATGCTGCTGCGCGGCGGGGGCGACGACGACGAGGCCGACGAGGGCGGCAAGACCGTCACGGGCTTCCTGCCCGTCTTCTCGACCGCCTTCATGGCCGTCTTCATCAGCGAGTGGGGCGACCTCACCCAGATCACCACCGCCAACCTGGCCGCCACGAACGGCACCTGGTCGACGGCGATCGGCTCGCTCGCGGCCCTGATGAGCGTCTCCGCGCTCGCCCTGGTCGCCGGCCGGTTCATCGCGAAGCGCGTTCCGCTCAAGACCGTGCAGCGCATCGGCGGCATCTGCATGGCGGGACTCGCGATCTGGTCCCTGACCGAGGTCTTCACCGGCTGACGCCGCTCGCAGGCCGAAACGGCTCCGGCCCCCACCCGAGAGGGTGGGGGCCGGAGCCGTTCCCGGCGGGTACGCCGTCGCGCGACCCCGGCGCCGAGCCCGCGCGGTGGTCCGCCGGCATCTGAACGGTGTGGACACGGTGCCGGGTTGGGCTCCGGATGGCAGCCTGGCGGGATGGACACTGAGGCGATCCACGAGGAACTGGACAAGCGGGCGGCCGAGGTGGCGGATCAGGTGGTGGCCTGGCGGCACCACCTGCACCAGCACCCGGAGCTCTCCAACCGCGAGGTGAACACGGCCCGCCTGGTGGCCGACCAGCTGCGCGCCCTGGGCCTCGACGAGGTCCGTACGGGCATCGCCGGGCACGGCGTCGTGGGCGTCCTGCGCGGCGGGGCGCCCGGGGAACGGGTCGTGGCGCTGCGGGCGGACATGGACGCGCTGCCGGTCCGCGACGCGTGCGGCGCGGACTTCGCCTCCGCGGTGGTCGACGCCGACTATCCGGGCGGCCCGTTCCCGGTGTCGCACGCCTGCGGACACGACTGCCACACGGCGGCGCTGCTCGGCGCGGCGACGGTCCTCGCCGGGGTGCGCGACCGGTTGCCGGGCACGGTGCTGTTCGTGTTCCAGCCGGCCGAGGAGGGCCCCCCGGTGACCGAGCAGGGCGGGGCGCGGGCGATGGTGGAGGCGGGCGCCTTCGACGATCCGGTGCCGACGATGGCCTTCGGGCTGCACGTCACGCCGCATCCGAAGGGGTACGTGGGCTACCGGGTCGGCAACCAGTACGGTGCCTCGACCCTCGTCCGCATCGTCGTCACCGGCAAGCAGACCCATGGCTCGACGCCCTGGGAGGGCGTCGACCCGATGCCGGCGGTGGGGGCGGTCCTGACGGGCATCGGCCAGCTGTACCGGCAGGTCTCGGCCTTCGACCCGGTCACCGTGTCCATCGGGCACGTCGAGGACGTCGGCCGCTTCAACATCGTCGGGCAGACGGTGACGCTGTGGGGGACGGTCCGCTGTGCCGTGGAGTCCGACATGGTGCGGGTGCAGCAGCGCCTGACGACGCTCGCCGAGCATTCGGCCGCCGCCTTCGGGGCGACGGCCACGGTCGAGTACCTGCAGCCGGTTCCTCCGGTGCACAACTCCGGGCCGTGGGTCGAGGCGGGGCTGCCGACCTTCCGCCGGGTGGTCGGCCCGGAGCGGGTGGTGGAGACGGGGGCGACCCTCGGGTACGACGACGTGTCCGAGCTGGTCGGCCGGTTCGGCGGCCTGTACGTGATGCTCGGCGTCCAGGACGCGACCCTGGACGCCTCGGGGCGGCCGGTCCCCGTGCCGGGCGGGCGGGGTCTGGTGACTAACCACAACCCGCACTTCTACGCGGACGACGGCACCCTGGTCACCGGCGTCCGGCTGCACGCGCACGTGGCGTACGACCACCTGGCGGGGACGCTGGTCCCGTCCGACGCGGCCTGAGCTGCGAAGGCCTCCCCCGGCCCCCTACGCCGTGCCGATCGCCGCCACGAAGGCCCTGAGCAGGGCGGAGTCGGCGGCGGTGGGCCAGACCAGGCCGTACTCCAGGGGCGGGACGCCGTGCAGCGGGACGTAGGCGATGCCGGGGCGCGGGTGGTACCTGGCTCCCCGGGCGGCGCCGGGCGCGGCGCCGCGGCCCGCGGTGACGTGGGAGAGCACCTCCTGCCAGGTGGCCGCGACCGGGCCGCGCCCGACGACCGCCCCGGAGGGAGTGCGCCGGGGGTAGTGGTGGTCGATCCAGTGGCGGGGGTTGGCGCCCTCGGTGGTGATCAGCGGCAGGCCCGCGAGGTCCTCGGGGCCGAGGGAGGCGCGGGCGGCGAGCGGGTGCGCGGCGGGCAGCAGCAGGACCCGCGCGTCGCGGAGGACGACGGGGCCGGTGGTGAGGTCCGGCTCGCGCACGGGGAACGCGGTGAGCTGGAGGTCCAGTGAGCCGTCCTGGAGGAGCCGGACGCCGCCGTCGAGCGGGACCTCCCGGACGGTGATCTCGCAGCCGGGGTGGCGGGCGGTCAGGGTGTCGGCGGCGGCCGTGAGCAGTTCGCCGCCCCAGGGGGTGCCGAAGCCGGTGCGCAGCCGGCCGTGGATGCCGCGGCCGGCCTCGGTGGCGCGCTCCAGGGCGGCCCGCATGAGCTCGTAGGCGGGCAGGAGGTCCTCGTGGAGGCGCCGGCCCACGGGGGTGAGGGCGACCCTGCGGCTGGTCCGGACGAAGAGCGGGGTGCCGAAGCGGCGTTCCAGTTTCTTGACGGTCTGGCTGACCCGGCCGGTGGAGACGCCGAGGCGCTCGCCCGTGCGTCCGAAGTGGAGTTCCTCGGCGAGGGTGAGGAACGTCTCCAGCTCGTACCGTTCGAGCACCGGCCCCCTCCTCCGTGATGCCGATCGTTGAGCGTGGCTCAACGCCGGTTTCATGATGCCACCTTGTTCCGCGGGGGCGGCGGCGGGGAGCCTTGGGGCGTTCCCCTCCCCCGTACGGAAGAGACTCCGTGGCCCTGCCGTCCCCTGCCTCCGCCGCCTCCCCCGCCGGTGATCCGGCCTCCGACCGGCCCGTGAACGTGCTGCTCTTCGCCGTCGCGGGTGCCGTCGCCGTCGCCAACATCTACTTCCCGCAGCCGCTCCTCGCCGCCGTCGCCCAGAGCCTCGACGTCTCGGAGCGGACGGCGGGGCTGATCGCCTCCGCCGCGCAGCTCGGGTACGCGCTCGGCATCCTGACGCTCGTGCCGCTGGCCGACACCGCGCGGCTGCGCCGCCTCACCTCGGTGCTGCTGGTCCTCACCTGCGCGGCGCTGCTCGTCGGGGCCGCCGCCCCCGGCGTGGTGACGCTGACGCTCGCGACGCTCGCGCTCTCCACGACCACGGTGCTGCCGCAGATCCTCACGCCGGTGGCCGCGGTGCTGGCGGGCCCCGGACGGCGGGGCCGGACCGTGGGGCTCGTGGGGCTCGGGCTCACGCTCGGCTCGACCCTGTCCCGTACGGTCTCGGGCGCCGTGGCCGATGCGAGCGGCAGCTGGCGGGTGGCCTATCTGGTGGCCGCCGCGGCCACCGCGGCCCTGCTGTGCGTGCTGCCCCGGCGGCTCCCCGAGCGGCTGGGGGTGCGCGGCCCGACCTCGTACGCCGGGCTCCTGGCCGGGTTGCCCGGGCTCCTGGTGGCCCATCGCGCGCTGCGGACGTCGGCGCTGCTCGGTGCCTGTGTCTTCGCCGCGTTCAGCGTCTTCTGGGCGGTGCTCGCCTTCCATCTGGCGTCCCCGCCTCTGGGGTACGGGCCGGGGGCCGCCGGCCTCTTCGGGGTGCTGACGCTGCCCGGCGCGCTGCTCTCCGCGTCGGCGGGATCCCTCACCGACCGGTACGGGCCGCGGGTCGTGAGCACCGCCGGGTTGGTCCTCGCGGGGCTCGGTCTCGGCGCTGCGGGCCTTGCCCCGTACTCCCCCGTGGCCCTGGTGGCCGGGGCGAATCTGCTGGTGGTGGGGGTCAGCTCCAGCCAGGTGGCCAACCAGGCGAGGATCTTCGGGATCGGCACGGCGGTGGCGGCCCGGGTCAACACGGTCTTCATGCTGGCCACGTTCGGCGGTGGCGCGCTCGGCTCCCTGGTCGGCACCTGGCTGTACGCCGAGCACGGCTGGCCGGCCGCGCTGCTCGCGGCCGGGACGTTCGTCGCGGCCGGCGGGGTGGTGGTGGCGCGCTCGGCACGACCGGCGGCCCCGACTTGCGTCCCGGACGCCACACGGAAGGCTGGAGGTGTCCGCCCGCGCACCCCGCAGGGAGAGTCATGAAGCTGGACCTCACCGCCCTCGCCGACGAGCACATGGCCGCGGCCCGCACCTCGCCGCACGGGCGCAGTGCCCAACTGATCGTGCACGACGGCGTGCTCCGGCAGTCCGTCATCGCACTGACGGCGGGCACGTCCCTGGACGAGCACAACTCGCCGCCGGCGGCGAGCCTCCAGGTGCTGCGCGGCCGGGTGAACCTGACGGTGGCCGGCCGGGCGGAGGAGCTGCCGACGGGCACGCTGCGGATGCTCACGGAACGGCACGGGGTCACCGCCCTGGACGACGCCGTGGTGCTGCTGACGGCGGTGAACGACTGACTCCAGAATACCCTCGGGGGTATTTGACTTCCCTTCGCGGGTCGGCCTACGGTCGAGCCCGTAAATACCCGCGGGGGTATTGAAGGGAATCTCGTGATCTTCCACCAGTACTACCTCGACTGCCTCTCCCAGGCGTCGTACCTGATCGCCGACGAGAAGACCGGCCGGGCGGTGGTCGTCGATCCGCGGCGGGACGTCGCCGAGTACCTCGCCGACGCCACCGCCCGCGACCTGACGGTGGTGGGCGTGATCAACACGCACTTCCACGCGGACTTCGTCGCAGGGCACCTGGAGCTGGCCGATCAGACCGGCGCCTGGATCGGCTACGGCCGCCGGGCCGAGACCGAGTACCCGATCCGCCCGCTCGCCGAGGGCGAGCGGATCCCCCTCGGCGACGTCACCCTGCGGATCATGGAGACCCCGGGGCACACGCCCGAGTCGATCAGCGTCCTCGTGTACGAGCACCCCGACGACACCGTCCCGTACGGCGTCCTCACCGGCGACGCGCTGTTCATCGGTGACGTCGGCCGCCCCGACCTGCTCGCCTCCGTCGGCGTCGGCGCCGAGGAGCTCGGCGCGATGCTCCACGACAGCGTCCAGAACAAGCTGATGCGCCTCCCCGACGCCGTCCGCGTCTTCCCCGCGCACGGCGCCGGGTCGGCCTGCGGCAAGAACCTCTCCACCGCGAAGCGCTCCACCATCGGCGAGCAGCGCGCCACCAACTACGCCTGCGCGCCCATGGGCCGCGCGGAGTTCGTCGCGCTCGTCACCGCCGGACAGACCGCCGCGCCCGGCTACTTCGCCTACGACGCCGCACTGAACCGCAGGGACCGCGCCCGCTACGACGCCACGGCGGCCCCCCGGCCGCTGACGCTCGCCGAGTTCACCGCGCTGCGTGCCGCCCGAGCGGTCGTGGTGGACACCCGCGACCCGCGGGAGTTCGCCGCCGGGCATCTGCGGGGCGCCGTGAACGTTCCCGCCGACGGACGGTTCGCCGAGCAGGCCGGTACCGTCCTGGACCCGGCCGCCGAACTGGTCGTCCTGGCCGCGCAGAACCGCGAGGAGGAGGTCGTCACCCGGCTGGCCCGGATCGGCTTCGACCGGGTCGCGGGCTATCTGCGCAACCCCGAGGACGCCCTGGAGACGCTCGCCGACGAGGTCTCCCCGGCGAGCCGGGTGACCGCCGCGTGGCTGCGCGCGGCCCTCGGCGGCGACAACCCGCCCGTCGTCGTGGACGTCCGCACCCTCGGCGAGCGCGAGGCGACCGGCCTCATCGAGGCCGCCCTGCACATCCCCCTGAGCGAACTGCCCGCGCGCAGCGGCGAGCTGCCCGGCGACCGGCCCCTCGTCCTGCACTGCGCCGGCGGCCACCGCTCCTCCGTCGCAGCGAGCCTGCTGCGGAGCCGCGGCTTCACCGACGTCTCCGACGTCCTCGGCGGATACGCCGCCTGGGCGCTGTCCGCGGAGCCAGCGAGCGCCTGACCGGCGTCGCCGCGCTCCCCTCCCGCGCGGCACCCCGCACACCCCCTCTCCCCACCGCTCTCGACACCCCTCCCGAACCGTGAACCCCTCGGGCCCCACCAGCTCCCGCAGATACCCCCCGGGGTAAAGGCGGGCGATCGCAAGGAACGCCATGAGCACCACCCCCGCGCCCATTCCCGCACCCACCCCCGCGCACATCCCCGCACCCAGCCACGGCCTCACCCCCGCCGCCCTGCACCAGCTCGTCCAGGAGGGAAAGGCGCCCCGCCTGCTCGACGTCCGCACGCCCGCCGAATTCCGGACGTCGCACATACCCGGCTCGTACAACGTGCCCCTGGACACCCTGCGCGAGTACCGCGCCGAACTCGTCGCCCACCTCGACGAGGACGTCGTGCTCGTCTGCCGCTCCGGGCAGCGTGCCGCGCAGGCCGAGCGGGCCCTGGCCGGCACCGGACTGCCGAACCTCCGCGTCCTTCAGGGCGGGATCGTCGCCTGGGAGGCGACCGGCGCGCCGGTGAACCGGGGCCCCGAGCGATGGGACATGGAGCGCCAGGTCCGGCTCGTCGCCGGCTCGATCGTCCTCACCACCGGCCTCGTCGGGGTGTTCGTTCCCGGCGCGCACCTGATCGGCACCGCGGTCGGCGCCGGACTGACCTACGCGGCGCTCAGCAACTCCTGCGCCATGGGCGTCCTGCTGTCCCGGCTGCCGTACAACCGAGGGCCGCGCCCCGACCTCCGCACTGTGATCGCGGAGCTGCGGAGCACGCGGTGACAGCCCTGGTCGTCGCCGCCTCCGTGGTCGTCGGCATGAGCCTCGGCGTCCTCGGCGGCGGCGGGTCGATCCTGACCGTGCCGATCCTGGTCTACCTCGCCGGCCAGGACACCAAGGAGGCCGTCGCCACCTCGCTGTTCGTGGTGGGCGTCACCAGTCTGGCCGCCCTGGTCCCGCACGCGCGGGCGCTGCGGGTGCGCTGGCGGACCGGTCTGCTCTTCGGAGCCTTCAGCATGGCCGGCGCCTACGGCGGCGGGCGCCTCGCCGAGTACGTCCCGGGCACCGCCCTGCTCGTGGCCTTCGCCCTGATGATGCTGGCGACGGCGGTGGCGATGCTCCGCCGGCCACGGGACGGCGGAGAGGCGGCGCGGCCCGCGGAGCGTGATCTGCCGCTGCGGCACATCGCCGCGGAGGGGCTCGCGGTCGGCGCGGTGACGGGGCTGGTCGGGTCCGGCGGCGGCTTCCTCCTCGTCCCCGCCCTCGCCGTCCTCGGCGGGTTCCCGATGGGCATCGCGGTCGGCACGTCGCTCCTCGTCATCGCGATGAACTCGTTCGCCGGTCTGGCCGGGCACCTCTCCGGCGTCGGGATCGACTGGCGGCTCGCCCTCACCGTGACCGCCGCGGCGGTGGCCGGGGGCCTGGTCGGCGGGCGGCTCGCCGGCCGCGTCCCGCAGGACGCGCTGCGCTCGGCGTTCGGCTGGTTCGTCGTCGCCGTGGGCGTCTTCGTCCTCGCCCAGCAGCTCGGCACCGCCGCCCTGTCCCACCCGGCCGTCCTGTCGGGGCTCGGCGTCGCCGTGGCCTCCGTGATCGCCGTCGGGCTGCGGCGGACCCGGCGCGCACCGCGTGAACCCGGCCCGGCCGAGTCCTGATCTCTCCCCCTCGGGGCCTCGCCGGGGTCGCGGGAGGACTCCGTGACCGGTTCCGGTCGGCCGGCGGTCACTCGACCGCGTCGAGGTCCTCGGCATAGTGCTCGATGGCTCTCCGGTAGCTCCGCACGGACGGGTCGTCGCTGGTGGCCGCGAGCAGCCGCAGCAGCAGACGGGTCGACTCGTGGTGCCGGCCGGTGTTGTAGAGGGCCATCGCGAGGAAGGTCCGCAGCGAGCCGTCCTCCGGGAACTCCTCGACGCCGCCGGTCAGGAGGGCGACGGACTCCTCGTACCGGCCGAGGACCCGGAGGGTGCTGCCGAGACCGAGGAACGCCCCTCGCCGGTCCTCGGCGTCGAGCCCGCTGCCCGCGAGGGCGCGCTCGTAGTACGGCACGGCCGCCGCCTCCAGACCGAGGACGTCGTGCGCCCAGGCCGTCTGGTACGCGATCTCCGCGTCGTCCGGGTACTCGGCGGCGAGGGCGACGAGCCGCTCGCGGGCCTCCTCCCGCTCGCCCTTCTCGCGCAGCGCGACCGCCTCGGCCAGTCGGCCGTCCTTCTCCTCATGGTGCTCCATGGCCACATCCTCGCAGCTCGCGCCGGATGCCCCCTCGGCGGCTGCCAGGTGACGGGCCGCCATACCGGAGTGGCCGGATTGTGGCGTCCTCGCCCATGGAGGAGGGCCGCCGGACGCCCATAGCCTCCCGGCCGACCCTCCGTCAGGTACGAGCCGCCCGGGAGACCCCATGCGTTCACCCCGTCCCACCCGCCCCCGCGGGCCACGCCGCATCGCCGCGTTGCTGCTGTGCGTCGCCGCGACCCTGTTCCCCACCGCGAGCCCCGCCGGGGCCGCCGCTCCCCCGCCGGTGCCCGGCACGCTCCAGGGCTACGACATCGGTTCCGTCTTCAGCGCCGGTGTGTCCTCCGGCGGATACATGGCCACGCAGCTGCACGTGGCGTACTCGGGGACGTTCGAGGGTTCCGCGGTGTTCGCGTCGGGGCCGTACGACTGCGCCCGGGGCGTGCTCGCGACGGCGCTCAACGCCTGCATGGACACCACACAGGACCTCCAGCTCGGCGCCCTGGAGCAGGCCACCCGCGACCGGTCGGCGCAGGGGCAGGTCGATCCGGTGGCGAATCTGGCCGGTGACCCGGTGTACGTGTTCGGCGGCTCGGGCGACTCGACGGTCAAACGGCCGGTGGTGGACGCGCTCGCCGACTACTACGGACGCTTCGGCGCCCGGGTGCAGTACAACCGGTCGACGGCGGCGGGGCACGCCTGGATCACTCCGCTCGGCCCCAACTCCTGCACGGTGACGCAGACCCCGTTCCTCAACAACTGCGGCATCGACGCCGAGGGGGCGCTGCTCGGGCACCTGTTCGGCTCGGTCGCGGCGCCCGGTTCCGGCACGGGCGGTTCGCTGATCCGCTTCGACCAGAACGCCTACGCGCCGGGCGGCTCGGCGGCCGCCCTGTCCATGGGCGCCGAGGGCTTCGCGTACGTCCCGGCCTCCTGCGCCCAGGGGGCGCGCTGCAAGCTGCTCGTGGCGCTGCACGGCTGCAAGCAGGGATACGCGTACCAGGGGTTCGGGACCCGGTTCGTGGAGAACGCGTACCTCAACGAGTACGCCGACACCAACGACATGATCGTGCTGTATCCGCAGGCGGCGCCCACCGCGACCCTGGAGAACCCGAACGGCTGCTGGAACTGGTGGGGTTACCTCGGTGACACGGCGTACGCCCGGCACGGCGGGAAGCAGATCGAGGCGATCATGGGCATGGTGCGGGCGCTGCGCGGCGCGGGCACGCCGCCGCCCGCCTCCGGGCGTACGGTCCTGTCCAGTACGGACGCCGAGGACGGGTACGTGAAGGCGGCGGCGGACGGTTCGGGGGCCGCGGTGGGCACCCTGGAGGACCTGTACGGGCTCGCGCTCGGTCGGGGGACGGACGGCAAGGTGAACCGCTCGGTTGTCTCCTTCGACACCTCGCGCGTGCCGGCGGGCAAGGAGATCACCCGGGCCTGGCTGACCGTCACCAGGTCCAGCGGCTCCGGTGATCCGTGGGCGTCCCCCGCGGGCAACCGGCTCCAGGTGGACCTGCGCACCGGCTGCTTCGGCGGCTGCGCGGTCGAGGCGGCGGACTGGGCGGCCCCGGCCACGGTTCCGGGTGCGGCACGGATCGACGCGTTCCCGTCGGGGAGCGCGGTGTCCACGGACCTGTCGGCGGAGGCGCTCGCGGCGCTGAACCGGGGCGGGGTCACGCAGTTCCGGCTCGGGTTCGCGTCGGCGCCGGCCGGGACGGCGTACCTCTTCGTGAACCAGGCGTCGCCGGTGACGCTCACGGTCGAGTACCGGTAGGAGCCGACGCGCGGGGGCGGGTCGTCGGAGACGTGCGGCCCGGCCCCGCGCGTCGGCCGGACGGGCCGGGGCGGTGGTCGACGTGGTGGCCGCCCCGCGCCCACGGGCCGTGACCGCCGGTTCACAGTGCGGGGCGCAGCGCGGCCGCGGTGGCCGAGCGGGGGGCGGCGGCGCCCGGGCCGAGGGCGCTCCCCCGCTGCCACTCGGGCCAGCTGAGGTTCCAGTCGCCGTAGCCGTTGTCGAAGGGGCTCATGGGCTCGCCGTACCCGTTGACGACACGCACGAGGTCGCCCTCGCGGACGGTGGCGAACAGCCAGGCGGCGTCGGCGGTGCTCATGCCGGTGCAGCCGTGGCTGACGTCCTCGCTGCCCTGCGCGTCGAGCGACCAGGGCGCGGCGTGCAGGTACTCACCGCTCCATGTCACCCGGGTGGCCCAGCGGACCTTGAGGTCGTAGTAGTCGCGGCTGCCCTTGGCGATCCCGATGGAGTCGCCGCGCATCCGCACGAGCGGCTCCTTGCCGAGGACGACCTTGATGCCGCCCCGGGTGCGGTAGCCGGCCTTGCCGGTGGTGACGGGGAGGGTGCGCAGGGCCTGGCCGTCGCGGTACACGGTCATCTCGTGGGCGGCGACGTCGGTGACGGCTTCGACCCGGGCACCGGTGGTGAAGGTGAGGGGCCGGGATCGTCCGCCGTAGAGGTCGCCGGTGACCCACGCGCCGTCGAGGGCGCTGCTGACCCGGACCGTGGCGCGGGCGGGCCAGTAGGTCCGCGGCCGGTAGTGGAGGGTCGTCGAGTCGACCCAGTACCAGGAGCCTTCGACACGGGGTTCGGTGCGCACCTTCAGGGCGCGCTCGACGATCCGGCGGGCCTCGGGTCGGTCCGCCGGCACGGGGTGGCTGAGTTCGGCGGTGAGCGGCCGGCCGACGCCGTACGTGCCGCCGTCGTCCGGTCCGAAGGTGACGGTGAGCCGTTCCCCGGCGGGAGCGACGGGGGTACGGAGGTCCAGGCGGGCGACCCGGCGGCGGGGCCCGTCCGCGCCGGGCCGCTCGACGACGAGCCGTGCGGTGTAGCGGGCTCCGGCGGGCAGCGGCGCCGCGCTGGTCCATCGGGTGCCGTCGGCGCTCGGCGCACCGGCGACACGGCGGCCGCGCTGGTCGGTGACGGTGACGTCGGCGAGCCTTCCCGGGGTGCGCAGGACGAGTTCCACGGGGCCGGTCAGCCGGCTGCCGAAGGTGAGCGGCTCTCCGGTGAGGACGGCTCCGCCGCTCAGCACGACGCTCCGGCGGGGCGCCGAGCACGGCCCGCCGGCGGAGCAGCCGTCCACCGCCACGACGGCGGTGGATTCCGGGGCCCCGGCCGCCGGTCCCGCGCCGGGGTGGGCGGGCGACTGGGCCGCCGTACCGACGAGTACGGCTCCGACGGCCAGGGAGAGCGCTCCCCACCCCCGTACGTATCCGCGTGGCGACACGTCCGACACCCTCCCCGTTCCTTCGACGGCGTCGGCGGGCGGCGCCGACCCAAGCATCAAAACGGATGAGAGGACAGAAAGATGATCAAGACGCCGGGCGTGGCGGCGGAGAGGCGGCCGAGACGACTCGAATGGGCCAGCAGGGCGCGGGCCACGGGTCAGCGGGGTGGTTCCGGGAGTTCCTCGCCCGTCTCCAGAAGGGACTTGAGGCTGGACAGCAGCGCGGGCCAGCCCTCGCCGATCATGTCCTTCATCAGGCCGTCGGGTTCCAGCTCGTCATGGGTGACGGTGAGCTTGACGGTGTCGCCGGAGGGTTCGATCAGGAAGGTCGCCTTGGACCGGCGCTCGCGGGCGAGGCGCTCGTACACGTCGTGCCCGAGACGGACGGCCTCCGCCCAGGCCGGGGTGAACGAGTGCCAGGTGTACGCGAGGAGGCGGCCCGGTTCTGCCGCGAGTACGACCTGCTCGGGGTCTTCCGTCCGGCGTCCGCCCTCGTCCCAGACCATGGGGGCGCCGGGGGTCCACTCCGTCTCGAAGGCCACCCCCCAGTAGCGGCGGGTGAACACCGGGTCGGTGAGCGCCTTCCAGAGCTCGTCCGGGGTGGTCCGGATGTAGGTGGTGTAGACGAACGTGTCGCTGCCCATCGCGCTGCCCCTCGGATCTGCCGTCCCCTCTCTCCACCCTAGGCAGGCGGCGGACGGACGTGCCAGCGAGGAACACCCGTCCGGCCGGTGATCGTCCAGCGGTTGAATAGGTGCGGAGGGAACTATTCAAGCTGCTGCTAGCGTGTCCGGATGTCGCTCAAGCACGCCGTCCTCGCAGCTCTCCTGGAGGGCGAGGCCTCCGGATACGACCTGGCCAAGATCTTCGACGTGTCCGTCGCCAACTTCTGGGCAGCCACCCCGCAGCAGCTCTACCGCGAGCTCGACAAGCTCGCCGAGGCGGGTCTCATCACGGCACGCGTGGTGGAGCAGGAACGGCGTCCCAACAAGCGGATGTTCAGCCTGACGGAGCCCGGGATGCGGGATCTGGCCGCCTACACCTCGACGCCGCCCCGCCCCAGCGCCGTCCGCGACGAGCTGCTGGTCCAGGTGCAGGCCTGCGACGAGGGCGACACGGCGGCGGTCCGCGGCTTCGTGGCGCAGCGGATGGAGGCCTCGCGGGCGAAGCTGGCGCGCTACGACCGGCTGCGCGAGTGGATGCTCGCGGGGCGGGACGAGGACGCGTACCTGGCCGAGGCGGAGCGGGTCGGACCGTACCTCACGCTGATGCGCGGCCGGTTCTTCGAGGAGGAGAACCTGCGCTGGGGCGAGCGGGCCCTCGACGTGCTCGACCGGCGTGCCGCGGGACGCGGGCAGCGCGGCGGGACGACGGAGACCGGGCCTGCGGACGCCCGCTCGGCCGTGACGACGACAGCGACGGCGACGGCGGAGGCCGCGGCGGGGCAGCCGGCCTGACGTACGCCCGGAAGGGTGACGCCGCGTCCTACCGTGCGGTAACGTCACCGGCCGGCCACCGGAGGCGCCGGTGGCGGAGCGGGTACGGATCGGGACGGGCCTCAAATGAACGTCGGTGACCTCGTCGAGGACTTCAGCCTGCCGGACGAGACGGGCACCCCCCGCTCCCTGACCGGCCTGCTCGCGGAGGGCCCGGTGGTCCTCTTCTTCTACCCGGCGGCGCTCACCCCGGGCTGCACCGCCGAGGCCTGCCACTTCCGCGACCTCGCCGCCGAGTTCCGCGCCGTCGGCGCCCTGCCCGTCGGGATCAGCACCGACGCGGTGGAACGCCAGCAGGAGTTCGCCGAGCGGCACTCGCTCGGCTACCCGCTGCTGTCCGACCCGGACGGCGCCGTGCGCGAGCGGTTCGGCGTGAAGCGCGGGTTCTCGCTCGCGCCGACGAAGCGCGTCACGTTCGTGATCGGCCAGGACCGGCGGGTCCGCGAGGTGGTCCGCAGCGAGCTGCGCATGAGCGCCCACGCCGACCGCGCGCTGGCCGCCCTGCACCGCGGCTGAGCCGACCTCGGGAGAGGCGGGCGGCGCTCGCCGGAGGCCGGGCGGCCCTCCACGACGTGCGAGGGCGTGCGGACCGGGTGAGACTCGCTGAAACGCCTGGCTCTCCCGGCCGGGGTGGGAACGGAGTGTGCCCGGAATGGACGACTACCCCCTCCTCAACCTCTTCTGGACCATGCTGTGGTTCTTCCTCTGGATCATGTGGCTGTTCCTCCTCTTCAAGGTGGTCACCGACATCTTCCGGGACCACTCACTCAACGGATGGGCCAAGGCCGGGTGGCTGATCTTCTGCATCGTGCTCCCGTATCTCGGCGTGCTGGTCTACGTCATCGCCCGGGGCAGGAGCATGGGCGAGAGGGACGCCAAGCAGGCCAAGGAGAACGAGGCGGCGTTCCAGGCCTACATCCGCAATGCCGCCGGGACGCCCGGGGCCGGCGGCGGGGCCGGTGGCGGGAGTGCCACCGACGAACTCGCCCGGCTCGCGGAACTGAAGGACAAGGGCGCCATCACGCCCGAGGAGTTCGAGAAGGCGAAGGCCAAGGTCCTGTCCTGACGCGCCCGAGCCTCCCCACCCGGCCACCGACCGCCCCCCGACGGGGTGCCGGTGGCCGGTGGCCGTTGGCCGCGCTGCCGCAGGGAACCCTGCACCTCTGGTACGAGGAGCCGGGCGACCTCACATCAGTACCTTCGATCCCATACCTCCATGGCGTTCCCGCCACGGATACTGCATAGTGAGGGACCGAATCGGCCTCGTATTCAGCGGGTCCGCAGGGAATGGACGGAAGCGATGGGATCGTTCGGAGCAGCAGCGGTCGACGGCCTGAACACGGGGCGGCCGCTGCGGGGCATCGCCCTGGACATCGGCAGCTCCCGGACCCGCGCCTGGGCACCGGGCGCGGGCGTCTTCGCCGACGTCCCGAGCGTCCCGGTGCGCCGCGGCCGGGTGACCGACACGGACTCCCAGCTCCGGCTGCTCCGGCGCCTCGCCGCCTCGGCCCCGGGCGACGACGACCCCGGGCAGGGCACCGTGGTCATGCTGACCCACCCCGTCCTCGCCGCTCCCGAGGAGCGGGCCGCGACGCGGCGGGTGGTGGACGCGCTCGGCCCGGTCCGGGTCATCTCGGTGGACAGCGCCCGCGCCGCCGCGGCCTACGCGGCCCCGCCCGGCGGCGGCCCCCTCCTCGTCGTCGACCTCGGCGCGCAACTGACCGAGGTCACGCTCGTCGTCGACGGCCTCGTCGAGGACGCCCGGCTGGCCGAGGTGGGTCTCGACGACCTCCCGGAGTCGGGCAGCGCACCCGACACGGTGGCCGGGACGGCCGCCGACATGGTGAGCGACCTGTGGCGGCACGACCGCACCGGCGCCGTGCGCAGGGCGCTGCGCCGGGGCGTCCTGGTGACCGGCGGCGGCGCCCTGCGCCTGGACGTGACGAGTCGTCTCGCCCACGTCCTCCGGGCCCGTCTCCGTCTCGCGAACGACCCCTCGACGAGCGTCGTCCGCGGCGCCGGTCTGATGCTCGCCTCGGCACTGCGTCACCCGGCGGGCTCCGCCGGCCGCGGCTGACCGGGGCCGCCCGTCAGCCGGCCGCCCGTCAGCCGTCCTCCTGCGCGGAGTAGACGTCCTTGACCTTCACCTCGGAGACGCCACGCCCCTCGGGGAAGACCCGCCGCCAGTCACCGATGACGTGCAGCTCGTCGGTGCCCATGGCGCGGACGACGGTCAGACCGGCGTCGTGCGCCTTGTAGGCCTTGGTCCAGAGGTTGGCGAAGGCCTGGGAGCGGATGAGGTGCATCCAGTCGGGGCGGTACAGCTCCCGGTTGAAGTTCGACTCCCCCATCGTGGCCACGAACTTCGAGTACATCGCCTTCACGTACTCCAGCGTGACGTCGTCCCCGGCCTCCAGCGCGGCGGCACGGGCGTCGCGGAGGGTGTTGCGGAACTTCTCCAGGAGGTTCTCGGTCGCTCCCGAGGTGAACGACTCGTGCACGACGGGCGGTTCGCACAGGCCGTACGAGGGTGAGGACAGCCGCAGCAGGAGCCGGAGGGTCGGCTCGGTGATCCACAGGGGACCCGGTTCGTCGCGGGACCCCAGCGGGTTGGGGAGGTAGGCCTCGTGCTCCCACTCGGGCGGCGTGACGAGGTGGACCCCGGCCCGGCGCCGGTCGTGTGCCCCCCCGCTGTGGTGCTCCAGGGCGCCGAGCGGCAGATGGGTCTTCAGGGCGCTGAGGTAGGCGCCGTTGATGTCGAGGGCGGTGATCTCCTGGGGCCCGGCCGGCAGCGCCGGGCGGGTCCACTTGGGGCGCGCCTCCCAGATCTCGTCCGCGCCGCGCGAGGTCTTCTTCCGGAGGATTCCGGGCAGCGGCGGGTGGCCGACGATCTCGTAGCGGGCGCCGGTGCGGCACTGGTCGAGCAGCGCCATGGCGTCGGGAATGGCGGTGCGGATCAGCTCCGCGGTCGCGGCCTCGGCATCGCCGCCGCACTTCTCCAGCGCGCCGCGCACGGCGTCCTGCACGGCGCCGAGCGGGGTCGGCGCGGGCTCCTGGAAGGCACGCCGACTCGGCGCCGAGGCCCGCGAGGGGGGCGTCGCGGCGGGAACCGGCGAGCGGCGGCCGGGGGCCGCGCCTGTCGCTGCGGGGACCGGCGGACGGTGGCCGGCGGCCGGGCCCGTCGCGGCGCGGGTGCTCCCGCCGCACTCCGCGGGGTCCAGGTGCTGCGCGAATCCTTCGACCTCGTGACGGGCGGGGTGCCCGCACAGGACGCACGGCTGGGCCACGGCGAGTTCGGCGACGTCGTCCTCCGGTACCGCTGCGGCGGCGGGAGCCGACGGGGTCGGTGCCGGCTCGGGCGCGGGCGCCGGCGGAGGCGGCGGGTCGGGGGTTTCGAGTCTGGCCCGGAGGCCGTCGAGCAGGTAGGCGTAACGCGTCCGGGTCTCGCCGGTCGGCTCGCGGCCCGCTTCCCAGGCGGCCAGGGTCGTGGGGCTGATGCCCAGGGCCTTGGCCACCTGGACCTTGGTCAGCCGGGCGGCCTCCCGCAGTCGTACCCGCTCCCCGGCGTCCGGGAGTTCCGCCTCCGGTGCGACGCCCGCGAGGAGTGCGTCGACCGCGTCGAAGTCCTTCACTGCCGCCCCGCCTCCACAACCCGCTCCACGCCCGCCACCCTACCCGCCGACCCGCGTCACGCCTGGTTGCGGGGACGGACGGGTGGGGCGGCGGGCAGAGTGGGGAGGGCGTCGGCCCGGTCAGCAGCCCATCGACCAGATGTGGGAGTCCCCTCGGTCGTTGGCCGCGCCGTTGTAGCCGACCTCCTGGCCCGGGGCGAGACAGATGGTCATGCTGCCGCCCTGCCAGGCGCTCTCGTAGACCTTGACGTGGTCCTTGATGCCCGGGCCCGAGATGCCGTGGTTGGCCCAGGAGGAGTCGGTGTCGGAGATCCAGCTCTCCCACCAGCCGTCGTCTCCGCTCCAGTTGGCACGCTGGCCGCCGAAGTTGGAGTCCTGCCAGACGCAGAACTCGCCGCTGGGGCATTCGGCCGCCCCCGCGGAGGCGGCGAACGCGAGGCCGGCGGTCGCGGCGAACAGCGCCGCGGCGGTGGTGACGAGGAATCGCTTCACGAGGGGGTGGTGCCTTTCTGCGGGTGGACGGTCGCGGGCAGCTCCGCTGCCCGCAGCAGCGCGCGGTCGCGCAGCTGCCGGTACGTGGTGAGCTCGTCGCGGCGCAGCGCGCGCACCGTGACCAGCTCGGCGGCTTCCAGCCGCGCGCGGACCTGGTCGAGGCCGCTCTCGCGGGAGCAACGGGCGGCGACGGCCGGGTCGGGACGGTCGGGACGCGGGGCGCCCCGCGGGGTGACGCAGCGGGTCCAGCGCTCGAGCGCCGCGCGGTGGGCGGGGTCCGCGCGGATCCGGGCCTGGGCCTCGGCACGGAGGTTGTCGACGACGACCTGGGCGCGGAACCAGCGGCGCTGGTCGCCGTAGAGCCGTCGGCGGGCATCGGCGAGGCAGCCGTCCTCGTGGGCGGTGACGGTGGCACCGGTGGAGAGGGTGACGGAGAGCTCCCGGGGGCCGGTGCCGAAGAGCGCCGCCCGGAACGCCCGGTCCTCATCCGGGGCGCGGGGCCTGGACGTCGGCGAGAGGCCGTGGCCCTTCATGCAGTCCGCGACGAGCCGGTGCTCGGCCGCCTTGAGGAGCGCGTCCTGGGCCGCCGCGCCCGTGGGGACGCGGGGGTCGGCGGGCGCGCCGGCGCTGACGGAGGTGCAGCCGGAGAGCAGGAGTGCGGCCGCTGCGGTCACGAGGGCGTGGCGGGTGCGCGCGGTGCTGCGGAACATGGGGTCCCCCTTCGATCGTCCCTGGTCGGAGCGGCCGGTCGATGATCGAATCGGCGGCTCGGGATGATCACTGCCCGAGTGGGATGCCACCATGCCGACCCATGCGGCGGCTCACTCGAACGGGTCGAACGCGCCGGGGTGCGCGCCCCTCAGGCGCCGTGGGCGCGCCTCTCAGCGGAGAGGACGTGTTCCCCGGGAACGACAAAGCCCCGGTTGGACGGGGGATTCCAACCGGGGCCGATCGCCGTGACGCGAAGGGCGGTCACCTCTGGGGGGGGGAACCTTGGGGACCGGGCCCCTTCGTCGTCACATACAGATGAACGGTCAACGTTTCCCGAATGTTCCGAGCGTTCCCGCATGGGCGGTGTGAGTCAGCTCACCCCGCTTTCAGTGGGTCTCGTCAGTCCTTCTCGGGGCGGTAGACGGTGCCGGGCTCGGCCTTGCCGGGGGCGAGGAGCTCCGGCACCGTCACGAACGTGAAGCCCCGCAGCTTGAGCTCGTCGATGATCCCGGGGACGGCCGGGACCGTGCCGTCGTAGATGTCGTGGAGCAGGATGATCCCGTCGCGGTGCGCCTGTTCGAGCACCCGCTGCCGTATGAGCGCGGTGTCGGTGGTGGAGTAGTCCTTGGCGGTGATGCTCCACAGGATCTGGGCGAGTCCCAGCTCCTCGCTGACGTCGGAGACCGTGCCGTCGGTGCGGCCCTGCGGCGGGCGCATGAGGGTGGGCTTCCGGCCGGTGATCTTCTCGATGGCGTTCTGGGTGCGGGACAGTTCCTCGCGCACCTGGGACTCGTCGAGGTCGGTGAGGATCTCGTGGGACCAGGTGTGGTTGGCGACCTCGTGACCCTCGGCGGCGATGCGCCTGACGACGTCGGGGTAGCGGTCGACGTGCTTGCTGCCGAGCAGGAAGAAGGTCGCGGGGACCTGCTCCTTCTTGAGGATGTCGAGGAGCCGGGGGGTGTCCTTGCCCGGTCCGGCGTCGAAGGTCAGCGCGATGCACTTGACCTTGGCGCAGTCGACGCGGCGTGCGGCGGCGCCGGCCTTGTCGTCCGATCCTCCCTCTTCTCGGGCGTCCTGCGGAGTGACGGTGGAGACTCCGCAGCCGCCGAGCGCCAGCATCAGTGACGCCGCGGCGAGCAGGGCAGTGGCCGTCCCCCGGCGTCGGCCCAGCCTGGATCGGAACATTGTGGAACCCGCCTTTCCGGTGCTGTCTTCGGTACGGCCGGACACCGCCTGGTCAGTGCGATGTCACGGCAGACGAAGAACTCTACACACGGTGTATACCTGGGCTGACGGCGGGGTCCTTCGCGTCCGCACACGGCGCCACTCAGCGCGCGTGCGGGGGCACGCCCAAGCCCGTACGCGCCCACGTCCCGCGCGCGTGCGGGCACACGTCGACCCCGGACGGCGCCCGTCCGCTCCGTCCGGGGGGTTCACGCCCGCTCAGCGGGAGGCGAGCAGCAGTCGGGCCTCGGTCTCCTGGTCACCGGAGACGGACTGCAGGGACTGGATGTCGAAGCCCGCGGCGAGCACCTTCGCGACCTCGTCTACGGCGTGGTACCCACCGCTGAGCGTCGCTCCGACCGGGGAGTCCAGGTGCGTGGGCCGCACCTCCTCGCGGCGGCCGGCGGCGGTGTCGAAGGTGGCCGTCCAGACGGTGGGGGAAGGCCCGGTGGCCGTCTGCGGGCTCGGGGCCGTCATGTCCTCCAGCTGGTAGACGCCGTCGAGGACGTCGAAGACGGCCTGTGCGTCCTCCCGGCTGCAGTCGCAGAGCTGTACGGTCACGTCGGTGTCGATGTGCAGGTCGTACACGTCGCTCATCTCCTCGCGGCGGCCGGTCGCTCGCGGCGCACCCGCGTTCGTCGGGCCGGCGCTCGTCGTGCCATGTCTCCAGCATCCCTCGCGCGACGGTCTCCCGCGAGGCCCCGGGGGCTTCGCTCAGCCGCGACCGGTGATCTCCGCGACGGTGTCGGCCTCGGAGGCCCGCTTGTCGGGGCGGTGGCGCAGGACGCGGGCGAAGCGGAGGGTGACCCCGGCCGGATAGCGGGTCGAACGCTGGAGCCCGTCGTAGGCGATCTCCACGACGAGCTCGGGCCGCACCCGTACGGTGAACCCGTCGTCCTCCACGGCGAGTTCACCGAGCCGCTCGGTCTGCCAGCGCAGCATCTCGTCGGTGAGCCCTTTGAACGTCTTCCCCAGCATGACGAAGTCTCCTTCGGCGGTGCGGGCGCCGAGGTGGAGGTTGGACAGCAGCCCGGTCCTGCGGCCATGCCCCCGCTCGACGGCGAGCACGACGAGGTCGACGGTGTGGACCGGTTTCACCTTCAGCCAGGTGCGGCCCCTGCGACCAGCCACGTACGGCGCGGCCGTCGCCTTGACCAGGACGCCTTCGTGCCCGCGCGCCAGCGTGTCGGCGAAGAACCGCTCGGCCGCCGCCGTCTGCTCGGGGTCCGCCGGATCGGTGACGACGAAGCGGCGGACGCGCTGCGCGTCGGGGAGCAGCCGGGCGAGCACCTCGTGCCGTTCGTGGCCCGGCCGGTCGATCAGCCCTTCGCCCTCGACCGCGAGGACGTCGAAGAAGACGGCGGTGAGGGGGAGCGTGGCGTGCGCCCCGGCCACGTCGGTGCGCGAGCCCACCCGGGAGGCGATCGACTGGAACGACACGGGCCGTCCGGTGTCGGGGTCGAGGGCGATCACCTCGCCGTCCAGGATGAACGCGTCGGCGGGTACGGCGCGGGCGGCCGCCACCACCTCGGGGAGCCGGGCGGTGATGTCGTCGAGGGAACGCGTGTGGATACGGACGTCGTCGCCGCTGCGATGGATCTGGACGCGGATGCCGTCGAGTTTCTCCTCGACGACACAGGGTCCGAGGGCCGCGATCGCCTCGGTGACGGAGCCGGCGGTGTGCGCCAGCATGGGCTGCACGGGGTTGCCGACCCGCAGGGTGAACCGGTCGAGCGCGGTGGCTCCCTCCGCGAGCACCGCCTGGGCGACCGGGGGCAGCGAGCCTTCGAGCATCACGGCGCGGCGCAGCTCGGCCGCGGGCACGGTGGCGGCCTGGGCGACGCCTTCGAGGGCGATGGCGTCCAGGGCGCCCTGGCGCACCTCCCCGGTCAGCAGCCGCAGCAGGAGTTGCTGTTCGTCGAGGGTCGCGGCGGCGAAGAGGCCGTGCACGAGCCGGGTGCGTGCGGCCCGGGAGCCCGCGCCGGAGACCCCGGCGAGCTCCGTCAGCACCTCGTCGACGCGCCCGAGGGTGAGCTCGGGCCGTTCGGCGGGTGGCACGGCGGGCGGGACCACCTCCTTGAGCACGCTCCACCCGACGCCGATCCGTCCCTGCGGCAGGCGGCCGGACAGGTACGCGATGACGAGCGGGCTCTCCTCCGGCTCGGCCTCCGCGAACAGCGCGGCGAGCAGGGCGGTCTTCCGCGAGCGCGCGGAGGCGGCCGCGACCTCCCGGGACACCTCGGCGACACGGGCGAGCAGCATGGGCTCATCCTCCCCACACTCCGCCCTCAGCGCACGCCGACGCTCCCGCCCCACTGCATCATGGCCAGGCCGCCGAACGCTTCCCTCCCCCGGGCCGCCCCTCGCCCGTCGCCTTTCCGCGGCGGAACCGGTCGAGGAACCTGGTCCGGACCGAACGCCCCGGCGGCCGGTCGGCCCGCCCCGGTTGCCCCGCGGGCCGCCCCGGATGCGCCGCAGCCCGCCCCGGTTGCCCCGCGGGCCGTACAACCGCACCGTGCGCCCCCACCCTCGGCACCGCGACCGGCACCGGAGGCGGTACCGAGGGCGGCACCGACGGAACGGGCGGAATTCCCGGGACCGCCGCAGCGGGCGCGTTGAAGGGCACGGGCCGCGCCCCCGCCGCGGCCGGGACAGGCGTCCGCGGCCGGTCCGGCGTCCTCTCGCCCGGATACGGCGCCGGGCGTTCGGCGCGGGCCTCGTCCAGGGCGAGGGCCAGACTCATCCGGTGCCAGAGGATCTCGTCCGGGTCGTCGGCCCGGGTGAGCCGCTCGGCGATCTCATGGGCCCCGGCCCGCACCGGCATCCCCGGCGGCGCGGGCGGCCGGAGCCGGTCGAGGTGTGCGCGCTCGTACGGGTCGTCGACGACCTCGGCGATCTGCACCGGGTCGAGCAGCGAGGCGATGGCCGCGGCCCTCACCCACGGATCGTCCGTGCCGCGGAGCAGCACGCCGAGCCGCCGGGCCCGCCAGTTCCTCGGCCTCAGGTCCTCGTGCGCGGCGAGCCGTTCACGAAGGTCCAGGGGCAGTCGGCCGGTGAGCAGGGCGGGGCGGCCGAGACCGAACTCGGCGACCTCCTCCGCCAGGTAGCTCCACACCACCGCCCGGTAGCGGTTCACGGAGAACCGCACCGGACTGACGTGCCCGGTCCTGGCGAGCCGGGTGAAGCGCTCCGGGGTGATCTCCAGGAGGGCGGCCGCCTCCCCCGTCCCCACCGCACGCACCCGTTCGCGCAGGCCGGCGGGAAAGTCCGGCGCGGCCGTCAGGCGGTCGAGCTCGCACCGCTCGACCTGCCGCCGCCCGCCCTGTCCCACGGGCACGGTCCTCACCAGCCCCAGCTGGACCGCGAGCCGGAACTCGTCGCGCCGTAGTTCCAGTTCTTGCGCGGCCCGCCCCGGTGCCACCGTGCGCGCCCCTTCGTCCACCGTCATCGCGTGGTCCTCCCCCGTGCGTCAGCGTTCGCTGCGTCTCAGCCTTCTCCGCGTTCGGCAGATCCCTCTCGGACCCACCACCGGAAAAGTAACGCAGAGTGACGACTCTCGCACGGTCTGTGGACAACGCCTTGTGGACAACTACCCGCCGCCCCCGCGGGGCGGCGAGTCAGCCACGGGTCAGAACACCCCGCCGTCCGGCCGGCCGGGCTGCCGCGCCGCCACACCGAGGTGCTCGCCGACCCGGTTCACCAGCAGTGTCATCTCGTACGCCACCTGGCCGACGTCCGCCTCCGCCGCGCTCAGGACGCACAGGCAGCTGCCCTCGCCCGCCGCCGTCACGAACAGCAGCGCCTCGTCGAACTCCACCATTGTCTGCCGCGCCCTGCCCGCCCGGAAGTGCCGGCCTGAGCCCCGCGCGAGGCTGTGCAGACCCGAGGAGACGGCCGCCAGGTGTTCGGCGTCCTCACGGGCGAGTCCGCTGCTCGCGCCCGTGACCAGTCCGTCGTTCGACAGCACGAGCGCGTGCCGTATGAAGCCGACCCGCTGCGTCAGGTCGTCGAGAAGCCAGTCCAGTCCTTTGTCCAACGCCATCAGTGGTCCTCCCCCTGGGTGGTGCGTCCCCCGTGGCCGGGACTCCCGTGGTCCCCGTACCCGTCGTGGTCCGCCGTGGTCCGCCGTATCGCCGCAAGCCTTACGCACTGTCGTGAGCAGGGCAAGCACTGCACCACGCCCGCGCGTGCCGCAGGATGGGGGACATGACGAAGATGACCGAGGAAGAGTGGCGGGCGTTCGTGTCCGCCGGGACCCGTACCGGCAAGCTGGCGACCGTGCGCGACGACGGCAGCCCGCACGTCGCGCCGATCTGGTTCCTGCTCGACGGCGACGAGTTCGTGTTCAACACGGGCAAGGACACCGTCAAGGGCCGCAATCTCGCCCGCGACGGTCGCGTCTCCCTGTGCGTCGACGACGACACCCCGCCGTTCGCCTTCGTCTCGCTCAGCGGTCGCGCCGAACTCATCGAGGATCTCGAGGAGTTGCGCCTGTGGGCCGGCCGCATCGGCGCCCGGTACATGGGTGAGGACCGCGCGGACGAGTTCGGGGAGCGCAACGGGGTTCCGGGCGAACTCCTCGTCCGGGTACGCATCGAGAAGGTCGTCGCCCAGGCCGGCGTGGCCGACTGAGGCCCGCGCGGCGGCTCAGCCGACCGTGTCGAGCAGCCGGGCGGTGTGCATCCGCCCGGCGTACTCGACCAGCCGGATCAGCACTTCCTTCCCCGAGTCGCGGTCGCGGGCGTCGCAGAGCACCACGGGCGTGCCCCGGTCCAGGTCGAGCGCGCGGGACACGTCGGCCGCCCCGTACGTGCGCGCGCCGGTGAAGCAGTTCACGGCGACCACGAAGGGGATCTTCCGGTGCTCGAAGTAGTCGACCGCCGGGAAGCAGTCCTCGAGCCGCCGCGTGTCGGCGAGGACGACGGCGCCCAGGGCGCCCTGGGACAGCTCGTCCCACAGGAACCAGAACCGGTCCTGCCCGGGCGTCCCGAAGAGGTAGAGGGAGAGCCCCGAGCGGATCGTGATGCGGCCGAAGTCCATGGCGACGGTCGTGGTGGTCTTCTGGTCGACTCCCCCGGTGTCGTCGACCGACTCGCCGGCGCGGCTCAGCTGTTCCTCGGTGCGCAGCGGCCGGATCTCGCTGACCGCGCCGACCAGGGTTGTCTTGCCCACGCCGAATCCGCCGGCGACCAGGATCTTCAGGGCGAGGGCGGTGGTGTCCGCGCCGTCCTCCGCGCCGGTGCTCTCAGAGCGCTCGTAGGCCATCGATTACTTCCCTCAGGATTCTTTCGTCAGGGAGCTGTGCGGGCGGGACGGGCCGGCTGACGCGTACGAAGCCGGATTCGAGGAGGTCGCCGAGCAGGACGCGGACGACGCCGACGGGCAGGTCGGCGTCGGCGGAGAGTTCGGCCACCGACTGGGTCTCGGCCCGGCAGAGGGCGAGCAGGGCCCGGTGCTCGGGGCCGAGCAGGGACTCCTCGGCCGGTCCGGGCGGGTCGTCGTCCACGACGACGAGGGCGATGAGGTCGAACCGGACGTTGCTGGGCCCCGGTTTCGTCCGTCCGCCGGTCATCGCGTACGGGCGGACGAGCGGTCCGGCGTCGGCGTCGTACCACTGGCTGCCGGGCACGGTCGGGCCGCCGCCGGTACGGTGCTCGTTCATGGGCCTTCTCCGGGTCAGCCGGCGGCGGGCGGGGTGACCGTGAGCCGTGGCGGGGTGTGCAGGTGCTCGCCGACGCGCTTGACGAGGCGGGCCATCTCGTAGGCGATGAGGCCGATGTCGGCGCTCACGGCGCTGAGTACGGCGAGGCAGGATCCGTCGCCCGCCGCGGCGACGAAGAGGAAGCCGTCGTCCATCTCGACCATGGTCTGGCGGACGCCGCCGGTGTGGAACTGGCGTCCCGCTCCCTTGGCGAGGCTGTTGAAGCCGGAGGCGATGGCGGCCAGGTGCTCGGCGTCCTCGCGGCTGAGCCCGCTGGAGGCCCCGACGGCGAGCCCGTCGTTGGAGAGCACCACCGTGTGGCGGACCTCCCTGACCCGCATGACGAGGTCGTCGAGGAGCCAGTCGAGCTCGCCGGAGCGGTGGTGGGTGACCCTCTCGTGGTCGATCATGCGTCGTCTCCTTCGGAGCGGGGGGCGTCGGGTCGTGTGGTGCCGTGGCCGAGGTCATGGCCGGTGCCGAGGGGCCGCCTGCTGCCGGGGGCGGGGCCGCCGCCCCGCTGCCAGCCGTCCCGGTAGGCCGCCATCCGGTCCCGTACGACCTCCGGGGTACGGGCGTCCGCGCCCGGCACCGGTGGAGCCGCGAACGGAGCCGGGGTGGGAGCCTCGCGCAGCTGCGGGACGAGGCTTGCCTGCCGTACGCGACGGGGCAGTTCGCTCCCGGCGGCGTCGTGCCCCGCCGGGACGACGGGCGGCTGGTCCGTCGTCGTCGACGGTGGCGGTACGACGGGCCCGCGGCGGCGCAGTTCGGTGACCCGGGCGGACGGCGGAGCCGGCTTGCCGGTTGCCGAGTCCGGGGGTGCCGACTCACGGGTCGCCCCGTCGCGGGTCGCCGAGCCCCGGGTCGCCGATTCCGGGCGTGCCGACTGCGGCGGCGCCGGCTCCGGGGTTGCCGCGAGCGCGGGCACGACCGTCGGCCGGGGCAAGGGCTGGGGACGTGCGGACGGCCTGGCCGCCTGCGGGGGAACCGGCGGCCGCGTGCCGCCCTCCTCCTGGGGCAGGGACCGGGGGCGCGCGCCGCTCGACGGCTCCGTGGCGGTCCGGTGGGGTGCCGGGAAGGGGCGCCCGCCGGGGCCGCCGCCGGTGAGGGCCGTGGGGCCGGCCTGCGCCGGGGGGCGGGGCACCGGCGGATTTCCGAAGCGGCGGGCTTCGGCGCGCTGCGCCTCGTCGCGCTCGCGTGCCGCACGGGCCGCGTCCTTGCGCGGGTCGGATCCGTGACGGCCGGCGGTGGGTCCACCGCCGCCGAACTCGGCGGTGCCGGGCCGGTCGTCGTCCGTCGTACCGCCGCCCGGCCCCTGATGGCCCGTCGCGTGCCGGCCCGTGGAGCCGAGTCCCATAACCCCATGCCCCGTGGAGCCGTGTCCTGTGGGCCCGTGTCCCGTGGAGCCGTGTCCCGTGGAGACGTGCTCCGTCGTGCGGTCGTCGGCCGGTCGGCCGTCGGCTCCCGGCGCGCCTCCCCCCACGGCCCGCACCCGGGGATCGCGCACCTGCGGGACGCCGGCGTGGGGTGTGTCGGGGCCGTGGCCGCTCGCCGACGCCCCGCGGCCCGGGGGCAGCGCGCCCTGGAGCAGGTCGGTCGGCAGCAGGACGACGGCGGTCGTGCCGCCGTACGGCGAGGTCCGCAGGTGGACCTTGATTTCGTGCCGGGACGAGAGGCGGCTGACCACGAACAGACCGAGGCGGTCGCTGTCGAAGAGGTCGAGCGCCTCCGACTGGGCGATGCGGGCGTTGGCCTCGGCGAGCGTCTCCTTGCCCATGCCGAGCCCCCGGTCCTCGATCTCCAGGGCGTAGCCGTTGCCGACGGGTTCACCGCTGACCCGCACCTTGGTGTGGGGCGGGGAGAACTGGGCGGCGTTCTCGATGAGCTCGGCGAGGAGGTGGGTGAGGTCGGCGACGGCGCCGCCGACGACGGCCGTCTCGGGGAGGCGGCGCACCTCCACGCGCGCGTAGTCCTCGATTTCGGAGACGGCGGCGCGGACGACGTTGGTGAGGGGGACGGGCATCCGCCAGGCGCGGCCGGGCGCGGCGCCGGAGAGGATGATGAGGCTCTCGGCGTGGCGGCGCATCCGGGTGGTGAGGTGGTCGAGCCGGAAGAGGTCGCCGAGTTCGTTGGGGTCGTCGGCGCGCCGCTCCATGCTGTCCAGGAGATTGAGCTGGCGGTGGACGAGGACCTGGCTACGGCGGGCGAGGTTCACGAAGACCCCGGAGATGCCGCTGGCGAGCTCGGCGCGTTCGACGGCGGCGGAGAGCGCCGCGCGGTGGACGGTGGTGAGGGCCTCGCCGACCTGGCCGATCTCGTCCTGGGAGACGGGTCCCGGCGGCGCCTCGGCCTGGACGTCGATCTCCTCGCCGGCCCGCAACCGGCGCATGGCGGCGGGGAGTTTGCCGCGTGCGATGCCGAGGGCGGTGTTCCGGAGGCTGACGAGCTCGACGACGAGCCCGCGGCCGATGCGCACGGAGATGACGAGGGAGGCGGCGACGGCCGCGAGGCCGAGGACGACCGCCGCGCCGCCCGCGCTGAGCACTCCGCCGGCGAAGGGGTCCGACCGGTCGGCCGCGGAGGTGCGGGCCCCGGTCTCGATGGCGCCGAGAGCGCTCCGTACGGCGGCGAGGGTGCCGTCCCAGTCCGCGGAGGTGACCGCCTGGGCGGCGGGGCGGCCGGGGCTCGCGGCGCGGAGCCGGTCCTCGGCCCGGGTGAGCCTGGTGTGGTCCTCGCCCTCGACGAGCCGCGCCCACGCGGCCCGCTGGGCGGCGGGCAGGTCGGCGGCGGCGGCGGTGAGCGTGCGCCGGGTCTCGACGGCGCCGGAGAAGGCGCGGAGCCGGTCGGCGGTGAACTGGCCGGTCAGGTGGGCGGCGCCGAGGAGGGCGTCCTCGCGGGCCAGCATCTCTCCGGCCCGCTCGAATTCCAGGAGTACGCGCGCGTCCGACCCCTGTTGGGCGTCCTGGATGCCGGTGAGGGCGCCTCCGACGGCGAAGGCGGCGGAGATCGCGGCGGTGTACTCCTCGTACACCTGGTCCCCGTCGGCGCGGCCCGCGGTGGCGGCGGTACGGAGCTTGGCGAGGCCCTCGACCTTGCCGACGAACGCGCTCACCCGCTCGCCGACGTCGCCGGGCAGGTCCCCGGCGTCACCGACGGTGTGCGTGTCGCTCAGGCGGAGCCGGTCGACGGCCTCGTCGGTGCGGCGCACCCGGTCCTTGAGTTCGGCGGCGCGGGCGGCGCCGGGGGCCGCGACCTGGCGTACGGCGGCGCGCCGTTCGGCCTGGAGGGCGGCGAGCGCGGCCGTCACGGGTTCGCGGATCTCGGCGTCGACGCGCTGGAGCTGGCGGAGCCTGGCGACGTCCTGGGCGGTGGTGACGGTGGCGAATCCCCACAGGGCGAGCAGCGAGACGACCGGCACCATGAGGAGGGAGACGATCTTGGCGCGTACGGTACGGGGCCGTAGGCCGTACCGCACGGGGCGAAGCGAGCGTGGCTCGCCGCGCTGGGACGCGGACGGCGTGGCGTCGGCGGCCGTGTGTCCGGAGTGCGGGGAGGGCTCGGGGGTGGGCTCCCCCGGTTCGTCGGCGGGCGGCCCGGCGTGCGCGCGGCGGCCGCGCGCGGCCGCCGACGGCGGCGCCGACGCCTCGGCGCCCTTGGTCCTGCGGGGAGTTCGCATGGCCTCCTCGTTCCGGCTGCGACTGGCTCTGGTGCGGTGGATCCTGCGAGTGGGGTGGAGACGGGGCGGAACAGGGAGGGGATGAGGTGGGGACAGGGAGGGGATGGGGCGGGGACGGTCAGTTGAGGGGCGTGCGGGCGGTCCGGGCGGTGTGGAATCCGGGCGGCGCGACGTCCACGGCGCGCTCGTCCGGTTCGGTCAGGCGGCCGGCGGAGGCGTACGCGGCCCGTTCCCTGGCCGTCGGGGAGAGGGCCACGAAGGCGGAGGTGATGAAGAGGTACGAGCCGAGGCCGACGGCCAGCGGGAAGATGAACTGCATGACCGTGGCTCCGGGGAGGGTCGCGGAGGAGGGGACCACGTCCACCCGAACGGCGAACATGCCCGTGTAGTGCATGCTGCTGACGGCCGCCCCCATGACCAGCGAGGCGACGGCCACGGCGGCCGGTGAGTGGATGTTGAGCGCCGCCCACAGGGCCGCCGTGGCGGCGACGACGGCGATGAGCACCGAGAGTCCGACGAGCAAGGGGTCGAAGCTGACCTCGCCGTGGAGCCGGAGGGCGGCCATGCCCAGGTAGTGCATGCTCGCCACGCCGACGCCCGTGGTGAGCCCGCCGATCAGCAGCGAGCGGACCCGGTCGCGTCCGTAGCCGACGGCGAAGACGCCGACACCGACGACCGCCATGGCGACGACGAGACTGAGGATGGTGAGCGGAACGTCGTAGCGGATGTCGCTGCCCGTCACGCCGAAGCCGAGCATGGCCACGAAGTGCATCGTCCAGATGCCGGTGCCGATCGCGGAGGCCGCCGTGAGCAGCCAGTTGCGCCGTGAGCGGCCGGTGGCGTCGAGCGCGCGCACGGTGCAGCGGAGCCCGAGGGCGGCGCCGACGCAGGCCATCGCGTACGACAGTGCAGGTGTCAGCCAGCCGAAGGTGGCGTGGTCCAGGTGTCCCATGGCTCCCGGACGCTAGTGCGCGTCAGGGGGCGCACAAGGGGCGCATTTCGAAAGCTGATGGAATATGACAGAGAGATGATCCCGAACGATCACGCCGGGCTCGAACGTGCACACAGAACGTTCACACCTTCGAGTACGGAATCATGAGCGCATGAGCGATGACCCCACACACGTCCGAGAGTTCTTCGGCGCCCGCGCCGCCGACTGGGACAGCAGGTTCCCCGATGACGGTCCCGCGTACGCGGCCGCGGTGGACGAGCTCGACCTGCGCCCGGGCGACGCGGTGCTCGACGCCGGGTGCGGCACCGGGCGGGCCCTCCCGCCGCTCCGCGCCGCCGTCGGCCCCACCGGGACCGTACTCGGCGCGGACCTCACCCCCGAGATGCTCGAACAGGCCGTCGGCGCCGGGCGCGGCAGCGCGGAGGGCATCGCGACCCTGCTGCTCGCCGACGTCGGACGCCTGCCGGTGCGCGACGGCGCACTCGACGCCGTCTTCGGGGCCGGGCTCATCTCGCACCTCGCGGAGCCCGTCGCCGGCCTGCGGGAACTCGCCCGCGCCGTACGGCCCGGCGGCCGGCTCGCGCTCTTCCACCCGATCGGCCGCGCCGCTCTCGCGGCCCGCCATGGCCGGCAGATCACCCCGGACGACCTGCGCGCCGAGCCCCAGCTGCGGCCGGTCCTGGCCGAGGCCGGCTGGCGGCTCGTCCGGTACGTCGACGAGGACGCCCGCTTCCTGGCGATGGCCGTACGGGAGGACTGAGACGGGCGACGACGGGTCGCCGGGCGGCGGTAGGGACGGGTCGCGACAGGCCGTGGGGGCGGGTCGCGGCACGGCCGTACGGACGGGTCGCCGTACGGCCGCACGGACGGGTCGCGACACGGCCGTAGGGCAGGGTCGTTGCACGGCCGTACGGAGGAAGCGGCGCCGGGCCACGCGGAGCACAGGGCCAGCTGGCCTCGCGCACGGCCGCTCGAAGCACCCGGCGCACGCGGCGCACACAGCGCACGGACCCGGCGCACGGCCGTGCGGAGCACAGCTCGGGAGGACACTCCGGCATCGAGGGTGACTCCGCCGACCGCCAGGTGATCACGGCCTCGCCGCGAGGAAGTCTCCTTCTCGTTCCCGCAGAGAACCAGGAGGAAGACATGGCCCGCTACAGATGGACCGGCGGTGTGGCCCTCGGAGCGGTGGTGCTGGGAGTCACCACGGTCACCGGCTTCGCCCCCGCCAGGGACGTGGGCGCGGCCGGGCCGCCCCGGGCCGCGGCGCACGAACGGAACGTCAGGGCGGCCGTCGCCGCGGGGGCCTTCAGCCCCGACGGCGGAGGGCGGACGCCCGGGAGGACCAGCGCGAACGGACGCACCTACGAGAGTGCGCGCGCCGGAGACGTGGGGGCGGCCCAGGACGAGGACAGCGCGGAGGACTTCGGCGCGGAGTACGTCCGGGGCCGGGTCGCCCGGGTCCTGCCCGCGGCCCTCGCTCCCGTGTGCGGCACCGCCCACGGCCGAGAAGTAACGTTTCCCCTGTTCGACGACCTGACCGTGCAGGCCGTCGAGGAGTCCCGGTCCACCGTCGGATCAAGACTCGTCTGGCACGGCACGGTCGCCGGCACCGTCGACCAGAACGTCGTCCTCACCCTCGAAGGCGGCTGCGACAAGACGCCAGGCAACGAGATCCTCTCCGCCCAGTTCCTGCTCGGCGGCGACCTGTACGCGGTCGAGCCCCTCGCCCCCGGACGGGTGACGATCGCTCAGCTCTCCCCCCTCACCGACGAGGACGAGCAGCCCGTCGGCGCCCCGCCGAACGCCGCACTCGCCGCCGAGGCGGCCCGCAGGGCCGCCGGACCGCTCGCACCCTCCCGGGCCGCCGCGCCGACTTGCAAGGGAGGCAAGGGGTACGCCCTCGTCGACGCCCTCGTCGGCTACACCCCCGGCGCCCGCACGGAGGCGGGCGGCGACAGCCAGATCAAGGCGGCCGCGGCCCAGGGCATCGCCCTCGCCAACGATGCCTTCGCCACCAGCGGCACCAAGGTCCGGCTGCGTCTGGTCGGCACCTCTCTGGTGGACGTCCCGTCGGCCCAGGACGCGGTGACCAACTCCCTGCTCGGCGCGATCGCAGCCCCCGGCGACGGCGTGGCCGACAACGTCCCGAAGCTGCGCGACCAGTACGGAGCCGACGTCGTCTCCGTCATCGCCGCGGGCCGGAAGGCGGGCGGCCTCGGCTACACCCCGCAGGACCCCGGCCCCTCGACCGCCGCCTGGGGCTACAGCGTGGTCGGGCGGAGTGCCATCGCGCGCTACTCCATGGGCCACGAGATCGGCCACAACCTCAGCGCGGACCACGACCGGGTCACCCAGCCGGTGCAGCCCGAGAACGGGGCCACCGGCTACTTCCCGCCCAAGGGCGACTGGTCGTCGGTGATGGCGTACGAGTCGAGCTGCCGCAAGGCGACCAAGGGGGCGTGCACCCGGATCAACCGTTTCAGCAACCCCCGCCAGAAGTACCGGGGCGAGACCATCGGCGTCCCGCTCGGCAAGCCGGACCAGTCCGACACCTCCGACGTGCTGAGCGGGACCGGCGCCGCCGTGGCCGCCTACCGGGCGGCGAAGTCCTCCGACGCGATGTGCGCGGTGACCTCCTCCGTCTCGCCCAAGAGTGGCGGCACGGTCGAGGCCGCGACCCCGGGGCCGTACCCGCAGGGGACGATCACGACCCACCACGCGGTCGCGGCCAAGGGGTACGTGTTCAGCGGCTGGAAGCTCGACGGCAAGGCCGCCAAGGGCGGCGCGACCGGCTTCCGCGTGCCGTCGGGCGACCACACGCTGGTGGCCGAGTTCAAGAAGGGCGCCACACCGACCTCGAAGGTCACCACGAAGACCATCGGCAGCGGCACGGTGAAGAAGGCCCCCGCCAAGCGCGCCGAACTCGAAGGTGCCGACCTGCTCTACGAGGCCACGCCGGCCCCCGGCTGGGATTTCGCGGGCTGGCGGCTCGACGGGTCGAGCGCCGGGGACGACGACACCGTCGCCCTCGACGTGGGCGCCGACGACATGGAACTCACCGCACTCTTCGAACAGAAGAGGCACGCCCTGACGGTGGAGTGCGAGGGCGGCCACGGTTCGGTCTCGCTGTCGCAGGACGGCCCGTACTCCGACGGCGACACCGTCGTCGCCACGGCCGTGCCCGACCCCGGGTTCGTCTTCGTCGACTGGCGGCTCGACGGAGAGCCGTACGGCGGCGACGAGGAGCACGGCCTGGGCGAGACGGCGATCACCTTCGACGAGAAGGGGCACACCTTGACGGCCGTCTTCGCCCGGGCGTAGGCGACTCCCCCGCCCCGGCCTCCCGGGTGTGACAGAGTCGGGCGGGGGCGTGGGTCGGGGTGAGGGGGCGGCGCGTGACACGGGTGGTCGACGGTCGTTTCGAGCTGGTGGCGCGGCTCGGCGGAGGCGGCATGGGAACCGTGTGGCGAGCACGGGACCTGGCACTCCACCGCGAGGTGGCGCTCAAGGAGGTCCGACCGCCCGATCCCCGCCTGGCCGAGTACGACCCCGAGTCCGCCCGCGAGCTCCGCATCCGGGTGCTGCGCGAGGCCAGGGCGCTCGCCCGCGTGGCGCACCCCCGGGTCGTGACCATCCATCACATCGTGGACGGCGGTGAAGGCACGTACCCCTGGCTGGTGATGGAGCTGGTCGCCGGCGGCTCGCTCCAGGACCGGCTCGACCGGGGCGTCCTCGCCCCGGGCGCGGCGGCCGCGCTGGGCCGCGGAATCCTGGCGGGGCTGCGGGCCGCCCACGCGGCGGGGATCCAGCACCGGGACATCAAGCCCCCGAACGTGCTGCTGCGGCACGACGGACAGCCCGTCCTCACCGACTTCGGCATCGCGGCGATCCAGGGGGCCACCGCCCTCACCGCCGCCGGTTCCATCATCGGCACGCCCGACTACATGGCGCCCGAGCGGGTCGGCGGCGAGGAGGGCGGACCCGCCGCCGACCTGTGGTCGCTGGCGATGACGCTGTACGTCGCCGTGGAGGGCCACAACCCGATGCGACGGGCCAACACGCTGGCGACGCTCGCGGCCGTGCTCGGCGAGGACGTGCCACCGCCGCGCGACGCCGGACCGCTCACGCGGGTTCTGACGGCCGTACTGGTACGGGACCCGGCGGCACGCCCCGACGCCGAGACGCTGGACCGGATGCTCGCCGAAGCCGAGGCGGAGGCGGAGGCGGAGACCACGGCCGTGGCCGAGGCGAAGGCCGTGGCCGCAGCCCAGACGGAGACCGTGGCCGTGGCCGAGGCGGAGACCGTGGCCGAGTGCGAGGCGGGTTCCGCGGTCGAGGCGCAGGCCCCGGCGCCGGCTCCCGTGCGGATGCCGACGGTGCCCGGCGCGGACCCGTTGCCGGGCCCTGAGCCCGTCGCGGCTCCGGCTCCGTTCGTGGCCGTCCGGAAGCGCCGGGGTGCGATGTACGCCGGGGTGGCCGGCGCTGCCGTCGTGCTGAGCGGTGTACTCCTCTGGAACCTGCTTCCGCTCGACGGCGGGAAGGGCGACGGGGGCGACGCCCGCGGCGCGGGGCAGCCCAGCACCCGGGGTTCCTCCCCTGCCGCACCGTCGGCGGACCCGTCCGGCGGCGGCGCCGGGATCACCATCGGGATCAAGTTCGACGCGCCCGGCCTCGGCCAGACGAACCTCGACGGGTCGCACTCGGGCTTCGACGTGGACGTGGCGACCCATGTCGCGCGGGCCCTCGGACACGCACCCGCCGACATCACCTGGAGGGAGGTGCGCGGGATCACCCCGGAAGCCCTGCTCACCGGGGGTGAGGTCGACCTCGTCGTGGCCACGTTCACGATCAACGCCACCCGGAAGGAGAAGGTCGATTTCGTCGGCCCCTACTTCGTCGCCCATCAGGACGTCCTCCTCCCGACGGGCGACACATCGGTCAGAACCCCGACGGACCTCAACGACAAGACGATCTGCTCGGCCATCAATTCCTCCTCCGCCCTCGTGATCGAGAGGGTCGCCCCGCGGGCCTTGGTCGCGGGACGCTTCGGCCACGAGCAATGCGTCATCGACCTGGCCCAGGGCTCCGCCGACGCCGTCTCCACCGACGACGCCCTGCTCGCCGGCTTCGCGGCGCAGCCCAAGTTCAAGGGCCGGTTCAAGCTCGCGGGCTTCCGCCTCACCGACGAGCCGTACGGCATCGGCCTCCCGAAAGGCAGCCCGCTGCGGGCCGAGGTCCGCAAGGCGCTCGAGGCGATGATCGCCGACGGCTCCTGGAAGAAGGCCGTCGAGAAGAACCTTCCGCTGCTGCGGACGGCCACGCCCCCCGTCCCGGAGTGAGTGATCCACGGACGGGCAGGAACGTCCGTGACCGCCCACCGGCCGACGCACCTCAACGCACCTTTCAACGCACCCTTCTTTCCCGGCACTTCACTGACTACCGTGGACATGCCGGGCAGTCGTGCCCGGGGAAGGCGGTGGGCCGTGGCACGGTTACCCGAAAGACTCCGCAAACTCCTTCCCTCCGCCCGGCGGGCGCCCGAATCCGCCCCGCCGGTCACACAGCGCCCCCGGCAGGGGCACAACCTCTTCGAGGCGGCGGCGGAGTACGTGGCGGCGTGCGCCGAGGACGACCCGGCGCGGGCGGAGGAGGCGGCGAGCCGCGTCTCCCCCGGGATGCTGTCGTTCGGGGTGAACGAACTGGCCTGCCGGGCCCTGCTGACCCTGGCCCGCGAGCGCGACGAGTCGCCGCGCGCCGTGGCCCGCTCGCTGCTCGGCCTGCGGGAGGTCCCGGCGAGGGCCCCGTCGGACGACGCATAGCCGGCCGCCTAGCCGGACGCGCGGGCAACGGGCCGCCGGACGCGTGGGCCGGAGCTCGTGGGCCGGGGGCGCGGGGCGTCGGCGCTCGCGCCGTCACGGCGATGCAGGTCACGGCGTCTGGCTATGGACAGGTCTCCCTACTCACTGGTTAAGGTGCGCCGACAACCAGATGGGGAGGCATGCGTGGCTGGGACGGACCCGATCGCCGAGGCCGAGGCCGTCGGCGATGCCGACGCGCTGTTCGTGCTGACCGCGGCACTGCTGACGCCCGCGCGGTTCCCGAGCGTGCTCGGTGACGACTATCCGGCGGCCTGCGCGGCGCTCGGGCTCGAACCGTACGAGGAGGGGTACGGGCTCGTGTTCGGCCAGGACGGGCTCGGGGCGCGCTGGACGGTCGTCGTCGACGACGTGTCGCTCGTCGCGGTCGCCATCTCCTCCTGGGACTGCGGCATGGCCTATGACCTCTCCCCCGACGAGAACTCCGTGGTGGCCGGGCTGCCGGGCTGGCCGCTCGCCGTGGCGACCCGCGCCCCCGGCGTACCGGAACCGCACGATCCGGAGCCGGAGGAAGGTGATCCCGCCCCGCTGGTCGCCCCGTCCGGTGACGCCTGGGGGCCCGCGCAGCGGCGCCTCGGCGCCGACGAGGTGGCCCTTCGGTGGGCCGCCTGGCGTGCCCAGGTGGGCGACGGCGACGCGGCGGCCGGGGGCACCGGAGACGCGGCCGGACCGGAGGCCGGACAGGAGGCCGACCCCGCTCCTGCCCCGTCCGCTCACTCCCCTCAGTCCCCTCAGTCCCCTCAGTCCCCTCAGTCCGCAGCGCCCTCGCCCGGCCCCGCCCGTGACCCGTACATCGGGGTCCGTGAGGCGCTGGAGCAACTCCGTGGGTACGTCGAGGAGCCGCCGCCGGTCGGGCGGGTGCGCTCCGTCGCGGGTGCGGAGGGGGGCACGCGGACGCTGCGTGCGGATGGTCCCGGCTGGTCGCTCGTGGCCCGGGCGGACGACATGGCGTTCGTCCTCCTCGACGAGTTTCCGGGCGAGGTGCTGCCGGTCTCCCCGGGCCCGCACCTGCCCGCACTCCTCAAGGCGCTCGACGCGATGGCCGTGCGCCCCTCCTGAACCCCTCCGGCTTGCTCCGAGCGACGCCGGGTGCCGGGCGCCGGGCATCCCGCCCCCACACGGCGAGGCCGGCCGGGGTGTGGTCCGGGCCCATGGCCCGGTGGCGTGGGTGCGCCGCAGGATGTGGCGGCCGTACCCCTTCCCGCCGCCCCCTCGGAGGCCCCTCATGCGCCTGTTCCCCGGCGTCTCCCTGATCGCCGCGCTCCTCGCCGGCGTCACCGTCCTCGCGCCCGCCGGCCCCGCCGGGGCGAGTCCCGGCGGGGCCGGTCCCTCCCGGTCGAGCCCGTCCGTGGCGGAGACGCGCGCCGACGCGCACTGTGCGCGGCAGGATCGGCTCCGGGTCCCCGGAGCGGAGCTCCAGCGGTCCGCCTGTCTGGCCGATCTGACGACCACCGGCCTCGCCGGTACGCCGTACACCGACATGGCGGACCAGGCCGGGCTGGCCGCCCGGGACACCCGTAACCCCTCGGGGGTGCCCGGGGTCCAGATCGACGGCTACTTCCCCGACGACTCGCGCCTCAACGCCACGCACGGCTGGGCACACGACGCGCAGTTCGTCATCCGACTGCCCGACCGCTGGAACGGCGGGCTCGTCGTCACCGGCGCGCCCGGCACCCGGCGCCAGTACGCCACGGACGCGCTCATCTCCGACCAGGTGCTGGCCCGGGGCTTCGCGTACGCCGCCACCGACAAGGGCAACACGGGGCCGGACTTCTTCACCGACGGCCGGGGGCCGGGCGACGCGGTCGCCGAGTGGAACCGCCGGGTGACCGAGCTGACGCGGGCGGCCAAGAAGGCCGTACGGCAGCGGTACGGGCGGGCCCCGGAGCGCACGTACATGACGGGCATCTCCAACGGCGGCTATCTGACGCGCTGGCAACTGGAGAACCGGCCCGAGCTGTACGACGGCGGGGTCGACTGGGAGGGCGTCCTGTGGACCGCGCGGGGTCCGAACCTCCTGACCAGCCTGCCCGTGACGGTGGCCAGGTCCTTCGGGCGGGCCACCGACGACGACCTGATCGGGGCGGGCTTCGCGCCCGGGTCGCGCTTCCTGTGGCCGTACCACGAGAAGGCGTACTGGGGGCTGACGCAGAAGATCTTCCGGGCCGAGTTCGACCCCTCGTACGATCCCGCCTGCCCGGGCTCCACCGCCGGCGGGACGCTGGAGCAGATCCTCGCGCCCTGCGCATCGGACGCCTCGTACGACTACGCGTCCCGGCCCGCATCCGTCCACCGGGCGGTGGCGAGGGTCGCGCTCACCGGCCGGATCGGGAAGCCGCTCATCACGCTCCACGGTGACCTGGACACCCTGCTGCCCATCGCCACCGATTCGGACGTGTACGCCCGGATGATCGACGGAAGGGGGCGGGGCGGGCTGCACCGGTACTACACGGTGCGGGGCGGGACGCACACCGACGGGCTGTACGACACGTATCTGGAGCGGCTGCGCCCGATCCTGCCGTGCTACCGCTCGGCGTTCGACGCGCTGACCCGGTGGGTCGAGGACGGGGCCACGCCACCGGCGGACCGCACGATCGCACGGCCCGCCGTCGGTGACGTGGTCAACTCCTGCACGCTGGACGGGTGAGGCCTCGCGCCGCCCGAGCGGTGAGCCCGGTGCCGTGGGCGGTGGGGGCCCGGTGGGCCGGCCGGCTCAGACCTTCTCCAGCGGGCGGTGCGGGCCTTCCGGGAGTTCGACGCGGATCGGGTCACCGGGCCTGACCTGGCCGCCGGTCAGGACGACGGCCATGATCCCGGCCTTGCGCACGATCTCGCCGTTCTCGTCCCGGCCCAGCACCTGCTTGAGCAGTCCGTGCTGGAAGTTGTCGATCTGCGCGCAGGGGTTGCGCAGTCCGGTGACCTCGACGACGGCCTCGGCACCGAGGTGCAGCCGCGTGCCGGTGGGGAGGCCGAGGAGGTCGATCCCCCGGGTCGTGACGTTCTCGCCGAGGTCGCCGGGGGCGACCTCGAAGCCGGCGCCGGCGACGTCCTCGAAGAGCTCGGCGTGGATGAGGTGAACCTGCCGCAGGTTGGGCTGGGTCGGGTCCTGGGCGACGCGGGAGCGGTGCTTGACCGTCACGCCCGCGTGGACGTCGCCCTCCACGCCGAGCCCGGCGAGGAGCGTGATGCCCTCCCGGTTGGGCTTGGTGAACGAGTACGTGCCGTTGCTGCTGACCGTGGTGACCGTGCCGCTGCTCATGGCGAGGAGCCCCCTTCTCCGCTCTCCGGCGGCCGGAACACCGCCCGCCGGACCGATGATCACACCGTCGGTGACCGCCTCCGACCCTACTCGGCCCACTCGGAGCGCAGCGGCGCGCCCACCTCGTGCAGATGGCCGAGGGCCTGCCGGTACGAGTCCACGAAGCCGGTCTCCGTGTACGGGACGCCCAGGGCGGCGCAGTGGGCGCGGACGGCGGGCTGGGCCAGGCGCAGGTTCGGGCGCGGCATGCTCGGGAAGAGGTGGTGCTCGACCTGGTAGTTGAGGCCGCCGAGGAACCAGTCGGTCAGCGCGCCGCCCCGGATGTTGCGCGAGGTGAGGACCTGGCGGCGGAGGTGGCCCCAGCTGTCGCCGTCCGCGTGCTCGTCCGGCCGTTCCATGCCCTTGTGGTTGGGGGCGAAGGCCATGCCCAGGTGGACGCCGAGCAGCATCTGGTGGACGAGCGCGAAGACCAGGGCCTGGAGGGGGGTGAGGAGGGTGAGCAGGAGGGCCGTGTAGCCGGCGAAGTGGGCGAGGAGCAGCGCGCCTTCGACGAGGCGTTCCCGCCGGGTGCGGCACGGGCCGTCCTTGGCGAGCAGCGCCTGGACCCCGTACACCTTGAGGGCGATGCCCTCAAGGGTCGTCAGCGGGAAGAACAGCCAGGCCTGGTGGCGGGTGAGGAATCCGCGCAGTCCCGTGCGGCCGGCCGTCTGGTGCTCGGCGAAGACGAGGATGTCGGCCGCCACGTCCGGGTCCTTGTCCAGGTGGTTGGGGTGGGCGTGGTGGCGGTTGTGCTTGTCGTTCCACCATTCCCGGCTCATGCCGAGGAGGAGGTTGGCGTGGACGAGCTGGACGATCCGGCTGACCTTGCGGTTCGGGGTGATCTGCGCGTGGCCGGCGTCGTGGCCGACGAAGGCGACCCGGGCGGAGAGCAGGGCGAGCGGTACGGCGAGGAGGAGCGTCCACCAGGAGGGGCCGATCAGGGCGAGCCCGGCCACGACGGCGGCGATGCCTAGGAGGTTGACGGCGATCCCACGGGCGTACCAGCCGGGGCGGTGTTCGAGGAGGCCCTGGTCCCTGACCATCCGCAGGAGCGGGGTGAACTCGCTGCCGCTGCCGCCCTTGGCGCGGAGGGGCGCCTCGGTGCGCGCCGCACGTGGCGCGGCGGCCGGGGGCAGGACGGTGGCCTGGGACATGGCGGGGCTCCGGTTTCTGTCGGGCGGGGTTCCGGGATCGTGCGGTGGGTGGGCGCCTACCGAGAACGTACGGTTTCGTGATCGTCCGGAGCCATGGCGTCACCACCCGTCCTGGGCGGGGGGTGCGCCGGGGGCACGGGGTAGGGCGGTCCCCACCCCCCGGAGGGTGTGGCATGGATCACGGGCGGAGGGTGCGAGGTTCGGGGGCGCGGTGGGGTACCCTCGGCCGCTCGGACTTCAGGTAGTCAAATTTGAGGAATGCGTTGTCGCTGTCGCACGGACCCGATGATTCCGCCCGCGAAACCGCCCACCGACCTGCCCCGGGACCTTCCCACGATCCTTCGCGTGACCCCTCCCACGAACCTTCTCGTGACCCCTCCCACCAACCTTGGCGTGACCTCTCCCGCGAGCCCTCCGGCACCTCCTCTGGCGAACCCGGCGAACTCACCCGCCACTCGGCCGTCTTCCTCCCCGCCGATCCGCCGCGCGCCGGCCGGATCGCCTTCTGGGCACCCGACGGCGAACCGCTGTCCGACGCGCACCACACCGCCGGCGAGATCACCGTGGTGGACGGCGCCGGTTCGCACACCGTGACGGTCCCCGCGTACACCCTCGGCGTCCGTGACGCGCTGCCCCTCCTCGCCCGCGCCCGGTTCTCCGCGACCGCCTCCCCCGCGAGCGCCTTCTGGGGCGCCGCCTCCCTCCTCGCCCTCGGGCTCGTCGCACGCGGCCGTCTGCTGCCCGGCCTCGGCCCCGGCGACGTCGACGCCTGGCGGGCCGGTCCGCTGGGCCCCGACGAACTCGCCGAACTCCGCACGCTCGCCGCGTCGATGCCGCCCGAGGCGCATGCCGTCCCGCTCTCGACGGACGAGCCCCTGCTCCTGCCCGAACCCGAGGCGCTGCTCCGCGCCTTCGCCGACGCCGTCGCGGACACCCTGCCCCGTACCCCCGCGGCTCCGCTCGCCGCCGGCGGCCCCGCGTTCGCGGCCGACGCGCCGCAGGTGATTCCCGAGCAGCGCGCGTGGGCCGCCGACGTGGCGGCGGTGCACGACGCGGGCGTACGGCTCTCCCTGCGGCTCGAACTGCCGGGCTTCACCGCCGAGTCGGAGAAGGCCCCGGACTTCCGCGCCGTGCTACAGGTGCACGCCGTCGCCGACCCCACCCTCGTCGCCGACGCGGCGGAGGTGTGGGCCGGTTCGGGCCGGACCGGTGCGGCCTTCGGCCCCCGGGTCCGGATGGACGCCCTGCTCGCCCTCCGGCGCGCCGCCCGTGCCTGGCCGCCGCTGGCGCCCCTGCTCACCGCGGCGGTGCCCGACACCGTGGAACTCGCCGACGAGGAGGTCACGGAGCTGCTCGGCGCGGCGGGCCGGGCCCTCGCGGCGGCCGGCGTCCAGGTCCACTGGCCGCGCGAACTCACCGACCGGCTGACCGCGAGCGCGGTGATCGGCCCGGTCGACGGGGACTCCGAGGACTCCGGGGCCACGGGGATCTCCGGGGCTGCCGAGCCCACCGGGGGCTCCGGGGGCTCTGGAGGCTCCGGCGTCGCCGAGGAGTTCGGGGCGTCGGACGCGCATCGTGCCGCTTCCGGCATCCCCTCCTTCCTCTCCGCCGACGCCCTGCTGGGCTTCAACTGGCGCTTTGCCGTGGGCGACCAGGAGCTGACCCGGGCGGAGCTCGACCGGCTCGCCGAGGCCGGGCGGCCCCTGGTGCGCCTGCGCGACCGCTGGGTGCTCGTCGACCCGGACGAGGTGCGGCGGGCCAGGTCGCAGCAGGACCGGCCGGTCACGCCGGTGGACGCCCTCTCCGCCGTACTCACCGGCACCACCGAGGTCGACGGACGGCCCGTCGAAGTGGCGGCGACCGGCTGGCTCGAGCGGTTGCGGGAGCGGCTCGCCGACCCCGAGGGCGGCCGGCCGGAGGTGCCCCAGCCGGCGGCGCTCGCCGCGACCCTGCGGGACTACCAGCTGCGCGGACTCGACTGGCTGCACCGGATGACCTCGCTCGGTCTCGGCGGCTGCCTCGCCGACGACATGGGGCTCGGAAAGACCATCACCGTCATCGCCCTGCACCTGCACCGGCAGTCCGACCCGGCGTCCGCGGGGCCCACGCTCGTCGTCTGCCCGACCTCGCTCATGGGCAACTGGCAGCGGGAGGTCGAGAAGTTCGCTCCCGGCACGCCGGTGCGCCGGTTCCACGGTGCGACCCGCGACCTGGACGACCTCACCGACGGCGGCTTCGTCCTCACCACGTACGGCACGATGCGGCTCGACGCGGCGCGACTCGCCGAGCGGAACTGGGGACTCGTCGTCGCCGACGAGGCGCAGCACGTCAAGAACCCGTACTCGGCGACGGCCAGGCAGCTGCGGACGATCGGCGCACGCGCGCGCGTGGCCCTGTCCGGCACCCCCGTCGAGAACAACCTCTCCGAGCTGTGGGCGATCCTCGACTGGACCACGCCCGGGCTGCTCGGCAGCCTGGGTGCCTTCCGGACGCGGTTCGCCGCCGCCGTGGAGGGGGGCAGGGACCCGGCGGCGGCCGCGCGGCTCGCCGCGCTGGTCCGGCCCTTCCTGCTGCGTCGCCGCAAGTCGGACCCCGGCATCGCGCCCGAACTGCCGCCGAAGACGGAGACCGACCGGACCGTCTCGCTGACGCCCGAGCAGGCCGGTCTCTACGAGGCGGTCGTACGGGAGACGCTCGCCGCGATCGCGGACGCGGAGGGCATGGCGCGGCGCGGCCTGGTCGTGAAGCTCCTGACCGGCCTCAAGCAGATCTGCAACCACCCGGCCCAGTACCTCAAGGAGGAGCGGCCGAGGATCGAGGGCCGTTCGGGCAAGCTGGAGCTGCTCGACGAACTGCTCGACACCATCCTCGCCGAGGGCGCGTGCACGCTCGTCTTCACCCAGTACGTGGGGATGGCCAGGCTCCTGAAGACGCACCTGGCGGCGCGCGGCGTCCGCACCCAGTTCCTGCACGGCGGGACGCCGGTCGCCGAACGCGAGGCGATGGTCGCCCGGTTCCAGAGCGGCGAGGTCCCGGTCTTCCTCCTCTCCCTGAAGGCCGCGGGGACCGGGCTCAACCTCACCCGTGCCGAGCACGTCGTGCACTACGACCGCTGGTGGAACCCGGCCGTGGAGGCCCAGGCCACCGACCGCGCCTACCGGATCGGACAGGACCGTCCGGTGCAGGTGCACCGGCTGATCGCGGAGGGGACGATCGAGGACCGGATCGCGACGATGCTCGACCGCAAGCGGGAACTTGCGGACACCGTCCTCGGGACCGGCGGGGACACCCCGCCGGAGCTGACCGAACTGACCGATGCCGAGCTGGCGGAGCTCGTACGACTGCGGGGTGACGCACGATGAGCGGATACGGACACGAGGGCGACGAGCGGACGTTCGCGGCGCTGCCGCCCGCGCGGGGTGCGGCCTTCGCCAGGACCTGGTGGGGCCTGGCGTGGCTCAAGGCCCTGGAGGACACGGCGCTCGACGGCCAGCAGCTCAAGGCCGGGCGGCGGCACGCGCGCGCGGGCGCGGTGGGCGCGGTGTCGGTACGGCCCGGGCGCATCACGGCGGTCGTCAAGGACCGCGACGGCACGCCGTACCGCAGTGACGTGCTCGTCCGGGAGTTCACGGAGGAGGAGTGGGACCGGCTCCTGGACCTGGCCGTGGACAGCGCGGGGCACATCGCGGCACTCCTCGACCGCGAGATGCCGCCGCACCTGGTGGAGGACGCGGCGGCCGCCGGGCTCGAACTGCTCCCGGGCATCGGGGACCTGGAGCCGGAGTGCGGCTGCGAGGCGTGGGACCACTGTCCGCACACGACGGCGCTCTCCTACCAGGTGGCCCGGCTCCTCGACGAGGATCCGTTCGTCCTGCTGCTCATGCGGGGACGGGGCGAGCGGACGCTCCTCGACCAGTTGCAGGAACGCAGCGCCGCGCGTGCCGCGCGCGGCGGCCGGAGCCGGGGCGACGGCGACACGCCGGGCGCGGACTCCACCGAGCGGGGCTCCACCGGCGGCATGCCGGGTGTGTCGGCCGAGGAGGTGTACGCGGAGGCGTTCCTGCTGCCTCCGCTGCCGGCGCCCCCGGCCGCCCCGCAGGCCCCGGGCGCGTCGCCGTCCCTGGACACGGAGACGGACCCGGCGCCGGGCGTCGACCCGGCGGCCCTGGAGTTCCTCGCGACGGACGCGGCGGCGCGGGCGCACCGGATGCTGAGGGAGGCGCTTGACGCGGGTGCGGCGGTGGATGGCCTCTCGGGTGCCGTTGTGCCGGGCGGGAGCCTGTCGGGTGGCGGCGCGCCGGGCGGTGGTGGATTCGACGCGGCGGTGCCGCTCCTGACGGTCGCTCAGGACGCGGTGCGGCTCGCGGTGGAGTCCCCGCTGCCGTGGATCACGGCGCGGCTCACGGCCGGTTCGGACCGGACGCGGGGCGAGATGGACCTGGCCACGCGCGCGTGGCAGGTCGGCGGCGCCGCCGCCCTCGCCGTACTGGAGGAGGAGTGGACGCCGGACGCCGAGGCGCTCGCGTGGGCCGCGGCACGGCTGGCGGAGGCATGGGAGGACGACGAGCGGCCCGTACTGCGGCGGTCGGGCGGCGCACGGTGGACGGCCGTGGGCACGGACGCGCAGGTGCGGCTCGGCGAGGACGGCCGCTGGTGGCCCTACCTCAAGTCGGGCGCCCGCTGGTCACCCGCAGGTCCGCCGGACCGCGATCCGGCGACGGCCCTGGCGGCGGCCGTCGCCGCCGGTCCTACCGGAGCCGGTGGCTGAGCGTGCCGCCGTTGGCCGAGGGGGCGGCCAGGCTGCAGGCGACGGTGTCCGAACCGAGGAGGTAGCTCGTCCGGTACGGGTACTGGACGAAGGTCGTCCAGCGCGTGCCGAGCGGCTGCCGCGCGGCCTTGCGGCGCAGCGGTTCGCGGCACAGCAGGGTCGCGGCCTCGCGGATCGCCGTGTCGGTGGTGTGGAGGCCGGTCAGCGGGAGGCGGGCGACGAGTTCGGCGTTGTGCGGCGTGTCGCAGGCCCGTCGCACGCCGGTGCCCGGCGCGCCGCGGTCGATGTCGAAGCAGTCGCCGACACGCAGCTCCTCGAAGGAGACGGGCCGGACCAGCCCTCCGCCGCCCTTCGCGGAGGGAGTGGACCGAGGTCGCGGGGTCGTCCTTCCCGTGTGGGCGGGCGTCGGAGCGGTGCCGGCGCTCCGCTCGGGGGTGGCGGTCCCCCGTGTCGGCGTGGGGGCGGTCGAGATGCCGTCCGTGGTCGTTCCGGTGGTCGGCGTGTCGGCGACGCCGACGCCGTCCTCGCGCGTGCCGGTGGGCTTGGCGTCGGGTGCCGGCGCGCCGGACGTCTCGCGGGCGTCACCGCCGGCGACGGGCGAGGGCACGCCGACCGGGTCGCCGCCGGTGGACAGGGTCTGCTCGGTCCCGCCCCGGGCGGCGAGGAAGGCGGTCGCGACGAGTGCGGCCACGAGCAGCGGGACGAGGGGCACCCCGAGCCGGTGCGCGCGCCGGGCATCCCTCACGGGCCGGGGCGCGCCGAGCCGTACGAGCCGGGGGGACCACCCGGACTCTACGGCGGGTCGAGCAGGTACGGAGCTGGGGCGGGGCGCGGGGCTCGCCTCGGCGGCGGGCCCGGCGACGGTGACACCGGCAACGACACCGGCAACGGTGCTGGTGCCGGCATCGGCCTCGGTGAGCGGGACGGACTCCGCACGCGGGGCGGGCTCGGCACTCGGTGCGGGCTCGGCACCCGGTGCAGGCTCAGCGTGCGGGGCGAGGGCATCGCGGAGGGCCGACTCAGGCACGGCACCCGCCTCAGTCGACGACGGAACGGCCTGAGGCGCGTCGCCCGGGGCGGGATCGGTCAGCGGGCCGCGTCCGCCAGGGGCGGCGGATCCAGCAAGTGGGACGGATCCAGCAAGTGGGACGGATCCAGCGAGTGGGACGGATCCAGCGAGGGGGGCGGATCCAGCCGGCGAGGCCGGCTCGGCGGGGCGCGGGCGCGGGTGCGGGTGCGGCGGCGGGGTGGCGGGTGACGGGTGGGGCACGAGGTCAAGGTTCGCCGGTCCGCGGCCGCGCGGCCACCCATTTCGGGGCGCCGAGCGTGGCCTCCACGAAAACGTGACCATCGCCCGCGGCCCCGTCACCAGCTGCCCCTACAGGCCGAGCTGGCGCTCCGCGCCCTCGACGGTCTGGGCGAGGAGCACGGCGATGGTCATGGGGCCGACACCGCCGGGGACCGGGGTGATGAGGAAGGCGCGCTCGGCGGCCGAGGCGAAGTCGACGTCGCCGATGTTGCCCGGGTTGTAGCCGGCGTCGATGACGACGGCGCCGGGCTTGATGTCCGCGCCCTTGATGAAGTTCGGCTTGCCGACGGCCGCGACGAGGACGTCGGCCTCGCGGACGACGGAGGAGAGGTCCACGGTCCGGGAGTGGCAGTAGGTGACGGTGGCGTCCCGGCCGAGGAGGAGCAGACCGGCCGGCTTGCCGAGGATCGCGCTGCGGCCGACGACGACGGCGCGCTTGCCCCGGAGTTCGACGTCGTACGCGTCGAGGAGGCGCATGATGCCGCCGGGCGTGCAGGAGACGAAGCCGGGCAGTCCGAAGCCCATGGCCGCGAAGGAGGCCATGGTGACGCCGTCGACGTCCTTCTCCGGGGCGATGGCCTCGAAGGCGGCGCGCTCGTCGATGTGCGGGCCGACGGGGTGCTGGAGGAGGATGCCGTGGACCTCGGGGTCCTCGGAGAGGGCGGTGATCGCGGCGACGAGCTCCTCGGTCGTCGTGGTGGCGGGCAGCTCGACGTGCTTGGAGCGGATTCCGGCCTTCGCGCAGCGGTTCTGCTTCATCTTCACGTACGTCACGGAGGCCGGGTCGGCGCCGACGAGGACGGTCGCGAGGCAGGGGGTGACGCCGGTGCGGCGGGTGATCTCGGCGGCGCGGGCGGCGGTCTCCTCGACGGTGCGGCGGGCGAGGGCCGTGCCGTCCATGAGGGTGGCGGTGCTGGTGGACATGGCAACTCCTGGGCGTCGTCTCTGACCGGTGATTCGCCCAGGCGCACGGCATCGGTACGGTCGCGCCGGTGGAACGCGCTCCCGCCGGGCCGCTCCCCGGTGGTGATCCACCTCAAGCGCCAGTCACGGCCCGAGCCCTACTGTACGTGAGGGTTTCGGGGCGGGTCCCGGACAGGGGGCACATGCCGGGACGCGGGGGCGCCTGCCGGCGGTGGGGCGGGCCGGACGGGCTAGTACAGGTTTGCGGAGGCATCGCTTCGGGTCACACGTCCAGGGCTGGAGGGCCCCCTGCGTTGGGAGAAGAATCCGGTGAAGGACGTCGCCGACAAGATCGCCGACGTCGTGCACGCCGGTCCGGCGGGAGGCCCGGAGGAGGGGGTGCCCGGCAAGCCGGCCATCGCCTCTCCGCCGCTCGTCGAGCCCGTTCATCCGGTGGAGCCGCTGCCGCCGAAGGCGGACCAGAGCGGGCCGGAGACGGTCAGCCCGACCGGGCAGCCCACCGGCGCGGAGCAGGCCCGGATGGCACAGAGCGGTGCGTATCTGACGACCGCGCAGGGCGTGCGCCTGCCCGATACGGATCATTCGCTGAAGGCGGGGCCGCGGGGGCCGGTGTTGTTGCAGGACCACCACCTGCGCGAGAAGCTCATGCACTTCGACCACGAGCGGATCCCGGAGCGCGTGGTGCACGCCCGTGGTGCGGCCGCGCATGGCGTCTTCCAGTCCTACGGCACGGCGCAGGGCGTCAGCAAGGCAGCCTTCCTCGCCCAGGACGTCGAGACGCCCGTCTTCGTGCGCTTCTCCACGGTGCTGGGCTCCCGCGGCTCCGCCGACACGGTGCGCGACACCCGAGGGTTCGCGACGAAGTTCTACACCGAGGAAGGCGTCTTCGACCTGGTCGGGAACAACATCCCGGTGTTCTTCATCCAGGACGCGATCAAGTTCCCCGACATCATCCACGCCGGCAAACCGCACCCCGACCGGGAGATCCCGCAGGCGCAGAGCGCGCACGACACGTTCTGGGACTTCGTCTCCCTGCACACCGAGGCCACCCACCACACCCTGTGGAACATGTCCGACCGTGGCATCCCCCGCTCCTATCGGATGATGGAGGGCTTCGGCGTCCACACCTTCCGGCTCGTCAACGCCGAGGGCGCCACGACGCTGGTGAAGTTCCACTGGAAGCCCAAGCTGGGGGTGCACTCCCTGGTCTGGGAAGAGGCTCAGATCATCGCGGGCGTGGACCCCGACTTCCACCGCCGGGACCTCTTCGACGCCATTGAGTCCGGCGCGTTCCCCCAGTGGGAGCTGGGCATCCAGACGTTCCCCGACACGGCCGACCAGATGTTCGAGGGCATCGACCTCCTCGACCCCACGAAGATCGTCCCGGAGGAGCTCGCGCCGGTGAAGCCCGTCGGGCTGCTGACTCTGAACGCGAACCCGTCGAACTTCTTCGCCGAGGCCGAGCAGGTCGCCTTCCACACCGGCCACCTGGTGCCGGGCATCGACGCCACCGACGACCCGCTCCTCGCGGGACGGAACTTCTCGTACCTGGACACCCAGTTCACCCGGCTCGGCGGCCCCAACTTCCCGCAGCTGCCGATCAACCGTACGCATGCCCCCGTCAACGACATGCTGCGCGACGGCATGCACCAGACGGCCGTGCACCGCGGAGTGGCGCCGTACAAGCCCAACAGCCTCGACGGCGGCTGCCCGTTCTTCGCCGGAGCCGACACCGGAGCCTTCATCGAAGTGCCGGTCGACGTCCCGCCGGGCCGCAAGGTTCGCGAGGCGCCCGCTTCCTTCGGTGACCACTTCTCGCAGTCCCGGATGTTCTGGCTCAGCATGACCCCCGTCGAGCGCGAGCACATCATCGCCGCCTACACCTTCGAACTGGGCAAGTGCTACGAGCAGGCCGTCAAGGAACGCACCCTGGCCGTGCTCGCCAACATCGACCCCGAGCTGTGTGCCCAGGTCGCGGCCGGACTCGGACTGCCCGTCCCGGCCGCGACCGAGCCCTTGGCGGACACCCGTCCGAGCCCGGCGCTGTCCCAGGTCGGCCGCACCTGGCCGCTGGACGGACGCGTCATCGGCATCGTCACCGACGGGGCCGTCGACATGACCGGGGTGCGCGAGGTCCGCGAAGCAGTCCTGGACGCCGGCATGGTGCCCTTGGTCGTCGCCCCGGCCGGCGGAGTTCTGGCCGCCGACGGCGACCCGGTCACCGTGCAGCGCACCTTCGCCACCGCGCGCTCGGTCGAGTTCGACGCGCTGGTGTTCGCCGGTCTTCCCGCAGCGGGCGCCGACGCCCATGGCGCCCGCGACGCCAAGGCCGGGGCGCCCGCTCCCACCGTCGGTGACCCGCGTGTCCTGGCGCTGCTGACCGAGGCCTACCGGCACGGCAAGGCCCTGGCCGGCTGGGGCGGCGCCGAAGCTCTCTTCGAAGCCGCGGGCATCAGCGCCGAAGAGCCCGGCGTCATCGTCACCGACGATGCCCGAGGACTGCCGCAGCTGCTGGAACTCCTCTCGGCCCACCGCGTCTGGGAACGCTTCCCGGCCGCCATGTGACGGGGGATGCTCAGCTTCGCCGCCAGGTGTCCGTCGCGGGCACGTACTCGACCAGGCCCTGGTCGGCGAAGTCGTGCAGCCACCCCTCCATCGGCCAGCTGCCCCACCGCCGTTTGTACAGCGCCCCGTTACGGAGGATGTCGTCGAGGTGCTGGACGGGCGGATGGGAGGTGGGGTGGTACTGGTGGTAGGCGGGTGCGCCGCCCACCCACCGCAGGTCCACGCCACGGAGGGCCGCTGTGGCGGCGAAGTCGGTGTCCTCGGCTCCGTATCCGGTGTAGGACTCGCAGAAGCCTCCGATGCGGGTCCAGGTGCGAGCGGTGACGGCGAAGGACAGCGACCAGAAGAGGCGGGGGTCCCCGCCTCGTAGGACCACACCGTCGGGGGGCGCCGGCCGAGCGGGGTGGGGGGCGGCCATGTCCGGCAGGGCGTCGAGCCGGTAGCCGTCCGGCGGTGGAGGCGGCAGGTAGGCCACGGTGCCGCAGAGCAGGGCCCCGTCCTGTGCGGCGCGCGCGTACCCCGCGAGGAGGGAGGCCCCTGGGACGCAGTCCACGTCGAGGAAGACCAGGAGTTCCGCCGCCGCCTCCACAGCGCGCGCGGCTCCCGCGTTCCGGGCGGCGGCGAGCGGGAGGCGCCCCTCGCGCAGGGGCACGTCGAGCACCGTCGCGGACGGCTTCCTGTCGACGGTGACGGCTCCGATGTCCGGGTCGCCCATGGAGACGACCACGTACTGGTCAGGGCCCAGCGTGCTGTGGGCGAGGCCTTCCTGCTGAAGGCGGAGATGGGTGTGCCGGCCGTGCGCCAGGGTGATGACCGCGCTACGCACCGGTTGCTCCCGACGGGCGCAGGGCCAGGTCCGTGAGCACGCGCGCCGCTCTACGGGCGCCGTCTCCAGGGGACCAGTCCGCCCAGCGGTCCGGGCGGGCGACGGTCTCGGCCAGCAACGCCGGCCAGGCGTGGGGAGGGGGCCAGGTGTCGCATACGGTCGCCAGGCCGCCCTCGGCCAGCGCCCGCGCAGTGGCGTGCTGTTCTCCGTGGGGCCTTTCCTGGGGGATGACGATGCTCGGGGCCCGAGCGGCGGCGCACTCCGCGACGGCGTTCTGTCCCGCGTGAGTGATCACCACGCTCGCCCGGCACAGAACGGGCCAGGGGTCCTCGATCCAGGGAGCCCGGGGTCCTCCGAGGACGGTCCAGGTCCACTCGGGGGCGGCTCGTCGCGCCTCCTGGAGCTGGGAGGCGCTGGTGTCCGTTCCGCCGGCGCCCAGCATCACCACCACCTCCTTGCGGTGGGGCGGTGCCTCGGTGTCGGGCCGGGGACGTGGACGGCCGTCGTAGCGGGAGATGCTGCCGGTGTGCACGGTCTTGGCGCGCCAGTGGGCGGGCCAGTCCGGTTCGGGGAGGGAGGACGGCCATGGAGCCAGGAGGGCGTCCGCGAGGGCGTAGGCGAGGCGGTGGGCCTCGTCCTGTCGGTCGCCCCGCATGGCGGCGACGACGACCGGGGTTCCCATGAGGCGCGCCAGGGTGGCGGCTTCCACGGAGACGTCGCTGACGAACAGAGCCGGGTCCGCGCCTCTGATCCACTCGGCGATGACGGCCATGCGTTCGCGGTGGCCGGGGTGGTGCAGGGGGACCCAGTGCAGGCGTCCCCGGGCCGTCGGGTCGGTGGGAGCATCGGTGGCGTCCGGCGGCAGGACCACCCAGTCCCCCTGCCATGCCGCGGGCCGCGGCAAGGAGGACAGGACGGTGACCCGCATAGGTGAGTGGGCGGCGATGCAGCCGGCGCGGTGCAGATGTCCGCGGCCCTGGTGGTGGACGTAGTAGCCGATCACCTCGTCACCTCCTCGTAGAGCGAGGTGTAGGCGTCGGCCATCCGGTCGAGGGAACAGAAGCCGACCGCCCGTCGGCGCGCGTCCCGGTGGTCCAGGCTCATGACGCGTGGAATGAGCGTGGCCAGGGCCTGTACGTCCCCCGGTGGTGCGAGCAGTCCGTGCGCCGGTTCCAGGATCTCCGCCAGGGCGCCCCGGTCGAAACCGCAGACCGGGGTGCCGCAGGCGAGTGCTTCGGCGACGACGAGGCCGTACGGCTCGTCCCACTCGGGTGTCACCAGAACGGCGGCCGCCGTTCCGAGCAGTGCGGCGAGCTGTCGTCGAGTCAGGTGGCCGACGTACGTGGCGCCCTCCCCGAGCAGGGGTTCCACCGTTTCCTGGAAGTACCGTCGGTCCGCGATGGGACCGGCCAGGAGCAGGGGGACGCCCGCCGCGCGGGCCGCCAGGATCGCCAGACGGGGTGCCTTCTCGGGGACCATCCGGCCGGACCAGACCAGATCGCCGCCGCCGGGACCCGGCGTCCAGAAGTCCGTGTCCACACCGTTGCGTACGACACGTGCCGCGCGGACGGTCGGCCGCCAGGAGGAGGCGGTGAACCGGCTGACCGCCGTGAACGTCACGGGACACTCGTCGTCGGTCTGGATGGCGGACTCCAGACCGGGGGTGGGCGGCGTGTGCAGCGTGGTGATCACGGGGACGCGCAGGGCCGAGGCCATGGCGACCGGGAGGTAGTGAAGGCTGTTGTTGTGCACGACGTCGAAGCGGTCCTCGCCGTCGCGGGCCAGTTCCAGCATCAGTCCGAGGTAGGCGTGGTGTTCTTCCATCCACGCGGTCCCGGGCATGCTGGTGTCCGAGCGGGCCGCGGCGCTCAGCACCACACGGCGGACGGGCAGTTCGCGTGCTCCGAGGGCGGGGTCCGAGCCGGCGGCGGCGAAGAGGTGGACGCGGTGGCCGCGTCGCGTCAGGGCGCGCGCGAGCGCCCACGTGTGGGCTTCCAGCCCTCCCGCGAACGGATCGGCGATCGGGAAGCGCATGGACGCGATGAGGGCGATCCGGAGGCTGTTCACCTCAGCAGGCTCGTGTAGAGGGCCTGGTGGGCGGCGGCGAGTTCGCCGCGTTCGCGCACGCGGTCCGTGGCGGTGGCCCGTGGTGCCGGCCTCTTCTCGAACGCCGTCCGTACCGCCTCCCGTAGCGACCGCTCGTCCAGCCCCGCTTGTTGCGTGTGGCCGTAGGTCAGGCAGGGGCGCTGCTGGGCGTAGAAGCCGCAGTCCGGCGCCGCGACCGCGGTACCGAGGTCGTGGCAGGCCTCCAGCCAGCCGGAATGCGTACCGAACCGGTAGGGCAGGACCGAGAGGTCCAGCGACGCGAGGTAGTCCCAGAGCTGGTCGTCGTCGAAGTAGTCGTGGACGGTGAGGGTGAGGCGCCCTCGCCGGTGCAGGTCGTCCAGCGCCTGAAGGAGGCCCGGGGCGTGGGCCGGGGCGGCGGGGTCGGCCACGTCACGGTGGATGTTGACCCGCAGCTCCGCGTCGGGGAGCTCGGCGAAGGCTTCGGCGAGTACGCGCACGACCGGCAGGACGGACATGTTGGGACGCAGACTTTGGCGTGCACCCCGACCCGGAACGTGTCGTGGTCCGGCCTGGCGTCGGCCAGGCGCGGCATGTCCACCACATGGGGATGGGGCAGCACGGTCGCCGTACGGTTCCAGCGGTCGCGGATGCTCTGGGCGGCGCCCGGGGTGAGCGTGATGAGCCGGTCGGCCGCGGGGATCACGACGTCGAGCGCGGCTTCGTGGGCGGCCGGGTCCTGCTGATGGGGATTGCGGAGGTCGTGCACGGTGTAGACCAGGGGCTTGCCGTGCCGTCCGAGGGCGTCGACGAGCGCGGACAGCTGGGCCGGGCTTTGCGCGTCGAAGCCGAAATGCAGGTGGTACACGTCGAAGTCGTCGTGGTGGGTACTCACCCAGTCCGGGTCCAGCATGACCGGCGGCCACCAGCGCTGCGACGTACTGGGCGCGCCGTTCGGCCGGGGGTCCGGGAGGCGGGTGACGTCGTCGGACGCCGGCGTGGAGCAGTGCCGCACGTACACGTGGCCGGCGGGTACCGAGGCGACCCGGATCCCTCCCGGACGTCGTGCGGGCTCCGACGGGTGTTCGGCCACGTCTGCTCCTTCGATTCCGGGTCGGGGGCCGGGGCGGCGACATGCGGAAGGCACCTCCTGAGCCGTCTCCAGTCTGTGGGACACACCCGGAACTCGCGCGTCCGGCGTAGCGCCCGGCGGTCCCCCGCGGTCCGTGGGCTCCGACGTCCGTGCCGCGCGGCACGTCGAGCGCCGTACAGGGCCATACGGCGGCGGAGGAGGGGGGCGGGCGGCTGAAATCGTGGTCAGGGGGCAGGTGCCGTACAGGACAGCGGGCGCGGGACACAGGGCCGGTCGGCGGCGCTGTGGCTTCGTCCCGGCTCTGCGCGCGCTGAGACGCACGGAAGTGGGAGAGCGCTGCCATGACACAACTGCCCGACACCTACGAGTCGTACTGGATGGAGACCGGGACGGGGCCCGAGTACCCCGCGCTGACCGGTGATCTGGACGTCGACGTGGCGGTGATCGGCGCCGGCGTCGCCGGCATCAGCACCGCCTGGGAACTCGGACGTGCGGGGGCGCGGGTCGCCCTGCTCGAAGCCGACCGCCTGGCCGCGGGAGTCACCGGCCACACGACCGCGAAGCTCTCCGCCCAGCACGGCCTCCTGTACGCCCGGTTGCGCAAGTCGTTCGGTGCGGAAGGAGCGCGGCAGTACGCGCAATCGCAGCAGGAGGCCGTCGATGCGGTCGAGCAGGTCGCGACGGAGCTGGGGATCGACTGCGAGCTGGAGCGGGTCCCGGCATTCGTGTACATGGAGTCGGCGGACGCGGTCGACCAGCTGAGGGCCGAGGCCGAGGCGGCGCGCGAGGCCGGTCTTACTGCTTCTGTCGTGTCGGACACCGACCTGCCGTACCCCGTCGCGGGCGCGGTCCGTGCCGAGCACCAGGCCCAGTTCCACCCGCGGAAGTACCTGCTGGCTCTCGTCGCCGACCTCGTCGGACGCGGTGGGGTCGTCCACGAACGTACCCGGATCGTCTCCCTCGACGAGGGCGAGCCCTGCCGGCTCACCACCGAGGGCGGGGCGCAGATCGTGGCCCGGGACGTCGTCGTGGCCACGCACTATCCCGTCTTCGACCGCGCCCTGATGTTCTCCCGTCTCGAACCGCACCGCGAGCTCGTGGTCGCCGGAATCCTCCCGGCCGACCAGGACCCGCACGGCATGTACCTGACGCAGGAGCGGAACACCCGGTCGGTGCGCACCGCTCCGTACGGCGAAGGCGAACGGCTGCTCATCGTGACCGGGGAGAAGTTCAAGCCGGGCGTCGGCGATGTGAGCGAGCGCCATGAGCGGCTCGCCGCGTGGACCGAGGAGCGGTTCCCCGACGTGCGGATCACCCACCGGTGGGCGGCGCAGGACAACACGACCACGGACGGGGTCCCCTTCGTGGGGCCGTTCCACCCCGGCTCGCGGCACGTGTACGTGGCCGCCGGTTTCGGCGGCTGGGGCATGAGCAGCGGCGTGATGTCAGGCCGTCTCCTCTGTGCCCTGATCACGGGCGGCGAACCGCCCTGGGCCTCCCTCTACGACCCGCGTCGCCTCCACCCCCGCGAGGCACCGTCCCTGCTGAAGGTGCAGGGATCGGTCCTCAAGCACTTCGTGGGGGACCGGCTGCGGTCCTCCCATGTCGACACCGTCGACGACATCCCGCCCGGTGCCGGAGCGCTCGTACGCGTCGGGGGGCGGAAATGCGCGGTCTACCGCGACGAGAGCGGCGCGACGCAGGCGGTGTCCGCGCGCTGCACCCACCTGGGGTGCCTGGTCCTCTTCAACGACGCCGAACGCGCCTGGGAGTGCCCCTGCCACGGCTCCCGGTTCGCCGTCGACGGCTCCGTACTCCAGGGCCCCGCTGTCCGTCCGCTCGAACCGCGGCCGCTCCCCGAGGGCGACGAGTCCGACTGACGACACCCGCCAGGCCTTTCCGGGTCCCCGTGCGGCGTGCGCGAGCTGCGCGACGTCGCTGGCGTGGCGCGGTCGTGGCCGGCCCGGGCGCGGTTACCTTGCGTTGCATGACGCCAGAACCGGAACACGGCCCGGCCGAATCGGCCGATGCCCGCGAAGCCCGCCAGGCCATCGAGGACCACCTCGGTCACACCGGGACCCAGGAGGAGCTGTCCCGCTGGCGGAACAGCGGACGCATCGACGACCGGATCGCGGAGGCCGTCGCAGGTGCGGCGTGGGACGCGGTCCAAGACGCCACCCCTCCCCCACCCTCGCCACAGGCCGGCCCCGCGGAGAAGACCGAGCAGTCGCCGGAACGGGCCGAGCGCCACCGGCGGGCCGTGGCCGTCGCCCGGGGCCTGCGGGAGCTCGGTTACCACCTCGACGAGACCCTTCTGCCCGGTCCTGACATGGCGGCCGGGTAAGAGCCCGCCGCGTCCCGTCGCCCGGGTGCCGTGGGGCGACCCTGCCCGGACCTTCCTCAGGCGGGCTCCGCGTCCCCGGGCCACAATGGAGCGGTGCTCAGACGAAGGCGTCTCCTTCCGCGCCCCGGGCGCTGAGCGAGGCAGAACCGCCAGACACCCCCGTACCTCCGTATGTCCGCGTCATCTTCCGTCTGAGTCATCCGGAACGGCGACGGCCACGAATAGAGATCGCCATGCCGGGCATGCGCTCCCACGTGATCGAACGCAGGCCCCACCCCTGCGGACCCCCTGATTCATGAGGAGATCCATGGCGCCCAGTACGACTCTGGCCCTCGGTACGCTCCCCGGAAAGCTGATCGCCCTGCCCGGCGTGTACAGCCCGCAGGCGGACACCAGGCTCCTCGCGGAGGCCCTCTCGCGTGAGGAGCTCGACGCGACCACCGACGTACTCGACATCGGTACCGGCACGGGCGCCCTCGCCCTGTGCGCGGCGCGTACCGGGGCCCGGGTCGTCGCCGTCGACGTCTCCTGGCGCGCCGTGATCGCCGCCAAGCTGAACGCCATCCGGCAAGGTCAGCGGCTGCGGGTGCTGCACGGCGACTTCTCGACCCGAGTCCAGGGCCGACGCTTCGACCTCATTCTCACCAACCCGCCCTACGTGCCCTCGGCCCGATCCCGGCCACCGTCGCACGGGGCCGCACGCGCCTGGGACGCCGGTCCCGACGGGCGCGCGGTCATCGACCGCGTCTGTGCCCGTGCCCCGGCCCTGCTGCGCCCGGGCGGCGTCCTGCTGATGGTGCACTCGGCGATGAGCTGCCCCGAGACCACCGTGGACCGGCTGAGGACGGCCGGGCTGACCGCCCGGATCACCGGGCGGACCTCCGTTCCGTGGGGTCCGGTACTCCGCGGACGGCGGAGCTGGCTGCAGGGCCGCGGACTGGCCGACGAAGGCGTCGAACACGAAGAGCTGGTGATCATCCGTGCCGAACACCTCTGACCACGCGTATCCCGCCGCCGGCCCCGGGACCGCCGCCGCGCCACCGGACCGCGCCCGCCGGGTGACCCCGGACCCCCAGGGCCCGGTCCTCGTGGAGGGCCCGGTGGAGGTCGCGCTCGACGACGGGACCCTGGCCCGGTCCGATCGGTTCATGGTCGCGGTGTGCACCTGTCGCCGCAGCCGCTCGTACCCCTGGTGCGACACCAGTCACCGCCCCCGCGCGCGAGACGGCGCATCCCCCGAAGGCAGGAGCCTCCGATGACCCCGCCCGGCGCAAGCGCCACGGCCACCCCTGCCGGTCCCCGCCTCGTCGCGGGGCGCGGTGACCTGTCGTCCGCCGTGGAGCGGGCCCTGCGGACCGGGCGCCCGCCCGCGTACACCGAGGCAAGCGTCCGGCGGGCTGACCCCTGGGGGGAGGACCTGCAGCTCGCGCTCTACCTTCTTTACGAGCTGCACTACCGGGGCTTCGAGGGTGTCGCCGACGAACGGGAATGGGACCCGGACCTGCTGCGGCTGCGGCGGGAGCTGGAGAACCTGTTTCACCACGCCTTGCGCACCGCCCTGACCGACGCGCCGCGATCCGTCGACGAGGCCTTCGCCCCGTTGCTCGTCGAACCGGTGGATCCGGCCGACAGCCTCAGCCGCCACCTGGAAACCGAGGGCGAACTCTGGCAGTTGCGCGAGTACGCGGCCCTGCGCTCCCTCTACCACCTCAAGGAGGCGGACCCGCACGCCTGGGTCATCCCGCGGCTGACCGGTCGCGCCAAGGTCGCGATGGCGGCCGTCGAGTACGACGAGTTCGGCGCCGGTGACCCCCGCCGGCTCCACGCGCGGCTCTTCGCGGAGCTCATGACCGACCTCGACCTCGACCCGGCGTACGGCCATTACCTGGACCACGCCGACGCCTCGGCGCTCGCGACGGTCAACCTGATGTCCCTCTTCGGGCTGCACCGGTCCCTGCGCGGAGCCCTGGTCGGCCATTTCGCCTGTGTGGAGATCACGTCCTCACCCGGCTCCCGCAGGCTCGCCAAGGCCATGCGGCGCTGTGGCGCGGGGCCGGCCGCCGAACGCTTCTACACCGAGCACGTCGAGGCCGATGCCGTCCACGAGCAGGTCGTACGACATGAGGTCGTCGGCGGGCTGCTCGCCGACGAGCCCGCACTGGAGCCGGACGTCGCCTTCGGGTGTGCCGCGACCGTACTCCTGGAGGACCGGCTCGGCGCACATGTGCGCGAAGCCTGGGCGTCGGGGAAGTCGGCACTGCGCAGCTCCCTGACGCCCGTGGAGTCGAGAGCTGAAGCGTGACCGGCCTCGACGCGTGCACCGGCGTGTACGTGTCGAGGCGTGTACGTGTTCAGACGTGTACGTGGCCAGGCGAGCAGGTGTTCAGGCGAGCGCGTTCACCGCGAGGCTGAAGACGGGGGGAAGCCGGGAGGCGGCCGGCACGATCTTGTCTGCCAGCCAGGGGTGCTGCCGAGCCCGCACCAGGCAGTCGGTCAGAAGCCGGTGCCGGAAGGTCGCGCGCCGCCACGCGGCCTCGTAACCCCGTGGGGAGCCGCGGCGCAGCTGATCGATCAGCACTCTGGCACCGGCGAGGGCCAGTGAGACGCCCTCGCCGGTCAGGGCGTCGATGTATCCGGCCGCGTCGCCCACGAGCATGACGCGCCCATGGACGCGACTGCGGACCTTCTGGCGGAGGGGGCCCGCGCCTCGCACGCCACCGACGGCGGCGTCTCGGGGCAGAGCGGCGGCGAGTTCGGGGAAGCCGGTCAGCTGCTCGTCGAAGGAAGCACGACGGGAGGTCAGGAGCGCGACGCCCAGGAGCCGTGGTCCGAGTGGTGTCACGTACGCCTCACCCTGAGGCCCCCAATGGACTTCGACGTACGGCGAAGGCGGCGCGACCGCGTAATGCCGGCGGAGCCCGTAGCGCGGGGCTCCCGCGTCGCGCATCCCGAGGCCGAGCGAACGCCGCACCGGCGAGTGCAGCCCGTCGGCGGCGACGAGCCAGCGGGCGCGTACTCCCGTGGCCCTGTCGGAGACGCTCCTGGCGCCCTGGTGCACCTCCTGCACCCTCACCGGGAGGACGGGAACTCCTGCGGCGAGGACGGCCGTGTGCAGGACGGCGTGGAGGGCGGTGCGCCGCACTCCGAGGCCAGGGCCGTGCCGAAACTCGGCCTGTGCTTGGTGCGGGCCCTGCCGGTAGCGGATGCCGACGATCGGCCGCCCGGGGACGTCGAGCCCCAGCGCGCGCAGTTCCCTGACGGCCCCGGGCATCAGCCCTTCCCCGCAGGCCTTGTCGACGGGCATGGGCCGCGGCTCGGCCAGTACGACGTCGAATCCCGCCCGTACGGCGTAGAGCGCGGTGGCCAGCCCTGCCGGCCCGCCGCCCGCGATCAGCAGATCGTGTGTGCGGGTCACGCAGCGATCATCCGCCCCAGAGCGGCGTTCTCGCACCGGAGACGGACGGCGAGCAGCAGCGCGTTGGCAGCGGTGAACGCGGCGGCGGTCAGCCACGCGGAGTGCACCAGGGGCAGGGCCACGATCTCGGCCACGACCGCGACGTAGTTCGGGTGGCGCACGAAGCGGTACGGCCCGGCCCGCACGAGTCGGGTGCCCGGGACCACGATGACCCGCGTGTTCCAGTACGGCCCCAGGGTCGTGACGCACCACCAGCGCAGCGCCTGGGCGAGGACGACGACCACCACCATCGTCCAGCCGAGGAGCGGCAGGAACGGTCGGTCCAGCAGCCAGGGCTCGATCAGACAGCTCACGAGCAGACCCGTGTGCAGGGCCACCATGACCGGGTAATGACCACGGCCGTACTCGACTCCGAGACGGGCGAGGGTCCAGGCCGCGTTGCGTCGGGCGACGGCGAGTTCGACGAGGCGTTCCGCGGCGACGGCCGCCAGGAGCAGTGTGTACCACAGCATGATCAGGGCTTCCTCACCAGCGCAGGAGGACGAACTCGACACAGAAGCCGGGGCCCATCGCCATCATCAGCCCCCACGAGCCGGGCGGCGGCGGATGGCCGGTGGTGACGTCCTCCAGGATCCGCAGCACCGAGGCGGAGGACATGTTCCCCGAGGCCGCCAGGGCACGGCGGGCGGAGAGGAGGGCTTCCTCGGGCAGGTCCAGCGTGTGTGCCACCGCCGTGAGGATCCGTGGGCCGCCGGGATGACAGAGCCAGACGCCGATGTCATCGGGAGCCAGGCCGCGGGTGGAGAGGAAGGCCCGGAGGTCCGGCCCGATCCTGGCCGTGACGACGTCCGGGATGCCGGCGTCCACCACAGGACGGAACCCCCCGGCCCCGATCGCCCAGCCCAGCAGGTGCTCGGTGCCCGGGTAGAGGAGGCTGCGGGTGGCCACCACCGTCGGCCGGCCGGGCCGTCGGTCGTCCGCGCGAGCGGCGTGCGCGACGACCGCCGCCGCGCCGTCGCCGAAGAGGGCGCCGGCGACGAGGTTGGCCGCCGAGTCGTCGCGCTGTTGCAGGGTGAGCGAGCACAGTTCGACGCTCAGCAGCACGGCCACGTCGTCGCGGTGGCCGCGCAGGTAGTCGTGAAGCCGGGCGAGACCGGCGGCACCCGCCACACATCCGAGACCGAAGACGGGGATCCTCTTGACGTCCGGCCGCATCCCCATGCGTGACGCGAGCCGGGCGTCGAGCGACGGCGCGGCGATCCCGGTGATGGACGTGCACACGAGCAGGTCCACGTCCGACGGAGAGACCCCGGCGGCGCCGAGTGCCGACGTCAGTGCCCTTTCCCCGAGTTCCAGGCCGGCGGTCATCCATGCGGCGTTCGCCTCGCCGAAGTCCCGGATGGCGGCGTACCGGTCGAGCGGGAGGGCGAGGTGCCGGGTCCGCACCCCGGAGGCTCCGTGCAGTCGCCGCAGCAGGGCGCGGTCCGCCCCCGGAGCGAGACAGAGGTCACCGATCAGCTCCGTGAGCTCGCTCTGGTCGTACCGGTGCTCGGGCAGGGCCGTACGGACGGCGGCAACGACGCTCTCGCGACCGTCCGGGCCGGTCGGTGCGGTGATGCCGTCGTCCGCGCGGGCAGATGGCGGCTTTATGGGAGCGAACCGGGGGACCGTGGGGACACGCATTCCGGGATGTCTCCTCACGACCGGTGGCGCGATTACCTTGCACCCGTGTCTCTATACCCCACTGCCGTCCCGGTGCGAGCGACACACCGGCTCTCGGCGCTGCTGCGTTCCTGTCACCCGGAGCCGACGATCGCGGTGACGGTCTTCGTCACCGCACTGTCGGCGGCGTCGGGGCAGGGAGCGGGTGGCGCCGTGGCGGCCGGCTCGGCGGTGCTCGCCGGCCAGTTGTCGATCGGGTGGTGCAACGACGCGGTGGACGCGGTCCGCGACACGGCCAGCGGTCGCCGCGACAAGCCTCTCGCGGGCGGCGCCCTGAGACCGAGGACGGTCGCCGTGGCGGCTGTGCTGGCGCTCCTCCTCTGCGTACCGCTTTCGTTGCTCAGCGGCGTGGCGGCCGCGGCTGTGCACGTGACGGGCGTGGTCGCCGGCGGGTGGGCGTACAACCTGGTCCTCAAGAGCACCTTGCTGTCGCCCGTGCCGTACGCCGTCGGGTTCGCGTCCCTGCCCGCCTTCGTCACGCTCGGCGCGCCGACCCCCGCCTGGCCTGCCTGGTGGGCCGTCGTCACGAGCGCCCTGCTCGGCGTAGGCGCCCACTGGGTGAACGCGCTGCCGGACATCGCGGACGACCTCGCGACGGGCGTGCGCGGCCTGCCGCAACGCCTAGGTCCCGTGGCCTGTCGCCGCCTCACGCTGGTCACGCTGCTGGCCGCGGTCGCGGTCGTCACCCTGGGCCCGCCCGGGGAGGTGAGGCTGCCGGTCTGGCTGTGCGCGACCGCCGCGGGCTGCGCCGCCGCCGCAGGCGCCGCCCCGTGGTGGCCCACCACCAGCCGCTGGCCCTTCCGAGCGGCAATCGCGGTGGCGGCCCTGGCGGTCGCACAACTCCTGTCCCGAGGCTCCGCCATCGCCTGAGGACGGCAGCCGGGGAATGCCGCGTGGCACGGCGGAGGCGGCCTGGGGGCCACGCACGGTCCGCTGGCTTCGTTCCCTTCACGCGGTTGAGCGACCCCGGCGTGCCGGAGCGCTGCCCCGTACCGACCGCACTGGGGAGTGGGCGGCGGCCAACGACTGATCGCTGGTCAGAGTTCGTACGGATGGAGCGCGATCCTCTCGTGCTCGATGAAGAGCTCGACCCACGTGCCGGCAACACCCTCAGGCAGCGGATCCGCAAGGTCCAGCAGAATCTGCGAGCCACCGAAGTCCAGCACGGCGGCGCCGTCCACGGTGAGGTCCAGCCGTCCGCGCAGCACAACGCAGTGCCCGCCAGGTCGGACTCCCGGTCCGACGCCGACAGCCGGTTTCGCGTTCCGACCCCAGGCGATGTCCTCATCGACCGTCCACTCAACGTGGTACGTGCCCGGCTTCGCGGCCTGGTCACCGCACCAGCGGACCGCTGTCCCGCCGAACGGCGTCCGGACCTGGGCCAGCCAGGGGCTCCTGGGAAACTTTGCGACCTTCACCAGTTCGACCAGCATCGTTCGATCATGCAGCATCCGCGATTCCGCGTCGCGAGCGGTCGGTCGGTCGGGGCGCGGACGCGGGCGGATCGATGTGTCGGCGGGTAAGGCCGCGGCCCGGGTCAGTCCACCAGTACGCCCGGGTTGAGGATGCCGTGGGGGTCGAGGGTGGCCTTCGTCGCGCGGAGGGCGAGGGCGAAGGGGTGGGGGCGCTGGCGGTCGTAGGCCGGGCGGTGGTCGCGGCCTACGGCGTGGTGGTGGGTGATGGTCGCCCGGTGGCGGTGGAGCACCTCGCTCGCCACCGTCTTCAGCTCGTCCCAGAAGGCGACCTCCTCCCCCGGGCGGCCCGCGGCGAGGACGGTGAAGTAGGGTGCCGCGCCGTCCGGATAGACGTGTGTGAGGCGGCAGTTGACGGTGGCCGGATGGCCGGAGATCTTGAGGGCCGCTTCGCCGACGGTCCTGCGGACGTCCTCCACGAGGGCGGGGACGCGGTCCCAGGTGGCCGCCGTCTCGAAGGTTTCCGCGACGGCGCCCATCCGCGCCAGGCCGTCCCTGAGGTAGGGCATCTGCAGGAACGCCGACCGCCACGCGTTGACCGCCTCGTCGGCGGGGGCACCGGACTCGGACGGCTCGTGTCGGCCCCCGTGGGAGCGCGCCAGGTCGACGGCCTGTGCGAGCCGGGCGTCGACCGGGGCGTCGGCGGATTCGAAGCCCAGGACGAGGACGGCCGAGCCGTCCCGCGCGGCCCCGGCCAGCGCGGCCTCGCCGGAGTCGAGCAGCCGGCAGTTGGCGGGCGCGAGGTCGGACTGTGCGAGGGCGCGGACCGCCCCGAGCGCGGCGCCGAAGTCGGCGAAGGCGAGCGAGGCGGACGCCTTGTGGACCGGGCGGGCCTGAAGCCGTACCCATGCCTCGGTGATGACACCCAGCGCGCCCTCCGAGCCGAGGAACATCCGGTCCGGCGAGGGGCCCGCGCCCGAGGCGGGCAGCCGCCACGACTCCGCGATGCCGGCCGGGGTGACCACGCGCATCGACTGGACGAAGTCGTCGATGTGCGTGCGTCCCGTGGCGTAGTGGCCGCCGGCCCGGGTCGCGAGCCAGCCGCCGAGCGTGGAGAACTCGAAGCTCTGCGGGAAGTGCCGGAGCGTCAGGCCGTGCGGACGCAGCTGCTTCTCCAGGCTCGGTCCGAGCGTCCCCGCCTGGATGCGGGCGGCCCTGCCCTCGGGGTCGACTTCCAGTACCCGGTCCATCCTCGTCAGGTCGAGGGACAGCACCGCGCGATGGCGGTCGCCCCGGTATTCGACCCCGCCCACCACCGAGGACCCGCCGCCGAAGGGCACGACGGCGACCCGGTGTTCGCCGGCCCAGTCCAGGAGATCGGCCACCTCCCGCTCCCCCGTCGGGAACGCGACCAGGTCGGGGATCCGGCCCGGACGGCCGCGCAGGGCGCGCGCGATGTCGCGGTACGCCTTGCCCATCGCGTGGGCCGCGCGGTCGGCCGGATCGGTGCTGGTCAGCCGCGCCAGGCTGGCGGGGGGCTGGACGGCGGGTGCTCCGATGCCGAGGTCGGCGATTCGGGGGACGGGGAGCGGGCGGGCCAGCGTGCCGGGCAGCAGGGCGCCCATCGCCACGCACTCGGCGTCGTCGGGGTGGGCGCTCTCCCATCCCCAGCCCCACCAGGACCGGAGGGGAGCGGACGGAACCGACGGTGTGTTCGTGCGGGACATGCGCGCTCCTGAGGCCACGTGTGAGTGAATTTACCGAGAGGTAAATTACTTACTGATAATATCCACGCATGGCAACCCCCCGTTCGAAAGCCGGCACCAAGGGCGTCCCCCGGCACCTGCGTCGGCAGCAGATGCTGGAAGCCGCCACGGAAGAGTTCGGACGCCGCGGTTACGCCGCCGCCTCCCTCGCGGCCGTCGCGGAACGCGTCGGGGTCACCAAGACGCTGCTGCACCAGTACTTCGGCACCAAGGAAGACCTGTACATCGCCTGCCTGACGCCCGTCGGGGACAGCCTGCTCGACACGATCCGCACGGCCATGGGAGAGGAGGGAACCACCGCCGACACTCCCCTACGGGTGCTGCGCGGCATCTTCGTCACGCTGGAGGGACGCCGAGAGGCGTGGTTCGTCCTCTACGACCGCTCCCTGCCGCCCGGCGGCGAGGCCGCCCGCACCGCGGCGGCCTACTGGACGGCCATCGACGCGCTCGCGGCCGACGGCACCGCCGGACTGCTGCGCACCGCCGGATCCACCGACCCCCTGGACGCCGACGCGCTCCGCCACGTCTGGACGGACCTGGTCGGCACCCTCGTCCGCTGGTGGGTCAAGCATCCCGAGGAGACACCGGAGGCCATGACCCGGCGCTGTGCCCGCCTCTTCACCGTCGCCGCCGCACTCGCCGTCGACCCCGCGTCCCCCGCCTGACCGGAGGGCCCTGCGCGGAAGGGGGCCGGGACGCGTCGGGCGTGGCGGGCCGCGCCGGCCCCGACGACGCCGGTCGTGTTCTTGCGAACGGGGGTCCCGGCCGAGGTCTACCGTGGGGGTCCGGGCTCCGGGGTCGGTTCCGTACGCGTATCCCCTGCGGGTCGGCGAGAGGAGCAGCGCGGCCATGGGTGACCTTCTTCTGATCCGTCACGGCGCCACGGAGTGGAGCGCCTCGGGGCGGCACACCGGCCGCACCGATCTGCCGCTCACTCCGGACGGTGAGGCCGAGGCCCGTACGCTCGCCGCCTCCTTCTCGGGGCGCTCGTTCGCCTTCGTCCTGACCAGTCCGCTGCGCCGGGCCCGGCACACCGCCGAGCTGGCCGGGCTGCGCGGTGCCGTCGCCGACGAGGACCTCTGCGAGTGGGACTACGGCGGCTACGAGGGGCTGACCACCGCCCGGATCCAGCGGGACCGGCCCTCGTGGTCGCTGTGGCGCGACGGCGTGGCCCCGTACGCCGACGGCCGGCCCGGGGAATCCGCGGCGGACGTGGGCCGGCGCGCCGATCGGGTGCTGGCTCGGATCGCGCCGCTGCTCGCCGCCGCCGACCCCGGCACGGACGGTGTCGTGGTGGCCCACGCCCATCTGCTGCGCGTCCTCACCGCGCGCTACCTCGGGCTTCCGGCCTCCGAAGGGCGGCTGTTCCTGCTCACGACCGCGACGGTCGGACGCCTGTCGACCGAGCACGGCCTGCCCGTGATCGCGGGCTGGAACCAGCGGCCCGGCGTCAGTACGTGATCCGCCCCCGGCCGGGCCGGAAGAACCTGCCCTCCTTCAGGAGCAGCGCCCCCGGCTCACTCGTCGGCTCCCGCACGCCCGGCAGGCGTACCGGAACGGGCAACGGGCCGCTCCGACCGTGTGGCGCCGCCGACTGGCGGGACGCGCGGACCGGCGCTGCGATGGCTTCATGAGCGAGCGCAGCCCGTCCGGGTCGGCCGGTCGATGGGCCACTTTGCCGCCCGCGACCGGATCCGCGGTCATGGCGACCGGCATCCTGTCGGTCGGCCTGCACCTCACCGGGTTCGAACTGCTGTCGGTGGTGGCCCTGTGGCTGGCGTCGGCGCTGTGGCTGCTGCTCACGATCGGCTTCACGGCGCTGTTCCTCGGCGACCGGCGGCGCTGGCGGACGAGCGCCGGCACCCCTCCCGCGCTCACCGCCGTGGCCGCCACGACCGTGCTCGGCGTGCGCTACGAACTCCTCGGCTGGACACCGGTCGCGGTCGGGCTGCTCGTCCTCGCCGCGCTGGTGTGGCCGGTGCTCCTGATCGCCGTGCTGCGCCACCTGACACGGCGGGCGCCGGGCGCGGCGTTCCTGATCTGCGTGGCCACCCAGGGGCTCGCGGTGCTCTCCGCCGTGCTGGCGCCGACGTGCGGTGACTGGCTCGCGTGGGCGGCGCTCCCGCTCTTCCTGCTGGGGCTCGTGCTGTACGGCGACGCGTTGACCCGGTTCGACTTCGGGCAGGTCGTGAGGGGGGCCGGTGACCACTGGATCGCGGGCGGCGCGATGGCGATCTCGGCGCTCGCCGGATCCAAGCTGCTCGCCTCGGGCGTGTGGTCGGGCGGCGCGGAGACGGCGCTGCGGACGACGACGCTCGTCCTCCTGGCGCTCGACCTGATCTGGTACGTGGTGCTGCTGGGCGGCGAGATCGTCCGGCCGCGCCCGGGCTACGACCTGCTCCGCTGGGCCACGGTCTTCCCGCTCGGCATGACGGCGGTGGCGGCGCTCTCGACCTCGGCCGCGACGGGGGTGGGCTGGCTGGATTCGCTGGGCCGGGTACTGCTGTGGATCGCCGTCGCCGTCTGCCTCCTCACGGCGTACGGCTTCGCGCGCGCACGCTGACAGGACGCGCCCAGCCGGGTGGGCTTCGTGCGGAGTCCGGCGTTCGGGCCGCCTCCGGTCGCGCCGTCGTCGGCCTGTCCCCGATCTTGTCGGGCAGATGTGGAGAAGTTCTGGTCACCGCGTGACTATTCCGTCGGTGAATTCCTCGCGCGCGTCACACAGGAAACACCTTCAGACCTTCCCTACTCAATAGTAGATGCCCTCTGAACAGCCAAAACGCCGACTCTGGAGGGGCCGTCAAGCGAAACTCCGGAATTCAGGCGGTCGGGGTATGGTCGGGCCCGCTCATTCGTCCGAGTATTCGTCAAACCTCATGGGCGACAAGGAGAACCGGGCATATACAGCCCCCACGGGCGACAACCGACCAAAGACGTTCGAGGTGAGGCAGACCGATGGAAGCTCCGACCACCCCGTCGGGCGACGGCTACGGATACGGCTCCGGTGCCGGCGCCGGTGCCTCTGCCGCCGGCGGCGGTCAGGGCGGGGGCTGGTTCGTGCGAGGCCCGAAGGAAGCGCGCGTGCCCCGGCAACCCGGGCGACCGGAGACCGACCGGTCTGCCCCGGAATCCGCGCCCCGCCCGACGGAACGCCGCCCCGCCCAGAGCCCGGCCCCGGGCCCCGCACCGGCACCGGGCCCCGCACCGACACCGGCACCAGTCCCCTCCCCCACGGACCTGCTGCGTCGCACCATGGCCGAGATCGAACCGATCGCCGACCAGGTCACCTCGTACTTCTACGCGCTGCTCTTCCTCCGCCATCCCGCTCTGCGCGACCTCTTCCCCGCCGCGATGGACACCCAGCGCGACCGGCTGTTCAAGGCCCTGCTCACCGCCGCGACCCACGCGGACGACCCCGCCACGCTGACCCGGTACCTGACCCATCTCGGCCGCGGGCACCGCAAGTACGGCACCCTCCCCGAGCACTACCCCGCCGTCGGCGAGGCCCTGATCGGCGCCCTCACCCGCTACGCCCCCGAGACCTGGGGTCCACGGACCGAGGCCGCGTGGGTGAGCGCGTACACCACGATCTCCCAGATCATGATCGACGCGGCGACCGACGACGAACTCCGTGCGCCCGCCTGGTGGCAGGCGGAGGTGGTCGCCCACGTCATGCGCACCAAGGACGTCGCGGTCGTCACGGTCCGGCCCGACGGCCCCTACCCCTTCCTCGCCGGCCAGTACACGTCCGTGGAGACCCCCTGGTGGCCGCGGGTCTGGCGGCACTACTCGTTCGCCTCCGCGCCCCGGTCCGACGGACTCCTCTCCTTCCACGTCAAGGCCGTACCGGCGGGCTGGGTCTCCAACGCCCTCGTCCACCGCGCCCGCACCGGAGACGTCATCCGGCTGGGTCCTCCCGCCGGCTCCATGACCGTGGACCACACCAGTGACAACGGGCTGCTGTGTCTCGGCGGCGGCACCGGCATCGCGCCCATCAAGGCGCTCGTGGAAGACGTCGCCCAGCACGGCCGGCGCCGCTCCGTCGACGTGTTCTACGGCGCCCGCCGGGACCACGGCCTCTACGACATCGACACGATGCTCCGGCTTCAGCAGTCGCACCCGTGGCTCTCGGTGCGTCCGGTCGTCGACGACGGACCCGTCGGCCTGCTGTCCGGCGGAATCCCGCAGGCCGTGCGCGAGTTCGGCCCGTGGCACAGCCACGACGCCTACCTGTCCGGCCCGCCCGGCATGATCCGGAGCGGCGTCGACACCCTCGTGGGCATCGGCATACCCACCCACCGCATACGGCACGACGCCATCGAAGAACTGGTCGGGGCAACGACGTGAGCACTACTCCACACACCGGACAGCAGGGGACGGCGATCCTGCGCACGGTCCGACCCGGCAGTGACGGCGAACACCTCGTCCAGCAGCGCATGGGCACGACGGACCGCGCGGACCGCTTCTACGCCGACCAGGTCCTCGACCGGCTCAACGGCCGGATGCGCGAGTTCGTGAACCGGCAGGAGATGTTCTTCCTGGCCACCGCCGACCGGCACGGCGCGTGCGACAACACGTTCCGCGCCGGCCCGCCCGGCTTCCTGCAGGTCCTCGACGACACGACGCTCGCCTACCCCGAGTACCGGGGCAACGGCGTGCACGCCAGCCTCGGCAACATCGAGGAGAACCCGCAGGTCGGCATCCTCATGGTCGACTTCCTGCGGGACCGCATCGGGCTCCACGTCAACGGCCGGGCGGCGAGCGTGGCCGACGACGAGATGCGCCGCGCCCATCCCTGGCTGCCGGCCGACCAAGTCCCCGGCCGGCGGGCGCTGGTGTGGGTGGTGATCAGCGTCGAAGAGGCGTACATCCACTGCGCCAAGCACATCCCCCACCTCCAGAAGGCCCCCGCGCACGGTCACGGCCGCTCGTGGGGAACGGACGACTTCAAGCGCAAGGGCGGGGACTTCTTCGGAGCGGCCTCCGAAGCACCGGAGCGGGGCCCGTTCCTGCCGCCTCCCCGGCCGGACGCGGATGCGGCGACCTGGCGGGCGGAGGCGGAGAGGGTACTCGCACGGGCCGAGCGGTCCGTCCGCGGCGAAGGCACCGGCGGCGGGGCGGAATCACCCGCGGGGGCACCGCCGTTCAGCGGCTGGTTCAGGAGGAGCACCTCGGTCTGAGCCCCTGGCCCCGAGCTCCTCAACCGCACGTTTCCGATTCTTGACCAGGTCTGATGAAACCTTCCGGCCGCCTCGTCCGTCCCCCTAACCGGGAGAGCGTAGAGATCGGCGAGGAGTGGCAGGACATGGGCCTGAAGGGCAAGTACACCGCGCACATAGCCGTGGCGGCATCGGCGGTCGCGATCAGCCTGGCGGCGTGGGGCGCCACCGCGCTGACGGACACCGAGGCCGCCGCCCGCCCGGACGCGGGCCGGAGTGCGACCGGGCCCGAGGGGCAGGCGAAGGACCCGGCGGCGGGCCCGCCGCCGGTGGCGAAGGTGACGGTGCCCCAGTCGATCGCCCATGCCACCGAGGCGGGCGGGAAGAGCGTGAACATCACCATCGACGACGGCCCCGACCCGAAGTGGACGCCCAAGGTGCTGGAGGTTCTCAAGCAGCACGACGTCAAGGCGGTGTTCTGCATGGTCGGACCGCGGGCGCAGGAGTTCCCCGAGCTGGTCAAGCGGATCGTCGCGGACGGGCACCGCCTCTGCGACCACACCACGTCCCACGACACCGCGATGGACAAGAAGCCCGTCGCGTACCAGAAGCAGCAGATCCTGGACGCGAAGCGGATGATCGAGGAAGCCGCCGGGGGCGCGAAGGTGGAGTACTACCGGGCGCCGGGCGGCGCGTTCACGCCTGACAGCCGGCGGATCGCCGCCGAGGCGGGGATGCGGCCGCTGGGATGGAACGTGGACACCAAGGACTTCGAGAAGCCCGGCACGAACGCCATCGTCGGCACCGTCAAGAACGAGCTGTCGAACGGTCCGACGATCCTGTTCCACGACGGCGGCGGCGACCGCGGCCAGACCGTCGAAGCCCTCAAGCAGGTCCTCCCGTGGCTCAAGCAGCAGGGCCACACCTTCAGCTTCCCCGTACGCACCACCCCCTGAGGACCTGTCGGCGGGCCGGCCGGGAGACGGAAGCCGCACGGCTGACGTCCACCGGCGGGGTACGGGGGTGGCGTTCCGTCAGATCCTCGGCGGGCGCGGCGCTGTGACGCGGGTCTCCAGGGTCAGGCGGCCCGGCGGTTGCCCTCGTCGTCGCAGGGCAGGACGGCGGCCGGGTTGTGGGCGAGGACGTCGCGGGTGGCCTGCCGCTCCACCTCGCTGATCGCCGTGGGCTCCACGTTGATGATGCCGCCGAAGGGGCGGTCGACGTCCCGGATGACGATCAGCATCGCGGTCAGGAGTGCGGTGATCACCGTCAGGGTGATCAGCTGGCCGCGGTTGTTCTTCCGGGGCAGGCAGATGCCGAGCGCCAGCACGGTGATGAAGAGGGTGGCGAGCAGGAACCAGAAGATGGCGCTGGGGATGCTGGCGCTCGCCTGGGTGAGCCGTTCCTCGCGCTCGTCGGAGCGCTTGTTGTCGGCGCCGATCAGCATGCCGAAGACCGGCTTGCCCTCCAGGGTGCGGAACGTCACCCGGAAGTCCGTGGACCACACGCTGGGCGCCGACGATCCGTGCCCGTCCGACATGGCGGGCCATTCCTGCTCGCGTACGGCGCGGGCGTAGCAGACGGCGCCGGCCTGGATCCGCGCGCGCTGCGCATCGGGCGCGTACTCGGCGGTCTCCACGAGCTGGTCGAGGGCCCGGGCCTCACCGCGGGATGCGACTTCGGCTTTGCCGTACGAGCCGTTGGCGGTGACCAGGACGAAGGAGAGCAGCAGCACGGTCATCGTCAGCAGCGGGCCGACGAGGTCCTTGACGGCCATGCCCGTGTCGTCGTCCTCCTTGAGCAGCCGGGGCCGCAGCCAGCGGTTGGCGGCGAGACCCGCGAGCAGAGCCACGACGGCGACGACGATGACGAGGACCACGAGGGGCCACCTCCGGAGTTCGGTGGGGAGTTCCCCTGCTGTCGGCAGGGCGCCGCGATCATGTCGTGGCCTCCACCCCCGTCCGGCCGCTGAAACGATCACTCGCCTTCGAACGAGCGACTCACTTTCGCCCAGGTAGTGGCCTCACCCTGCTCGGCATCGGCATCGGCATCGGCTGCGCGCTCGTGGCGGCCGCCTCGCACGGCGCTCGACCGACGACCCGGTGCCTCCCGGTGCGCGGCTCGGTCGCGTGGGCTCCCGTCAGGACAGGACGCGGAGGGCCGCGGGCCTGACCTTGAGGGTCACCGGCAGGGTCGCGTCGACCTCGCCGTCCGCGCCGTACGGCAGGGGGCGGTCGGCTTCGATGCGGACCTCCTTGCCGCGCAGGATCTCGATCTGAGGGCGGTTCACGTGCGCGCCCGTCTTCAGCTCGTTCATCATGGCGAAGAAGAGACGTTTGGGTGCTTCCTTGATCACCACAATGTCGAGGAGGCCGTCGTCGACCCGCGCGCCGGGGGCGATGTTCCGCCCGAAGCCGTAGAAGCCGGAGTTGGCCGCGACCACGGTGTAGCCGGTGCGCTCGTGCCGGGTCCCGTCGATCGTGATGCGGTACGCGGCGGGCTTCCAACCGAGGACGGCCCGGAGGCCGCCCGCGTAGTAGGAGGCCGCGCCGCGCAGCAGACGGGAGGTGTTGGCGTGGCGGTTGGCCACCGCGTCGACGCCCGCGTACACGCTGCCGAGGACGTGGATGCCGGGGTGCTCGGCGGACGTCACCTCGATGGTGTCGACAGCCCGCGGTTCGCCGTCGAGCAGTACCTCGGCGAGGCCCTGGGCGTCGGTGGGGAGTCCGAGGGCGCGCGCGAAGTCGTTGCCTCGGCCGGCGGGGACCAGGCCGAAGACCGTGTCCGTGCCGCTGAGTGCGCCGCCCACGGTGCCGGCCATGCCGTCACCGCCGACGGCCAGCACGACGTGCCCCTTCGCCCCGGCCTCCCGGGCGAGCTCCCGTGCGTGTTCCAGGCTGCGGCTGTAGACGGTGTCGAGCCGCGCGCCCCCCTCCCGCAGCAGCCGGGCCAGCGGAAGCAGGCTCGCCGTGCCGCTGGAACCCCCTGCGGTGGGGTTGACGACGGCGGTGAACTGTCGCATGGATCTGGCCTCCGGGGGCGGCGGGAGAAGGAGTTCGGCGGGTGGGGATCAGCGGGTGGTGTCAGCGGAGGGGGATCAGGACCCCGGGGCTGAGGACGCCGGACGGGTCGATCTCGGCCTTGACGGCCTGGAGGATGCGGACGCCGAGGGGGCCGATCTCGCGGGCGTACCAGTCGCGGTGGTCGGTGCCGACACCGTGGTGGTGGCTGATGGTGCCGCCGGCCGCCAGGATCGCGTCGTTCGCCGCCTGCTTGACCGGCGCCCAGTGCGCGACGGCGTCCTCGCCCTGTGCGGAGACGACGGTGAAGTACAGCGAGGCGCCGTTCTCGTACGTGTGCGAGATGTGGCACATGACGAGCGGCGGGGTGCCGGCCTCGGTGAGGGTGTGGGTGAGCGCCTCGCGGACCGCCCGGTAGAGGCCGGGGATCGCGGACCAGAAGGCGGCCGTCTCCAGCGTCTCGGCGAACGCGCCGGCGTCGAGCAGCGCGTCGCGCAGGTAGGGCGCGTCGTAGCGGCCGTGCTGCCACTTGTCGCCGGCCTCCTCGCCGAGGAACTCTCCGTCGCAGGCGAGGAGGACCTCGCGGGCGGCGGCGCGGCGGGCGGTGGTGTCCGCCTCGGTGCCCTCGAAGCCGACGATGGCCATGCAGCCGGGGTTCTGCGGGAGTTCGGTGGTGCCGATGGCGTTCGGCTGCGCGAGTCCGATGAAGGTCTCGGACTCGTCCGACAGCCGCAGCACCGTGGGGCGCGGGCCGTCCTGGGCGAGTCGGCGCAGTGCCTCCGTGCCGGCCTCGAAGGAGGCGAAGCGCCAGCCTTCGTAGATCCGCTTCTCGGGCAGCGGGCGGATGCGTACGGTCACCGAGGTGATCACTCCGAGGGCGCCTTCGGAGCCGAGGAGTAGTTGGCGCAGGTCGGGACCGGCGGCGGAGCGCGGGGCGCGGCCGCTCCAGAGGGTGCCCTCGGGGGTGGCGACCTTCAGGCCGAGGACCATCTCGTCGAAGCGGCCGTAGCCGGCCGAGGCCTGGCCGCTGGAGCGGGCCGCGGCGAATCCGCCGATGGACGCCCATTCGTAGGACTGCGGGAAGTGGCCGAGCGTCCAGCCCCGCTCGTTGAGCAGCGCCTCGCACTGGGGGCCGCGCAGGCCGGGGTGCAGGGTGGCGGTGCGCGACACCTCGTCGAGGGCGAGGAGCTGGTCGAGGCGTCGCAGGTCGAGGGCGACGAACGGGCGCTTCGTGGTGGGCGCGAGGCCGCCGACGACGGAGGTTCCGCCGCCGAACGGGACGGCGGACAGGCCGTGGTCCGCGCAGGCCCGCAGGACGGCGAGGACCTCGTCGTGACCGCCGGGAAGGACGACGGCGGCGGGGATGTCGTCCACCTCGCCGGCGCGGATGCGCAGGAGGTCGGGGGTGGACTTGCCCCGGGTGTGCCGGATGCGGCTCTCGGTGTCGTCCCGCAGGCCGTCGGGGGCGGCGACGGCGGCGCGCAGCGCTTCCCTCGCCTCATCGGTGAGTGCCGGGGCGGGCACGTCGATGTCGGCGAGGGTGGCCGGGCCGTTCTCGCGCGGTGTGACGCCGAGCAGGTCCCGCAGCAGACCGGTCACCGATTCGGGCAGGGGTGCCGCCTTGGCCGGGTCGCCCCAGCCGCTCCACAACATGTCCACTTCGAGAGGTTCCTCACGGTCTGTTTCACGGACGGCGCTGCCGCTCGGCCCGCACTGGCATTACACTGTGACAGATGACGCCCATTCGTCACAACCATGCGGACGCAGATCCCGTACTCGACGCGGCACGCGACTGCGTGCTCGCCGTCGGCGTACGGCGAACCACCCTCACCGACGTCGCCCGGCGGGCCGGTGTGTCCCGGATGACGCTGTACCGACGCTGGCCCGACGTGCGGACCCTCGTCGGCGACCTGATGACCCGTGAGTGGATCTCCGTCGCCGCCGGCGCCATGCCGCCCGCCGACGACGACCTGCCCGAACGGGCCCGGATCGTCGAGGGGCTGGTGGCCGGAGTCGCCGCCTTCCGGTCCCACCCGCTGTTCCGGAAGATCCTCGACGTCGACCCCGAGCTGCTCCTGCCGTACGTCCTCGACCGGCGGGGCGCCAGCCAGGACGCCCTGCTCGGACTGCTCCTCACGGCACTGGAAGAAGGGCACGAGGACGGTTCCGTACGCCGCGCCCACCCCGAGGTGCAGGCCCGGTCGCTCCTGCTCGTCGTCCAGTCCTTCACGCTCTCGCTGCGCACCATGACCGACGAGCACGATCCCCGACTGAGCGAAGCCGCCTTCCTCGAAGAGCTGCGCACCCTGCTGGAGAGGACCCTCGCCCCATGAACCCCACGAGCAGCACCGCCCTGCCCGGCTCCTCGCTCCACGCCGAGCGGCGCCGGCGCGAACTGGACCGGCTCGCCGACGGCGACGTCGTCGACGTACTCGTCGTGGGGCTGGGCGCCACCGGCGCCGGAGCCGCGCTCGACGCCGCCACCCGCGGGCTCCGGGTCGCCGCGATCGACGCCCACGACCTCGCGTTCGGCACCTCCCGCTGGAGCTCCAAGCTGATCCACGGCGGGCTGCGCTACCTCGCGTCCGGGCAGCTCGACGTCGCCCACGAGAGCGCCGTCGAACGCGGCATCCTCATGGAGCGCACCGCCCCCCACCTGGTCCGCGCCCAGCCCTTCGTGCTCCCCCTCACCCCGCTCGTCAGCCGCGGCCAGGCCGCCCTCGCCCGCGCCGGGTTCGTCGCGGGCGACCTGCTGCGCGTCGGTGCCCGCACCTCGCGCCGCACGCTGCCGCAGCCGCGCACGCTGTCCGCCGTCGAGACCCGCCACCTCGCTCCGGCCCTGCGCCCCGTCGGCCTGCGCGGCGGACTGCTCTCCTGGGACGGACGGCTCTCCGACGACGCCCGCCTGGTGACCGCGATCGCCCGCACCGCGGCCGCCCACGGTGCCCGGGTCCTCACCCGCTGCCGGGCGCTGGAACTCCACGGCGACGGCGCCCTGGTGCGCGACGAGACCACCGGCCAGGAGCTGCGCGTCCGCGCCCGCACCGTCGTCAACGCGACCGGAGTGTGGGCGGGCGGCCTGATCGACGACATACGGCTCCGGCCCTCGCGCGGCACCCATCTCGTCCTGCGGTCGGAGACCCTCGGCCGGCTCTCCGCCGGACTGCACATCCCGATCCCGGGCGAGACCAACCGCTTCGTGCTCGTCCTGCCCCAGGGCGACGGGCGCGTGTACGTCGGCCTCACCGACGAGCCGGTCGACGGCGACGTCCCCGACGTCCCTGAGGTCCCCGAGACGGACATCGGCTTCCTCCTCGACGTCCTGGGGTCCGCGCTGGACGTCACCGTCCACCGCTCCGACGTGGCCGGGGCCTTCGCCGGACTGCGCCCCCTGCTCGACACCCGGGACCAGCAGGGCCGCACGGCGGACATCTCACGCAAGCACGCCGTGCTCACCTCGCCCGACGGCGTCGTCACCGTCGTCGGCGGCAAGCTGACCACGTACCGCCGCATGGCCCAGGACGCCGTCGACGCGGCCGTCGCCGTCCGCGGCCTGTCGGCCGGCGCCTGCCGCACCGCGTCCGTCCCCCTCGTCGGCGCGGCCCGCCCGCAGACCCTCGCCGGTCTCGACGTGCCACCGCGCCTCGTACAGCGCTACGGCTCCGAAGCCCCGGCCGTCCACGCCCTCGGCCTCGAGGACCCGGCCCTAGCCGAGCCCGTCGTGCCCGGCCACCCCGTCACGGGCGCCGAACTGGTGTGGGCGGTCCGCCATGAGGGCGCCCTCGACACCTCCGACCTCCTCGACCGCCGCACCCGCATCGGCGTGGTCCCGGAGGACCGCGCCCTCGCCGAAGCGGCGGCCCGGGACGCCCTCGCCCGTACGGCCCCGGCACACTGAACGGGCCCGGCCGACAGGGAGGGTGGACGCACCGGATCATGGAGGGGGCGCCGGGGCCGCCGTGCTCAGGCCGGCGGCCGTGACCCGGCTTCCTGGGCGATGCGGCGGGCGTCCCGCTCCGGGCGGATGGCCGTCAGGGCGAAGGCTCCGGCCGTGAGCATCACCGCGCCGGCGGCGACGAACGCGGTGGTGTAGCCGGCGGCCGGGGTCTGCGCCGTGTCGATGAGGTGGCCGGTGAGGAACGGTGCGACGAGCCCCGGCAGGGTTCCGACGCCGGCCACGATGCCGAAGACGGCGCCGCGCTGGGCGGGCGGGACGACCTCGGCGGTCGTCATGTAGTGGAGGGGGACGGCCACGGCGGTGCCGCCGAAGGCGCAGGCGACGAGTACCAGCCGCGGACCGGTGGCGTCGACGAACGGGAACGCCGTCATCGCGCATCCGGCCAGGACCACGGCGACGCTCTGGGCCGCCCCGCTGGACCAACGGCTGCTCACGCCACGGGATTTCAGCGCGTCCACGAACGGGCAGACCCCCAGCAGCAGCACCAGCCCGAAGCCCGATATGACGCTGATGGCGGTCGCCGAGGCCGCGGCGGACATGTCCAGCTGGGTCCTGAAGTACGCGGGCAGCCAGGCGTGGCTGAGGGACAGGGCCCACGCCGCCCCGAAGGCGCTGGCGATGCTGCCGAGCACCGTGCCGGTCAGCAGGATCCTCCGGTACGGCAGCCGGGGCCCGCCCGGTCCCGTGGCCGTGCGCTCGTGGTCGTACGGGCCGTCGTGTCCGACCCGCCACCACAGCAGTGCCCAGAGGGCGCTGACGGCGGCCAGGACGGCGTAGGCCGAACGCCAGCCGAAGCCGTCGATCAGCCAGGTGACGACGGGCGCCGCGATGAGCGTGCCCAGGGCCGCGCCGCCGATCTGGAGGGCGGAGGGCAGGGCGCGGCGTTCCGGCGGGAACCACTTGTACAGGGCGTGCATGGACATGGACGCCGCCGGCCCTTCGGCGGCGCCGAGCAGGATGCGGCCGGCCATCAGCGTGGGGACGGACGCCACCAGCAGGACCGGGAGTTGGGCGACGGCCCACAGCACGGTCATGACGAACAGCAGGACGCGGCTGGAGATCCGGGTGGAGAGGAACCCCACGAGGAGTCCGGCAACACTGAAGAGGAAGAAGAAGGAGCTGGAGATCAGGCCGTAGGTGCTGTTGCTGAGGCCGAGTTCCGTCATGACGGGCACGGCGGCGAGGCCGAGGACCGACTTGTCGGCGTAGTTGACGACCATGAAGGCCACGATCATCGCGGTGACCAGCCAGGCTCTGCGACGGTCCGCCGCCGGTGCGGCGACGGGCCGGGACCGCGTGATGAGGGTACGGGGTGTCATGGGGCGACTCCTGCGGGTGCGGGTGGGGCAGGGGGTCGTACGGGTGGGCGGTCGTCCCCCGTGGCCGGGGGCCCCGCTCGCCGGAGCGGGGCCCGGCACCGCCCTGGGCGCCAGGGGGTGGGTCAGACGAGGCCCTTGGCGATGGCGTTCTTGTGGATCTCGGTGGTGCCGGTGACGATCCGGAACATCCGCAGGCTGCGGAAGATCTGCTCGACCTCGTGTCCGCGGGTCAGGCCGGCCTTGCCGTGGATCTGGACCGCCTGGTCGGCGGCCCGGAAGCACGCCTCGGAGGTGAAGAGCTTGCACATGTTGGCCTCGACGGAGATGTCGTCGCCCCGGTCGGCCTTCACGGCGGTGGCCGTCACCATCGAGCGGGCCGCGTAGATCTCGGTGGCCATGTCGGCGATCTTGTGCTGGATGGCCTGGTGGGCGAGGAGCGGCCGGCCGAAGACGACGCGGTTCATGGCGTACTCCACCGACAGGTCCCAGGCGCGGCGGGCCGCGCCGATGAGGGAAGGGCAGTGGAGCAGGCGGTTGAGGGTGATGCGGCCGATGCCGATGCGCAGGCCCTGGCCGATCTCGCCGAGGAGGTTCGCGGCGGGGACGCGGCAGCTCTCGAAGAGGAGGTCGCCTTCCATCTGCTGCCCCGACATGGGGACTTCGCCGTCCAGGACGGTGCAGCCCGGGGTGTCGAGGTCGACGAGGAAGGCGCTGTACGTGTCCTCCTCGCCGGCCATGCGGGCGACGACGACGGCGAAGTCGGCGAACGGGGCGGCGGAGGAGAAGACCTTCTTGCCGTTGAGGACGTAGCCGTCGCCGTCCGGGGTGGCGGTGGTCGTCATCCGGCGTACGTCCGAGCCCGCGTCCTCCTCGGTGAGGGAGAAGCAGCAGGCCCGTTCGCCCCGGACGACGGGCATGAGGTAGCGCTCCCGCTGCTCCTCGGTGGCGTACTTCACGATCGCGCCGACGCGCAGCGGCCCGCCCATGTCACCGAGGACGGAGTGGGAGAGGGCGGCGCCGGAGGCGGTCAGTTCCTCCTTGAGGGCGCACAGTTCGGCGAAGCCGATGCCCTGCCCGCCCAGCTCCGGCGGCAGGCTGACGCCGTAGAAGCCGAGTTCCGCGCTGCGCTTCCAGACGCGTTCGAGGGTGGCGCGGTCGAGCGGGGTCTCCGGGGTGATCCCGTGCTCGCGCTCGTACGGGAGGAGTTCGTCACGCAGGTAGGTGCGCAGCCGGACGACGAGTTCCTGGAGGCGGGGGTTCTCGTCGTAGGAGGGTTCGAGGGTGAAGGGCATGGCGGGGTTCCTGTTCAGTTGACGCGGCGCGCGGCGCCCGCCCAGTAGGGGTCGCGGACGGCGCGGCGGTCGATCTTGCCGTTGGGGTTGTGGGGCAGGGCCGTGACGAAGTCGACGGAGCGCGGCTTCTTCATGCGGGCCAGGTGTTCGGCGCAGAAGTCGATGAGGTCGGTCTGCGTGAGGACGGCGCCGTCGCGCGGGACGACGACGGCCTTGACCGCCTCGCCCCACCGCTCGTCGGGAACGCCGACGACGGCGGCCTCGTAGACGTCGGGGTGCTGCTGGAGGACGGACTCGACCTCGACGGCGTAGATGTTGAATCCGCCGGAGACGATCATGTCCTTCTTGCGGTCGACGATGAAGACGTAGCCGTCCGCGCGGCGGCGGGCGAGGTCTCCGGTGTGGAACCAGCCGTCCCGGAAGGACTCCGCCGTCAGGGCCGGCTCGTTGTGGTAGCCGGGCACGACATCGGGCCCGCGGACGGCGATCTCGCCGATCTCTCCGTCGGCGACGGGCTTTCCGTCGTCGTCGACGATGACGACCTCGGCCTCGGCGAGCGGGCGGCCGCAGGACAGCAGCAGCTCTTCGTCCTCGCCTTCGATGGCGCGCCGGTGGTCCTCGGTGGAGAGGAACAGGACGCCGGAGGTCGTCTCGCCGCATCCGTATCCCTGGGAGAGGACGGGTCCGAAGAGCTCCCAGGCGGCCCGGATGCGGGCCGGGGCCATCGGCGCGGCGCCGTAGGTCAGCTGACGCAGACTGGAGAGGTCGTGGTCGCGGGCGGTCGGCAGGGCGAGCACGGTGTTGACCATGGTCGGCACGACGAAGGCGTGGGTGGCGCGCTCGCGCTCGACGGTGGCGAGGAACTCCTCGGCGTCCCAGCGGGGCAGTACGACCGCGCAGCCGCCGGCGAAGAAGATGCCCATCAGCGGCATGCCCGAGGCGTGGGTGACCGGCCCGGCCAGGATCTGCCGGCTGCCGGGGCCGACCCGGGTGTCGGCGCCCATCGTCGACTTGCGCATCAGGGCGAGCCTGTTGCCGTACGTCTGGACCGCCGCCTTGAGTTTTCCGGTGGAGCCGGAGGTGAAGTGCAGGACGGCGGTGTCGTCTTCGGCGCATTCGGTCTCGACGGGTTCCGGTTCGGTGGCGGCGAGGGTCTCGGCGTAGCCCGGGCCGAGGTCGCAGGGGCCGTCGTAGCCGAGGACGGTCGTCACGCCCGAGCCGGGCACCACCGCGCGGGCGGTGTCCAGGTGGGCGGCGTCCGTCAGCAGGACCCGGGCATCGGACTCGGCGAGCAGGTGCGCCACCTCGGTCGCGCCCAGTCGGGCGTTGATCGGTGCGCGGGCGAGGCCCGCCTTGTAGAGGGCGACCTCCGTGACGACCAGTTCGGCCCGGTTGCCGGCGAGGGTCGCCACGCGGTCGCCCCGGCGAAGGCCGAGTGCGCGCAGCGCCGTCGCGAGCCGGTCGCTGTGGTCGTCGAGTTCCGCGTACGTCAGCCGTACGGGTCCGCAGACCACGGCCTCGGCGTCGGGTTGGTGGCCGGCGGTCCGGCGCACATATCGCCCGAGGTTCATCACACCTCCAGAGTTTCCGAACAGTGTGTTCGGTATCAATCTTGGTGTGCGGCAACGTACGGGCAACGCTAGGGTCAGGTCAACGGTTCGAAGGAGAAGGAAGCGAAGTGGACATGAAGCCCGCGGGAGACCGCCGCGTCCGCAGGACACGGGCCGCACTGCGCCAGGCCCTGGTCGAACTGGTCCTGGACAAGGGGTTCCACGCCGTGACGGTCGAGGAGGTCACCGAACGCGCCGACGTCGGCCGCGCCACCTTCTACGCGCACTACCGCGACAAGGAGGACCTCCTGGTCGGGATCGTCCGCGACCTCGCCGAGGACCGCGAGCGCCTCCTGCCGGCCGTCCGGCAGGCGCACGCCGAGGGGTTCACGGGCCTGCCGGTGAAGTACGTCTTCGAACACGCCGAACAGGAGAAGCCCGTCTACCAGGTCATCCTGCGGGGCGAGGGCGACGGCCGGGCCCTGCGCGAGTTCACCGACCTGATCCGCACGCACGCCGAGGCGGCCTTCCGCGCGCGAGTGGCACAGCTCGGGGTGACGCCGCGGATCCCCCTGGACGTGGTCGCCCGGGCCTGGACCGGCGAACTCATCGCGCTGCTCACCTGGTGGGTGGAGAACGACACCGGCTACAGCGCCGCCGAGATCACCGCCCATCTGCGCGACCTATCGGTCTACGGCCGCGTCTGGGCCACCGGACTCACCCCGTCCGACGCCCCGGGAGCCCTCGACCTCACGCCCTGACCCCGCCGCGCGCCTGCACGGGGCCTCAGTCGTGGTCGCGTTACCAGACAGACTGTACGGTAAAGGCCCGATGGACCGGACGGGGAACGGGGAGTGCGGGGGCGCGCGGCGGCGCCTTCGGGTGGGTGCGCGCGCCGACCATGGGAGCGCATATGCCGAGGGCTCGTTCGTCGGGCGCGCTCCCTCAACGAGCGACGGCTACCTTGGTGACGGAAAGCAACGGACCATCACTCTCAGGAGTCGCCATGGCCGATCGTGCCGCCGCCTCTTCCCCGTTCTGCGCCGTCGCGCCAAGCCCGGAGCTGCGCCAGCGCATGCTGGACGAACTCGAGCAGGTGCGGGGTGGCCCCGGGGAGCTCACCAGCCTGCTCGGTTTCACCAGCCCGCCCACGCCCCTGGGCTTCGACGACGGAACCATCTTCCCCCCGGAGGCGTTTCCGGCGGGAACCCCCCGCTCCACCATCAGCGCGGCGGCGGCCGACCGGGCCCCGCTGCGCGGCGCCATCAGGGTGATCGTCGTCCTGGTGGACTTCTCGGACCAGCCGATGGCGAAGTCCGCGGCGGACATCGACCGGCTGTTCTTCTCGCTCGGCTCGATGCCGGACGGCAGCGTGCGCGAGTACTACCGCGAGGTCACCAACGGCCTGGTGGACCTCGTCGGCGAGGTGCACGGACCGTACCGCATGCCGGAGACCATGGACTGGTACGCGGCCGGCACCTTCGGCATCGGCAGGCCCGTCCCGCCGTTCCGGTCACCGGAGATGGCGGCGTCCGCCGCGCAGGCCGCCGACGCGTCCGTGAACTTCGCGCCGTTCGACAACGACGGCAACGGCTACGTCGACGCCTTCGTCGTGGTGCACTCCGGGCCCGCCGCCGACCAGAGCGGAAAGCCGTTCCACATCTGGTCGCACAAGGCGACCCTGCCGTCCGTGCACCAGACCGACGGCACGAACATCTACGGCTATCTGACCATCTCCGAAGAGGCGAAGATCGGCGTCTGCGCGCACGAACTCGGCCATCTGCTCTTCGGTTTCCCCGACCTCTATGACACGGACGACACCTCCGAGGGCGTCGGCATGTGGTGCCTGATGGGAGCCGGCTCCTGGGGCGGCGGTGGAGACCGCCCCACGCATCCGTCCGCCTGGTGCAAGGTCAACCAGGGCTGGGCCACCACCAAGATCGTCACGAGTGGCGGCGACGAGTCCTTCCCGGACGTGAAGTCCAGCCAGACCGTCCACCGGCTCTGGAAGGACGGCGCGGGCGGCAGCGAGTACTTCCTGCTCGAGAACCGCCAGCGGACCGGGTACGACGCCTCGCTGCCGGGAGACGGGCTGCTGATCTGGCACATCGACGAGAACCAGCCGAACAACCGGGACGAGAACCACTACAAGGTCGGCCTGGTGCAGGCCGACGGCCTGCGCAACCTCGAACTCAGACAGAACCGCGGCGACGACGGAGACCCCTACCCCGGAACCAGCGGCAACACCACCTTCACCTCCTCCAGCTCACCCGCGTCGCGCACCTTCGCGGGCGCCAAGTCCTGCGTCTCCGTCACCCGGATCTCGCCGTCCGCGGCGACCATGACGGCCACCTTGGCGGTCTCCTGCGGAAAGGAACCCGTCAAGGAGCACAAGGAGTGGAAGGAGCCGGCCAAGGAGCACAAGGACTGGAAGGAGGTCAAGGACGACTGGGACAACCCTCCGGACGTGTCGGCCCCACGATCGAGGGGCGGGGCGGGCGACCCCACCGCCGCCGCCATCCACGACCTGCGGACCCGGCTCACCGCCCTGGAGCGGTCCGTGGGCGGCGCCGGGGGCGCGGGCGAGCACACGGAGCCGTTCATCGGCGCCGAGCTCCGGCCCGACCTGGTCGGCGGACCACGGTACGGAGCGGGCGCGGAGGCCCTGCGGGAGGCCGTCGAGGCCGGCGACGCGCAGGCCAAGCGGGTGTACGACAGTCTCCCCCCGCAGTGAGCGGAAGCATTCTCCTCCTGGCCGCTCCCGAGGACGGCGGCGCGGCGGCGGTGGCCCGCGCGCTGTCGGCCCGGGGCGGCCACGGCGTAGTCCTGGTCCTCACGCCCGCCGAACTCGCCCGCGCTCGGTGGAGCCACCGGGTGACCCGCGCGGGCGTGGCCGCCACCCGGATCACCCTGCCCACCGGCCGGGTCCTCGACGACCGGACCGTCGGCGCGGTGCTGAACCGGCTGCCGGGCACGCCGCCCGCCACGAGAACCGCGGACGGCCCCCGCGCCAAGGACGCCCAGTACGCGCACAGCGAGCGGCAGGCCCTGGTCGCCAGCTGGCTGCTGTCCCTGGCGCCCCGGGTGATCGGCCTGGTCGACGCGTACGGAACCGCCCACGGCACCGTCTCCCCCACGACGGCGCTCGTGCACGCCGAACGGTGCGGCCTGCCGGTGGCCCGGCGCGGCGGGGCGACCCGCGGCGGCCTGGTCGGCCCGCCCGACCCCGGGGAACGGCACGTGCCGCGCCTCGCGTGGCCGGGCGGCCCCGGATCACCGGTCCCGGTCGACGTGCTGTCGGTGGCGCCGGCGGGATACCGCGACACCCTGCTCGTCGCCGGGGACCGGGTGATCGGTCCCCGGGCCGGCGAGCACGGCGAGCGCTGCCTGCGCCTCGCCGACGTGCTCGGCACACGGCACTTCGAGCTCCGGTTCGCGCCCCGCGCGACCGGAGCCGTGGTGACCGACGTGCGTCTGTGCCCGCGGCTGGACGACCCGCCGCACGTCGAGGCCACCGCCGCCCTCCTGGTGGCCGTCGCAGACCAGCCCACGAGGAGGACCGAGTGATCCTGTTCTTCGGCCGTACGGACGACGCGCCGCTCACCCGCGCGATCGGCGCCGCGCGGGACGCCGGCCTGCGCCACCTGGTGATCGACCAGGCCCGCACCGCCCGGTACGACCTCGTGGTCGGTACGGACGCCCTGGACGCCCGGTTGACCGTCGAGGGGACGCGGGTGCCGCTCGGGGAGGTGTCGGCCGTGTACGCCCGCCCGCTGGAGCCGCCGGACGACGCGGACCCGGCGGCCCGGGCACGGGCTGCGGCGTTCCAGGAGTGGTTCGTGGGCTGGCTCGACACGGCCCCGGCCGTCGTGGTCAACCGGCCCCGCGCCATGGGCTCCAACGCCTCCAAGCCCTACCAGGCCCAGCTCATCGGGCGCTGCGGATTCGCCGTACCGGAGACGCTGGTCAGCGACGACCCCGAGGAGATCCTCGCGTTCCGCGCCCGGCACGGCCGGATCGTCTACAAGTCGGTGAGCGCGATCCGTTCCGTCGTCACGGAGTTCACGGCGGCGGACGAGAACCGACTTGCGCTCGTCCGTGGGCTCCCGACCCAGTTCCAGGCGTACGTGCCGGGCCAGGACGTCCGCGTCCACGTCGTCGGCACGGACACGTACGCCGCCGCCGTCGACAGCGACGCGATCGACTACCGGTACCCCGGCCGGGACGGACGGTCCGTCCGGCTCGCCCCGTACGACCTGCCCCCGGAGACGGCCCGGCGCTGCGTGGAACTCGCGGCGGCGCTCGGCCTGCCGCTCGCGGGCGTCGACCTGCGCCGCACCCCCGACGGTTCGTGGGTGTGCTTCGAGGTCAATCCGATGCCGGCGTACAGCTATTACGAGGCGCACACCGGCCTGCCCATCGCCTCGGCCCTCGTCGCCCACCTCGCGGGCCGTGGGGCCGCCGTGCCCGTGGGGGTGTGAACAGGTGGTCCAGTCGGTCGAGAACCGCACCGCGCTGTCGCTCCGGCTCCTCGCCCGGAGCACCCACCCGCGGCTCGACGAGTGGGACCTGGTCACGTGCCAGGTCCTGGCCGCCGTCCCCGTCCCGGGCATGGCCGATCTGATCTCCGCCAACCTCACGGGCTCCCCGCTGGACCTGGGCGTCCGGCGTGAGCTCCTCCAGGGCGTGGTGCTCGGGGCGATCCTCCATCTCCGGGCGAGCCTCGGCTCCTCGGGCGACATCCTGGCGGAGCCCCACCCGGCGGCCGGGGACTTCCGCGTCGAGCGGTCCTGACTCCGGGGGACGCCCAGGGGTGCCGCGCGGACACCTGACCCGGTGCGCGGTTCCGCGCGGTGTCGTCAGACCACGTCCTCGGGCACGGTGTCCGGCGCCCCGCCACGGGCGGCGAGTTGGGCGAGGGAGCGGTCCGCCGGACGGCCGATCAGTTCCGGATGCACCAAGAGGCCCTGCTCCTCCCCGGTCTTGCTCACGTCGGCGACCAACGGGTTGGCCCGGGCCCAGTTGTCGCAGCGGACTCCGGTGATCTGCCAGCAGACGTCGAGGCCCGCGGCTCCGCCCGCTATCTCGAAGGTGTGGTCCGTGAGGGGGCGGCTGACGTGCAGGTCGGGGGCCGGGGCGCCGACCGCGGTGAGCTGGTAGCGGAAGGACTCGTTCAACGACTCGAACCACTCGGGCAGTTCGACCGTGGCCCGGCCGTTCGCGTCGAGGACGGCCGAGCCGTCGTAGACGTTCTTCAGCTCGGAGGACTCGACGGCCGCGTGGATCAGGAAGCGGTCCTCGGGCGCCACCGGGTGGTCGATCCGCATGAGGTTCGCGCCGTCGGAGACCGTGCCGGTGATCACGACGTCGCCGTCCAGGATCGCGGCTTGCGACGAGCCCTTCGCGAACAGGCCGACCGCTCCTGTGGCTTCGACCCCGTTGCCCTGGGTGCTGTCGCCGTGAACGCCCGATCCGAAGGTGACACGGCCCTCGACACCGGCCTTCCCGGATCCGCCCTTGCCGAACACCCCGACGTTCTCCGTGCTGGAGCCGGACAGGCCGGGCCCGGCGCCGCCGGTACCCTGGACGCCCGGATTCGCGCCGCCTCCCGTGCCGGACACGCCCACGCCCTGGGTGCTCGTGCCCGAGACACCCGTGCCCTCCACGCTCGACGCGGACACCCCCGCGCCGCTGGTGCTCTTCGCGAGGACGCCGTCCCCGCTGGTGCTGGTGCCCTGGAGACCGGCGCCGCCGGTGCCGGTGCCGGCGACTCCGGGGGACGACGCTCCGCCGGTCCCCGAGACGCCGGCGCCCTGGGCACTGGTACCGGACACGCCCGGACCCTCGGCGCCCGTACCCTCGACACCCGCGTTCGCCCCCTCCCCCTTCCCGCTGACGCCCACTCCCCCGGTACTGGTGCCGAGGACCCCGGCGCCCTGGGTACTGGTACCGAGCACACCCGCGCCGGTCCCGCCGACTCCCTCGACGCCGGCGGAGGCGCCACCGCCCGTGCCGCGCAGGCCGACACCGGAGGTGCTGGTGCCGGAGACTCCCGGACCCGCGTCGGCGCTGCCGGCCACGCCCGCGCCCTGGCCTCCTCCCTTGCCGGTGACGCCGGGCCCCTTCGTGCTCGTACCCGAGACGCCGGCTCCGTCGGTGCTGGTGCCGGAGACGCCCGGTCCGGTCGGGGCGCTGCCTTCCACTCCCGCCGCGGTGCCGCCGCCCTTCGCCAGGACGCCCGGGCCTTCCGTACTCGTGCCCGAGAGGCCCGGACCGGCGCCGGCGGTGCCGACGACACCGGCACCGGTGGTGCCGGCGACGCCCTTGACCCCGTCGCCCTGCTCGCTGGACCCGTGGACTCCGGGGCCGGTGGCACCGGAGCCGGTGACGCCCGGTTCGGCGCCGGTGCTCTCGCCGGAGACACCGGGGCCGCCGGGGCTCGTGCCCGACACTCCGGGGCCCTCGGCGGAGGACCCGAGCAGGCCCGGCCCCGCACCCGTGGTGGCGCCCAACACGCCGGGGCCGTCGGTGCCGGTGCCGGCCACACCGGGTTTGCCAGGCCCGCCCTTGCCGGACACTCCGGGGCCCTCGGTGCTGGTGCCTTCCACACCCGCGCCTTTGGTGCCCGTGCCCAATACCCCGGCGGCGGCTCCCTTGCTGACGCCGGACACTCCGACCCCGCCGACGCTCAGACCGACGACACCCGTGCCGCCGGTGCCGTTGGTGGACTGGCCCGCGACGCCGATGCCGCCGGACTCCGGATGAACCCCGAGCACACCGGCGATCGGGTCGTCCGGCAGGCCGGTGCTCCCGCTGCTGCTGCCGATGACGCCGGTGCCCAGTTCGGAATCTCCCCAGACACCGAACTTGCGGCCTATCGGGGGTGTGAACTGGCTGGGGTCGCCGTCCCGCGACTCAGGGGGCTTCACGGGTGACATGATCGTTTCCTCTCCTGGTGCGCCGAACGGGGATCCGGACAGCTCACTGGTAGACGAGTTGGACGCAGAAGACCTTCACCGGTTTCGTCAGTTCCGCACCGACCACCTCGACCGTCAGGTAGTAACGGATCGATTCGTTCTTTATCCGCACCTCTTCCGCGGGCGGGGCGGGGATGCCGAGCTTCGTGGAACTGACGAACCTCTTGGTACCCGCGTCGTTGTTGCCGATCTCCCGGCCGTCGAGACTCACCGTCAGTGTGCCTGTGGAGGACTGATTGGATCCGGTCACGAGCAGGGACCGCACCTGAACGCCGTCCGGCAGCACGATGTTCATGAAACCGTGCGCCTCAGCCACGTTGGCCGGCTTCGCGACCATGTCGACGGCCTGCTCCCATCCCGGTACGGCGATCCCGTCTTTGGCGTAGCTGTGCAGGGCGGGCACCAGCGTGAGATGTCTCGTCGGCGTCCCCAGCACGTCCAACATCGGGTTGATCTGGTTCTCCGCCAGCCCCAGGAACTCGGCTTCCAGCTGGTGGAAACGGCTGTTGAGTCCGTTCTCGCCGCCCGCCTGGACACGGTCCTGGTTGTCGATCCAGTCCTTGTGGCTGAACTGGGGTACGTAGCGCTCAGTCATGACGGTCGTCCTTGCGCAGGTGGATGAACGGGGACGAGAAGGGATCCGTGACGTGATACGTCGGGAAGGTGTAGAGGCGCGGCCCCTCCTCCTCTCCCTTCGGATCGATGTCCGCCAGGGCCCGCAGGTGGTCCGTGCGGCATTCCACCCCGAGCGGGTGGAACCAGTTGAGGACGTTGAGGATCAGGTCGTACTGCTCCTTCGTGACGGCCGCGTCGGGGTTCGACTCAAGATCGGGCTTGAGCCGGATCTCGCACTGGTACGGCCGCAGCCCTTCACCGGGGAGGTAGGCGGCCCGGAGCATGACCCGCCCGGGCGTGCGGCCGAGGACCGCGGACACCGGGGCGTGGGGCGTCACCGGTTCGGCGGTGCCGCGGCCGTGCGGGACGGCCGACCACGCGAGTACCTCGCCCGTGCCGGTGCCCAGCGGAAGCTCGGCGTCGAGCCGTGGCGGTCCCGGCGGGTCCTCGCGGAGGGGTGCGAGGTCGGCGAGGAGCACGGTGCCGCCGTGCCGCGGAGCCATGACGAGGCAGGGCGGGTACGGGGTCCCGGCGGGGCTCGCGGCCAGCGCCGTGCCACCCCGGCCCGGGCTGAACACCAGCGGCAGGCGGACGCCGGTGGCGACGTCCACGACGTGCACGCGCCCGACCGCCGGGGGCGCACCCTCCGTCGCCACGAACAGCAGCTTCCCGTCGCCGCTCAGGCTCAGCGCCGCCGGGGCGGCGCCGGCGGGGAACCCGCCGATCTCGGCCTTGGGGTCCGCGTCGGGCGGGCGGTAGACCCGGACCGCTCCGTCCCTGTCCGGGTCCGCCCCCGGGCAGATCACGTACAGCTTCTTCCCGTCGGCCGTGACGGCGGCGGCGCGGGCTCCTGTGTCGTGGGTGTCGGCCTTCTCGCGCAGGGTCAGCGTCGCGCGCTCCACGCGGCACCAGTGACCGTCGTCGAGGACGGCGTACAGGGAGGGGCTCCCGGCAGCGACCACGAGGGATCTCGGCACGGCGGGGAGCGACAGCGTGCCCGCGGGCTGGCCCGTCGTCAGGGCGAAGGCCCGCAGGGTCTTGTCGCCGCAACCGACGTAGAGCCTGTCGGCGTCCGTCGCCAGCGCTGTAGGGAGGGGACAGAGGATCTCCGGCGGGGTGGTGGCCGGCGTGAGGTCCGCCGGGTTGAGCACCGCGACGCGGCCGCGCGGTTCGTGCGCCACGAAGAGGTGTCCGCCGCCGAAGGCGAGGGCTCCCGGGAACAGGTCCACCCGGCGTGACGTGTCGAGACGCATCTCGGGAGCGGGGCGCCCGGCATGCGCTTTGAGGGTGAAGGAGGTGATCCGGTGCGTGCCCGGCTCGGCCAGGAAGACCCGCGAGCCGTCCGGGGCGAAGCACGCGGCGGCGGGTTCGGCGGCGGGGGCTGCCTCCACCAGGACGGACTTTCCGGCCTCGACCTCGACGGGCTCCACCGCCGCGCCCGGGGCGGGCTCCCCGGCTCCTGCGGCGCTCGGGCGGGTCACCGCGAGTTGCTCTCCGGCGGCGACGGCGACGCGCACGGTCTCGGGCCCGTCCGGCTCGGTGGGCGGGGCCGGGTCGACGCGGATGTGGTCGAAGCCGGCCGCGAAGGCACGTGCCGCGAGCGCCGGGGCGGTCAGCGTGGTGTGACGGAGCCTCAGGGCCCGGCCCTGGGCGTGGAGGGCGGCGTCGGGGTCGGTCTCGCCGGCGTCGCCCGGCGGCGGCTCGCCCTCGTCCTCCGGGACGTACGAGCGGCGTACCTCGAGCTTGCCGGCCGTGCCCGCGAGCAGGGCGAGCAGTCGGTCGAGGGCCTCGCCGGTGACGCGTTGCATCATCCGGTTCCCGGGCTCGTCGCGGTAGTCGACGAGGCGCGGCGCCGGGCCGAGGTCGTCGGTGCGTACCCGCAGCATGTCCGGGTCGAAGTCGTCGGTGGGCGGGCCCGCCGCGGCCGCCTCGGCCGCGTCGAGGCGGCCGGTGCCGCTGATGCTCCGCCCGGCCGTGAGGGAGGTGTCGGACAGGCCGATCCGGATCCGGCGGGTCCCGCTGGCGACGTGCCCGTGCCGCACGACCTCGACGCGGACCCAGACGTCACCGGCGGCGAGGGCGTGCAGGGTGCCCGGCGCGCGCGGCGGGAACGCGGCATTGCCGGCTCCCGAGCGGAGGACGGACCACCGGATCTCGGCGTCGGTGATCCGGGAGGGGTCGGGCTCCACGCCGAGTGCGAGGGCGCCGCCCACAGTGACGTCCGGCGGGCCGGGGGATGCGTCCGTGGCGGGCGTGGTGATGCGGAAGACCTCGCCGCGCGGCTGGGCGGCGTAGACGTGGCCTTCCTTGGTGTGGTGGACCCAGCCGAAGCCGGCCGCGTGGGCGAGGGCTCCGAGCCGTGCGGGGCTGATGTCGGGCGTGTGGGTGAGCAGGACGGCGCGCCCGACTCCGTGCAGGCCGGTGGAGGTGGGGTCGTACGCCTTGAGGACGTGCAGCGCGCGGGGGGCGGGTTCGCTCGGGTCCGCGGGGTCGCCGTCGGCGGGGGGGTCGAGGTCGGCGAGGCGGCTGAGAAGGGCGTCGAGGGCGTCGAGGACGACGAGTTGCGTCCGGCGGCCGTCGCCGTCGTCCTCGAAGGTCAGTCCTGCCCGGTCGGGGCAGCTGATCAGCCAGGCGGGGTCGAAGTCGGGTTCGTCGCGGGCGGCGGTGCCGACCGTGGCTTCCTCGGGCGTGCCGAACTCGCCCTCGGCGGTGAGGGACTGGCCTACCGGGAGGGTCGTCGGCAGGACGCGCAGGGGCAGTCCGCCGGTGGCCACGGTGGCGCCCGCTTCCCGCACCACGAAGGGATCGGGGTCCGCCGGGGCGGCGGCGATCGCGCCGGCGGCCGCGTTCACCGCGGCCTGGAGCCGGTCGGGGGTGGGCAGGAGCCAGCGGTGGAAGATCCGGAGCCGGCGGCGGTACTGCTCGTCGGATTCCCCGGTGACCGGGTCGAAGGTGTCGCGGGCCGTGCCGGAGACGCGTACCTCCTCGATGAGGCCCGTGTACTGCGCGGTGATGTCGCCGTCTCCCCGGGCTTCCGTGCCACGCCCGATCACGAGCTCGGCGGTGCTGGTCAGGGCGCCGAGGGGGGTCTTGAGGGGCTGGCGGGCCACCTCCTTCCCGTCGACGTGGAGCAGGACGGTGGAGGCGCCGTCCGCGCGGGAGAGCGCGCCCGCGATGTGGTGGAAGGCGCCGTCGCCGAGGTCGCGGTCGGCGAAGACCTCGGCCTCGGTGCTGCCGTCGGAGAGGCTGAAGCGGACGTTGCGGTCGATGCCGCGGAAGGTGCCCACGGTCAGGGACCAGCCCGCGTCCGCACGGGTGTTGAGCTTCCGGCGCTTGGCGACGACGGCTCCGGTCGTGGTGGTCCGGTCGGTCCGCACGACCGCTTCGACGGTGAGGGCGGCGGTGGCCGGGAGGGCGAAGGCCGGGGCGTCGTCGACGGTGACGAGGCTCTTGTCCGGCCCGAAGCCGAAGGCGTGGGCGAAGCGTCCGGTCCGGCCGCTGCGGCCGCCGGTGTTGCGCCCTTGTCGGCCGGGGGCGGCGGAGTCGACGACGGTGGTCACCTCGTCGTCGGGGTCCGGGATCCCGTTGGGGCCGGCCGGGGGGACGTCGTCGAGGTGGAAGAGCGCGATCGTGGCGTCGTCGACCGTGTGCGGTCTGGGCGGGAAGCGGGGTGCGCCCAGGTCGAGGCCGAGGAGGTCCAGGCTGACGCCGTGCGCGGTCGCGGTGTTCCGCTGTGCCGTCACGTCCCTGAGGTGTTCGGCGACGAGTTCGTGTTCGGCTCCGATGACCCAGAGTAGTTTGGCCAGGTTCCCGAGCAGTGCGGTGACCTCCCACGTGACTGTGCCGAAGGACCGGTCGGGCGGGAAGGGGGCGAGTTCGACGAGTTCCAGTTGGTCGGTGACGTCCGCGTCGCCGGGGATCGGGATGGTCATCGCCCTTCCGGCCGGGTGGCCCGCCGGGAACCGTACGACCACGGGCTTCTCGGCCGTGACCTTGGACCGGGTGTAGGAGACCTGGACAGCGAGGGGTCGGGGGATGTCCTGCCGGGGGGCGAGCAGGTAGCGGGGGGATGCGGGCGGTGTGCCGTAGAAGCGCTCGTAGCGGGTGAAGTCGAACTTCGGGACGGGGACGTTCTCGCTGCCCTGCGCCCGGTCGAGCACCACGGTCATGCGCTCCATCCCCCGGTCGTACGGGGCGGGGAGGGCGCCCCGCATGACGGCGAGGGCGCCGCCGGGGAGCGGGTCCCGGAAGCGGGGGCGTCCGCAGGGGCGCGGGCTGCTCATGTGATCACGACCTGGAGGTCGGCCATGGAGGTGTCCACGGAGAAGCGGGCGATCTCGTCAGGGGCGAGGTTCAGGTTCTCGCCGACGGACAGTTCCTGGGACCCGCCGTAGGTGGCACCGCCGTAGTGGGTCTGGCCGAAGGCGGGCGCGAAACGGCGCAGCCGCAGGTGCTGCACGTCCACGACGCCCGCGGCGGTGCGGGCGCTGAGGACGATGTCGGAGTGGAGCACGCCGTGACCGAGCCGGAGCCGGTTGACGGAGGCGCGTACGGCGTCGAGGATCGCGCCCTTGACGGCTTCCTCGTCGTGGCCGGCCTCGACGACCAGGGTGGCGCGTATCCCGACGTCGACCTGGTTGGCGGCGAGGATGTCGGGGAAGACCGACACCGGCCGCCACTGCCGTACGACGTCGAGGACCTCGTCGTACACGCCGGGGATGAGCGCCTCGCCGCTGTTCCACGGCCAGCCGGGTTCGGCGGCGACGACGATGTCGAAGAAGTAGGGGGAGCCGGTCTGGCGTTCCCGGGAGAAGGCGCGGTTGCCGAAATTGAAGGTGCCGAAGGCGCGCCGGGTGGCCTCGACCCCGCCGAGGGGGTCGAAGATCGCCGCGTCCCGTACGCCGTTCACGTCGAGCACCTGGGCGAGCAGCGCTTCCTGGGTCCACACGGTGCGGGGGACGCCGAGCAGGCGGGCCCGGTAGGCGGCGTCGGACTCGCCGAGGTCACCGCCGTGGAAGGACTGTTGCACGACGACCTTGACCTCGACGGTGCCCAGGTTGAGGTTGTGCCGGGCCCATTCGTGGTCGAGTCGCAGCGTCGTACTCTGGTTGATGTTCCCGGTGGCACCGCGTGTGACGGCCTCGACCTCGACGGTGGCGGTCGGCTGTTCCGCGGAGAGGATGGCGGCGCGGGCGCTCCGGAAGGCCAGGACGGCTTTGCCCGGCGCGGGTTCGGTCACGAAGACCGTGCCCTGCGGGAAGGCGTAGCGGCGGTCGGTTTCTCCTTTCTCGATCGCGAGGATGACGGTCCCCCGGGCGCGCAGTTCGCGGCGGTGCAGGCCCAGGTCGCAGCCGAGCAGGTCCAGGCCGGGGCCCTGGGCGGTGCTGACGAAGGTGCCGTAGTACTGGGATTCCAGCGCCCGCCACAGCTCGTGGGTGTCGAAGGCCGCGGCGTCCAGGACCTTGCGCAGGGCGCTGCCCGACGTGAGGTCGACGTCGTCGCCGAACATGGCCCGGGCGCGGGTCTGCTGGTCGGCGATGATCCGGTCGATGCCCTTGACGACGAACCCGTCCTCGCCGACGCCGAACCGTTCCTCGGAGGTCATGGGGTCCCCCTTGCTCGCAGGGTGACTGGGGTGTTCGCGACGGTGTCGACGACGGCGTAGACCGTGTAGAGGCGTGCCGCGTGCGCGGCGGCGATCTCCCGGCGGTGGGCCTCGTCGTCGAGTCCGGGGAGCAGTTCCCGGTAGCGCGGGTCGTCGTCGTAGAACACCTCGCGCACGTCGGTGACGCGGAGGTCCGTGCTGAGGCAGCGGACGAGTTCCATGGTGAGGAACTCCTTGCGGGTGGTCAGGTCGTCGGCGTAGGCGCTGATGGCCAGGCGGTCGAAGCCGAACCGGACGTTGAGCGGGTCGCTGCCGGTCTGGGTGGCGACGGCCAGTTCCAGCGCCTGGCCCAGGGCGTCGGCGCCGGCGACGAGGGCCAGGTCGTGGGAGCGTCCGTCGATGACGAGGTCCCCGTCGTCGAGGGCGAGGCTGCGGCCGAGGCTCGGGGCGCCTTCGCGTACGGCGTCGCCGGCGAGGTACGGGCGGATGGCGGCGGCGAGTTCCGGGACGGCCGACGAGACGCGGAAGCCTGGCCTTCGGGGTGCGGCGGACGGCGAGGGGCCGCCCCTGAGGGCGTCGGCGGTCTGTCCGCCGGGGAGGTCCAGGGCGCCGCCGCCGGCTGGGGGGTCCTCGCGCGGTGCCAGGGGTTCGTTGCCGGTCATCTGAGGATCTCCAGCACGGCCGGGGTCGTCGACGGGGTCTCCAGCGCGGTCCGGGTCATCAGAGGGTCTCCAGCACGGTCTGGCCCGGGTCCGCGACCTTCCACTGCCCTGGTCCCTGTCCGCTCACGGTGACCCCGAAGGCCGTGGCCAGCAGGACCGGGGTACCGCCGACGGTCAGCTTCTTCGACCATCCGTCGGGGGTCGCCGGGACCGTGATGGTGCAGGCCTTGGGCGCTGCGGGGGTGGGCGCGGTGCAGGGTGTGATCATGCCGGGTACGGGTGCGGCGGCGGAGCCGAACGTGAGGCCGTTCTCCTTGCCGGCGAGGACGACTCCCCTGCCCTTGACGGTGACCCGGGGGTCGCCCGCGGCGAGCCTGAGCCTGCCCTGGTGGGTGCACTCGATGATCGCGCCTTCGACGAGTACGAGGGGCATCAGCTGATCGCCACCTTTCCGTTGCCGATCGTGAGGGTCACTCCGCCGGACTTGAGCACCACGTCCTGCGCTCCCCCGTCGACGGTGACCTTTCCGTCGGCGGCGATCTGGACCGTGGTGCCCGACTTGTGGGTGAGCAGGAAGACTTCGGCGTCCCCCTCGGTGGGGCGGTCGCCCACCGGTGAGCAGGCGTTCTCGCCGATCGCGATCTTCAGACCGATCGCCTCCACGACCCGCCGGCCGTCCGCGGCGATCAGGTCGTTGGCGCCCTTCCCGGTCGGTTTGGGCGCGCTGCCGACGGTCAGGTCGGTGGGCAGGCAGAGCCACCAGTCGCCCTCCTTGGACTTCGGACGCTCCGTCTGGGGGTCGTTGGGCCACAGGAAGCCCGTCACCACGGTGTCGTCGGGGTCGTCCCTGACCTGGTTGAGGAGGGCGCGCATGCCCCGGTACACCGGGACCGAAAGACCGACGTTGTGCCAGGCGAACGGGGACGCGACGGGCCTGTCGTACCGCTCCCCGGTCGCTCCGGTGACGGGCAGTTCCACGCTGGGCGACGCCTTGGCGTAATCGGTCGACTGGCCGACCATCACGCTCGCCACCCGCTTGTCCGGCGTGGCCTTGTCTATCTCACCGACGTCGACGGAGGGGTGCGCGGCGGCCCGCTCCTGGGCCTTGCCGGAGATCAGGTCGGCGATCGACTGCGGACTCGCCTTGCGGGCGAGCTCGCTGCGCCGGTTGTTGCCGCCGATCCCGCTGAACTCGACGGCGCGGCCGGTGCAGGTGTAGCCGTTCCGCGGCGAGAACGTATGGGTGAGCTGGAGGACGCGGAAGTTCATGAGCGCCTTCTGGTAGCCCTCGACTCCGGCGGCCACCATGAGGCCCGCCCGGAAGGTGGGGACGCCGAGCACCGTGAAGTCGAAGAGCTCCACCTTGTCCGGTTCCGGCTTGTCGGCGACCACCGACTGTTTGCCGACCGCCTCCAGCTGCCCGGGTTTGAACTCGGCCATCCGGGCCACGGTCATCGTCGCGTACGCCACGAGACAGTCCTCGGAGAGCATCGCGGCCGCGAGCAGGGCGTCCGGGGGGATGAAGGGGAACCTGCTGTCGGTGGGCGGATGGCTGAGGGTCATCCCGCACTGGACCTTCCCGTCCTGGACGAGGACCTCGTAGCCGCAGTCGGAGGCCATTCCGGTGAGGAGCGCGAAGGAGTTCTTGCCCCTCTTGTTGATCGGGCGTTCGGGGGCGTCGGGCTCTTCCGGGCCTTCCAGGGGGACCCCGGCGAGGGCGACGATGTCCTTGGCCGCGTCGTAGGGCGTCGACGCCTTCCGCGAGATGACGGCCTCGGGTGGATGGGTGCCCGGGTCGGTGTGGTTGAGCAGCCGGTGCGCCGCCTCCTCGTGCCCGGTGAGTCGCATGCCGAGCGGAGGGAACCGGGTCGCCGACTTGATCTCTTCGACCCGGCCCGTCAGGGCCACGGCCCGCCCGGACGGGTCGTCGAGATAGCCGAGGTGGATGTCGACGATGACACCGCCTTCCGGGCCGGTGTCCTTCGCGAGCTCGCTCGTCAGCTTCTCCTGGACGAGGAGCGGCAGGTCCGCGAAGGTGATCTCGAACGTTCCCGCCTCACCGATCGCGTACTTGATCACGATCTCGGCGTCGGCAAGGACGGACCCGCTGCGGACGTCGTTCGAGATTTTGAGCATCATCTTCGGGAAGTCGATCTGGTACCAGAGGATCACTCCCATCGCCGCGCCACCCCGATCACTATCCGGGAGCCGTAGTGGCCGGCTCCGTTGAGATTGCCGCGGGCCACCGTCGCCTCGACGAGCTTGACCGCGAGCGGGCCCGCCTCGTGGACGAGGTCCGGCTCGGGGACGAGCTTGCGCTGGAGGAGGACGCGCGGCCCGTCGGGCCCGGGGGCGGTCACCTTGAGCACCAGGTGGCCCGGAGGCACCGGCTGCTGCTCGGGGTCGATCGGCTGGGGCGCACGGCTCCACGACGTCAGGTCGTACAGCATCTCGGGCGGGTCGTCCTCACCGCTGTCGAAGTTGGCGTAGAGGGCGAAGTCGTAGGTGGTCCCGCCGACCGGGCAGCGGAAGACCTGCGGCAGCCCCGCGTCGGGCTCGACCGGGAGTCGGTAGAAGGTCGGTTCGGCGCTCACAGCCCACCTCCCAGCTGGCGGTCGGGCGAGATCATCTCGCTGACGGTGGGGATCGCCGCGGATCCTGCGGCGAGCGCGATGTCCATGGCTTCGCCCAGGATCGCGGTCAGGCTCGAACGGGGCACCTGTTCGAGGCTGATGGCGACGTCCAGAGCGTCCCGCTTCTGGTTGGACTGGGTGAAGCGCAGACTGGTGATCTGCATGTCGAGGCTCACGGTCATCCCGCAGACGACCGGCAGCCCCGCCATCTTCATCAACGGCGCCGTGGAGCCCGCCAGCACACGCGAGGTGAGCGCCATCGCCTCCAGGCCCTTCTTGGTCAGCAGCCGGGTCCTGCCGACGAGTACGGCCTCCACGCTGATCGACTTGGTCGTCGGCGCCACGAGCTGGGCCAGACGGCTTCCGGCGATCCTGGCCACCTGATACCCCTCGCCGAGGGTCAGGCTGGTGACCGTGAACAGCGGAACCGCGCCGATCAGGACGGGAACGTTCACACCGGCGGGCATGGTCCGCGCCTACCTTCCCTGCTCATTTCCCGTGGCCTCCTCGCCTGTGCGCCCGCTTCTTCTTCCGTTCCGGCTCCGCGATCTCTCCGACGACCTCGTACAACGGCTCGCCCGCCACGTCTTCGACGACCTCGGGGGCGACGCGCGTGGGTGGCTGCGTGTCCACGCGCACGCGCGGCTTGGGCCCGCGCCGTTTGCGGGGTGGCGGTTCGAGACTGACGCGCGGTCCGGGCGGGGGCGGCTCGACGGCGACCCGTTGGCGCACCGCGGGCTCGGCCGGGGGCTCGTGCTCGGACGCGGCGGTCGTGGTCTCGGGCTCGGCTTTGGGCTTGGCCTTGGCTTTGGATTTGGCCTGGGCTTTGGCCTTGGCCTTGGCTTCGGCTTTCGCCTGGGCCTGGGCCTGGGCCTTGGCTTCGGCCTTCGCTTTGGCTTTCGCCTCGGACTTCGCCTTGGCCTGGGCCTTTGCTTCGGCCCTCGCCTGAGCCTTCGCCTCGGACTTCGCCTTCGCCTGGGCCTTGGCTTCAGCCTTCGCCTTGGCTTTCGCCTCGGACTTCGCCTTCGCCTCGGCCTCCGACCTGGCCTTCGTCTTCGCCTCCGTCTTCGGCTTGGGCTTGGGTTCCGCCTCGGCCTTGAGCTTGGCCTCGTGTTCCGCCTTCCGCTTGGCCTCGGCCTTCGGTTCGGTCTCCGCCTTGGGCTTCGCCTCCGCCTTGGGCTTGGCCTTCGCCGTCTCCGGCGGCTTCGGCTTCGGTGCCGCGTCAGCTCCTGCGACTTCCTTCGGGCGCGCCTTCCGGGGTGCCCTCGGCGCGCTCGGCCGCCGCGGTGTGGCCCTCACCCTCTCAATCAGCTCGGCCTGCTCCGCGGGGGTCAGCCAGTCCATGTTCTCGTGCATGTACCTCTCGAACCACTGGGCGAAGTTCTCCCCGCGCGTTCCCTCGGCGGCAGGGGGGTGCCAGCCGTGGATGAGGTCCTCCTTGATCCGGGACATCTCGTGGATGACCCCGTCAGCCCCGCCGAACTTCCTCGCCTCTACGAGTCGCTCCGTGATCGCCTTGTAGTAGTTGTCCGTGTGCAGGACCTCATGCAGGGTCCCGGCCTCGTGGATGACCTTCGAGTCCCTCGAGGTCTGGGTCAGATAGATGCCGTTCAGAGGGCAGTCGTCGGGATTCACACCCGCCCATTCGAGGATGTCCCTCGCGGGCTGGGCCTTACGGTCCGACGCCGGCACGCCGTGGTGTGCCGCCTGCCCGTGCGACTTGTACTGACCGATCTTCTCCATGGACTGCGTCATCTCGTGCGACGGCGACCCCGCCTCCCCGAGCTTCGGCTTGAGTTCCTCGCGGACGCTGAGCGCCGCGGGCGGCGCCTCCTCGGCCTCGTGGTGCAGGGCCTTGGCCTCCTTGCCCGCCTTCGCCTCCGCCTCCGCCACGATGTCGGCGACGTGCCCTTCGGTCGTGCCCTGGGCCTTGGCCAGGTCCTCGAACTTCTCCAGGGACTCCATCGCCTTCGCTGGGTCGGTCTCGGCCGTCCGCGCGATCTGCCGCAGCGCGTTGTCCATCGCCTTCGGGTTCTTGACCTTGTTCTTCGGGAACCGCTTGCGCAGTTCCTTGATCCGCTGCTGCACCGGGGCGCGTTCGAGGACCGTCGCCTTGACGGGCGGCGCCTTGAGCGGCCTGTCAAGGCGCCGCCAGGGCCCCTTCTTCGCCTGGTTGAGCTTCTCGACGAACTCGCTGAACTCGACCGCCTTGCCCTCGGCGAGGTGCTGCGCGCGGATCTTCTCGAGTCTCGCGAGCATGGCGTCGAAGGCCTCCGCGCTTCCGGCGGAGCGGGAGTGCATCTGGCCCACGACGGTGATCCCGTACTGGTGCACGGCCTCCATGCGCTTGCCGTCGGCGGCGAGCACCGCCAGCAGGTCCGCCTTCACCTGGGCCCCTGCCCCGATCCGGCCGTAGCCGATCTGTTCGAGCATCGCGGCGAACCGGGCGCCCTCGCCCTCCTGGAGGGCCTCGGCCACCTTGGCGACCTCGGCGACCGTGAAGGCGTCCTTCCCGGTCAGCCGGGTGAACATCTGGGCCACCTCGGGTGTGAGTCCACCCGACTTGGCGCCCAGCACCCGCAGGACCTCGGCCTTCGGCTTGAGGTCGGCGAGCACGGGGCCGAGCCGGGGATGCTCCATCAGTTCCGCAAGACGGCTGCCCTTGGGCACGTCGATCTCCTGAAGGACGGCGCCGAGGCGGATGCCGTCCTCCTCGGGCAGCATGACCATGAGTTCCACGACCGCGTGCTCGTCCTTGAGCCCGTTCAGTACGGCGCTGCCGGCGTGCAGGGCCTCGGCCAGCCGGGTGAACCGTGCGGCGATCTGCTCGCCTTCGAAGACCTTGAGCACCTTCAGGAAGCGCAGGATGGCGACGACCTTCTCGAGCTTGGCCAGTGCCTCGACGGCGGCCTGGATCTCCGAGATCCAGGTGAGCGCCTCGATGATCACCGCCCACTTGATCCTCGTGAGCGCGCGCGGGCCGACGCCGAGGAGCGCGGCACCTCGCAGACCGTTGACGAGTGCGCCGCCGACCGCGCTGCCGACCTTCTGGACCAGTTCCTTGAGTTGTTTGGTCGACGCCTCGTGGCCGTACCAGGCCAGGTAGCAGGTGTACGTAAGTTTGTTGAGTTCCCAGAGCGCGGAAAGGATCTTCTCTGGCTGGGTCAGCATGATCTTGACGGCTTCGAGCGTGCCCAGGACGAATCCCATCGCCGCTCTGACGGCCTCCTCGATCTCGATCATCTTCTTGAGATCGACGACGGCCGTCTGTTCCTGCTCGACGTTCCGGCTCAGCCCGACGTCGTGCTGCATCGTCAGGTTGAGCGCCTCGGCCACGAGGCCGATGAACTCCCGGACGGTCAGCTCCTTGTTGTCGCCGAACTTCTTGCCGACCTCGATGAGCAGGTCCCAGAGGTCACTTCCCAGGTCCGCGAAGAGCTGCTCGTACAGGCCTGCCTTGATCAGGCGGTCCCGGACGGCCTGCAACTCGGTCATGCCGTCCAGCGAGAGCATGATCTGGATGATCGCGTGCCGTGGTTCCTCGAACGTCCAGGCCTTGACCAGGATTTCCAGGTACTTCTCCCGCCGCTCCAACGACGCCAGGGCGAACGCCTTCGCGTTCATCTCGGACAGCTGTTCGGCGGCCTTCTCCAGGCTCTCGTCGTTCCCGGCGAGCCCGGCGTCCACGAGGCGGTCGAGTTCCTGGAAGGTGAGGGCCGTCAACTCCTCGGCTGAAAGGCTGAGTTCCTGATAGAACTTGCTCAGCTGGAGCCAGCGTTCCGCTTCCTCCTCGTCGCCCCACACCACGCCGCGTTCCTTGGTCCACAGCAGGTTCACGCCGTACCGGTGACCGTCCAGCGTGGTGACGACGCGCAGGACGCGGAACCCCGAGTAGACGTTGACCTTCTGGCCGGCGACGTGCCGGACTCCCACCGCCTTGCCGATGATCTCGTCGGTGAGGGTGGGACTGGTGGCGACGGCCCAGTAGAAGCTCTCCGCCGTCCCGAGCGGGCCCTGCAGAACGGCGAAGGAGCGGGCCCCGAAGATGTGGTCGCCGAGTTGGACCGCGTGGATGAGGGTCTCCGTGCGCGCGTGGCGGGTCGCCTCCCCCAGCATCACGAGTTGTGTGGCTCCGATGACCATCACGGCACGTCCGTCGACCGGGCTCGGTCCTTCGATGACCTCGCGCGTCAGCTCGTCGGAGTCCTCGCCGGCGGCCGCCGCCACGTCCCTTGTTCCGTACGGCGCTTCCGTGGCCGCCTCTTCCGGCGACACCTCGGTCGCGGTGCCGGTGGCGGGAGGGGCTGGTGTCTGATCGGCGGTCGGAGCCGTCGTGGTGCCCGAGGCAGCGGGGGTCGCGGTGGCGCTTGTCGACCTCCTGGGGGTGGCGGCCTTCCCGGTGGTCTGCTTGGTTTTCGCCGCAGGAGTCGCGCCCGGTTCCGCGGTCTTCGCGGCGTCCCCTTGGCTCTGCTCCGGGGTGGCCCGGCCCGTGCCCTGCCCGGCACCGCTCTCCCCCTGTTTCCCGTCCTTCTCCGCGCCGCCCGCCCCGCCGCCTTCCCCGTCCTCGCCCGCCTCGGCGACGGCCATGGCGAAGGTGAGATGCGCGCGACCGGTCGCAGTGGGCTCCGTCGGCGCCCCGGCGGCCGTCTCGTCGCCGGTCGGCGGCCACCCCGGCCGTGGGCCGGTGATGCCCGCGTCCCGGTCGTCCTGCTCGATCGCCCGGGTGACCGCGCGGAGCAGCAGCGCCTCCAGCCGTGCTCGGTAATCCGGGGGTTCCTCGTCCCCGGTGAACTCGACCGAGGTCGGCAGGTGCAGTCGCCGGTACGCCACGCCGCCCACCGCCGTCTCCGCGGCGGTGACCGGCCTGACCACGACGGGCGCGTTCACGGCGCCGCCCGCGCTGTGCCCGCCGCATCCGCCGCATCCGCCGGGACGATCTCGGTGAATCCCGCCGCTGCGATCCGCGCCCGCGCGAAGCTCAGGCGTGCGGCCAGTGCCTGCTCGACCACCTCGCCCAGGCGTTCCAGCGCGGCGGGCGAGGGAGTCCCCGTGATCCTCACGGTGATGGGGAAATGGCAGGTGATCGTGGTGGGCATGTGAACTCTCCGGGCCACGCGGTCAGCTGAGGGCGTCGTGCAGGGCCTCGTAGATTCCCGAGACGAGATCCTGGCGGGTCTCCTCGGCGATGTCTCCCGCCACGACCACCTCGATGGGGAAGTGGAAGTGAAGCTCCGCCCCCGGACCGGAGACGATGACGGGCTCCGGTCCCATGACCTCGGGCAGGGCACCCTGTTGCTCGAATTCCTGGTGCGACACGGGGTCCTCCGCAGTCGGGTCAGGCGCTGGTGGGGGTGACTTGCAGACAGACGCAGTTGAAGGTGGTGGTCGGGACGCCGTCGACGAGGATCGTGCTCGCGGCGGACGTGATGTAGCAGTCGTTGAACAGGATCTGCTGGAACGTCCAGTCGCTGCCGGAAGCCTCCTGGAGCCCGATGTTGAAGCTCTTGTGCGTCAGGGCGATGTCGGTGAGCTTGGCGACCGCCGGGCCGATCGCCTTCACCGCCATGGAGAAGGAGAACGCCTTGGGCTGGACGACATGGGCGACGTTGTCGGCCTCCAGTGAATGCAGAGGCACCACCGGGCTGTTGAAGGTGGGGTTGAAGGAGTCGATGGGGGTGACCGCCGTGGTGTCGAGCATCACCGTCAACCGGGTGTCCCACTTGACCTCGGACATCTCATCGCTCCTTAACCCTTGAGAACGAGCTTGACGGCGATCTGGTGGATCACGCCCGCGTAGACGACCGAGACGTCCATCTCGACCTTCCGGCCGCTCCGGCCATCACTGATCTGTTTGAGCTCGTCGGCAGTGAGGGTGGCGCGTTCGCGTTCCATGAGCACGAGCAGCGGGATGTGGATGGCGTAGCTCTCGATGACGCCCCGGTTCACCTGCGGCGAGAGCACGCTCTGGACGAGCGTCACGACCGTGCGCAGGCCCGGGCGGTCGATGCGGAGGTCGCCCACGGCCTGGATCAGCGCGGCCTTGATGCGGAAGCTGATGTCGTCGAGCGTGCGCACGACGTCGACGTACTCCTTGCCGCCGACCGGGCTGGCGGTGAGGCCCTCACCCAGATAGAGGGCGTGGCCGGGGAGCAGCACCGGGCTCGCCACCCAGTTGATCGACGCCGTGCGGTAGGCCTCGATCTCGTTGGCGGTGAAGAGCTGGGTCATCTCGATGGAGATCGGCTTGAGCAGGAGCGAGATGTGGGGTTCGTGGCCGGCGATGACTCCGGCCACCGCGGCGGCCACGTCGTCGTCCGACTTGTGGGCCACCAGGACCATGCGGTTGCTCTGGATGTCCCCCTTGTTCAGGGCGATCTGCTTGGTCTGCGTCAGCGTCCGGTCCAGCATGGCCACCCCGATGCGCTCGCTGCCGTCGCCGCCGGTGTTGGAGACCGCGGTGACGTGCTTCGCCAGGAGTTCGACCGGATGGTTGGTGCCCGGCTGCTCGTTGAGGGGGGTGTTGGCGAGCACCACGATCTGCGCGGGGACGTCCACGGCGGCCGCGAACGCGGTGGTCCAGGAGGGGTTGGCGGGGGCCAGTTCGATGCCCCAGACCACGGTGGGGGGCGGGGTCTGTGCGAAAGCCGTCGAGATGGCGGCGGCGAGGTCGCTCGTGCCGTGCCCGACCACCGGGTCGTCAACCGGGTGCGGGTTCTTCAGTTCCTTGTCGAGCGTCAGGGTGACCTTGGTGGCGACGACGGCGACGCTCTTGACGGTGCGCACCTCGGCCGTGCTGTCCTTCCCGACCACGACCTCGGTGCCGGTCGGGAACTCCGCCGCGACGCTGACGGCGGTCGCGTTGGCTTCGCTCTTCTCCACCAGTTTCGTCGCGCCCATCGGGTACTTCTCCGCGGCTGTGGCCGGGTCGGTGAATCGCTGGGCGGCCGAACCCGAGCTTCCGACGGCTCCCTTGCCGATGATCAGGATGTCCCCGAAAGCCCTGGTGGCGGGCGTGAAGAGATCACTGCTGGCTGCGACAGTGACGTAGTTGAACGGCATCGAATGCTCCTCACCGTATGCGCGCCCGGTCTCCTCGGAGGGGGCGCGGCCGGTGCCCACCGGGCGGTCAGGGCGCCGCCTCGAAGGCGGCGACGAATCCCTGGGTCGCCAGCAGATCGCCGACCAATTGCTCGGTCGTCTGTGACGGGTCGTCAGGCGTGAGGGCGGGGAAGACCGCCAGCCACGCGCTGGAGGCGAGCCTGGTGCCGCCGTCGTGGACCTCGGACTGCGGGCTCGCGGCGTCGACCGCCCGTTTGGCCTCGCTGAGCCGGCGCAGCGCGTCGGCGAGGTCGAGTCGGTCGAAGAAGAGCGTCGACACCCGCAGGGCGAGGTTGCGGGCCGGCGCTGTCGGTTCGAAGGGAGGGGGGTCGGCGTACTGGAGTCGGTAGGGCCGCTCGAACTCGCCCGGCCGCGCCCCGGCGCCGTCGGCCGCCACCCAGGGGTCCGCGTCCACGGAGGCGAGGGCGCCGCCGACCGGTGCCGTCTTCACCGAGACCATCGTGTCCAGGGACATGTCGATCCAGTGCACCGGGGGTGTCGCCGGTATCTCGACGGTGGCCCGGGCCTGTTCGGTGCTGGGGATCGACTTGTCCCACGAGCCGTGGACGGCGAGGGTGGCGTGGACGGCGGTCTGGAACTCCTTGTGGTCGACCTTGACGGACTCCACCGATCTGATGTCGAGCAGGGCGGGGTCGTAGACGGAGACGAGCAGCGACCGCAGGCGCTTGCGCTCCGGGTCGGCGCCGGGCGACAGCAACGCCTCCACGTTCCCCGGTTGGAGGTACCGGAGCATCAGGCCGTCCGTAAAGGGGATCGTCGCTGCCATATCGCTGTCACCTTCTTCAGCGTACGTCGAGGAGTTGAGCAGGTCATGTCGGCCGAAGTCCCCCGGCCGCGGCGCGGAATCAGCCGGTGTTGTGCTGCGGGAGGCAGTACGCGCACCCGTTGTAGCCGTGGGCCAGGGCCAGTTCGATGCGCGGGTACGGCTCCTTGCTGTGGTCGCTGATCTGATCCCAGTAGGGGCAGGTCTGGATGTGGACCTCGTGGGTGTTCCGGTTGCCGAAGAACCACTCGGACAGGTCCTTGACCGCGGTGATCTCGATGGTCAGGCGTCCGGCCACCTCGTGGTCCTGGAGCTGGGTGGTGACGAGGTCGTAGGCCTTCATGTGCACGGCCTCGTGGGAGAAGTCGATGGTGACATCGGCGGACACCTCGTCATTGGCGTCGAGACGGAAGCCTTCGACGAGCGCCGAGTCCCCGCCCTTCATCTGCAGAGTGGTGCGGACATCTCCGGCCTCCGTCGCTTCGATGTTGGTGAGGGTGGAGGGCTTGATGATGCGGCTCAGGGTGCGGATGGTGATCTGGGTGTCCGGCGGCATGGCCGTGGCGTCCAGCTCCCACGCGCCGTCCGTCGCCGCCGGCCCGCCGTTGAGCTTCATCGGGAACTTCGTCTGACCACCGAGGATGGACGGCTTGGGGTACACGTTCCGCTGGCCCACGTTGTTGTCGAAGCGGACGAGCTTGTCGTGCGGGATCGGATCACCCGACGTGGCGGTGACGGCGGGGTCGTCCGCCCCGTGCGCGACCGCGATCAGGCACTCGTGCCCCGCGATGGTCGGCGTCCAAGGGAAGGGCCCGACGCGCACCGACCCGCCCGCCGGGATCGGTTGTTGAATTGTCATTTTCTCGCTGATGGGCTTGAAGGAGCCGGGCCACGTCATGCCGGTGCCCGGGTCGCACCGGCGCGTCTCGACCGTGAAGCTGCCCGCCGGCGCCTCGTCCGTCCCGCGGTTGCGCACGCGCACGTACAGGTAGTTCACCTGATTCATGATCGGCTCTTGGTGACCCGCGTCGGGATCGTCACCCTCCAGCTCGTTGCGGACCCAGATGTCCGGCGACGTCCAGAACGGGTCCCCTTCGCCGCTGGGCTCCTCACCCGTGTCCCTGTCACTGTCCGCGATGAACACGTCGATGTTGGGCTTCGGCAAGAGGCCCTGGCGGACGAAGGCGCCACGCATCACGTTCTTGTGCAGACCGCCGTGGACCTCGGTGTCCGCGGCGATGCAGATGTTGGCCAGGTGGACGGCGTTGTCCTTGCTCTTCGGGGTGTCCGCCGCCAGGCGCGGCACCATCGCGAGCAGCACCTTGATCAACTTGTCGGCGGCCTTCTGCCGTACCGGCTGGTTCTTCGACGCCCCGCCCATGCCGAGGTAGCACTGCCACAGCGCCGAGGCCAGCATGGAGGTGCGCCGGTCGGGCGGGAAGGTGTCGAAGTCGGGATCGTCGAAGCGCTGGGTCAGGTCGAGCCGCCGGTCCTGGCTCCACGCCTCCTGTGCGTTGTTGTCGAAGGGGAACGTCTCGGTCCGCCGGTGTCCCTCGCGGTTGAACAGGTCCCGGTAGATGCCGGCCATGACGTCACAGATGCTGTGCTCGTACTCCAGGGGGGCCGTCGCGCCCGGCCGCAGCCACTGGATGACTCCGTGCGTGTATTCGTGCACGATGATGCCGAGGTCGGCGGCCCCGGGCACGTGCTTCATGTCGAAGCGCATTCGCGGCGGATCCGTGGTGCCGATCCACTCGCTCCGGTCGATGGTCGGGGCTCCCTGCGGGTCCACGTCGACCGCGACCATGCGTTCGTTGAGCTGTGGATTGCCGAGCTTCTTGAGGTAGTTGGCGAAGGAGTCGACCCAGTAGTACGCGTTCGCGCTGAGGAACCCGAGGTTCGCGCGATGGCTCTCGAAGACGAAGCGGGGCGGCGAGGCCGACTCCGGCTGGGCGAACCCCGACTCGTCCCAGTCGACGCAGCGGCACATGGGACCCGCGAGGTGGAACTTCCCGTTGCCGTCGGCGGGCGAGACGTCCGTCTGGACCTCGTGGGCCAGCGCCTTCAGTTCGTCGTTGGTCGACAGGGAACTCAGCGTACCGAGGCCGGAGTCGGTCACAGGGTCGGGCAGATAGACGTTGAGCGTCGCCGTCACGTACCTCCCCGCGGTCTCGATCCAGAGCAGGTTGCCGCCGACGGCGTCGACGACGACACGGAAGTGCTCGAAGGGCCCCGAGGTCTCGACGACGAGGTCGTGGACGAGGTGCAGCTTGCCGTCCGGTCGGCGCTTCCCCGTCTTCAGGAGCGCGACCGAGGCGGTGGGGCGGTCCGCCGCCGGCAGCGGGGGCCTCGACGTGTCCCGCAGGTAGCCGAGGGTGTCACGCACCACCGCAGCCGACTCGTACCCCTTCTGGAAGGGGGCGAGCGCCGCCTTCTCGACGACGTCGGGGGCCTGGGCCTCGGTCACGTCGGGGGCGTCGGAGACGTCCGGCTCCGTCGCGTTCTCGACCTGGACGACGGCCGCCTGCCCGGTGTCGGCCACCATCTGGAGCGTGGCCCCGAGGATCGGGACGTCCTGGTGATACTGCTGGTAACGGACATGGAGCGTCGACGTGTGCTCCTCCTTGGCGACCTCGCGGAGGTCCGTGCCCTCCGTCCCGAGGTCCCCCGCCCGCTCCCGTACGAAGGTGTTGACGGCCCTGCGGGCGGTCGGCGCGCGGAAGAGCGTCGCACCGGGATCCAAGTACCGGCGCAGGACGCCGTCGGCGCCCCGGTGCTCACCGACCCCGGACGTCAGCTTCAGCGGCACGCCGGGCAGCGGGCCCGGGTCGTTCCTGTGCCTGCGTTCCTCGTTCCGGCCCATGACGTGCTCCTCTGCGCACCTGGATCCGTTCCCCCGCGGCAGCCCACCCCTCGGTGCCTGGCTCCGTCGACGGGCACGGCCGTCGGCCGGCCGGGGCGGCGCCGAGGGTGGTGGGGTTCGTCAAGGGGCCTCCGCGGGACCGAGGGCCCGGAAGGGCGAGGCCGCGGTGGGCGTCGCGAAGGTGATGTGGTTCTGCCTGCCGCCCATGGCTCCTGCTCCCGTCGCCTGCGGCCGCGTCCCCCTGACCAGCTTAGGCACGTGTCACGCGGGTCGACCACACGACCGGGCGGGCGCGGGCTTCGCCGTCCGGCCACCGTGCTGACTCACCGTCATCGGGTTGACTCACCGTCACCGCGCTGACCGACCGTCACCGAGTTGACTCATCGTGACCGCTCCCGTCACCCGCGCGGCGACCCGGGACGAAGGCGGTGGCACGCGCAGCACGCCGCCCGCGGCCGGCAGCGCGTAGAGTACGGCCGGGCGCGGTGAGATCATCTGGAGTTCCTGTGACCGCGGTCAGCCTTGAGCACACCACCGTCCCCGCCGACACGGGCGAGGTGACGCTCCTGATAGCCCGTCGGGTGGAGCCCGGCTACGAAGCCGCCTTCGAGCGGTGGGCCAGGGGCATCCTGGAGAGCGCGGCCGCCTTCCCCGGACACCTCGGATACGGACTCTTCCGTTCCTCAGGCGGTGACGCGCCCTGGTTCCTCGTCCACCGCTTCCGGGACGAGGCGGCGTGCCGGGCCTGGCAGGAGTCCCCCGAGCGGGCAGCCTGGTTCGCCGGCTGCGAAGGGCACCACCACACGGAGATCGCCCGCCGCACGCTGACCGGCATGGAGACCTGGTTCGCCAAGCCGGGCTCGACGCGGCCCGCACCGCCCCGGTGGAAGATGGCGATCAGCGCGACCCTGGCGATCTACCCGATCTCGGTCCTGGGCAGCCTCTTCCTCGTACCACGGCTGACCGGACTCCCCCTTCTGCTGAGCAGCGCGGTCATCGCCTGCGTGTTCAACGTGCTCATGACGTACGTGGCCATGCCCGCCGTGAGCAGAGTGCTGCGCGGCTGGCTCACGCCGTAGGACCGGCAGCGGCGGGCCCTGCGGGAGGTGACGAATTCGTCGGGGGCGGCAGGGCAACCATGCGGGACCCTCGGTGGTCTCCTGATCGGTCACGCCGGTGACCGTACACACAAGGAGATCATCATCACCGCCATACGCAAGACCCTCGCCGCCACCGCCGTCGTCGGTGCCGTCCTCGCCGGCTCGGCCGCCTGCGGCACGGTGGAGCAGGTGTCCGCGGGAAAGAAGCTGGACCAGGCCTTCGAGAAGCTGGGCAAGGAGAAGTCGCTCTCGTTCGAGCTGGACCTGGACGTCGACGCCGCGACCCTCAAGCAGCTGGACGCCGAGTCGGACCCGGAGCCCGGTGAGGAGATCCCCGACGAGGCGGCGAAGCTCCTCAGCAACGCGAAGATCAGCGTGACGGTCGAGTCGGGCAAGCCGATCGTGGACTCCGAGGAGAAGGACTTCCTCGGCATGGCCATGAAGGTCAGCACCACCGACGGCGACCTCGCCGAGTACCGGGTCGTCGGCGACTACACGTACATCCGCTCCGACGTCCAGGCCCTCAGCAAGGCGATCGGCATGCCGATGCCGCCCGCCGACCAGTTGCCGCCGGAGGCCAAGGGCCTCAAGAAGATGCTGGACGGCGAGTGGGTGAAGTTCAGCACCGAGGAGATGGAGAAGGCCGGCCAGGGGCTGGGGCAGGAGCCCGGCGCCGCCGCGCCGTCGCCCGAGCCCACGCTGGACGCCAAGACGCAGAAGAAGCTTCTGGACGCGCTGCGCGGGGTCATCGCCCGCAAGGTCGAGTTCAAGACGGCCGGGGGCGAGGACGGCACCGAGCACATCACCGCCACGGCGCCGTTCCGCTCGCTGATCACGGAGCTGTTCGGTGAGATCCGTCCGCTCACCAAGGACCTGCCGCCGGGCATGGACCTGCCGTCGGACGAGGACCTCAAGGACGCCCCCGAGACCGACGTGTCGGCCGACTTCACGCTCAAGAACGGTGAGCTGACCGAGGTGTACGTCGACCTCGCCAAGCTCGCGGAGAGCGCGAAGGTCAAGAAGTTCGGTCTTGCCCTCAAGATGAGCGCGGGCACCCGGCCCACGGCCCCGGCCGGAGCGACCGAACTGCACCTGGACGAGCTGATGCAGGGCTTCCTCGGCGGCATGGCGCAGGACGCGTCCTTCGAGGAGGACGAGCTCGCGGAGGGCGCCGCGTAACCGGAACCACCGGGAGTGCGGGGGGAGGTACGGTTAGCCGTACCTCCCCCTGTTCCGTATACCAACGCCCCCCGACAGCCGGGGCGTTGGTGGTGTGAGCGGCGCGCGCCTCCGGCGCGCGAGGCTAAAGAACAAGCCAAGCCTGACCTTCCCCGGGTGTCGGAACGACGCCGTCTCACGGGCTTTCTCGACGCCTGGAAACACCGTCGTCACAGGTCACGCGGCACATGCCCGGCGGCACGACGGTCCCGGTCGGTCGACGGCCCGTGGAGCCGCCTTCAAACGTTCAGCACAAATTGCATACATCCCCTCTTCAGGCGGGCCCCGATGCTCTAGATTGACCATGCTTCACAGCTCGGACACCAGGCGACAAACCATGATCTTTCGGTCAGGTATGGAGCGCCGCAACAACCGGTACGTCATCGCGGGGTGAGCGGGGGCTCCCTGAGCGAGGAACAGCGCGGCGCGGGAGGCGGGGGCCTCCCGAGGGGAGGAGCGGCGCGGGGGGCGGGGGCTCCCCGGGGGGAGGAACCGTGTGGAGCCAACACGTCGAGCCCACTGAGGCCCTGGGGGGGTCCGTGCAACAGGGGGAGTTAGTCAGCCCGTTTCCATCGGCGCGCGGGCGCCTGGAGAACGGGGCGTTCGGCCGGACGACCATCGACTGGGAGCAGCGCTACCGCCGTGCCGTGATCACCAGCGACACCGTGGCCACCGCCTTCGTCGTGGCGGCCATAGGCGGCTTCTTCGGCGGCCGGGACGCGGCCAACTGGCACGAGAAGTGGCGGATCCTCGCCTTCGCCACCGAGCTCCTGGTGCTCGCCGCGCTCGCGGTGAGCCGAGCGTGGTCCCCGGCCGTACTCGGCCAGGGCGCCGAGGAGTTCCGCCGGCTCGGCCGGTCCCTGTGCACGGCGGCGGTGGTCCTGGCGCTGGTCGGGATCGCCCTCACCTCGCGCAACATCAAACTGTGGATCTTCGTCGCGATACCGGTGATCGCGCTCGTCACGATGACCGAGCGGTATCTGCTCCGGCTCTGGCTGCACAAGCAGCGCAAAGAGGGGCGGTGTCTGCGCCCGGTGCTCGCCGCCGGGAGCCCGGCCACCGTGCGCGACCTGATCACCCGCACCCGCAAGTTCCCGCACCTCGGCTGGCGGGTGGAGGCGGTGTGCACGGCGGACAGTCCCGGGCTCGGCGAGGACCACGTGGACGGCGTGCCGGTCGTCGGCCGGCTGGCCGACGTCGCGGGCCATGTCCGGCACCACGGCTACCGGGTCGTCGCGGTCACCCCGGACCCGCACTGGTCACCGGACCGGCTGCAGCGGCTGGCCTGGAACCTCGAAGGCAGCGATGCCGAGATGGTCGTGGCCCCGGTGCTCATGGAGGTGGCAGGACCGCGGCTGCACGTCGACGCGGTGCTCGGGATACCGCTGCTGCGGGTCAGCATGCCGACCTTCACCGGCGCACACCGGGCGGTCAAGGAGGTCGTCGACCGGCTGGGCGCGGCGGTGCTGCTGGTGCTGTTCGCGCCGCTGATGGTCCTCGTCGCGCTGCTCGTGGTGGCGGACAGCCGGGGCGGGGCGGTCTACCGCCAGCGCCGGGTCGGCAAGGACGGCCGCGAGTTCACCATCTTCAAGTTCCGCACGATGGTCGTCGGGGCCGACGCGGCGCGGGCCGCGCTGGCCGACCGCAACGAGGGCGCCGGACTGCTGTTCAAGCTCCGCCGGGACCCGCGGGTGACCCGGGTCGGCACGGTGCTGCGCCGGTACTCGCTCGACGAGCTGCCGCAGCTGTTCAACGTGCTCACCGGCTCGATGTCGCTGGTCGGCCCGCGGCCTCCGCTGCCGGAGGAGTCCGCCGCGTACGGCCCCGACATCCGGCGGCGGCTGCTCGTCAAGCCCGGGCTCACCGGGTTGTGGCAGATCAGCGGACGCAGCGACCTGCCGTGGGAGGAGGCCGTCCGGCTCGACCTGCGGTACGTGGAGGACTGGTCGCTCGCGCTGGACGCGGTGATCCTGTGGAAGACGCTGCGTGCGGTGCTCTATGGGCAGGGGGCCTACTGATGCGCGGGGGGCGTCGTCAGGTCGGCTCGTGGACGGCAGGCCACAAGGGCCTGCCCGGGGGGAGGAGCGGGTCATGAGGGTCAGCGTCTTCGGACTCGGCTACGTGGGCTGTGTGTCGGCCGCGTGCCTGGCGAGCCTCGGTCACGAGGTCATCGGGGTGGACGTCAACCAGGTGAAGGTCGACCTGGTCAACGACGGCAAGGCCCCGCTGGTCGAGGAGCGGATCGGGGAGCTCATAGCGGAGGTCGTGCGCGCCGGGTCGTTGCGCGCCACGACCGACGTCCGTGAGGCGATCATGGACAGCGAGGTGTCGCTGATCTGTGTGGGTACGCCGTCGGAGCCCAACGGCAGCCTGTGCACGACGTACTTGGAGCGGGTCACCGAGGAGATCGGTGCCGCGGTGGCCGAGCGGGGCGGTCGGCAGACCGTCGTGTTCCGCAGCACCATGCTCCCGGGCACCTGTCTGAACCTGCTGGTGCCGATCCTGGAGAAGCACGCCGGCGGCACGGCGGGGGTGGACTTCGGGGTGGCGGTCAACCCGGAGTTCCTGCGCGAGGGCACCAGCGTGCGGGACTTCTTCGATCCGCCCAAGACCGTCATCGGCGAGCTCGACCCGGCGAGCGGCGACGTGGTGGCGGCGCTGTACGACGAGGTGCCCGGCGAGGTGTTCCGGGTGCCGATCCCGACGGCCGAGGCCATCAAGTACGCGGACAACGCCTTCCACGGCCTGAAGATCGGCTTCGCGAACGAGCTGGGCGCGGTGTGCCGGGCGCTCGGGGTGGACTCGCACCAGGTGATCGACGTGTTCCTGGCCGACCGCAAGCTGAACATCAGCCCCGCCTATCTGCGGCCGGGCTTCGCCTTCGGTGGCTCCTGCCTGCCCAAGGACCTGCGCAGTCTGGTGCACGCGGCGCAGCGGGCCGACGTCTCGGTGCCGATCCTCTCCCATGTGCTCCCCTCCAACGCCGACCACCTGCAGCGTGCGGTGGAACTGGTCGAGCGCACCGGGAGGCGCCGGGTGGGGCTGTTCGGTCTCTCGTTCAAGCCCGGCACGGACGACCTCCGCGAGAGTCCGCTCGTCGAGCTGGCGGAGCGGCTCTTCGGCAAGGGGTACGACCTGCGGATCTACGACCCCAACGTGAACCTGTCGCGGCTGCTCGGCGCGAACCGCGAGTACATCGAGACCCGGCTGCCGCACCTCGCGCAGCTGCTCGCGGAGTCCGTCGACGAGGTGCTCGACCATGCCGAGGTATGCCTGGTCGGGACGAGGGACCCGGCCGTCCTCTCGGCGCTCCCCCATGGCGACGGCACGGTGATCGTCGATCTCATCCACCTTCCCGACGCCGAAGCGCGGCGGGCCGAACCGGGGTACGTGGGCCTTGCCTGGTGACACATCGTTCGACGACACATCCGGTGGTGCCGGGCCGGTCCGGCGCGCGCTGATCCTGGTGGAGAACCTGTCGGTGCCGTTCGACCGGCGGGTGTGGCAGGAGTGCACGACGCTGCGCGACGCGGGCTGGGAGGTGCACGTCGTCTGCCCCCGCGGGGAGAAGCGGGACACGGAGGCGGAGGCGGTGATCGACGGGGTGCGGATCCACCGCTATCCGCTGCGCGCGGCCACCGGCGGGCCGGCCGGCTATCTGCGGGAGTACGGCTCGGCGCTGTGGCACACGGTCCGGCTGGCCCGCCGGGTCGGCCCGGTGGACGTGGTCCACGCCTGCAACCCGCCGGACCTGCTGTTCCTGCCGGCGCTGTGGATGAAGCGGCGCGGGTCGCGGTTCGTCTTCGACCAGCACGACCTGGTGCCCGAGCTGTACCTGTCCCGGTTCGACCGCGGCGAGGACCTGCTCTACCGCGCGGTGTGCGCGCTCGAACGGCGGACGTACCGGGCCGCGGACGTCGTGCTCGCCACGAACGAGAGCTATCGGGACGTCGCACTGCGCCGTGGGGGGCTGCGGCCCGAGGACGTGTTCGTGGTCCGCAGCGCACCCGACATCGACCGCTTCCACCCGGTGCCGCCCGAACCGGAGTTGAAGCGCGGCAAGCCCCATCTGCTGTGCTACCTCGGCGTCATGGGGCCGCAGGACGGCGTCGACTACGCCCTGCGGGCGCTCGCGAAGCTGCGCGACGAGTACGGGCGTACCGACTGGCACGCGGTGTTCGTCGGCGCCGGCGACGCCTTCGACGCGATGGTCGAGCTGTCCGGGCGGCTCGGGCTCTCGGACCAGGTGCAGTTCACCGGGCGCGTCCCGGACGCCGACCTGGCGCGCTACCTGTCCACCGCGGACGTGTGCCTCTCCCCCGACCCGCGCAATCCGCTCAACGACGTGTCGACCATGAACAAGGTCCTGGAGTACATGGTCATGGGGCGGCCGATCGTCTCGTTCGACCTCCGGGAGGCGCGCGTCTCCGCCGGTGACGCCGCCGTGTACGCGCCGGCCAACGACGAGACGGCGTTCGCCGGGCTCGTCGCGGGGCTGCTCGACGATCCGGAGGAGCGCGCCCGGATGGGCAAGATCGGGCAGGAGCGGATCGGCGGGGAGCTGTCCTGGCGGCACTCGCAGCGGTCGCTGCTCGCCGCGTACGCCGCTGCCGTCCGAGACCACACTCCCGTGGCGGTGAGCCGTCCGGTCCGGACGGGGAGAAGGCCGCGCCGTTGAGCGATGACACCATACGCCTGGTCACGATCGGGCGGATCGTCCGTCGGCGCCGACGGCTGCTCGTCCTCCTCGTCGTGGTGGGCGCGCTCGTCGGCTACGGCACCTCCCTGCTGCTGCCGCCGCGCTACACGACGTCGGCGTCGGTGCTGCTGCCGGGGGCGTGGGAGGAGCGCGAGCTGCTGACCCAGGCGGAGATCGCGACCACGTCGGTGGTGGTGGACCGCACGGCCGCCGCGCTGGGCTGGCACGGCGTCAGCGGCGAGGAGCTGCGGGAGCAGCTGACCGCCAAGGCCGCGGACGGGAACATCATCAAGATCTCGGCCACCGCCGACACCCCGGCCCGCGCGCAGCGCCTGGCCGACCAGGTGGCCGAGGAGTTCGTGACCTTCGCCGCGCAGATCTCGGGCGACGGCGCCGACCCCGAGGCGGCCGGGCAGCCGGAGGCACTGCGGAAGCTGGTGGAGCAGACCAGCCGCCGCATCACCGAGCTGGCCGACGGGGCGGGGTCGGGGAAGAGCGTGGAGAGCGTGCAGACCCGCACCGAGCTCGCGAAGCTGCGGACCGCGCTGCAGGAGGCGCTGGACAAGCTGGACAAGGCCGAGCCGGCCGCCGGACGGGCGAGCATGGTCGTCCTCGGCCCGGCGGCCCGGCCGACCGGCGAGGCACCGCCGACGAGGACCCAGCTCGTCGCCGGCGGGGCGCTGCTGGCGTTCGTGCTCGCGGTCCTCGGTCATCTAGCGGCCGCGCGGGTGAGCCGTCGGCTGCGCACCGAGCCGGAGATCACGGCCGCGCTCGGCGCGATGCTGCTCGGCACCGTCGACGTGCCCGCGCAGGGCTCCGCGCAGCGGACCGAGGGCCGTGGCGCCCGGGCGCTGGTCCGCCGGCTGCTCGGCCTCGACGTACGGTGGGACATCCCGGCGCCGCAGAGCTCCGGCGACGAGGCCAGCAGGCAGATCCGCTACCGGCGGGTGTACGCCCGCCTCCGGGACCAACTGCCGCCGTCGCATGTGGTGTTGGTCGTGGTGCCGGAGGGCGACGCGGTCGCCCGCCGGGCCGCCGACCGGCTGGTCGCCGAGGCTGCGACCGCGCCTTCCCCGGCTTCGGCGAGCGGGGGCCGGCGCTCGCTGCGGGTGGTGGAGGTGTCGGTGTCCCGGCCGATGGTTCCGGACCCCGACGACGAGTCCGGAGCCGTGGTCGTGCTGAGCGCGGGCAGCTGGACCGCCGGGGAGCTCGCGGGGATCGCCGAGGCGTGTGCCGACGCCCGGCACGAGGTCGTCGGCGTCGTCCTGGCCGGCACGGTCTGGACGCGTCCGGCCCGCACGGCCGGCCGCGCGCGACGGTCCGCCCCGGCACGGCTCACGGCCGACGAGACGGAGCCGCAGACGCTCGCGGCGGGCGGCCGCACGTCACCGATGCTCGGCACGGAGGACACGTCGCCGACGCCGGGCGCGGAGGACCGCGGGTCGCGGACGTCCACCGCGGACGAGCGGACGTCACCGGCGGTCGACGCGGACGACCGCGCCGCGCCGGCCCTCGCGGTGGGCGACGACGCGCCGGGAGGCAACGGGTGACGACGCGCACGACGCCGGAGCCGCAGGGCGCCGCTCCGCTGCTCGACCTGCAGTCGCTGGTGGTGGCGGTACGGAGACGGCGCCGCCTCTGGTCCGCCATGGCGGCACTCGGTCTGGTCGGCGGCACGGCGATGGCGGTCCTGATGCCACCGCCGCCGACCGCGGTGACCAAGGTGCTGGTCGCCCATCAGGAGGACCAGCCGAACGACCCCGGAACGCTGATCCGCACCGACGCCGCGCTGCTGCACACCACCCGGATCGCCGGCAGCGCCCTGCGATCGCTCAAGTCCCCGGAGAAACCGGAGGACTTCATGAAGGAGTACGAGGGCGTCGGCTTGACCAACAACCTGCTGCAGATCGATGTGACGGGTGACAGCGACGCGGAGGCGGTGGCCCGCGCCAAGGCGCTCGCCGACGCGTTCGTCGCGGACCACGTGCGGCGGATAAGGGAAGCGGCGGACGCCGAGGCCAAGGCCCTGCTCGACCAGCGCGACCGGCTGCGGGACGATCTCGCCGAGGTCAACCGGGCGATCGGGGAGGGGTCGTCGGCGAACGGCCCGAAGACCTCGGCGAACATGGAGTCGCTCTTCGCCCGCCGGGCCGAACTCACCTCGCAGATCTCCGACTTCGGCCAGCGCGCCGCCGAGGCGCGCATCGGCACGCCGCACCTCGTCGCCCGCACCCAGATCGTGGACGCCCCGCGCGTGGTGCGGCACTCGCTGCCGAAGGCCGCCGCCACCAACGGCGGGGTCGGTCTCGCCCTCGGGCTCGCGCTGGGGCTCGCGGTGGCCGCGGTCGGCGCGGTGGTGGCGGACCGGCCCGTGCTGCGCCGGGACATCGCGGCCCACCTCGGCGCCTCGGTCATCGCCGAACTGCCGCACGGCAAGGGCGGGTTGTGGCGGCGCCGAAGGACCCGGGCGGCCCGGGCGCGGCTCGCCTCGTCCCTGGCCCGCACGGTGCGCGGCTCCGCCGAACCACTGTCGCTGCTGGAGCTGGGCAGTGAGCAGAGCACGACCACGATCGCCCTGGACCTCGCCGGAGCGCTGGCGGACGAGGGCCCCGTGACGATCGTCGACGGTCTCCCCGGCGGCCGGCTCGCCGGCCGCCGGCCGAGGCCGGGTGATCCGACCGTGCTCGGCGGGGACGCCGCCGCGGCCGTCCCGTACCAGGAGCGCAGGCTCGGCGTCGGGTCGGTGGCGCCCGGTACGGCGTGGACCGACCTCCACCACCTCGGCACCCGGACGGTGCTCGTGGTCCGTGCCGGCCACGGCAGCGCGGCCTGGCTGCACACCGTGGCGCGGCAGCTCGCCGACCAGCGGATCGCGGTGATCGGCGTGGTGCTGATCGACCCCGATCCACGCGACCGGACCGACGGCACGCTGTGGGACGTGGCGCAGGCGGTGCCGCGCGGCCGGGGCGAGAGGCCGCCCCGGCGCAACGGCGGGGGTGCCTCCCACGGCGTTCCGGCGGTGGACGGGCGGCGGGGGACGGAGCGGGTGCCGATGTGGACGACACGGATCCCGGACATCGACCAGGACGGGCGGTAGGACATGTGTGGCATCGCGGGCACGTACCGGTGGCCGGACGGGAAGGCGGTGACCGACCGGCTCACCGACATCCTCGCCCACCGGGGCCCGGACGCGGCGGGCCGGTACGACCACCGCGCCGGTGACGTCGAGGTGCACCTCGGGCACCGACGGCTGTCCATCATCGACCTGTCCGAGACCGGCGCCCAGCCGATGGTCCGGGACGGCCTCGTCCTGACGTACAACGGCGAGCTGTACAACGCGCCCGAGCTGCGCGCCGAACTGGCGGCCGCGGGGGTGCGCTTCCGGGGCACCTCCGACACCGAGGTGCTCCTGGAGGCCTGGCGGCGCTGGGGCACGGACTGTCTGCCCCGGCTGCGCGGCATGTTCGCCTTCGGGGTCTTCGACGAGCGCACCGGTGAGCTGGTGCTCGCCCGTGACCAGCTGGGCATCAAGCCGCTGTTCCTGCTGCGGCGCGGTGAGGGCCTGGTGTTCGCCTCCGAGCTCAAGGCGCTCGCGGCGACCACCGGCGGCACCGTCGAGGTGGACCACGCGGCGCTGGTGGCCTCGCTCCTCTACTACTGGGTGCCGGACTCGCGGTGCGCGCTCCGCGGGGCGGAGAAGCTGCCGCCGGGCACCTGGCTGAGGTGCCGGCCCGACGGCGGGGTGGAGCGCGGGCGGTTCTGGAACCTCCGGGAGGTGGCCGCCGAGGGGCGGGACCGGGCGCGGAGCGGTGAGCTGCCGGATGTCGCCGCCGTGGTCGAGGAGTCGACCCGGCGCCATCTGCTCTCCGACGTGCCCGTGGCGACGTTCCTGTCCGGTGGTCTCGACTCCAGCTATCTGACCGCGCTCGCGGCCCGCGACCGGCCCGGGATCTCCGCCTACACGATCGGGTTCCGGGCCGAGGACGCCAGGTTCGAGGCGATGCCGGACGATCTGCGGTACGCCCGTCAGGTGGCCGAGCGGTTCGGCGTGGACCTGCACGAGATCGAGATCGCGCCGAACGTCCTCGACCTGCTGCCGCAGATGACGTACCACCTGGACGAGCCGATCGGCGACCCGGCGGCGATCAACACCTTCCTGATCTGCCAGGCGGCGCGGGAGGCCGGGGTCAAGGTGATGCTGTCGGGGATGGGCGCCGACGAGCTGTTCGCCGGGTACCGCAAGCACCTGGCCAACCTGCTCGCGCTGCGCTACCAGCGGGTGCCGCGGCCGCTGCGGCGCGGTCTGTCGGCGGCGGTGGACCGGCTGCCGGTCGCGTCGGCCCGCCGGGGGTACCGGTCGGTGCGCTTCGCGAAGCGGTTCCTCTCCTTCGCCGACCTTCCGGAGGAGACCGCGTTCCGGCGCAGCTACACCATGTACGACCGGGACGAGCTGCTGGCCCTGGTCGACCCGGACCTGGCCGGGACGGTCGGGGACGTGCTGACCGAGCACGCGGACGTCTACGAGGACAACGACCTCGACGACTTCGTCAACCGCATGTGCCTGGGTGACGCCCGGATGTTCCTGCCGGGTCTGAACCTCGCGTACACGGACCGGTCGAGCATGGCCGCGTCGACCGAGGTACGGGTGCCGTACGTGGACGTCGAGGTGGTCAGGGCGGCGTTCGCCGTGCCCGGCGACCGCAAGATCGTCGGGCGGCAGGGCAAGGCCGTCCTGAAGGAGGCGGCCACCTCGATCCTGCCCCGGGAGATCGTGTACCGGCCCAAGGGGCTGTTCAGCGCCCCGCTGCGGGCCTGGATGAGCCGGGATCTGGCGCCGCTGGTGCGGGAGGTGGTGCACGACGGCGTCCTGGTGCGTTCCGGGTTCCTGCGCCGTGACGCGCTGGCGCGCATGGTCGCCGAGGACGCCGCCGGGCAGCGGGACTTCTCCAAGCACCTGTGGCATGTGCTGACCCTCGAGTACTGGTATCGCGGCGTGACCTCCGGGTCCGGCCGGAACGCGCACTGAACAGCAGAGGAACAAGGGGACTTCGGGTGAAGCAGGTCGTACAGAACTACAAGAGCGGCGAGCTGGCGGTCCTCGACGTGCCGGTGCCGGGATGCAAGCCGGGCGGGGTCCTGGTCAGGACCGCCTACTCGCTGATATCCACCGGGACCGAGCTCATGAAGGTGTCCGAGGCCGGCATGTCGATGCTGGGCAAGGCCCGCTCCCGCCCGGACCAGGTGGCCAAGGTCATGCAGAGCGTGGCCACCAACGGGATGTCCGCCACCTACCAGAAGGTGATGGGCAAGCTGGACTCCTACACGCCCCTCGGCTACTCGCTGTGCGGGGTGGTCGAGCAGGTCGGGCCCGGGATCGACGACGTCAAGGTCGGCGACCTGGTGGCCTGCGCGGGCAACGAGCACGCGCTGCACGCCGAGCTGAACTGGGTGCCGAAGAACCTCTACGCCCGGGTGCCGGACGGTCTCGCGCCCCGCCACGCGGCCTTCGGCACCGTCGGCTCGATCGCGATGCAGGGCGTCCGGCAGGGCGAGCCGCAGCTCGGCGAGGTGGCGCTGGTCATCGGCCTCGGGCTGATCGGGCAGCTGGTGGCGCAGCTCCTGACCGCCTCAGGGGTCCGTGTCGTCGGCGTCGATCCCGATCCGGAGCGCTGCGCGCTCGCCGAGCGGCTGGGCGCCGCGGCCTGCGGCGATCCCGCGTCGTCGGCGGTGGAGGCCGCCGTCGCCGAACTCACCGACGGCCACGGCGTGGACCAGGTGTACCTGGCCGCCGGCGGTGGCAGCAACCAGCCGGTCGAGCTGGCCGCCCGGCTCTGCCGGGACCGCGGCCGGGTCGTCGACATCGGCAAGTGCCGGCTGGACCTGCCGTGGAACGCGTACTACGAGAAGGAGCTGGACGTCCGGTTCTCGCGCAGTTACGGCCCGGGGCGCTACGACCCGGAGTACGAACTGGAGGGGCGTGACTATCCGATCGGCTATGTGCGCTGGACCGAGCGGCGCAACCTCGCGTGCTTCCTGGATCTCATGGCCCGGGGCCGCGTCGACGTGGACCCCCTGGTGTCCCACGTCGCCGACTTCGACGACGCCGTGGAGACGTACCGGCGTCTGAAGGACGGCGATCTGAAGGCCGTGGCCGTGCTGTTCCGCTATCCGGAGCGGGCTCAGGACGCCGAGGTCCGCCCGGAGGTCGCCGTGCCCGCGGTGCGGCGCGGCGGCGGCGCGTCCGTCCCGGCCCGGTCCGCGGCGGCGCCGGTGCGCCTCGCGTTCGTCGGCGCGGGGAACTACGCGACGTCGATGCTGCTGCCGCACCTGGCGCGGCGCGAGGGCGTCGAGCTGTCCACGGTCGTCACCACGACGGCGCTGTCGGCGGCCAACGCGCGGCGGAAGTTCGGCTTCGCCTCGGCGACGACCGATCTCGACGCCGTGCTCGGGGATCCGTCCGTCGACGCGGTGTTCGTCGTGACCCGGCACAGCTCGCACGCCGAACTGACCCGCAAGGCGCTCCTCGCCGGCAAGACGGTGTTCGTGGAGAAGCCGCTCGCGCTCACCGAGGACGAGCTGGCCGGTGTCCTCGCCGCGGTGGAGGAGTCCGGCAACGACCGGCTGCAGGTCGGCTTCAACCGGCGGTTCGCGCCGCTGCTCCAGGAGGCGAGGTCGAGGTTCGGCCCCCGGACCGGTCCGGCGAGCCTGCGCTACCTGGTGAACGCGGGCCGGCTCCAGCACGGCAGCTGGTACCTGCAGCAGGGCACCGAGGGATCGCGGTTCGCCGGCGAGGGCGGCCACTTCATCGACACGGCGAGCTGGCTGCTCGGTGCCGACCCGGTCTCGGTGTACGCGACCGCCCCGGCCGGCAACGACGACCTGCAGGTCGTGCTGCGCTACCCGGACGGGTCCACCGCGACCATCAGCTACGTCACCACCGGCCCGGCCGGCTACCCCAAGGAGACGCTGGACCTCATCGCGGACGGCAGGGTGCTGCGGCTCGACGACTTCGTCCGCGCCTCGGTCCACGGCGGCAGGCGGTGGGTCAGCTCACGGCTGCCGCAGGCCCGGAACAAGGGGCAGAACGCCGAGCTGGCCGCGTTCGTCAAGGCCGTGCGGACCGGCGGCCCGATGCCGGTGCCGCTGGAGTCGCTGGTCGCGACCACGGCGGCCACCCTCGCCGTGCGGACCGCGCTGGCCGGTGGCGCGCCGGTGACGCTGGCGAGGGCCCTGTGACCATGAGCGCGGGCTGGTACCTGCGGCGGTTGTCCGCGATGGGGCCGGCGGAGGTCGGCGGCCGGGTGGGCGACGCGGTGCGCAGGCGGCGGTGGCGGTCGGAGCTGCCGGACTGCCCCTGGGTGACCGGCGCGCGGTTCACGGCGGTGCTGCCCGCCGGGACGGTCGCCGGGCTGCCGGCGGACGCCGTGAAGCGGCTCGTGGCCGAAGCGGACCGGCTGATGGCCGGGCACGCCGAGTACTTCGGGGTGGACCGCGACGACCTGGCCGACCCGGACTGGTGGTACGACCCGAAGACCGGGCGCCGGGCCCCGTGGGGGTACGCCTTCGACGTGCCGTACCGGAACGAGGAGGCGGTCGGGGACGTCAAGCAGATCTGGGAGCTGTCCCGGCACCAGTACCTCACCGTGCTCGCGGCCGCCTACGCGGTCACCGGGGACGAGCGGTACGCCGAGCGGGTCGCCAAGCACCTGCGGCTGTGGTGGGCGGCCAACGCGCCGCTGCGCGGCGTGCACTGGGTCAGCGGCATCGAGCTGGGCATCCGGCTGCTGTCCTGGGTGTGGGTGCGCAGGCTGCTCGACGGCTGGCCGGGCGCGCCCGGTCTGTTCGAGGAGAACCCGGTGGCGCTGAAGCAGATCTGGTACCACCAGCGCTGGCTTGCCGCCTTCCCCAGCCGGGGGTCCTCGGCGAACAACCACGTCATCGCGGAGGCGGCCGGGCAGTTCGCCGCGGCCTGCGCGTTCGGCTGGTTCCCGTCCTCGGCGCGCTGGCGGGCCGACGCGATGCGGTCCCTCGAGCGGCACCTGCGGAGCAACACCTTCGGCTCCGGGCTCAACCGCGAGCTGGCCACCGAGTACCACGGACTGGTCCTTGAGCTGGGTCTCGCCGCGGTCGCGGAGGCGGACGCCGCCGGGGTGGCCGTCCCGCCGTCGGTGCGGCTCGTCCTGCTGCGGATGACCGACGCGCTCGCGGCGATCGTGGACGGCCGGCTGCGGCCGCCGCGCCAGGGGGACGCGGACGACGGGCACGGTCTGGTCGTGGACGGCACGGGCACCGACCGCTGGGGTTCGCTGCTTGCCACCGGGGAGGCGGTGTTCGGCCGGCTCGACTGGTGGCCGGCGGTGACCGGCACCGATGTGCGCACCCCGCTGCTCGCCTCGCTCGTCCGGCCGTACGGGAAGGGCGGCGCCGTGCCGGACGCGAAGCGGCCGGCCACCCGGCCGGCTCACTTCGCCGACGCGGGCATGACCATCCTTCGCGGTCCCGGGGAGATCTGGTGCCGTTGCGACGGGGGCCCGCACGGGTTCCTCTCCATCGCCGCGCACGCGCACGCGGACGCGCTGTCCGTGGAGGTCCGGCACGACGGGGTCGACGTGCTCGCCGACCCGGGGACGTTCTGCTACCACGGGCAGCCCGAGTGGCGGCAGTACTTCCGGTCGACGCTGGGCCACAACACCCTGCAGTGGGACGGCGGTGACCAGTCCGTCTCCGGGGGGCCGTTCCTGTGGACCCGGCAGGCCCGCACCCGCGTCCTGGTCGCGGAGGCCTCCGGTGACGCCGACGGGGGGACGTCCCGCTGGTGCGCCGAGCACGACGGCTACCAGCGCGTCGTGCACCGCCGTCGGGTGGAACTGGACTCCGGGAGCCGGGAGTTACGGGTGGTGGACGAGGTGCGCGGCGATCAGGGGGCGGTCCGGCTGGCGTTCCACCTCGGTCCGGCGGTCTCGGCGGACCTGACGGGGAACCGGGCGGTGCTCACCTGGAGCAGGGACGGCGAGGACCGCTCCGCGGTGCTCGACCTGCCCGCGGAGCTGTCCTGGCGTGCGCACCGGGGCGAGACCCGCCCGCCGCTTGGCTGGTACTCCCCCGGGTTCGGCCGCAAGGAGCCCGCCACGACGCTGGTCGGCACCGGTTTCGCCGCCGGCGCGGCCGGGTTCACCACCGTGCTCGGGTTCCACGGGTAGGGCGGGCGCGTGGGGATCAGGGGGAGGTTCGGGGCCTGGGCGGTGGCTCCGCCGGCGGTGGCACTGCTGGTGGCGACCGGCTGTACGGGTGCGCCGGACGCCCCGGCGGGGCCGTCGGGTGCGCCGTCCGCTGCGGGCACGTCCGCCTCGGCCGGTGGGTCCGGCGCGTCCGGGTCCGGCGCGTCCGGTGGGTCCGGCGCGCCGGTCACGCCCGTGGCCCGGGTGTGCGACCGGGCCGTGGCGGGTCCGGCGAAGGCGCCGGCGGGCGCGGTGACGGTCGATCCGTCGGTGGTCGGTGACCTGGCGGCGAAGACCGAGAGCAGTCCCCCGCGCACCACGTTCTGGCTCCGGCCGGGCAGGCACCGGCTGGAGCCGGACCCGTACGCGCAGGTCGTGCCCAAGGAGGGGAACCGCTATCTCGGCGCGCCGGGCGCGGTGCTCGACGGGGAGAAGGTCAACCAGTACGCGTTCGGCGGGGCCGCCCGCGACGTCACGATCCGCCATCTGACGGTGCAGCGGTTCGTCGCACCGCGCGACGAGGGCGTGGTCAACCACGACATGGCCGACGGGTGGGTGATCGAGCACACCACCGTCCAGGACAACTCCGGCGCGGGGCTGATGGCCGGTGCCCGCCAGCGGCTGCGCGCCAGCTGCCTGCGCCGCAACGGCCAGTACGGGATGAACGCGTACAAGACCGGTGACTCCATCCGCGGCCTGCTGGTCGAGGGCAACGAGATCGTGGGCAACAACACCGACGACTGGGAGCGGCGGCAGCCGGGCTGCGGCTGCACCGGCGGCATCAAGTTCTGGGCCGTCGACGGCGCCGACGTCCGCGGCAACTGGGTGCACGATAACCGCGGGGCCGGGCTGTGGGCGGACACCAACAACAACGACTTCCTCGTCGAGGGCAATGTCATCGAGGCCAACGACGGTGCCGCGCTGATGTACGAGACCAGCTACAACGCGGTCGTCAGGAACAACACGGTCCGGCGCAACAACTGGGTCGAGGGCCGTGCGTACGCGAAGGACGGCGACACCTTCCCGTACGCGACCGTCTACGTCTCCGAGGCCGGCGGCGAGCCACGGGTGCCCGCCCGCACGGACAGGATCGAGATCTACGGGAACGTGCTGGAGGACAACTGGAACGGGATCACCCTCTGGGAGAACGCCGACCGGTTCTGCAACAGCCCGGCCAACACCTCCACCGAGTACTGCACGCTCCTCGTGAAGGACACCGGCCGCTGCGCGCGGCCGGCGATCGCCTCCGCGCCGCTCTACGACGACTGCCGGTGGCGGACCCAGCGGGTGGACATCCACGGAAACCGCTTCGTCCTCGACGCCTCCGTCGTCGGGTGCGGGCCGGAGTGCGGCCGGATGGCGGTGCTCGCCAACGAGGGCACCGCACCGGACTGGTCGCCGTACAAGGGCCGGCGGGTGGCCGAGGCGATCACCCACCGGCAGGGGAACCGCTGGCACGACAACACCTACCTCGGTCCGTGGAGCTTCGTCGCCGGCGACCAGAGCCGGACGCTCGACCCGGAGCGGTGGCGCGGCCTGCCGTACCGGCAGGACGAGGGCAGCACCTTCGGCCCGCGGGCCGGTGGTTGAGATGGGCGGAGAGCTGACCTCCGGCGCCGCGGGCGCGCCGCCCGCCGCCGCACCGGGCCCCGGTGGCACGCCGAAGGCCGTCGGGATCGTCTGGGCGCTCCTCGGTCTCAACACCCTCGGGTCCGCCGGGGCGAAGACCGTCGTCCCACTCCCCCGGTCCCTCATCCAGATGGCCACCATGGGCGCGCTGGTCGCCGCGTTCGCGCTGGCGCTCGCGCTCAACCCCCGGCTGCGCATCCGGGCCAGCGCCTTCCTGTTCCTGCTCACCCTGCTGCTCGTGCCGAGCGTCATCGCCAGCGTGCAGCCGGACGTCGGGTTCGGCGCGCTGTTCCGGTGCACCCGGCTCGCGGTCTTCGTCGGCACGCTGTGGCTGCTCAGCCACTGGTGGGACGGCGGCCTGACGTTCGTCAGGTACCACATCCGGATGTACTTCGCGGTGCTCGTGCTGGTCGCCGCGGGCCTGGCCGTCGCCCCGGGCACGGCGATGCCGGAGTACTACGGCGGGCGGCTGGTGGGCGCGCTGTGGCCGCTCACCCCGCCGCAGATCGGCCAGTACGCCGCGATCGTCATCGGGCTCGCCGTGCTGCTCGTCCTCGGCCGCCGGACCACGGCGGGGAGCGCGGCGGTGGTCGTCGTGCCGTCGCTCGTCCTGCTCGCGATGACGCACACCCGGACGGCCACGCTCGGCCTGCTCATCGGGCTGGTGCTGGCGATCGGCTCGCTCGTCCTGACCAGTGCGGCCGCCCGCCGGTTCTTCGCGTGGGCGGTGCTGTGCGCCACGGTGGCCGCGGTCGCGTTCAGCTCGGCGCTGCGGGCGTGGTTCCTGCGCGGGCAGAGCCAGGAGAACTTCGCCAACCTCACCGGCCGGGCCAAGGTCTGGGACGCCCTGCTCGCGGAGCCCCGGTCGACCGGGGAGAAGGTGTTCGGCACGGGTCTGGGCGACAAGTCGTTCGACGGTCTGCCGATCGACAACAGCTGGCTGGCCGTCTACGACGAGCAGGGCCTGATCGGGGTCGTCGTCGTGGCGGCGCTCGTCATCGTGATCGGCGGCGTCGCGCTGCTCCGGCCGCCATCGCTGCCGAGGGCCTGCGCGATCTTCCTGATCAGTTACTGCGCAATCTCCTCGTACACCGAGGTAGGCCTCGGCGACGCCTCGGCGTACCTGCTGCATCTGGCGCTGGCCGCCTCGCTTCTGGTCGCGCCCGCTCCCCCCGCGCCGCTGCCGGTGGCCGAGATTCCCCGACGACGTATCCCCCGATGGGCCAGGAGGTGACCTGAGCATGCATGTCCTTGTGGTGCACAACCGCTACTCCTCGGCGCAGCCGAGCGGGGAGAACAGGGTGGTCGACGAGGAGGTGGGGCTGCTGCGGGCGGCCGGCCACCGGGTCGACGTGTTCGAGCGGCGCAGCGACGACATCGCGGCCCGTTCCCTGCTCGGCAAGGTCGCGGTGCCGCTGCTCGTGCCGTGGAACCCGGCGGTCCGTACGGAGCTCGCGGCCCGGCTGCGCGCCGAGCGGCCGGACGTGGTCCACGTCCACAACGTCTTCCCGCTGCTCTCCCCCGCGGTGCTCGCCGCCTGCGCCGACGCCGGTGTGCCCGTCGTCGCCACGCTGCACAACTACACCCAGGTCTGCCCGCCCGGCACGCTGCACCGCGACGGCCGGCAGTGCACCGAGTGCGTCGGCTCGGCGACGTCGCTGCCCGCCGTCCGGCACGGCTGCTACCGGGACTCGCGCCTCGCGACGGTTCCGCTCGCGGTCAGCCTGGCGGTCAACCGGCGGCGCTGGTGGTCCGGCGTGGAGCGGTTCTTCTGCATCTCCGGGGCGCAGCGCGACATCCTGGTGCGGTCCGGGATGCCGGCCGAACGCCTCGCCGTGAAGCACAACTTCGTGCCCGACCCGGGGACCCGCCGGACGGGTCCCGGCGAGCACGTGCTCTTCCTCGGCCGGCTCGCGGAGGCCAAGGGCGTACGGCTGCTCATGGCCGCGTGGGACGAGCTCGCGGCGACCGGCGGTGTGGGTGTGCCGCTCGTGATCGCCGGGGCGGGGCCGCTGGAGCCGGAGGTGACCGCGTGGGCGGCGGGCCGGGACGACGTGCGTCTCGCCGGTCTCTGGGACCCGGAGGAGTGCCGGCGGGGTGTCGCGCGGTCGGTCGCCGTGGTGGCTCCTTCGCTGGCCATGGAGACCTTCGGTCTGGTGGTCGCGGAGGCGATGGCGGCCGGGGTGCCGTCCGTGGCCGCCGGTCACGGGGCGTTCGTCGAGCTCGTCGAGGACGGGGTGACCGGGCTGCTGCACCGCCCGGGGGACGCCTCCTCGCTCGCGTCCCGCATCCGTCGGATCGCGGGCGATCAGGACCGCAACGGGGCGATGGGCCGGGCGGCCCGGCTCCGTTACGAGCAGGGGTTCAGCCCGGCCGTGGGCCTGGACCGCCTGGTGGAGGGGTACCGGGCCGCGATCGCGGGCCGGTCCGGCGGCGGGGAGGCCGCGCCGCCGGTAGGGAACGAACACGCTGGCCCGCGCCGGGAGACCCGCGCGGGCAGGGATGGGGGCAGTAGATGACAAGGTGCCGACTCTGCGGTTCGGCGGCGCTGACCGGCGTCGTCGATCTCGGGGCGACCCCGCCGTGCGAGAGCTTCCTCGCCGCGGACCAGCTGGACCTGCCGGAACCGGCGTACCCGCTGCACCTGCGGGTCTGCACCGACTGCTGGCTCGCGCAGATCCCACCGCTGATCACGCCGGAGGAGACGTTCAGCGAGTACGCGTACTTCTCGTCGTTCTCGACCTCCTGGGTGGAGCACGCCCGGGTGTTCGTCGCGGACGCCGTGGAGCGGGTGGGGCTCGGCCCCGACGCCTTCGTGGTCGAGGTCGCCAGCAACGACGGGTACCTGCTGCGGCACGTGGTGGACCGGGGGATCCGCTGCCTGGGCATCGAGCCGTCGGTGAACGTCGGCGCGGCGGCGCGCGATGCGGGGGTGCCCACGGTCACCGCGTTCCTGGGCCCGGAGACCGGCTCCGCCGTCCGTGCCGAACACGGCCCGGCGGACCTGGTCGTGGCCAACAACGTGTACGCGCACATCCCCGACGTCGTCGGGTTCACCCGGGGGCTGCGCGCCCTGGTCGCCGACGACGGCTGGGTCTCCATCGAGGTGCAGCACCTGCTGACCCTCATCGAGGAGAACCAGTACGACACGATCTACCACGAGCACTTCCAGTACTACACGGTCGCCTCCGCGATCCGGGCGCTCGCGAGCGGCGGACTCGCGCTCGTGGACGTCGAGTTGCTGCCCACCCACGGCGGGTCCATCCGGCTGTGGGCCCGGCCCGCCGAGGTGGCGGGCGAGCCGACGCGGCGGGTCGCCGACGTCCTCGACCGGGAGAAGGCCGCCGGGCTCCAGGAGCTGTCCGGCTACACCGAGTTCTCCGCCCGGGTGGCCAAGGTGCGCCGGGACCTCCTGAAGTTCCTCATCGGGGCGGCCGAGCGCGGCGAGACCGTCGTCGGCTACGGCGCCCCGGGCAAGGGCAACACGCTGCTCAACCACTGCGGCATCCGGCCCGACCTGCTCGCGTACACGGTCGACCGCAACCCCTACAAGCACGGCCGGTTCACCCCCGGCACCCGCATCCCGATCCTGCCGCCCGAGCGGATCGCCGAGGACCGGCCGGACTACGTCCTGGTCCTCCCGTGGAACCTGCGGACCGAACTGGTCGAGCAGCTGTCCTTCGTGCACGAGTGGGGCGGCCGCCTTGTCTTCCCCATCCCGGAACTGAGCATTGTCGAGGTCACGCGATGAAGGTCGTCCTGTTCTGCGGCGGTTACGGACTGCGGATGCGCAGCGGAGCCTCCGACGACATCCCCAAGCCGATGGCGATGGTCGGTCCGCGGCCGCTGATCTGGCACGTCATGCGCTACTACGCGTACTTCGGGCACAAGGAGTTCATCCTGTGTCTCGGGTACGGGGCCCACCACATCAAGAACTTCTTCCTCAACTACGAGGAGACGACGTCCAACGACTTCGTGCTGCGGGGCGGGCGGACCGAGCTGCTGTCCACCGACATAGCCGACTGGACGATCACGTTCGCGCAGACCGGCATCGAGTCCCCGATCGGGGAGCGGCTGCGCCGGGTGCGCCACCACCTGGACGGGGACGACATGTTCCTCGCCAACTACGCCGACGTGCTCACCGACGCCCCGCTGCCGGAGATGATCGACCGGTTCGCGCGGCGGGACGCCGGGGCGTCGATGATGGTGGTGCCGCCGCAGTCGTCGTTCCACTGCGTGGAGCTCGGCGAGGACGGTCTGGTGGGGGGCATCACGGCGGTGAGCGACATGCCGCTGTGGGAGAACGGCGGCTACTTCGTGCTCCGCCAGGAGGTCTTCGACCACATCCCGGAGAACGGCGACCTGGTCGCCGACGGCTGTGCCCAACTGGCCAAGCGGGGGCGGCTCGTGGCGCACCAGCACCGCGGGTTCTGGAAGCCGACCGACACCGTGAAGGAGCGGGCCGCGCTCGACGCCGCCTACGTCCGGGGCGACCGGCCGTGGGCCGTGTGGGAGCGGGACGACGCCGGGGTGCGCGCGTGATCCGGCTCGGGGCGGGACGGCTCGACCGGGTCGTCGCGGTGGGCGCGCACTGCGACGACATCGCCATCGGCGCCGGCGGCACGCTCCTGACGATGTGCCGCGCGCGGCCGGGTCTCCGGGTCGACGCGCTGGTGCTGTCCGGCGGCGGCGGTGAGCGCGAGGACGAGGAGCGGGCCGCGCTTGCCGCCTTCTGCCCGGACGCCGACCTGCGGCTGACCGTGCTCAAGCTGCCGGACGGCCGGCTGCCCGCGCACTGGGAGGAGGCCAAGGCGGCGGTCGAGGAGCTGCGCGAGCGGTCCGAGCCGGACGTGATCGTGGCGCCGCGCACCGATGACGCACACCAGGACCACCGCGGGCTGGCGCAGCTGATGACCACCGCGTTCCGCGACCATCTCGTGCTCGGCTACGAGATCGTCAAGTGGGACGGCGATCTCGGGCGTCCGTCGGCGTACCAGCCGCTGACGCCGGAGATCGCCGAGCACAAGGTGCGGCTGCTGCAGGAGCACTACCCCTCGCAGCGGCACCGTCCCTGGTACGACCGGGAAGCCTTCCTCGGTCTGGCACGCATCCGCGGCATCGAATGCCACGCGCGGTACGCCGAGGCGTTCGCCGTCACCAAACTCACTCTCGATCTGGGGGATTGAACCTTGCGCGTACTGCTGACCGGACACCAGGGCTACCTGGGCACCGTGATGGCCCCGGTCCTCGCCGCCGCCGGGCACGAGGTCGTCGGACTCGACTCCGGCCTGTTCGCCGACTGTGTGCTCGGCCCGCCGCCCGCGGACCCCGCCGGGCACCGGGTGGACCTGCGTGACGTCACGGCCGAGCACGTGGCCGGGGTGGACGCCGTGATCCACCTGGGCGCGCTGTCGAACGACCCGCTGGGATCGCTGGCGCCGGACCTCACCTACGACATCAACCACCACGCCTCCGTGCGGCTCGCCCGGCTGGCCAAGGACGCCGGGGTGCGGCGCTTCCTGTACGCCTCGACCTGCTCGGTGTACGGCGCCGCCGGCGGTGACGAACTGGTCTCCGAGGACGCGCCGTTGCGCCCGGTGACCCCGTACGCCGAGTCCAAGGTCCGGGTGGAGGACGACCTGCACGCGCTCGCCGACGGCGACTTCACCCCGGTGTACATGCGCAACGCCACCGCGTTCGGCTACTCCCCCCGGCTGCGCGCCGACATCGTGCTGAACAACCTGGTGGGCCACGCCCTGCTGTCCGGCGAGGTTCTGGTGATGTCCGACGGCACGCCCTGGCGTCCGCTGGTGCACGCCGCCGACATCGCCCGGGCCTTCACGGCCGCGCTGACCGCGCCGCGCGAGGCGGTGCACGACCGGGCGTTCAACATCGGCAGCGAGGTCAACAACGTCACGGTCGCCGAGATCGCCGGGCAGGTCGCCGAGGCGGTGGCCGGCTCGAAGGTGGTGATCACCGGGGAGACCGGCGCCGATCCGCGGTCGTACCGGGTGGACTTCGCCCGGTTCCGCGGCGCGGTCCCGGGCTTCGACTGCGAGTGGACGGTGAAGCGCGGGGCTCTCGAACTCGCCGACGCCTACCGCGAGTTCGGGCTGACCCGGGAGGACTTCGAGCAGCGTTTCACCCGGCTCGCCGTGCTGCGCGCGGCCTCGGAGTCCGGCGCCGTCGACGACACCCTGCGGTGGCGCCGGTGACCGTCGGAAAGGACATGCACGAGCTGGTGGAGCGGCTGTACCCGCTCTGCCGGAGCATCACGGGCGACGGGGTGCGCGCCACCCTGGAGATCGTCGGCGAGTACGTTCCGCTCCAGGTGCACGAGGTGCCCACCGGCACACAGGTGCTCGACTGGACGGTGCCCCAGGAGTGGAACATCCGGGACGCGTACGTCGCCGACGCCGCCGGGAACCGGGTGATCGACTTCGCCGCGTCCAGCCTGCACGTGCTCGGCTACAGCGTGCCGGTGTCACGGACCATGCCGCTGTCCGAGCTGCGGGAGCACCTGCACACCCTGCCGGAGCACCCCCGCTGGGTGCCGTACCGCACCAGCTACTACACGCCGGAGTGGGGGTTCTGCCTGGCCCAGGAGACCCTGGACGCGCTGCCGGACGGCGAGTACGAGGTGTGCGTCGACTCCACCCTCGCCGACGGCCACCTCACCTACGCCGAGCACGTGGTCCCCGGTCAGGTCTCCGACGAGGTGATCGTCTCCTGCCACGTCTGCCATCCGTCGCTGGCCAACGACAACCTGGCCGGCATCGCGGTGGCGACGTTCCTGGCCAGGGCACTGGCCGAGGAGACGCCGTACTACACCTACCGGTTCATCTACGCGCCGGGCACCATCGGGGCGATCACCTGGCTGGCCCGCAACGCCGAGCGGATCGAGCAGGTCAAGCACGGGCTGGTGCTGGCCTGCGCGGGCGACTCGGGCCGGCTGACGTACAAGCAGAGCAGGCGCGGCGACGCGGAGATCGACCGGGTGCTGCGGCACGTCCTCGCCGCCTCCGAACGCCCGCACCACGTCACCGAGTTCACGCCGTACGGCTACGACGAGCGGCAGTACTGCTCGCCCGGGTTCGACCTCGGCGTGGGCTCGCTCAGCCGGACCCCGTACGCCGGGTACCCCGAGTACCACACCTCGGCGGACAACCCGGACTTCGTCTCCCCGGAGGCGATGGCGGACACGCTCGCCGTCTGCCGCGAGGCGTTCGCCGTACTGGACCGGAACAGGAAGTACGTCAACCTCAGCCCCTACGGCGAACCGCAGCTGGGACGGCGGGGGTTGTACGACTCGCTCGGCGGCCGCAGCGACGCGAAACAGGCGCAGATGGCCATGCTCTGGGTGCTCAGCCTCTCCGACGGCGAGCACGGTCTGCTCGACGTCGCCGAGCGGTCCGGGCTGCCGTTCGACACGGTCGCGGCCGCCGCCGACGCCCTGTGCGAGGCCGGGCTGATCAAGGCATGAGCCGATGAGCACCGGGAAGGAGAGGACGACGGCGCCCGCGGACCCGGCCGGACCCGCCCGGCCGGCCGCGCGGCGCGCCATGGCCGGACGGCTGTCCTGGGGGCTCGCCGACCAGGCGGCCTCCAGCGCGACCAACTTCATGGTCGGGATCTATGTGGCCCGCTCGCTCGGGCTGGCCGCGTTCGGGGTGTTCAGCCTGGCCTGGGTGACGTACGGCGTGGTGCTCAGCGTCTCCCGGGGGCTGTCCACCGACCCGCTCATGGTGCGCTTCAGCGGGGTGCCCGAGGCGGCCTGGCGGGGCGCGGTGGCCCGGTCCTCGGGCACCGCGCTCGGCGTCGGCGCCGCCGTCGGCGTGGTGTGTCTGGCGCTCGGACCGGTGCTCGGCGGCTCCGTGGGCACGGCCTTCGCCGGCCTCGGCGTGGTGCTGCCGGGGCTGCTCCTCCAGGACGCCTGGCGGTTCTCGTTCTTCGCGGCGGGCGCCGGGCGCAAGGCGTTCCTCAACGACCTGGTGATGGGCGTCGCCCTCGTCCCGGCCATGCTGGTGGCGGCCCGCGTCGGCAGCGTCGCCGCGTTCGTGCTCGCCTGGGGTGCGTCCGCCGCGGTCGCCGCGGGGTACGGCTACCTGCAGTCCGGCATCCGGCCGCGGCCGGCCGGGGCCCGGACGTGGCTGGGCGAGCAGAGCGACCTCGGCTACCGGTATCTGGTCGAGAACGTCGGCGTCAGCGGCGCCGGCCAGCTGCGGGCCTACGGCCTCGGCGCGATCGTCGGGGTCAGCGCGGTCGGCGTGGTCCGGGGCGCGGAGCTCCTGCTCGGCCCGTTCCTCGCCGTCCTGATGGGTCTGTCCCTGGTCACCGTCGCGGAGGCGGCGCGGGTCCTGCGGCAGGCACCGCACCGGCTGCGGGTGTTCTGTCTGCTGCTCGGCGGCGGGCAGGCGGCCGCCGCGCTGCTCTGGGGCGCGGCGCTGCTCCTCGTACCGGACCGGTTCGGTGAGCTCGTGCTCGGCGGTGTCTGGCACGCCGCGTCGGAACTCATCGTGCCGGCCACCCTCGGCGTCGCGGGCGCGAGCCTCGGCACCGGCGCGGCGGCCGGACTCCGCGCGCTCGCCGCGGCCCGGCGCAGCCTGCGCTGCCAGCTGATCGCCTCCACCTTCTACGTCGCCGGTGGTCTGGGCGGGGCGGTCGTGGCCGGCACGGTCGGCTCGGCCTGGGGGGTCGCCGCCGCGACGCTGCTCAGCTCGGCCGTGTGGTGGCTGGAGCTGCGAGCCGCCCTGCGCGAGCACCACCGCCGTCCCGTCCCCGAGGCGCACCCGACCAGCCCGTCCCCGACCTGAGCACCACCGGTTCGTTCCCGAGCCGAGCAGCACCGACGCCCGCCCGACGCGAGCACCACCGGTTCGTTCCCGACCTGAGCTTCACCGCTCCATCCCCGAAGTGAGGACATCATGACCGCCCCTCCCCGGCTCGGTATCGGCCTGCCCGTCTACAACGGCGAGGAGTACCTCGCCGAGGCGCTCGACGCCCTGCTCGGCCAGACCTACGAGGACTTCGAGCTGGTCATCTCCGACAACGCCTCGACCGACGGGACCCGGGACATCTGCCGCCGGTACGCCGCGAAGGACTCGCGCATCCGGTACATCCGGCTCTCCCGGAACATCGGCGCCGCGCCCAACCACAACTACGTGTTCACCCAGTGCCGCGGCGAGCTGTTCAAGTGGGCCTCGCACGACGACCTGTACGCCAGGGACCTGCTGCGGCGCTGCGTGGACGCGCTGGACGAGCGGCCCGACGTCATCCTCGCCCACGCCGACCAGGCGGTCATCGACGGCGACGGCCGGGTGAAGGTCCCGTACGAGTACACGCTCGCCACCGACTCGCCGAGCGCGCCCGAGCGCTTCCGCAGCATGCTCTTCGAGCCCGGCGGCGACGACTTCTACGGGGTGATGCGGGCCGACGTGCTGCGCCGGGTGAAGCCGCACGACAGCTACCACCACGCGGACCGCACGTTCGTCTCCGAGATCGGTCTGCACGGTCCCTTCCACCAGGTGCCCGAGCTGCTGTACTTCCGGCGCGACCACCCCACCCGCGCCGAGCGGGCCAACCCGTCCAAGCGGTCCCGCTGCGTCAACCTCGACCCGCGCCGGGCCGGCCCGCTGCACCCGACGCCCCGGCTGCTCGCCGAGTACGTCTGGGGCTTCGTCGCGGCGATCCGGCGGGCGCCGCTGTCGCCGGCGGACCGGCGGGCGTGCTACCGCCACCTGGCCGCGTGGGCGACCAGCCGGGCCAGGCCGGGCGCCGGCGAGCGGGTCGAGGACCGTGCCCCGGTCGACCCGGCCCGGTACGCCGTCTCCCTGGACGCGATCGTCGCCGGCCGGGAAGGCAGGCGGGCGTGAGGTCCCGGAACGGGGGCCCGCCGCGCGTCGGGCTGTTCGGGCTGCTCGGTTCCGGCAACCTCGGCAACGACGGGTCGATGGAGGCCGTGCTCGGGTACCTCCGCTCCGCGCACCCGGAGGCCGTCGTGGACGCGATGTGCGGCGGCCCGGAGGTCGTCGCGCTGCGGCACCGGCTCCCCGCGACCCGGCTCCACTGGTACCGCGGCGAGTACCGGACGGCGTCGCGGGCGGGCGCGGTCGCGGGGAAGGGCTTCGGCAAACTCGTCGACGCCGTCCGCACCGCCGCCTGGGTGCGCCGGCACGAGGTGGTGATCGTGCCGGGCATGGGCGTGCTCGAGGCCACCCTGCCGCTGCGGCCGTGGGGCTTCCCGTACGCGCTGTTCCTGCTCTGCGCGTCCGGCCGGCTGTTCGGCACCCGGGTCGCGCTTGCCGGGGTCGGCGCCGCCCCGATCGGCAACCCGTCGACCCGGGCCCTGGTGCGCTGGTCGGCGCGGCTCGCCGCGTACCGGTCGTACCGGGACGCGCAGTCCCGCGACGCCCTGCGGGCGATGGGCGTCGACACCACGGGGGACGAGGTCTGTCCGGACCTCGCGTTCGCGCTGCCCACGCCGGCGGCGAGCGCGCCCTCGGGGACGCCCGGGACGGTCTGCGTCGGCGTCATGGACTTCCACGGCGGCGACGACGACCGCGCCCGGGCGGAGGGGATCCACCGGCGCTACCTCGAAGGGACGATCCGCTTCGTCCGCGCGCTCGTCGAGGACGGCAGGCCGGTCCGGCTGCTCACCGGCGACGAGGTCGACCGGACGGTGGTCGCCGCGATCCTGGACGCGGTGGACTCCCCGCTGGTCACCGCAGCCGAGCCGGCCTCGCTCGCCGACCTGATGAAGGAGATGGCGGCCGCCGACAGCGTGGTCGCGACCCGGTACCACAACCTGGTCTGCGCGCTGAAGGTCGGCGTGCCGACGCTCGCGCTCAGCTATGCGGCGAAGAGCGACACGCTCATGGCCGAGTTCGGCCTCGCCGCGTACCGCCACCCGGCCCGCGAGGTCGACGCCGAACGGCTCCTCGAACAGTTCCGGGACCTGGAGAAGAACGCGCCGGAGCTGCGGCGGACCCTCGCCGAGCGGAACCTGGCCGCCGCCCGTCGAGTGGAGCAGCAGTTCACCGCCCTCACGGCGGCCCTGTTCCCCAAGGCCGTCCCGAAGACCCACCCCGTCCCCACCCACGCCCCACGGGAGACTCCATGAAAGCGACCGAAGTCCCGGAGATCTCCGGGGCCTTCCTGTTCGAACCGACGCCGTACGCCGACGAACGCGGCTTCTTCTGCCGCACCTTCGACGCCGACGTGGTCCGCTCGGTGGGCCTCGACCCGGGCGCCTTCGTCCAGGACAGCGTGTCCCGCTCGGTCCGCGGTGTGCTGCGCGGCCTCCATCTGCGCTCGGGCGCCGGCGAGGCCAAGCTCGTCCGCTGCTCGTACGGGAGGATCTTCGACGTGGTCGTCGACCTGCGGGCGGACTCGCCGACCTACCGCAACGTGGCCACCTTCGAGCTGTCCGGCGAGACGCAGCGGACCCTGTACGTCCCGGCGGGGTGCGCGCACGGCTTCCAGGCGCTGACCGACACCGCCGACACCTCGTACCGGATCGACCGCCCGCACGATCCCGCCGAGGACGTGACGATCGCCTTCGACGACCCGGAGCTCGCCATTCCGTGGCCGCTGCCGGCGACCTCGATGTCCCCACGGGACCGGGAGGCGCCGCGCCTCGCCGAGGCCCTGAAGCAAGCGGAGAAGTGAGGGCGGCGTGGACACCGAAGACTTCCTCCTGCCCCGGTCGCGCGCGGCGAACGCGCGGCTGCACGAGCTGATCCCCGGGGGCGCGCACACGTACGCCAAGGGGGACGACCAGTACCCCGAGGACCTGGCGCCGGTGATCAGTCACGGCCTCGGCGCCCATGTGTGGGACGTCGACGGCAACCGGTACGTCGAGTACGGCTCCGGCCTGCGGTCGGTCAGCCTCGGACACGCCCATCCGCGCGTCCTTGAGGCGGTGCGGCGGGAGATCGACCGGGGCGGCAACTTCGTCCGGCCGTCCGTCGTGGAGATCGAGGCCGCGGAACGCTTCCTGGCCACGGTCCCGACCGCCGACATGGTCAAGTTCGCGAAGAACGGCTCGGACGTCACCACCGCCGCCGTGCGGCTCGCCCGCGCCGTCACCGGGCGTCCCCGGGTGGCCGTCTGCGGCGACCACCCGTTCTTCTCCGTCGACGACTGGTTCATCGGCACCACGCCGATGTCCGCCGGCATCCCGGCGGCGACCACCGAGCTCACGGTGGCGTTCCCGTACGGGGACCTGGCCGCCACGGAGGAGCTGCTCGACCGGTACCGGGGAGAGGTCGCCTGTCTGATCCTGGAACCCGCCGGTCACACCGAACCCCCGCCGGGCTACCTCGCCGGACTGCGCGAACTGGCCGACCGGCACGGCTGCGTCCTCGTCTTCGACGAGATGATCACCGGTCTGCGCTGGTCGGAGGCGGGCGCCCAGGGCCTGTACGGCGTCGTCCCCGACCTGTCCACCTTCGGCAAGGCGCTGGGCAACGGGTTCGCCGTCTCCGCGCTCGCCGGGCGCCGCGAGCTGATGGAGTGGGGCGGGCTGCGGCACGCGGGCGACCGGGTGTTCCTGCTGTCCACCACGCACGGTGCGGAGACGCACGCGCTGGCCGCCGCGATGGCCGTGCAGACCACCTACGCCGAGGAGGGCGTCACCGCGCGGCTGCACGCCCTCGGCGAGCGGCTGGCCGCCGGGGTCCGGGAGGCCGCGGCCGGCATGGGGGTCGGTGACCACGTCGTCGTACGGGGCCGGGCCAGCAATCTGGTGTTCGCCACGCTCGACGAGCGCGGGCTGCCGTCGCAGGCGTACCGCACCCTGTTCCTGCGGCGGCTCCTCGCGGGCGGGGTGCTCGCCCCGTCGTTCGTGGTGAGCAGCGCGCTCGACGACGCCGACATCGACCACACCGTCGACGTGGTGGCGCAGGCGTGCGCGGTGTACCGGAAGGCGCTGGACGCCGGTGACCCCACGCCCTGGCTGGGCGGCCGGCCGGTGAAACCCGTGTTCCGCCGGTCGGTGTGACCCGGCGTCAGCCGCGGGCCCGCCCGGCCGCGTCGGCCGCCCGGTCGAGCAGCCGGGCGGCCGCCGGGACCACCGCGAGGGCGGTGCACAGGCCGCCCAGGGTGTCGGTCGGATAGTGCGCGCTCAGGACGACCTGCGCCCAGCCCATGGCGGCGCCGGCGGCCAGGGCCGCGGCGAGGACGATGGCCGTGCCGGCCGTCCTGCCGAGGGCGGGCCGGCCGGCCACCAGCAGGGCGACGGCGAGGGCCACGGCGGTGAGGAAGGCGGTGTGCCCGCTCGGGTAGGACAGGTTCCCGTCGCCGTGGATGGTGCGTCCCACCAGGTGTTTGAGCACCTTCGTCGCCGCCACGGCGAGGCCGGGGCCGACGACGACGAGCACCGCCGCACGGGGCCGTCGCAGGAGCAGACAGCCCGTCACCAGGGCCGCGACGAGCAGCGCGGCCCCGACGGGCTCGCCGAGGAAGTCCGTGGCGACGGCGACCTGCCGGCCCGGTGGAGCCCCGTCCAGCGCCGCCACGAGCCGCGCGTCCACCGTGCCGGGGCGGCCCGCGTCGGCGTACAGGACGCCGAGGGCGAGGACCGCGAGCGCGGCGAGGACCGACACGAGGCCGAGCGGTCCGCGCAGCCGCGGGGGCAGTGCCGGGCGAGCGGGCCGGCCGGTCACCCGCTCCCCCGGCGCCACGGGCCCGCGGTACGGGGCCGTCTCAGGTCCGTTCCGGCCAGACGGTCCCACGCGACCCCCCTGTCGTGTCCGATCCATCCTCCGGCGAGCCTATACCGCGGGCGGGAACGGGCCGGGCGGCTACGGCCGGTCGAGGTACCGGCGGAAGAACGCCACGGCGTGGGCCACGCCGATCCCGCGCTGGGCGGCCTCGGTGAGCTGGGGGTGGAACGTGGAGCCCCCGGGGTCGGTGCACCGTCCCGGGTGGGCGTCGTCGTGGGAGGCGTCGTCGCGGGCGGCGACCTCGCCGCTCTCCGGCGACCACCGGGTGTTGAAGTAGTGGTGGTTGGCGCCGGGGATCTCCGCCGAGTGGAACCCGGCGGTGCTCCGCGCGGTCGCGTCGGCGGCGAAGGACAGGGCGTCGGGGCCGACCTGGCCGTCGCAGCTCCCGCGGATCACGGACATCGGGGTGCCGGTGATCTCGTACGCGGTCATGTCCTCGGTCATGACGTTGTACGCGGGGGCCAGCGCGAGCACGGCCCTGACCTTGACCCCGGCGGGCCACTGGGCCTCGTGGCGGTCGGCCGCCTGCCAGGTCACCCCGGCGCCGCCGCGGGAGTGGCCCATGGTGCCGACCCTGTTCAGGTCGACGCGGTGCCGGAAGTCGACGGCGCGCGGCTTGCCCGTGGCCGCGTCGCGGAACGCGCCGGCGAGACCGCCCCGGCCGGAGGCGCTGAGCCGCTGCCACAGGGCGAGGTGCTTGTTGATCAGGTCGGCCCGTGCGGAGGCGTTGTCGTCGCCCCACAGCGACGCGGCGTTGATGCCGTTGGCGCGGACGGACACCACGACGAAGCCGCGGCGGGCGAGTTCCTCGCCGAGGTAGTCGTAGCCGCGGTCGTTGGCGAGGGGGCGGATGCCGGGGGCGCAGGGCCAGCTGTACAGCTTCCGGTCGGCGGCGTCCGCCGCTGCCCAGTCCCCGGCGCGTACGGCGGCGTCGCGGGCGGCCTCCGCGTCCCGGTCCGCGCAGGTCTCGTGGAGGCCGTGCAGCTGGACGACGAGGGGGCGCGGGGTGCTGCCGAGGTCCTTCGGGTAGTGCACGGTCCCGGCGATCTCGACCGGCTCGCCGGTGCCGGGGAGTCGGTAGGCCTGGTCGCCCAGGTCGTAGGTGACGGCGGCGACGCCCTCGGCGCGCCGGGTCGGGGCGTCGGGGGTCTCGGCGGCCGCGGCGCTTCCCGCCAGGGCCTGCGGCACGAGGAGGGCGGCCGTGGACACGGCGAGCGTGCGGGCGCGGATCAGGGGGCGGCGAGCGGCCGTGGGTGTGGCGTCGTGATGCAAGGGACGGTCTCCAGGGGCGGTGAACGGTGTGCCGTGCGCGGGGGCGCCGGGAGGATTTCCCCGCGTTCCGCGCGTGCGGCGCCGGGAGTGGTTCCCGGCGCCGTGCGGTGGCTTCATTCCGACAGACGTCCGGGGAGGCCCGGGGTTGCGTCCTGTTCCGCGTGTTTCACGGATGCCGTGACCGGGGTCAGCGGTGGTGCCCGAGGGTCTTGCGGATCCAGTCCGCGTAGGCGAGCACGTCGGTGTAGAGGCCGGGCCCGGCCGAGCAGGCGACTCCCGGGGCGCCGGGACCGGACGTGGCGCCGATCAGCTCCCACCTCCCGTTCCGGCCCTTCTGGAGCTGCGGCCCGCCGGAGTCGCCGCGGCAGGCCATGGCCCCGGGCACCCGGCTGATCGTGCAGAGCCGGGTCCGGGCGGCGTAGCCGGGGGCGCATTCGCCGGCGGCGCCCCTGCGGGTCTCGAGCTCCTGCAGCCGCTCCGCGAACTTCAGTTCGCCGTCGACGGTGGTGCCGAAGCCCAGGACGCGGGTCGGGGTGCCGGGCCGGCCGGCGCGCTCCGCGATGCGGATCGGCTTCTCGGTGACCGGGCGGTCGAGGCGGACCAGGGCGATGTCGTTCTTGTTGGGGCCCTGCCCGGCACCGCTCACGAAGCCGGGATGGACGACCGTCCGTTCGATGGCCCGGACGGTGCCCCCGGACTTCCGCGCCTCGCTGCCGATCCGGACGGTGCCGTCGAGGACCAGGCCGTCGCCGGTCACGCAGTGGGCGGCGGTCAGCACCCAGCGGGGGTCGATCAGCGTCGCGCCGCAGTTGCCGTCGTACACCCCGTACTTGGGCGCCGACTCGGGGATGGTCGCCATGAACGGGTAACGCTCAGTGGAATCAGTGCCGTTGACGATCGCCCCGGCGCCGCCGGCGAGCAGGGTGGCGCAGGTCGCGGCGGCGAGGGCGCCGACGACGGCGGTACGCGCCGCGCGGCGCCCGACGGACTTCAGGCTGAACACAGAGGGGCCTTCTTTCGTGGAACGGGAGTGCTCGTCCACCCTCCTCGTTCCAAGATCCACCGGACCATCCGGACAGCGGGCCGGAGTGCGGTGGGGGTGGCCCCCGGGGGGAGCCGGTGGGGTGCACCAGCGTGGAGATGGAGGTGCGGCATGATGGGAGTCCCGCCGATCACCCCCGATGGAAGCGACGCATGCCCCCGTCTGAGTCCGAGCCCACACCCGTGACGATCCTGCTCGTCGAGGACGACGAGGTGATCCGCAAGTCCGTCGCGATGGCGCTGGAACGTTACGGCTACCACGTGTCCGTCGCCGGCGACGGACTGACCGGACTCGAACTCTTCCGTGCGGGACAGCACGACCTGCTGCTGCTCGACGTCATGCTGCCGGCCCTGGACGGCATCGGGCTCTGCCGCCGCATCAGGGAGACCAGCACCGCGCCGATCCTCATGATGTCCGCACGCGGCGACGCCCTCGACGTGGTCTCCGGGCTGGAGGCGGGGGCCGACGACTACGTGGTCAAGCCGGTCGACACCGCCGTCCTGGTCGCCCGCATCCGCTCCCTGCTCCGCCGGGCCTCCGCCGCCGCCCCGCCGCCCGCCGGCCCCGGCGCCCCCGGCCCGGCCGGTCTGCTCGTCTTCGGCGACCTGACCATCGACCCCGCCGCCCTCGAAGTACGACGGGACGGGCAGGAGATCGCCCTGGCCCCGTCCGAACTGCGGCTGCTCCTGGAGTTCTCCGCCCACCCGGGGATCGTGCTCGACCGCCAGACCCTGCTGCGCAACGTCTGGGACTACGGCTGGGACGGCGACACCCGGGTCGTCGACCTCTGCGTCCAGCGGCTGCGCAGGAAGATCGGAGCCGACCGCATCGAGACGGTCCGGGGCTTCGGCTACAAGCTGCGGCGCTGAAGGAGAGCTCCGGATGACCCCCGTACGCGCGCTGCTCAACCTCCGGTCGCTGCGCTGGAAGATCGTTCTCCTCGTCGGCCTCGCGTGCACCGCCATGGCCCTCACGGTGGGCGTGCTCGTCCACGAGTCGACCCTGCGGCGGTCGATGCACGAGGGCGCGGGCAAGGCACTGGCCGCCCTCGATCCCGTCGTACGGGAGGGCACCACGACCCAGCCCACCGCGCTCCCCGACGTCCTGCTGCGGCAGGTCCGACGCGACGGCACCGCCACCCTGTACGACAACCGGCCCCCGGCCCCCGTCTTCTGGGCCGCGCGGACGCAGGACGGGCAGCTCTACGCGACCAGGGTCGACATGACCGCCGACCTCCTCACCCGCCAGGCCCTGGACCGGCACATGTGGAAGTACTCGCTGCTCACCCTCGGCATCGTCGTCCCGGTCGCGGTCCTCGCGACCGAACTGCCGGCACGACGGCTGCGCCGGGTGGCCCGCACGGCACGCCGCATCACCGCGGGCGACCTGGACGCCCGTACCGAGACGAGCCGTGGCGGCGTCGACGAGATCGGGGAGATCGGGGCCGTCGTCGACTCCATGGCCGACAGCCTGCAGCAGCGCATCGCGACCGAGCAGCGTTTCACCGCCGACGTCGCCCACGAACTGCGCACCCCGCTGATGGGCCTGGTCACCTCGGCCGGGCTGTTGCCCGAGGGCGAGGTCACCGACATGGTCAGGGACCGGATCGGGGTGCTGCGGGACCTGATCGAGGACCTGCTGGAGATCTCCCGGCTCGACGCCGGGGCCGAGGAAGCCCAGTTCCGGCCGGTGGTCCTCGCCGAGCTCGTCCGGGAGTCGGTGGCGCGGACCGGGACGACGGCCCGGGTGACCGCCGACGAGCCGGCGGTGGCCGACACGGATCCGCGGCGGCTGGACCGGATCGTCGCCAACCTCGCCGTCAACGCCCACCGCCACGGCGCGGGCCCCGTGGAGATCACCGTCTCCGGCCGGACGATCACGGTCCGGGACCACGGCCCGGGCTTCCCGGCGGACCTCCTGGCCGACGGTCCCCAGCGGTTCCGGACGGGCAGCGCCGAACGGGGCCGCGGGCACGGCCTGGGCCTGACGATCGCGAGCGGCCAGGCGGCCGTGATCGGCGCGGCGCTGTCCTTCGCGAACCATCCCGAGGACGGAGGAGCGGTGGCGACGCTTCGCCTGCCGGCGGAATGCCGCGGCGCGTCCGGTGTGTCCGGCACGTCCGGCACGTAGGCGTCACGCGGGGAGCTCGCCACCGAAGCACCGGTCGAGGGTCCGACCCCACAGCCCCGCCCACCGACACACCCCCACACCCCCACACCCCCACCGGTCCACCCCCGCCGATACACGCCCGATACACAGCCGACGCGTTCCCGAGCTCCCCTGAAGCGCTCGCCTTCGCCGTCCTGACACACCGGGCCCGCAGCCTGGCTGCCGTACCGATTCCGTACGGCAGCCCCGGAGGTGGCCCGATGTCCCTTTCTCCCTCGCACCGCAACCGCGTCGCGGGCGGCGCACTGGCCCTGCTCCTTCTGACCGGCCTGGGCGTCGCCGTGGCCGGGACGGTGGACGGTTCGGCCACGGTGCCGTACCCGGACGGGGGGCGGGGCCGGGTCGTCGTCGACGACGGGGCGCTCCCGTGGCCGAAGGGCGGGCAGAGCGCGGTCGCCCTCGAAGGGTCCGGTCCGGTCGGCACACGGGGCGACGGGCGGCCCGTTCCCATCGCGAGCCTGACGAAGGTGATGACCGCCCACGTCATCCTTGAGGAGCACCCGCTGAAGCCGGGCGAGTCGGGGCCGATGATCGAGGTGGACCGGCAGGCCGCGTACGAGGTGGGCGTCGGCGGCGAGTCCACGGTGCCGCTCCAGGCCGGCCGGCGGTACTCCCAACGCCAGCTGCTGGAGATGCTGTTGATCCCGTCGGGGAACAACGTCGCGCGGCTGCTGGCCCGGTGGGACTCCGGGACCCAGGAAGCGTTCGCGGAGAAGATGCAGCGCACCGCCGGCGGTCTGGGCATGAAGGACTCGACGTACACCGGGGCGAGCGGCATCGAGGTCACCACCACGAGCACCGCGGCGGACCAGCTGGCCCTGGCCCGCAAGGCGATGAAGAACGCCGTGTTCCGGGAGATCGTGGGCACCCGGTCCGTGACCGTGCCCGGCGTCGGCACGATCACCAACACCAACCCCCTCCTGGACACCCCGGGCGTCGTCGGCATCAAGACCGGCTCCAGCACTCCGGCGGGTGGCAACCTGCTGTGGGCCTGCGAGGTGCGCGTGGGCGGCGCGACCCGCCTTCTCGTCGGCGCGGTGATGCACCAGCGGGCGGACACCACGCCCTCCGAGGGCCTCCGGGAGGCCGTCGACAGCAGTCGGCGCCTGATCGCGGGGCTCCGCGACAGCCTGACCCGGGAGGGCTGAACCATGACGCCCACCATCCGTCCGGCGGACGCCCCGGAAGCTCCTGCGGACCCGGAAGCGGCGAGGGACCCGGAAGCGGCGAGGGACACAGAAGTGCCAAGGGACCCCGAAGCGGCACGGGCCGGGCACCGGGGACGCAGGGGCAGGAGCCTCGCGCTCTCCGCCGCCCTGCTCGCCCTCGGCATCGTCCTCGTCGGCCACGGGGGCCTGCCCGACCTCCCCGGCCGTCTCAGCAGCCTGGCCGAGACCGTGTTGCCGTGGTCGGGCCTCGCGATCCCCGCGCTCGCGGCCCCCGCGCTGCTGCGCCGGTCGCGGACGGCGACGGCGGCCCTGGTCCTGCCGGTGGCGGCCTGGCTGACGGTCTTCGCGGGCACCCTCGCCGACAAGTCGGCGCCCGGCGGGGATCTCACCGTCGTCAGCCACAACGTCAACCAGGACAATCCGGACCCGCAAGCCACCGTGCGGAGTCTGATCGCCTCCGGGGCCGACATCGTCGCGCTCCAGGAGCTCTCCCCGGACACCGCGCCCGCCTACGAACGTGCGCTGGCCGCCACTTACCCCCACCACTTCTACGAGGGCACGGTCGGCCTGTGGAGCACGCGCCCGCTGCGGAACGCTCGGGCCCTGCCGATCATGCCGTGGACCCGGGCCCTGCGCGCGACGGCCGACACTCCCGCCGGCCCGGTGGCCGTGTACGTCGCCCACCTCCCGTCCGTCCGGGTCGGAGCGACCGGCTTCACCTCGGGCACCCGCGACGAGGCCGCCGGGCTCCTGGCGGGGTTCCTGCGCGCCGAGCGCTCCCCGCGCGTGCTCGTCATGGGCGACTTCAACGGTTCCACCGACGACCGGGGCCTGCGCCCGCTCACCGCCGGCATGGCCTCGGCCCAGTCGACGTCCGGTGAGGGCTTCGGCCTCACCTGGCCGGCCAGCTTCCCGCTCGTACGGATCGACCAGATCCTCCTCAAGGGAGCGCGGGCCACCGGGTCGTGGACCCTGCCCGCGACCGCGAGCGACCACCTCCCCGTCGCGGCCCGTGTCGACCTCGGGCCCGGCCCGTCCGCCGCGGACGGCTCCCGCCCCGCCGGCTGACCGGGCCGGTCGGCGGGCCGGGCCCGACGACGTCCGCCTCACGGACCGCCTGGACGGACGACACGCCCCTCCCCGCCGATGCCACGTCGGCCGACGACGTCACCTGGCCGCGGCTTCCGCCTCAGTCTCCGCCGTCGCCTCCGCCGGCTCTCCCGGCTCCGGAGGGAGGGCGTCCCAAGGAGCCGGTGCCTCGGACGCGGTCCACGCGGACAGGGCGGGCCCGTCGACGCAGAGGATCCCGCACGAGGCCGCGTAGTCGAGGGCGGGATCGGTGAACGAACTGGTCGTCACCAAGGCCGCCACATCGGCCTCGTGGACGCTCCAGCAGGTGCCGCCGAAGCGCTGGAGGTCCGGCGAACCGACGCGGTGATCCGGCGCGTACCGCTTGCACTGGATCACGACCCGCCGGCCGTCGGCCGTGGTCGCCAGCACGTCGGCACCCAGATCACCCGCGCCCCCGACCACCTTCACCGATGTGCAGCCGTCCCGGGCGCAGAGCGCTGCCACGGTGTGCTCGAACTCGTACGGGTCGGCGGCGACGTGGTCCAGTGCCTCCTCGTCCACGACGGGTGCCACGCCCGGTGCACCTTCCGCGACCGGCTCGAGTACGTCCTCACCCGTGCCCCCTTCGACCGCCGCGTGCCTGCGACCCCAGCCCCGCAGGTGACCGAGGCGCCCGGCATCGCCGCCGCGACGCCCGCCGCGACGCCCGGGCCGCCGCGGCGGCGTGAGGCACCACCGGGCCATCGCCACCACGACACCGAGCACCAGGAGCAGCACGATCGGCATCACGGGCGGGTGGGCACCCGCGGCCCGCACCGTTCTGAGGAACAAGGCCGCCCCGCCGGCGACAACTCCCGCGAGACCCACGGCGAGCACCACGTCCCGCCCGAAGGCCGCCCGACCCCCCTCGGCCGTGCCCCTCTCCCTGCCACCGCTCGCCGCCATGCGCGGCCCCCTTCCCCAGCTCCTGTGACGTCTCGACCGAAGCGCGGCCCCGGCCCCGGGCTACGGGGGCGGGGAATTCCCTTCGAGCGAACGACAACGGCTGCAAGGCCGCCTGACCACGAAAGCGCTGCCGAAACACCCCTGGGTGTCGGGTCAGGCGACCGAGCGGATGCGGCGGACCAGGACCGAACCCGCGAGGGCCAGGGCGCCGGCGAGGGCGTACAGGGCCGTGTACCCGCCGAAGTGGGTGACGACGGGAGCCGCGATCACCGGGGCGAGGACCTGGGGCAGCGCGTTGGCGATGTTGATGACGCCCAGGTCCTTGCCCCGGTCCTCGGCCGTCGGCAGGACGTCCGTGAGCAGGGCGAAGTCCACGGCCGTGTACACGCCGAAGCCGAGACCCAGCACGAGCGAGGCGACGACGGCGCCGGTCCACGTCTGCCAGACGGCGAGGAGGAGGGTGGCGGCCGCGATCACCAGGCCCGACCGGATGACGTAGGACTTCCGCCGGCCGCTGCGGTCGGACCGGATGCCGCTGATCACCACCGTGGAGAGCAGGGTGAGCGCGTTGAGCGCCGTGAGGATCAGGACGCCGTTGTCCGCGTCGCCCCCGTACCGCACGGCGTCGGTCAGGTAGTAGAGCAGGTACATCGTGCTGATCGAGTACGACAGGTTCATCAGGAACCGGGTGAGCCAGGCCCAGCCGAAGTCGGGATGGCGGCGCGGGTCGATCCAGAACCCGCCGAGGAAGGTCCGCCACCGGAAGGCCGGCCGGGCGGCGCGGGCGAGCGGGGTGTCGCGCCGCATCAGGACGTACGGGACGGCCGCGAGGACCGCGAAGACGGCGCAGGCCAGGTATCCGGCGGCGACACCGCCCGCGAGCGTGGCGAGCGCCGTGCCCACCAGGATGCCGACCACCTGGGAGACCCCGAGCCAGCCGCCGACCAGGCCGCGCTGCCGGGCCGGGACCTGGTCGGGGACGGCGGCGGTGAGGGCGGCGAAGGCGGCGTTGAGGGCGAGCTGGACCAGGCACCAGCCCGCGATCACGGTGGCGACGTCCCGCGCGGCGGCGAGGACGAGCAGCCCGGCCGCCCCGCCCGCCACGCCGCCGGCCACCCAGGGGACGCGCCGGCCGACGGCGGCCGTGGTCCGGTCGGAGAGCGCGCCGAACACGGGGTTGGCGACCATCGACACGGCCGCTCCCACGCCCGTGACCAGGGCGAGGGTGGCGGCCTTGTGGTCGGGGGCGAGGTGCTCGGCCTGGCGGGCGAGGAGCAGTTGCAGGGGGCCGAACCAGCCGACCCAGACCCCGAGGTTGGCGAGGGACAGCGCCCCCACCCACCGACCGCCGACCGGCACGGCGGGGGCGTCGGGGGCGGTGCCGGGACCGCCGACCGGCGCGGCGGGGGTGCCGGGAGCCGGGGCGCCGGGCGTGGCGGGTGGCTCGGCCTGGGGTTCCCCCGCCGCCGTGCCCTCGGCGGTCATCTGCCGCTCTTGATCAGGTCGCGGTACCAGGCGTAGGACGCCTTGGGGGTCCGCGCCAGCGTCTCGTAGTCGACGTGGACGAGCCCGAACCGCTGCCGGTACCCCTCCGCCCACTCGAAGTTGTCGAGGATCGACCAGATGAAGTAGCCGCGCACGTCGGCGCCCTCGGCCATCGCCCGGTGCAGCGCGCGGACGTGCCCGTCGTGGTAGGCGATCCGGCGGGTGTCGTCGACCCGTCCGGTCTCGGGGTCCGGCCCGTCGTCGTACGAGCAGCCGTTCTCCGTGATGTAGAGGGGCGGCAGCCGGTCGCCGTACCGCTCGCGGAGGCCGGCGAGCAGTTCGCGCATTCCGTCGGGGACCACCGGCCAGCCGAAGTCGGTGCGTTCGGGCCCCTCGATCTGCCGTACGGCGAAGGGGAGGTCGGACGGTATCTCGATGCCGCCGAAGGAGGAGCCTCCGGCGGCCGGCCGGGGGGCGCCGACGAGCATCGGGTTGTAGTAGTTGACGCCGTACCAGTCGAGGGGGGCCGAGATGGTCTTGAGGTCCTCCGCCACCGGGCCGGGGAGCAGCGAGGCCAGGCCCTCGTCGGGGTAGGCGCCGGTCAGCACGGGGTCGGCGAAGAGGCGGTTCGTGAGCAGGTCGTACAGTTCGGCGGCGCTCCGGTCCTCGTCGGTGTCGCCCGCCGTCCAGATGGGGCTGTGGGAGGCGGCGATGCCGATCTGGCGGGCGCCCGCGGCGCGCAGGGCCTGGACGCCGAGGCCGTGGGCAAGGAGCTGGTGGTGGGCCGCGGGCAGGGCGTCGAAGACCAGCCGTCTGCCGGGGGCGTGTTCGCCGAGGCCGTATCCGAGGAGGGTGACCTCGGCGGGCTCGTTGATGGTGATCCACAGGGGGACGCGGTCGGCGAGCCGCTCGGCGACCACGGAGGCGTACGCGGCGAACCGTTCGGCGGTGTCGCGGTCGAGCCAGCCGCCGTTCTTCTCCAGGGCGAGCGGGGTGTCCCAGTGGAAGAGGGTGGGTGCCGGGGCGATGCCCGAGGCGCACAGTTCGTCGACGAGCCGGTCGTAGAAGTCGAGGCCCTTCTCGTTGACCCGGCCGTGTCCGTCGGGCAGGACGCGGGACCAGGAGACGGAGAACCGGTAGGCGCCGACGCCCAGTCCGGCCATCAGCGCAACGTCCTCGCGGTAGCGCCGGTAGTGGTCGGTGGCGACGCCGGCGTGCGAGCCGTCCTTGACGCGTCCGGGCTCTCCGGTGAAGGCGTCCCAGGAGGAGGGGCCGCGGCCGTCGGCCGTGAGCGAGCCTTCGATCTGGAAAGCGGAGGCGGAGACTCCCCAGAGGAAGTCGGCCGGGAACTCGGGGACGGGCGCTGTCATCGGAGCTCGCTTCGTTCGGCGGCGTGCGGGGTGTTGACGGCACTTTCGGGTGCCCGGGTCCGCCCTGTCAATGGAAAGTGAACAACTCTCATGTTTTTCTGGAGCCCGACGCGAACGGGCCCCTCCCGCAAGGGGAAGGGCCCGTCCTCCGTACCGGTTCAGCTCCCGGAGTTCACCCGGCGGCGGCGCCACCAGACGAGCGCGCCGCCCGCGCCGATCGCGACGGCCGCGATCCCGGCGATCAGACCGACGGGCGCGCTGCTGCCGGTGTCGGCGAGGTCGCCGCCGGGGTCCTGCGGTCCCGGAGGCGGTGTCGCCCCCGGGGTCCCGCCGGTCGTCGGCGCCGGCTCGGACGGGGTCGGCGTCGGCTTGCCCGTACCCGTCGGGGTCGGGGTCGGCTGCGCCGTGTCCGTCGGGCTGGGCGCGGGCGTGCCGCCCTCGGAGTGTCCGGCGCTGTTCCCGCCGAACATCAGGTACCCCTGCTTGTTCGGGTCGTCGGCGATGGTGTCGACCGCGAACCCGACCGTGCGCGGCTTGTAGCGCTGCTCGGTGCGGAAGCGCACGGGGTTCATGTTGGCCTTGGGCTGCTTGGAGAAGTCGACCCCGCCCACCGTGTAGACGTAGACGTCCTCGCCGTTGGACCACTTGTACTTGAAGGTGCCTTCGGTGAAGGCCTTGTAGTAGCGCTCCCAGACCTGCCTGCCGGTCCAGTCCTGGTGGGGGGCGCGGAGCGGCCAGCGCTTCACGTCGTTGCTGTTGATGATCTTGCGGTACTCGGCGGGCATGTCGGCGGCGTTCTGCCGGACCCACTCGGCGGCGACGCGGGCGGTGTAGACGCGGCGCAGATCGGCGTAGTAGTCACCGTTGTTGACCTTCTCGGCGACCAGCGGGGTGATGTACCGGTCGAGCACCCGGTCCGACTGCTGCGTCTCCGCCTCGGTGAGGTCGCAGCCCTTTCCGCCGGGCGGCTGCGTGGTGGTCTCCTGCGGCACCGTGGAGAGCTTCAGCGGGGTGTCGAGGATGTGGATGCCGCCGTCCTGCTCGCGGACGACCGCGGTCTCCGGCTCGATCCAGTAGCGGAACCCGGCCCAGCAGGGGAAGCCGTTGCGCTTGGGCAGGGCGTTCATGAAGGCGCGCCCCGCCTCCGTCTCCGGGTCCATGGCCTTGAAGATGTCGTGCTTCAGCTCCAGGTCCGCCTCCAGCAGCACCCGACCGGCGTCGGTCTTGCCGAAGCCCGCGTCGATGATGCGGTTCGGCTCGTCCGGGTTGAGGTTCACCCAGAACGTCGACGGGTCCAGGGCGAGCCAGGTGAAGAACGCGTCGGAGATCAGGTTTCCCTTCTCCTGGCCGCCCCAGCCGGCCGCGTACTCGTCCTCGACCGACTTGGCGGAGAAGGCGTAGTCGAGCCCCTTGCCGCCCTTGCCCTTGCCGATGTAGCGCAGGTCGAGGGTGGTGAAGTCGATGCCGCCGAGACCGCGGTTCATCAGGGCGCGTTCGCCGGTCTTGCCGAGCCGGTCGAGCTGGTCCTTGAGGGTCCGCGGGTTCGGCGGGGACTGGTTGATCACCTGGTTGCCGGAGCCGCGCGAGCCGGTCGAGGCGCCGTTGCCCGGCGACATCGTCGTGCTGTTCGCGCGGTAGGGCCCGTTCTCGGTGCCCTTGGGCGGCAGTCCCTTGTGGTGGGACTGGTAGTCGTAGGTCCGGACCCGGTCCCTGCCGAGGGTGTCCTTCCCCGCGGTGGTCTTGAGCTCCTTCATGAAGTTCTTGGCGTCGCGGGTCTGGTTCTCGGCGAAGACGTAGGTGTACCGGTAGGAGCGCCAGCCCGGGTTCTTGGCCCAGGCCCGGTCCGCGGGCTTCTCGCGGCCGTCCGGGCTGCCGTTGGACTTGACCTCCACGATCTCCCGGCTGCGCTTGTTGTAGGCGTCGAGCCGGCGCACATGGCGCTCGCCGGTGTCCGGGTCGACGAAGTAGAACTCCTTCTCGCAGATCCAGTCCGGCCCGGTGAGACCCATCTCGCGGACGACCTTGCCCATGAAGGCCTTGCCCCGGGCGTCGTAGCCCTGGTTCGGGATGTAGACCTTCGTCAGGTAGTCGCCGAAGTTCTTCCACCGCTGCTGCGCGTTGAACCGGGCGTAGATGCGCCTGGGGTCGCTGTGGTCGTACTTCTTGTAGTCGGTGCCCGCCGCGTCGAGTTCGGCCTTGGTGGGATTGAGGCCGTCGAACTGCAGACCGGGGTTGGTGTAGTCGTACGTGTCCCAGCGGTCCACGGCGCGCGAGGCGTCCCCGACGGGCAGACCGCCGGTGGGGACGTTCTTCACCCCGTACATCTCGTCGCAGCGCTTGCCCGGCTTCAGCTTCGGCGGTGCCGGCGCGGCCTCCGCCACGCCGGCGACGGACTGGCCGGTCATCGTGACGGCGGTGGCACAGGCGAGCGCTAGCAGGCTGTTCCTGAGCGCGCGCCAGCGGCGTGCTATTCGTGCTGGCTTCACAGTGCTTTCCCCCGGGAGCCCCACGGGTCCGATTCCTGCCGCGCGGCGCCAGGGCCCCCGAAGCTCATGTGGGCGCCGCACGAGCGCTCCGATCCTAGGGCGTGGCTTTGCCGTCGCAATGTCGTTTCGCCGGTGGGAAATGTGTTAACTCCGTGCAGATCAGAGATTTTTGAGGTCACATCGGGGGCTAGGGTTAGCTGCTGTGAGCGATGACACCTGGGAGTACGAGGACGAGGACGAGCCGGCGGACGAGCATGCCGTCGCCGAGCGCGTCGACAGGGCGCACGCCGACAATCCCCGGCTGACGGCCTGGCTGGACGAGCGGCGGGAACAGTTCGACGACTGGAGCCGTCGGCACGGCGGCGGCTGGGACTTCGGCGAGCGCTCTCTCGACCGCCTGGAGGCCCTCGTCCGCGAGCACCTCACCTCCGTCGACGACCTGTTCGCCCGCGAGCACACCCCGATGGTGCAGACCGCCTGCTGGTACCTCGGCGAGGTCCACAACCGCACCCGTGGCACCCGGTGGCGGATGGACCCCGACCCCGCCGACAGTCACCCCTGGTCCTGGCGCCCGTACGTCGTCGTGCCCTTCGCCCGGCTGGACGAGTACCGGGACCCCGAGGGCATCGACTACGACGCCCGCCCCCGGCACCACCCGCTCAGCAGCTTCCTCACCCTCCTGCGGGAGGGCCCCACGGCCGGTCCGGGGTCGCTGCGGAGCGAACTCGACGACTACGAACCCGGCTCCGGCGACGACGAGGAGTGACGCCGCACGTCGTGCGTGTCACTCCGGATCGTTCCGGGTGTCCGGCCCGACGCTCCCCCTCTACCGTGTCGACGGCGCGCCAGACCCGACCAGTCCGGAGCCCGGGGAGCAACCGATGCCGACGACCACCACAGCCCGACGCCCCACCCCCACCGCCACCGCCACGCCCGCCACGCTCAGGGCTCAGGAGCGGGAGGTGCTCTCCGCGGTCGGCTGCGGCCTGCGGGACGACGAGATCGCCGCGGCCCTCGCCATCCCCGAGGACGCCGTGGCGGCGCACCTCGCGCGGATCCTCGCCAAGCTCGGTCTGCGCGACCGGGCGGCCGCCATCGTGCACGCCTTCGACTGCGGCCTGGTCGTCCCCGGTCGCGGCACGCGCACCAGGGCGACGGGCCCGGCGCGCCGGAGCGCGGGCCGGGCGGCCGGCCCCGCGGTACGGATCTCCCTGCTCGGACCGTTGCGCGCCTGGCGCGACGGGCGGCCCCTGAACCTGGGACATCCGCGCCAGCAGGCGGTCCTCGCGACGCTGGCGCTGTGCGCCGGGCGGCCCCTCAGCCGGCGGGAACTCCTCGACGACGTCTGGGGGACGGAGCCGCCGGCGGCGAACGTGGTGCCGGTGTACGTCTACCGGTTGCGCAAGGCCCTGCGGGTCGGGGACGGCCCCGACGCCGTCATCGAGCACGCCCGGCACGGTTACCGGCTGGCCCCCGGGGCCGTCGACGTGGACGTGGCGCGGATGGAGGGACTGGTCACCGGCATGGCGAAGGCGGACCGGGCGGGCGACCCGGCCGAGGCCGTCCGCCTCTGCGGCCAGGCGCTCGACCTCTTCCGCGGCGAGCCGCTCGCCGGTCTGCCGGGACCGCTCGCCGAACTGGAGCGCCTGCGGCTCACCGAGCGCCGGATCGGCCTCGTACAGCGGAAGTTGGAGTGGCAGCTGCGGCTCGGGCAGGACGCGGAGGTGATCGCCGAGCTGTACGCCCTGTCCGCGGCCCACCCGTTGAACGAGCCGCTGGCCGCGATGCTGATGCGGGCGCTGTACCGCGACGGCCGCCAGGCCGACGCGCTGGCCGTGTACGCCCGCGCCCGCCGCAGCCTCGCCGACGAGCTGGGTGTCTCCCCCAGCCGGCTGCTGCGGCGGACGCACGAGATGATCCTGCGGGGCGACGAGACGGGCCTCGGGCTCACTCCCCCGGCCGGCCGCGCCGCCCGCCCGTGATCACCAGGAGGCGGGGAACCAGGCGCCGTTGTACCACTGCTCGTTGGCGACGTCGTTGTGGAAGTCCATGTTGAAGTCGTTGGGGTAGTTGTTCACGTGGTTCGCGGGATAGGTCCAGATTCCGGCGGACTCGTCGCAGACGTAGTCCCAGTGGCAGATCGTCTTCACCGGCACATTGCCGAAGAAGCGGTCGGCGCCGGCCAGCGGGGCGCCGACGATTCCGCCGAACGGAACGGATCCGCCGTTGGCGCCGGGATTTCCCTGGCGCTTCGGGTCGGCGATGAGAATGGCGTTGACGTTGTCGAACGTCTGCCAGTTCTCGGTGACCCAGGTGTGCACGACGGCGGCGCCCAGCGAGTACCCGCCCATCTTGACGTGCTGCCACGGGCACGCGGCCCGCTGGTCACGGACCAGCCGGTTCAGCTCGTTGACGCCGGCCCGGGCGCTCGCCCCGTTGGGGATCTGGGTCGGATATCCCACGTGCTGCTGGATGTTGCCGTAGAAGCCGTCGTTGTTCCACGAGCTTCCCGTACCGCCGACGACGATCGTGTACGTGCCCTCGCACGGAGCCGTCGCCGCCGCCTGCGCGGTGGCGCCCTGGGTCACCGAAAGTCCGGCCGTCAGCAGAACTCCGGCCAGCGCGGCCGTGATCCTCTTCGCTCGCATCTCGATCCTCCCGTGTGTTCGGTCTGCGTCCACGACATTGGCAGCGGCCGATGACATCCCGATGAAACGCGCGCCCGGCCGATTCCATCGGCATTTCATCGGCGCCTTCTACTGTCGGCCGCCGTCCACCGGAATTCACGAAGGAAAGGCACACGATGGCGAGAACGGGATGGAATCGCGTGTTCACCAGACTGGCCTTACTGGCCTGCCTCTGGGCCCTGGTCGTCGGGATGACCGCCTCGGTCGCCGTCGCCCGGCCCGACCCCGCTCCGGGCCCGCGCGACGACCACTACGGCGTCTCCCGGTACTTCAGCGGCCCGGAGGGCCTGGCCATCTCGACCGAGCCCTGTGACCCGGCCGGTCCCTCGGCCACCGACGGCATCATGGCCGACCAGCTCAACCCCCAGCTCCAGGCGCGGATGGCCGGCTATCTGACGGCCTACAAGATGTCCTGCGCGCGGATGGTCACCCAGGCGGTGAAGGACCGGGGGCTCAACCCGAGGGCCGCGGCGATAGCGATCGCCACGATCATCGTGGAGACCAACATCAACAACTACTCCGAGGCCGTCGACTACACCAGCATCGGGCTGTTCCAGCAGCAGGACTGGTGGGGCAGCAAGGCGCAGCGCCTCGACCCGGTCTACGCGACCAACGCCTTTCTGAACGCGATGGAGCAGCAGTTCCCGGGCGGCTCGTGGAACGACGAGGCGATCGGCGACGTGTGCTGGCAGGTCCAGCGGCCGAGGGAGGACCTGAACTACAAGTACGGTCTTGAGGCGGGCGACGCCGTGATCATCGCCAACGCGCTGTGGTCCGGCACGAGCAAGGGGCCCAAGCACCCCTACGCCGCCGGCCGGGTGGTCTCGGGGCGGTCCGCCGACGGGCGTCTCGAGGCGTTCGCCGCGGGGGCGGACGGCGTCTACCACTCCTGGCAGAACGAGGTGAACGGCGGCTGGTCGCCGTGGCGGTTCGCGGGTGGCCCGCGCAACGCGCAGCTCGCGGTGGCGTCCAACGCGGACGGCCGTCTCGAGCTGTTCGCGCTGTCCGACAGCACGCTGGACCACATGTGGCAGACCGGGCCCAGCGCGGGCTGGTCCGGCTGGCAGACCTTCGGCACCGGCGGGTACCGGCTGGCGGCCGGGAACAACGCGGACGGCCGCATCGAGGTGTTCGCCTCGAACTCCAGTGGGGTGTTCCACCGCTGGCAGACCGCGCCGAGCGGCGGCTGGGCCGGCTGGGTGGGCTCGCCCGGCGGCCCGGCGAACGCGCGCCTCGCCATGGAGAACGCCCCCGACGGGCGGCTCGAGGTCTTCGCGCTGTCGGACTCCACCTTCGGCCACCTGTACCAGAAGGCCGTCAACGGCGACTGGTCCTCCTGGGAGCACTTCGGCGAGGGAGGGAAGGCCGTCACCGCCAGCTACAACCAGGACGGGCGCCTCGAAGTGTTCGCCTCCAACGCCGGCGGGGTGTTCCACCGCTGGCAGACGAGTCCGACCTCGTGGTCGGAATGGACGGGCACGGGCGGGCTTCCCGACGCCGAGCTGGTCACCTCGCGGTCGGTCGACGGCCGGGTCGAGGTGTTCGCGATCAACGGAAGCGCCGCGAGCCACGCCTGGCAGACCGGCCCGAACGCCGCGTTCTCGGCCTGGGAGAACTTCGGCACCGGGGGCACCGCGATCGGTACCGGCAACAACGCCGACGGGCGCATCGAGGTGTTCGGCACCAGCAGCGCCGGTGTCTACCACCGCTGGCAGACCGGCTTCGCGAGCTGGTCGGAATGGGGCTGGCTGAACGGCCCCGGTCCCGCGGTGGGCTAGCGGGACAGGCCCTGGGAACGCGGGCCCGCCGTCGTCCCCGAGTCCGCGGCAGCGGGCGGGACGACGGCGGGCTCGGGGCGTCAGGAGGCGAAGTGCCGCTCGAGCCGGGGGATGAGGTCCCTGAGGTCCTCCTCCCAGCAGCCGGCGTTGTGGCCGCCGTTGCACTGGGTGCCCCAGCCGGAACCGTCGCCGTAGTTCACGAAGTGGTACGACATGCCCTGGGCGTCCATGGCGTTCTTGACGTGCTTGGCGGCGCCCTCCAGGTAGAACTCCAGGTCGGTGGGCGAGCCTCCGCCGTTGCCCACGTAGATCGAGACCCCCACGCCGCCGGCCTTGAGCCGGTCCATGTGCTGGGAGGGGTCGACCTCGTTGAACCGCCAGTCGGCGTTGAACACCGGGTACGGCGAGCCGAAGGCGGCGTCGCTGTCCACCGAGGGCTCGTAGGCGACCAGGGAGGCGACGACGGCGAGCCGCAGGTCCATGGAGCGCACCGAGAGGTCGATGTCGCCGGAGAGGGCCGCGGTCTGGCTGAACAGGTCGGGGCGGGCCTGGGCGTAGTGGAGGGCTCCGAACCCGCCCATGGAGATGCCGGAGACGGCCCGCGCCTTCTTGGTGGCGATGGTCCGCAGGTTCGCGTCGATGAACGGGATCACCTGCTTGAGGTGGAAGTTCTCCCAGTTCTGGGCGCCGGCCCTGGTCTTCTGGTTCAGCCAGTTGGTGTACCAGCCGCGTGCGCCGCCGTCCGGGATGACCGTGATCATCCGGTCCGACATGCTCAGCGCCGGATAGGTCTGCTGCACCGGGTCGTCGGGCGAGCCGTGCAGGAAGTACATCACCGGGTAGCGCCGGTTCGGGTCGTCGTAGTAGCCGCTCGGCAGGATGATCTTGATGTGCTGTTCCTCGGCGACCTCGGCGGTGGTCACGGTGAGGTAGAAGTTGGTGGCGGTGCCGACCGCCGCGCCCACCTGCGTCAGGCCGAAGCCGTCCGTCATCGGGGGCGGGGTGGTGTCGTCGGCGGCCTGGGCCGAGGCCGCCGGCAGGACCGTGGCCAGGGCCAGGGCGGCGAACAGCCAGGCCACCGTCATGCGCCGGCGCTTCGCGCCGCGTCCTCCGAACATGGTGCTCCCTCTCTCGTGGTCTTCTGTCGTGGTCTTCTATGGGGCGTGGTGTCAGTCGAGGACCTTGACGACCAGGGCCGGTGAGGCCGCGATCTGGTCCTCGGTGAAGCGCTCGGTCACCCACTGGCCGGCCGAGAAGAGCTTGGTCTGGTCGGCGTAGTGGGCCGAGTTCGGGTCGGCCGACTGGGAGTAGGCCAGGACGGACCGCGCCTGCGGCGGGCCCTCGGCGGTGAACCGGACCTGCTGGATGAAGCTGGAGCCGAAGACGACGTCCGTCTTCCCGTCGACCTGGCCGGCCTTGATGACGTTCAGTACGCCGAGTTCGCCGATCATTCCGTGGATCGGGATCTGCTCACCGCCCCGCGTGACCTTCTGGACGTCCGACAGCGGCGCGTTCAGGGCGATGCCCGCGGTGCGCATCGCGAGCACGGCGCGGGCCAGGGCGTCCCGGAGGGCGGAACTCCCGGTGTCCAGCGAGTTCGGCGTGTGGACCGGGTCCTTGGGGTCGAAGGGGACCCGCCACGGGAGCTTCTCGACGCCCTGCCCGCCGAGCAGGGAGTACCAGTAGTTCGCGAAGAGCAGGGAGCCCCGGCTGTCCGCCGTGTAGTCGTGGTCCTTCCAGCCGGCCAGGACCGGGCAGGCCTCGCTCACGTTGACCAGGTTGCCGTCCACCAGGACCAGCCCGAAGGGGACGCTCTGGCACATCGCCACGGTGGCGTTGAGGGCCAGGTCGGCCGCCCGGCTGTTGTCGGCGAACAGCAGCTTCCCCATGGTGTCCGGGGTGAAGCCCCGGCCCGGCAGTCCGTCGGTCCCGTTGATCCGCTTCTGCGCGGTCAGGATGAGCTCCTGGGTGCGCAGCGAGCGGGGCGCGCCGGCGTCGCCCATCACCCGGGGGAAGCTCAGCGGCTGCTCCGGGTTGGCCAGCCAGGCGCTGTCGTTGGCGTTGCCGACGAAGTCGTCCCGGATCAGGCGGGGTTGCTTGTGCGGGTCGAGCAGTCCCGGTGCGACCGCGTTCGGGTCGTCGGGCCAGTCGCAGGCGCTCCGCTTGCCGTCGAAGATGGAGATGGGCGGCACGTTCGGCAGCTTCAGCGGCTGGTTGAAGAGCAGTTGGCCGGTCATGGTGAGGCAGGAGTTCGCGTGGGCGTCGGTGATGTTCGCGGTGGCCTGGATGTCCGCGTACAGCGCCTTGCCCTTGCGGTCGGAGGCGATCGTGTTGAAGAAGGGGACGCCCTGGGTGGTCTCCAGGGTGTTCACCACGTCGTCGACGTCCTTGGCCTGGTCGAGACGGAACCAGGTGTTCAGCGCCCGCAGGTTGTTCATGTTCACGTCGCGCACCGCGTGCGCGCTGACCACCCAGGGCAGCGCCACCCCCTGCAGCGACGTGGTGACCGGGCCGTAGCGGGTGGACCACAGCGTCCTGGTGACCTTCCCGAGGGAGCCGTCCGGGTTCCGCACGTCGACGGCGACCTGCTGGGAGGTCATCCGCTCCCAGGCGCCGTCGACCAGGTACATGGTGGGGTTCAGCGGGTCGACCTGGACGTCGAACAGGCCGAACGGGGCCACCGTGGCGACGGTGTGGCTCCAGGCGACGTCGTCGTTGTACCCGATGTTGACCGCGGGGAGGCCGAGCAGGCTCGCCCCGGAGACGTTCACCTTGCCCGGGATCGTCAGGTGGCTCTGCCACATCCGATTCTTGCCCTGCCACGGGAAGTGCGGGTTGGCCAGCAGCATGCTGGTGCCGCCGGACACGCCCTGCGAGCCGACGGCCAGGGCGTTGCTTCCCATGCTCTGCTGTCTGCTGACCGCCATCGCGGCGCTGATCTTCGCCGCCGTCTCCTTGGGAGAGGAAGCCGGCGGCGGTGACTTCGGCTTCGCGGCGGCCGAGGCCCCAGGCGGGGCGGCGTTGACCTGGCCGTCCAGGAGCGCGTCGGCGCTGCCCATGATGATCTCGGCGTGCGCGTGCCGGTAGACGTCCAGCTCGGTGATCGGCCGCACCCAGGCCGCGCCGCGGCAGGCCGGGTCGGTGAGGTTCCCGGCGCCCGTCTCTGCCAGGTAGCGGTTGTAGCCCTGGACGTAACCGCGGATGGCCTCGCGCACCTCGGGTTCGGGTCCGTCGGGGGCGGGCTGTTCGAGCAGCCGCTCCACCACCCGGTTGTCCTTGATCCGCTGGAAGTACAGGTCGCTGTTGAGATTGGTGGTGCTGTTCTGGTTCTGGCCGGGGCTCGCCTTGCCCTGGGGTCCCAGGTACCGGGAGCGCTGGGCGTTGACCATCAGATAGGTGTCGGCCAGGGTGCAGATGTTGTCCTTGGCTGCCGCGTATCCGTAGCCGGTGCCCAGCCCCTCCCAGTCCGAGGCGATGATGTGCGGGATCCCGTACTCCGTGTACCGGATCGTCGGCCTGTCCGGCCCCGCCGCCCCGCCCCCCGTGGCGGCCGTGGACCCCGTGGCCGCCACCGTGCTCATCACCGCGACCACGGCCGCCACCGTCACCGGCAGCCCCGCTCTTGATCGCCTCCGTGCCATCGAGCCGTCCTTCCTTCGGTCCGGTCCTCGTGCGAACGCGGTCACGTTAGGGAGGGGCGATGAAATCCCGATGATGGGGCGTCTCCTGACGGGCCGTCGTAGCCGACGCGCTCCCGGCTGTCACTCCGTAACCTTCCGGGGTCTGTCGGCGGCGGGTGCGTTGCTACGTTCCCTACCGCCCGTTCGCGCCGCCCGGTCGACGGACCGCGCCCCCTGGAGGAGCGTCCTGTGCTGACTGCACTTTCCCGCCGTGCACTGACCTGTGCGCTCGCCGCGGCCGCCGCCCTGCTGCTGCCCGCGGTGGTGCCCGCGGCTCCGGCCTCGGCCCGTACCGCCGCCGCCGCGGCCTGCCCGGCCGCCGGTCCCGTGTCCCAGCACTACCACTCCGGTCACAACGGCGTGGACATCGCCAACGACGTCGGGACGCCGATCTACGCGGTCGGCGACGGCGAGGTGACCATCTCCGGGTACAGCGGCGACTACGGCCAGTGGATCCGGGTGCTGCACCCCGACGGGCGGATCTCCGAGTACGGGCACATGTCCCGGCGGGACGTCTTCGCCGGGGACCGGGTCGTGGCCGGCCAGCAGATCGCCCTGATGGGCTCCGAGGGGAACTCCACCGGCCCCCACCTCCACCTGCGGATCTGGGGGGACCAGTCCACCTCGTACGGCATCGACCCCGAGGTCTACCTCGCGGAGCGCGGCGTGGTGCTGCCCTGCACCCCGGGCACCGGTCCGCAGCCGAAGCCGCTGGTGCATCCGGCGGAGTCGGGCCGGGTCGTGTCGGCGCGGTCGGCGGACGGACGGCTGGAGGTGTTCGCGGCGGGCGCCGACGGCATCCACCACGCCTGGCAGCAGCGGGTCAACGGCGACTGGTCGGCGTGGGAGCCGCTCGGCGGGCCGGGCAACGCCGAGCTCGCCATCGCGCCCAACGCCGACGGCCGCCTTGAGCTGTTCGCGCTGAGCGGCAGCACCTTCCAGCACCGCTGGCAGCTGAGCCCGTCCGGCGGCTGGTCGAACTGGGAGGCCTTCGGCGAGGGGGGCCGGGACACGGCGGCCGGGGTCAACGCCGACGGCCGGATCGAGGTCTACGCCTCCGGCCCGGTCGGGCTCTTCCACCGCTATCAGCTCGCCCCCAACGGCGGCTGGTCGGAGTGGACGCCCACGGGCGGCGGCCCCGCCGACAGCCGCGTGGAGATGGAGAAGGCTCCCGACGGGCGCCTCGAGGTCTTCGCCCTCAACGGAAGCACCTTCCAGCACCGGTACCAGACGGCGCCCAGTGGCGGCTGGTCCGGGTGGGACGGCTTCGGTGAGGGGGGCCGCGACCTGACGGTCGACCACAACGCCGACGGCCGCCTGGAAGTCTTCGCCTCCGGCCCGGTCGGGGTGTTCCACCGGTACCAGACCGGCCCCGCCGACTGGTCCGGCTGGGAGGCCACCGGGGGCCCGGCCGACGCCCAGCTCACCAGCGAACGCACCGCCGACGGGCGCGTCGAGGTCTTCGCCATGAACGGCAGCACCGCCATGCACCTGTGGCAGACCGCCGTCAACGCCCCCTACGGCGCGTGGGCGCCGTTCGGCACCGGCGGCACCGAGGTCACCGCCGCCGCCAACGCCGACGGCCGGATCGAGGTCTTCGGCACCAACCCCACGGGCACCTTCCACACCTGGCAGACCGGCTTCGCCAGCTGGTCCCCCTGGACCTGGGTCAACGACACCGCCGGCCCCGGCCTCGGCTGACGCTCCCGCTGGAGGGACTCGTGCTTCCGATCAGCAGACGGAACCTGCTGCACGGCATGGCCGGGGCCGCCGGGCTCCCGCTCCTGGGCCTCGGCCGGGCCGGGGAGGCCGCCGCCGCCGCGGCGGTCGGGGACGACCCGGCCCCCCGGTGGGTCGGCGCGGAACCCTTCGCGTACGTCTACGACCCCTCGGACTCCGGTGGCCCGCGCTACCTCAACGACCACACCCTGGTCCACGGGCGGGGCCGCTGGCACCTGTTCTCCATCGTCGGGGAGAGCGCGCCGCGCGGCGAGGCCCCCGACAGCGCGGCGGAGATCTCCTTCGCCCACGCCTCCGCGCCGAGCCCGCGCGGGCCGTGGACGAGCCACGCCGACGCCCTCACCGTCGACCCTGCCTACTTCGGCGAGGAACACCTGTGGGCGCCGCACGTCGTCGAGGCCGACGGCAGATTCTGGATGTTCTACGCGGCGGGCGGCGAGGGCGGTGCCGCGATCAACCTCGCCACCTCGGACGACCTGTTCACCTGGACCCGCGAGCCGTCCGGCCCGCTGTTCCGGGGCCGCGCCGCGCGGGACCCGATGGTGCTGCGAGTCGGCGCCGAGTGGGTCATGTACTACACGGAGCTCTCGGACGCGGGCGGGCACCACGTCGTGGCGTACCGGCGGTCCGCCGATCTGCTGCGCTGGAGCGAGCCGGGGGTCGCGTTCACCGACGCGAGCACGGACGCGACCGTCTCGGTCACCGAGTCGCCGTGCGTGGTCCGGCGGGACGGCTGGTACTACCTGTTCGTGGGGCCGCGGGGCGGCTACGAGGGCACGGACGTGCTGGCGTCCCGGGACCCGTTCCGCTTCGAACTCTCCGGGTACGCCGGGCACGTGCCCGGTCACGCCGTCGAGGTGACCGCCGACGGGGACACGTGGTACGCCAGCGCCGCGGGCTGGTTCCGCAACGGGCTGTACGTGGCGCCCCTGGTGTGGCGGGACGGCCCGGCCCCCTGGCAGAGCCCCGACAACCCGGTGGCCGGCCTCGACGTGCGCGGCCGGCTCACGGTGTTCGCGCTCGACGCGGCCGACCGCTCGATGCTGCGGCGCGTCCAGCTCGACCCGTACGGCGACGGCTGGTCGGAGTGGGAGCGGTTCGGCGGCCCGGCCGGCGCGGTCCCCACCCTGGGCCGCGACGCCGACGGCCGCCTCGAGGTCTTCTCGCTCGCCCCCGGCGGCGTCAATCTGCACCGCAGGGTGCAGCGGTCGGACGGCGGCTGGCACGACTGGGAGGAGTTCGGCGGCCCGGCGGGCGCCGCCCCCGCCGTCGCACGCGACGCGGCCGGCCGGCTGGAGGTCTTCGCCCTGAGTCCGGGCGGCGGTGCCGTCGCGCGGCGCCGCCAGGCGTCACCCGGGTCCCTGGCCTGGGACCCCTGGCAGCCCGGCTTCGGAGCGGCGGCGGGCGCGCCCCCGGTGGTGGCGGCGAACGCCGACGGCCGCCTGGAGGTGTTCGCCCTGCTGCCCGGCGGCTCCGGGATCGTGCACCGCTGGCAGGAGGCCGCCGCCGGGCCGTGGACCGCTGACTGGCATCCGTACGGCACGGCGGCGGGCGCCGCGCCCCGGGTGGCCGGGGACGGCAGCGGTCGGCTCTCCGTGGCCGCGATCGGGCCGTCGGGCGTCGGGACCTTCGTCCGGCGGCAGGCCGTGCCGAGCGGTGGCTGGGGCGGGTGGCTGCCGCTGTTCGGCTGGAGCGCCGCCGCGCCGCTGTTCGCGGCCAACGACGACGGCCGCCTGGAGGCGTTCTCCCTGGCACCGGGCGGCGCGCGGCTCGTGCACCGCTGGCAGGTGGCTCCGGGCGGGGAGTGGAGTCCGGGCGGGGAGTTCGGCGAACCCGGTCTGCGGCTGGCGGCCACCCCCACGGCCGCCCTCGACGTCACCGGACGCCTCCACGTCTTCGCCGTGACCGCGTCGGGCGGGGTACGGACCCGGGTGCAGGAACGGCCGAGCGGCGGGTGGCGGCCGTGGGCGGCGTTCGGCGACCGTGCGGTCGCGCCCCTCGTGCCGGGCGGTCCCGCCTGGTGACCGGAGAGTACGGATCGCGCCATCGGAAGGGGGGACTCCGCCTGCGGTACGGGCCGTGAACCTCCTCCGGCCCGGCTCTCCGGCCCCGCGCCACGGTGACTTTCCCCACCTTGAACTGCCTCTCCCCCGGCAGCCGCTCCGCGCCCGGGAGGCGCGGGGCGCGCGGGCCGGCCTTCGGCGGCGGCGGCCGGTGTCCGCCGGGTGCCGAGGTCACATCTCCGGACGAACGGCCCGCCGGCGGCCCGGAAACAGCCCCACATAGCGGCTCATGTCACAGCGTTACAGTGACCTGGCCGGGGCGGGAGCCGTCCGCCGCCGAGCGCGCCGAGGGCGGAGCGCTCCGGGCGGCTCGTCGTACCTCCGGCGGCGACGCCCCCGGCACCCGCGCGGGGCACCCGGGCGAGGTGGCCAAAGTACGACGGTGAACTCCCCCTACGGATGAGTATCGTTCGGCTCGACCGACGCGTACGGCTGGGGGACGGGGGAACGGTGAGCGGCGTAGTCATCCATCTGCCGCAGGGAAGCGGTGGCGCCGAAGGCGGCGAACCGCCCGGTGACGCGGTGACCCTGCGGCTCGGCCCCGGCGAGGTCGCCCGCTTCGGACGGGGCTCCGCCACGGTCCCCGTGGAGCTGCTGCTGGCCGACCCGGCCATCTCGCGGCTGGCCGGGGAGATCCGGGTGACCCACGACCACTGGCAGCTGACGAACTACAGCACCAGCCACAGCTACCTGGTGGAGAACCCCGAAGGGGCGGGCGAGTACCTGCGCATCCCGCCCCGCCGGGTCGGCGCGCCCATCCCGTTCGAGTTCTCCCGCGTGGTGCTGCCCACGCGCAGCGACGCCACCATCGCCTTCCAGGTGTACGCCCCCGACCACGTCTTCCTCGACCCCGAGGCCATGGACGTCCCCTGGGGGAACAGCACCGTCACCGCGTACTCCCTCGACGAGACCGCCACGTACTTCCTCGTGCTCCTCGCCCTCTGCGAACCGCGGCTGCGGGACCAGTCCCGGGTGGCGGTCCCCACCACTCCGCAGATCGTCGAGCGGCTCAGGGACCACCCCGCCTGCGGCACGCTGACCGCGCGGGCGGTCAGCTCGCACATCGACTACCTCGCCGAGGAGAAGCTGCGCATCGCGGCCCCGGACACCGGCGAGACCGGCAAGGCCGACCGCCGCAACGGCAAGCGGGAGGAGATCGTGGGCCTCGCCCTGCGGTTCGGGCTCGTACGTGAGGAGCACCTCGCGCTGCTGCCGCCCCAGACGGGAGCCGGAGGGCGGGAGCGGCAGGCCGGATCATGACCTCCCCGGACCGCCCCGGCGCCCCCACCGCGAGCGACCGTACGGATGTGCTCGCGGCGGGCAGCGAGGTGGGCGACTGGGTGGTGACCCGGCTGATCGGCTCCGGAGGCTGGTCGACCGTCTACGCGGCCCGGCCCGCCGACGCGGCCGCCGGCTCATCGGGCCCCGCCGAAGTCGCGCTCAAAGTCATGCCGACGGCCGGGCTCGCGCCGCGCCAGGCGCGCAGGATCATGGAGTCCGCCCGCCGCGAGGTGGACCTCGGCAGCAGGGTCGGGCATCCCCGGCTGATCGGCCTGCGGGAGTCGTTCGTCCTCACGGCGCCCGACCGGCCCGCCCTGGACGGCGCGATCGTGCTCGTGATGGAACGGGCCGTCGGCAGCCTGCGCGAACTCATCGACGCCGGAGTGCCCGAGGCCGACCGCGGCCCGCTGATCGCCGGGATCTGCGAGGGGCTCGCCCATCTCCACGGCTCGGGCTGGGTCCACGCCGACCTCAAACCGGAGAACGTCCTGCTCGGCGAGGACCGCTCCGTGAAGCTCTCGGACTTCGGCCTCGCCACCGAACTCACGGGGACACACGGATACGTGCCGCCGATGGGCACCCTCGACTACCTGCCGCCCGAGCGCTGGCGGGCGCCGCTCGGCGAACTCGGCGTGCGGGTGCGGCCGTCCGCCGACATCTGGGCCCTGGGCATCGTCATCCACGAGGTGTTCTCGGCGGGCGGCTCGCCGTTCTCGGGGGCGACACCCGTGGCGCGCGGCGCCGCCGTGCAGGAGTACGCGCAGGGACGCGCCCCGCTGCGGATGGACCACACGGTGCCGCCGTTCTGGCGCGCGCTGGCCGCCGACTGCCTCGCCCCGAACCACGCGGCGCGCGCGCCGCACACCGCCGAGAGCCTGCTGGCCCGCATCGCCGCGCACCAGGACGCGACCGGAGCGGGTACGGGGGCGGGGTCGGGGCGGCGGCGGGGCCGGGCCCGGACCGCCGTCCTCGCCACCGCGCTCTGCGGCGTCGCCGCCGCCGCCCTGTGCTCGGACGCGGCCCGAGGGGGCTCGTCCGGGCCGCCCGTCCGGGTGGGCGCGCCGGCCGGCACCGTCCGGGTGTTCAACGCGGAGCGGAGCTGCCGGGAGCGGGCCGATCGGGCCGCCGGGTGCAGTCTCGGCCTGGCGGTCGATCCCCTGCGGGCGTACACGGCGGACAACGTCGTCCCGACTCGGGTGTGGCACGACGACGTCTTGGCGGCCGACTGCGAACTGCCCGACGGGCAGCCCATCATCGACGAGGAGGCCCGGTGGTCCACCCGCTGGTTCCGGGTCCGCCTCCCGGCCGGTTCCGCGCCCCCGACGGCCTGGCTGCCCGCCGTGCGCACCAAGGACCGCCCGGCCCTGCCGCGCTGCCCGCGTCCCACGGCCGCGCGCTGACACCGCCCGGCGCGCGGTCCGTTCAGCCGCCGACGGCGTCGGGGCGGAGCGCGTCCGAACCGCCCGTCGCCCCGGGCGTCCGCCCTCAGCGGGCGCCGCCCAGGGGCCTGCCGCGCCGGGGCACGGAGTCGAGCAGCAGCCGGGTGTACGGGTGGTCCGGCGCGTCGAGCACCCGGTCCACGGGGCCCGACTCCAGGACCGCGCCCGACCTCAGGACGAGCACCTCGTCGGCGATGTGCCGTACGACCGCGAGGTCATGGGTCACGAACAGATAGCCGACCCCCGCCGCACGCCGGATCTCGCGCAGCAGATCGAGGATCTGCGCCTGGATCGACACGTCGAGCGCGGCGACCGCCTCGTCGAGGACCAGCACCCGGGGCTCCACCGCGAGGGCCCGTGCGATCGCCACGCGCTGGCGCTGGCCGCCGGAAAGACCGCGCGGCAGGGCGCCCGCCTCGCGGCTCCCCAGCCCGACCCGGTCGAGGAGTTCGGCGACCCTCACCCGGCGCGCGGCGGCGTCCAGGCCGGTGTGCAGCCGCAGGACCTCGTCCAGGCAGCCGCTCACCGTCACCCTCGGGTCGAGGGACAGATAGGGGTCCTGGAAGACCATCTGGATCTCCCGGGCCCGCGCCAGCCGCTCGGCGCGGCCCCGGGCGCGGGCCGAACGGTCGCGGCCGTCGAGGCGGACCGTGCCGCCGTCGGCGCGCTCCAGGCCCACGAGCATCCGTACCGTCGTCGTCTTGCCGCTCCCCGACTCGCCGACGATCGCCAGCGAACCGCCCGGCGGCAGGGTGAACGACACCCCGTCGACGGCCGTGTGCGTGCCGTACCTCTTCGTCAGCCGGTCGACCACCAGTCCCTCGGTCACAGGGTGATTCCTTCCTCGGCGCGGAGGCATGCGGCGAGTCCCCCGCCGTGCGGTGCCAGTGCGGGCTTCTCCTCGGTGCAGCGCGCCACCGCGTGCGGGCAGCGGGCGGCGAAGGAGCAGCCGGGCGGGGCTTCGGCGAGCGAGACCGGCCGGCCCGGGATGGGCAGCGGCGCGGGGGCGCCGGGCTCGATGCGCGGGGTGCAGGCGAGGAGTCCCGCCGTGTAGGGGTGGCGGGGCCGGTCGAAGAGCTCGGCGGTGGTCCGGGTCTCGACGATCCGGCCCGCGTACATCACGTACACCCGGTCGCAGATCGCCGAGGCCAGTTCCAGGTCGTGGGTGACGAAGAGCATCCCGGTGCCGCGCTCGGCCCTCAGCCGCGCCAGGATCGCGATCACCTCGGCCTGGGTGGTGACGTCGAGGGCGGTGGTCGGTTCGTCGGCGAGGAGCAGGGCGGGCTCGGCGGCGAGGGCGGCGGCGATGACGACCCGCTGGAGCATGCCGCCGGAGAACTGGTGCGGATAGCGGCGCAGGGCGCCGTGCGGGTCGCGGATGCCGACGGCGTCGAGGAGTTCCCCGGCGCGTGCGGCGGCCTGGCCGGCGGGGGTGCCGGCGGCGCGCAGCCCTTCGGTGAGGAAGTCGCCGACGCGGCGCAGCGGGTTGAGGGAGGCGCGCGGGTCCTGGAAGACCATGGCGACCTCGCGGGCCCGCAGCGCGGCGAGTTCCTTGGGGCGCATGCGGAGCACGTCCCGTCCCGAGACCCTGACCTGCCCGCTGGTGCGGGCGCCCGCGGGCAGCAGTCCGAGGACGCTCCGGCAGGCGACGGACTTGCCTGAGCCGGACTCGCCGACGAGCCCGACGGTCTCCCCCGGCCGTACGGTCAGGCTGATCCCGTCCAGGACGGGCCGCGCGGCCCGGTCGTCGGGGAGCCGGATGCCGAGCCCGTCGATCTCCAGGACGGGCGGCGCCGGTGCCGGTGGTGTCGGGGCGCCGTTCGCTGTCGACGTCATGGCGTTCACTTCTCCCGTCGCGCGATCCGGTCGGCGAGCCCCTCGCCGACGATTCCGAAGGCCACGACCGCGAGCACGATGCACGCGGACGGCGCCAGGGCGGGGAGCATCGCGCCCTGCAGGACGGCCCCCTGGCCCTCGTTGATCATGGCGCCCCAGTCGGCGGTCGGCGGCTGGACGCCGAAGCCGAGGAAGGACAGGGCGGCCAGGTCCATGAGCGCGTACCCGAAGTTCATCGCGGACTGGGCGAGGACGGTCGGCGCGATGTTCGGCAGGAGGTGGCGCAGGCACACCGTCCAGCCGGACCAGCCCTGCACCACGTACGCCTCGATGTACGGCCGCCGCTTCTCCTGCCGGGCGATCCCGCGCACCAGCCGGCCCACGTACGGGGTGTAGGCGACGGACATGGCGACGACGGGTGCGGTCATGCCGGGGCCGACGACGGAGACGAGCAGGATCGCGAGCATCAGCCCGGGGATCGCGAAGACGAGGTCCATCGAGCGGGAGAGGACCGCGTCGGCCCAGCCGCCCCGCCAGGCGGCCACCACGCCGAGCAGCACGCCGAGCAGGGTGGACACGCCGACCACGAGCAGCGGGCCGAGGAGCCCGGTGCGGGCGCCGTGGAGCAGCCGGGACAGGATGTCCCGGCCGGACTGGTCGGTGCCCAGGAGGTGGTCGCCGCCGGTGCCGACGAGGCTGGCGGCGAGGTCGAGGGCCTCGGGGTCGTACGGCGCGAGGACGGGGGCGAGCACGGCGACGAGGACGAGGAGGGCGAGCACCGCGACCGAGGCCGTGAACAGCGGGCCCTGGCCGAGGACGCGCAGTCCGCGCAGGCCCGGCCTGCGGTACGGCGCCGTGCTGAGGGTGGTCGTCATGAGGAGCCTTCCCCGGGGGAGAGACGGGGGTCGATGAGCGGGGCGAGCAGGTCGACCGCGAGGTTGACGAGGACGAAGGCCGCCACGCTGAGCAGGGTGACCGCCTGGACGACGGCGAAGTCCTGGGCGGTGACCGACTGCACGAGCAGCGAGCCGAGCCCTGGCACGTCGAAGGCGGTCTCCACGATCGAGGTGCTGATGAGGAGGCCGGCCAGCATGGTGCCGCCGACGGTGACGACCGGGCCAAGGGCGTTGCGCAGGACGTGCCGGCGGACCACCGTGCGGGCGGCGACGCCCCGGGCGCGCGCCACCTCGACGTGCTCGCGGCCGAGTTCGTCGAGCATCGCGGAGCGGGTGACCCGGGCGAGCAGGCCCGCGAAGGTGAGGGCGAGGGCGAGGGCCGGGAGGGTGAGCTGGTGGAGCCGGGCGCCGAGGCCGTCCGCCGCGCCGCCGCCGGGACCGGGGAACCAGCCGAGCTGGACCGAGAAGAAGGAGACGAGCACGATCGCGGTGACGAAGGACGGGGTGGCGGTGGCCACGCCCGTGCCGATGAGCACCGCCCGGTCGAGGAGGCCCGGGCGCAGCGCCGCGAGGATGCCGGCGCCGACCCCGAGGGCGGCGACGAGCAGGGCCGCGTAGCCGACGAGCAGGGCGGTGCCGGGCAGCCGGGAGCCGAGGAGGGCGGTGACGTCCTGGTGGTACTGGGCGGAGCGGCCGAGGTCACCGGTGAGGACGCCGCCGAGCCATTTCCCGTACTGGACGGCGAGGGGGTCGTCCAGGTGGTGCTCGGCGCGCAGGGCGGCCACGGTCTCGGGGGTCGCGGGGCGGCCGTGCAGCAGGAAGGTCACGGGGTCGCCCGGTGCCAGGTGGACGGCGCCGAAGACCACGATCGAGGTCAGGAACAGCACGGCCGCCAGGCCGAGGAGTCGCCCGAGGAGGAAGCGGGTCATGACTGCGCGGCCCCGATCGTCGCGGCCCAGGGGTAGTAGAGCTGGGCGATGCCGGTGGGCGCGCCGGTGACGCGCTTGCCGAGGAAGACCGAGTACGGCGCCTCGTACACGGGGATGACGGGGAGCTCGCGCAGGGCGATCTCCTGGAGCTTCGCGGTCAGCTCGGCGCGCTTGCCGGGGTCCGGTTCGGAGTTGGCCCGGTCGAAGGCGACGTCGAACGCGGCGTCGGACCACTTGCCGTAGTTCCCGAAGTCGCCGGTGCGCAGATACTGGTAGAACTCCAGCGGGTCCGGGGTGTTGTCGTAGCCGTTGGTGACGACCAGGTCGAGCCCCTCGCGGGCGGCCGGGTCGACGAAGATGCCGCTGTACGCGTCGGGTGAGACGGGCTTCAGCCTGACGTCGAGGCCGATCTGCCGTCCTGCCGCCTGTACGGCGTTGGCGACCACGCTGATCTCGGGGGCGAGCGAGCTGGTGGCGAGGGTGATGGTGCGGCCGGTGGCGCCGGCCTCCTGGACGAGCTTCTTGGCGCCCTCGACGTCGTACGCGGGCTCGGGGAGCGTGTCGAACAGGGTGGCGGTCTTCTCGGGGGCGAGCGCCCAGGCGCCGCGTGCGGCGGGTGCCTTGGCGGGGACGCCGACGCCGCCGGCCGCCGCCTTGACGATGTTCTTCCGGTCGAGGGCCATGGACAGGGCCTTGCGGACCTTGAGGTTGCCGAGCGGGCCGTGGAAGTCGAGGACGGCGAGGTTCGCGGCGGCGGTGTTGGGGCCGAAGAGGAGCGAGCCCTTCCCGCTGCTCCGCAGATGGCCGAGGGAGGTGGCGGGGACCATGTAGCCGCCGTCGGCGGCGCCGGACAGGAAGGCGTTGGAGCGGGCGGCCGGGTCCTCGACGAAGGTGAACTTCACGGATGCGGACTTCGGGACGAGCTTCTTGTCCCAGTAGGCGGGGTTCCTGCGGAGCGTGATGCTGTCGCCCTGCGCCCACTTCTCGAGGGAGAAGGGGCCGGTGCAGTTCAGGGAGCCCTTGGGGGTGCCGTAGTCCTTGCCCTGCCGGGCGAGGGAGGCGGCGCTGACGACGGTGCCGGGCGAGGCGGCCAGGAGTTCGTGGAAGAGGACGTCGGCCTTGCCGAGGCGGATCGTCACCTCCAGCGGGCCGGTCTTCTCCACGGAGTCGACGTTCTTGAAGGCGGAGCCCCAGGGGGAGCCGGTGGCCGGGTCCGTCTGGCGCGTGAGGGAGGCGACGACGTCGTCGGCGGTCATGGTGGTGCCGTCGTGGAACTTCACGCCGGGCCGCAGGGTGTAGACGAGGGTGCGCGGGTCGGGCCGGGTCCACTTGACCGCGAGTCCGGGTTCGATCCTCAGGTCGGGGGTGACCCGCAGCAGCTGCTCGCAGACGTTGGCGAGCACGGTGTTCGGCGGGTAGTCGTACGCGAGGGCGTAGTCCAGGGTGTACGGCTCGGCGTACAGCGACCAGGTGAAGGAGTCCAGTTCGCCCTTGGCGGCCGGGGAGGTCGGGGTGACGTCGAAGCCGGCACCTCCGCCGGCGCCGGTCTGCGGCCGGGTGGCTCCGGAGCAGGCGGTGAGGGAGGCCGCGAGCGCGGCGGTACAGACGAAGACGATGAATCCGGGCATGCGCATGCAGACCCACCCCTTTACGGGTGTTGTGTCGGGCACGGGAGGATGGAGCGAGTATTGATGCGGGAACGTTCCCGCACAAGAGTTCGGCCGGCTTTGCGGGAACGGTTTTGCAGAGGTCGGGAGGATGGCAGCATCGGTCCCATGACCGAAGCTTCAGGGCCCGGCGGGCCGCCCTCGCCCCAGGCCGGACGCCCCGCCCCGCGCGTCCGTCTCGTCGACGTCGCCCGCGAGGCGGGACTGTCCAAGACCACCGTCTCGGCGGCGCTCAACGACACCGGCCGGCTCTCCCCCGAGGTCCGGGAGCGGGCCCGCGAGACCGCGCGCCGGATGGGCTACCGGCCCAACGCCACCGCGCGGCACCTGCGCGCGGGACGCGCCCGGCTCATCGGCTACGTGGTCGGCGAACTGGCCGACGCCCCCTGGACCTTCCTGGAGTCGCCGTACTTCGCCCGGCTCACCGGGGCCACCGCCGCCAGCGCCCTCGGACGCGGGTACGCGATGGTGCTGCTGCCCGCCGGATCGCTGCAGAGCGAGTGGGCCGCGCTGCCCCTGGACGCCGTGGTCGTCGCCGACCCCGTCGCCGACGACCGGATCGTCGAAGACCTGGTCGCCGCCCGCATCCCGGTCTTCAGCGACCGGTCCGTGGAAGGCCTGCCGGAGGCCCACTGGGTGGACGTCGACGCGACCGCCGCCGTCCACCGGACCCTGGACCACTTCGCCGCCCAGGGGGCCCGGCGCCCCGCCCTCGTCGTCCCCGACAGCACCACCCGCTTCCACCGCGAGGTGTTCGCCGCACACCACGACTGGTGCGCGGCGCACGGGCTGCCGGAGCTGTCCGTACGGGCCGCCGAGCCGGGCAACGGGCCGGTCGTCCGGGCCGTCGAAACCGCCCTGACGGCCGGGCCCGAACGCCCGGACGCCCTGTTCGTGGTCGCCGAGGCGAGCCCGCCGCTGCTGCTGGAGGCGGCCCGCCGCCACGGCTACGACGTGCCCGGCGACCTCCTCCTCGCCTGTGTGAGCGAGGACGAGACCGCCCTGCACACGCAGCCGCCGGTGACGACGCTCAGCCTGCGCCCCGACGCGGTCGCCGAGGCCGGGATCGAACTGCTCGTGGCCGTCCTCGAGCACGGGCAGCGGGAGACCGGCGGGGTGCTGGTGCCGGTCCGGCTCGACGTACGGGCCTCGTCGGTGCGGAACCCCGGGACCTCGGGGGCGGCGGCGCGGTCTCAGTCGCCGAACACGAGCGCCCCGCCCACATAGGTCCGTTCCACCCGGGCCTCGGCGATCTCCTCCGGCGGCGCGGCCAGGATGTCCCGGTCGAGCACCACCAGGTCGGCCAGGTGGCCGGGGAGGAGACTGCCGGCGTCGTTGAAGCCGTTCACGTGCGCGGAGCCGGCCGTGTAGGCGGTGAGGGCCGAGAGGAGGTCGATGCGCTGCTCGGGAAGGAACACCCGCTCGTCGGTGGCCCCCGGTTCACGGCGGTTCACGGCGACGTGGACGCCCGCGAGCGGGTCGGGGCTTGAGACCGGCCAGTCGCTGCCCGCCACCAGGGTGGCGCCCGCCCGCAGCAGACCACCGAAGGGGTACTGCCAGGCCGCGCGCTCCGGACCGAGGAACGGAATGGTCAGCGTGTCCATCTGCGGCTCGTGCGCCGCCCACAGCGGCTGGATGTTCGCGAGGGCGCCGAGCGCCGCGAAGCGGGGCAGGTCGTCGGGGTGGACGACCTGGAGGTGGGCCAGGTGGTGCCGGTTGCCGCGCCGTCCGTTGGCGGCCACGGCGGCCTCGATCGCGTCGAGCGCCTCCCGTACGGCCCGGTCGCCGAGGGCGTGGAAGTGGACCTGGAAGTCGAGCGCGTCGAGCTCCGTCACATATTTCCGCAGGGCCTCCGGGTCGACGAAGCTGAGACCGCTGTTCGCGGTGGCGCAGCCGCAGCCGTCGAGGTACGGGGCGGTCAGCGCGGCCGTGAAGTTCTCCGCGATGCCGTCCTGCATGATCTTCACGGACCCGGCACGGAACCGTCCGTACGTCAGCTCCTCACGGCGCCGCACCAGTTCGGGAATCTGCTCGGCGCCGCGGTCCCGGTCCCACCACAGCGCGCCGTTCACCCGGGCGGTCAGGGAACCGTCCCGGGCCGCCGTCAGATAGGCGGTCGACGGGTCCGCCATGCCGTTGAAGTCGCCGAGCAGCGCGTCCTGCCAGCCGGTGATGCCGAGCGAGTGCAGCAGCTTCTGGGCCCGCAGCAGCCCCGCGAGCCGCTCCTCCGGCGTCCTCACCGGCACCAGGCGGGCGACCAGCGCCGTCGCGCCCTCCTGGAGCATGCCGGTCGGGAAGCCGTCCGTCTCCCGCTCCATCCGGCCGTCGGCCGGGTCCGGGGTGGCGGCGGTCAGGCCGGCCAGTTCGAGCGCCCGGGTGTTGGCCCAGGCCCCGTGGTGGTCCCGGTTGGAGAGCAGCACCGGCCGGTCCGGCACCACGGAGTCCAGCTGCTGACGGGTCGGCAGCCCGCCGGCGAACCCCTCCATCGACCAGCCGCCGCCGGTGATCCACTCCCGCTCCGGGTGCGCCTCGGCGTAGGCCCTGATCCGCTCCAGGCACGCGTCGGCGTCGACGACGTCGGTGAGATCGCACTCGGCCAGTTCGGCGCCGCCGCCGACCGCGTGGATGTGGGAGTCCTGGAAGCCGGGCAGCAGCATCCTGCCCGCGAGATCCACCACCTCCGTGCGGGGCCCGATCAGCTCCCGCACCTCGTCGTGGCCGACGGCGGCGATCCGCTCCCCGGTGACCGCGAGCGAGGTCGCCCGGCTCCGGGCCGGGTCCATGGTGAGGACGGGTCCTCCGGTGAAGACCAGATCGGCGTGAGGCATGCGGCGGCTCCCCTGCGGGTGTGCGCTGGCGGCGACGGGTGACGGTGACGGACGCCATCGAAGCCGCCGAGCCGTTTACACGTCAATGGTGTTGACGTAAGGTCCCGGCCATGTCCGATCGCGTGGTCCCCGAAGCAGGCCGACGGCGCCGCCGCCCCACCCGGGAAGGCGCCGTCCTCTCCGAACGGCTCATCATCGAGACCGCCCTGCGGCTCGTCGAACAGCACGGCGCGACGGCACTCTCGGTCCGCCGGCTCGGCGCCGCGCTCGGCGCCGACCCCACCGCGCTCTACCGCTACTTCCGCAACACCGACGCGCTGCTCCTCGCCCTCGCCGACGAGGTCATCGGCCGCGCCCAGGAGGGCTGGACGGCCACCGGCGACTGGCGCACCGACCTGCGGGCGATGGGCCTGCGCATCCACGCCGCGTACCTCGCCCAGCCGCAGGCCGCACTGCTCGCCGCCCACCGCACCACGGGCCGGCCGCACGAGACCCGGGCCGTCGAGCGGATCATCGGCATCCTCCGCGACGGCGGCTTCCCCGACGCCCTGGCCGTCCGGATCTACCACGCCTTCGTCGACCAGGCGCTCGCCTTCGCCGCCCAGGACGCCGCCGCGGCTGCCCTGCCGCCGCTCGCCGCGGCCGCCGACGCGGAGGTCTGGCAGGCCGCCTACGGCAAACTCTGCGCCGAGACCCATCCGCACATCGCGGCGACCTTCCCCCACCTGGCCGTCGACATGCGCGACAGCGGCTACCCCTTCGCCCTGGAACTGACCCTCACGGGCGCGGCGGCCCTGCACCCGGACGCGGGCCGATAACCGCCCGGGCCTTACGTCAACGCCATTGACCTTGCCGCGTCCGGCCGGGTCTCATGACGGCACCCCTGGGGCGATCTCTCCGCCCGCTCACCCCTCCGGGCCCCGGTCGCGGCGGCGGAAGGCGGCGCGATAGGCGCTCGGCCGGTGGCCGGTGTGGCGGGCGAAGAGGGCCGCGAACGTGCCGGGGTCCTGGTATCCGACGGCCGCCGCCACGGAGGCGACCGTGCGGTCGGTGGTCTCCAGGAGGTGGCGGGCCCTGCGGACCCTGGAGGCCTGCAGATGGGCCAGCGGGCTGTGCCCGGTCTCCTCGGCGAACCGGCGCAGGAGGGTGCGGGTGCTGACCCGGAAGTCGTCCGCGAGCGCGCCCAGGTCGTACCGCTCGGCGAGGTTCTGGTCGAGCCGCCGCATGACCCGCCGCGAGAACCCGGCCCCGGGCCGCGGCAGCAGCCGCGGGTCGACGTACGGGGTCTGCGAGGTCCGCGCGTCGTCGACGAGCGCCACCCGCGCGGTGGTGCGGGCCACTCGGTCACCGCTGTGCCGGCGGATCAGGTCGAGCGCGAAGTCGTACATGGCGCTGAACGCGGCCGTGGTCGTGACCCCCGCGTCGGTGACGACCAGCCGTTCGGGCCGGACGTCGGCCGTCGGGCAGCGCCCGGCCAGTTCGTCGGCGTACAGCCAGGACGTGGTGGCCCGGCGCCCGTCGAGCAGCCCGGCCTCCGCGAGCAGGAACGCGCCGACGCAGAGCGAGACGACGGCGGTCCCGGCGGCGGCCTGGGCGCGGATCGCCTCGGTCTCGGGGGCCAGTCCGGCGAGAAGTGCGTCGAGGTCCGTGCCGGGGCCCCGTTCGAACCCGGGCACGACCAGGACGTCGACCTCGCGCAGCGGACGCACGTCCAGGCTCGCGCCGCCCGAGGCGACGACCCGGCGGCGCGGCGAGACGACCGTCACCCGGTAGCCGGGCGCGTCCGGTCCGGCGACGTGCGCGGCCATCGTCAACAGGTCCGGCACGCCGAAGACTTCGGACGCGAAACAGCCGGGGTAGGCGAGCACCCCGACCCGCAGCGCACCGGCCCCGCCGCCGCCCCGGTCCACCCGCCGCGCGTCCGCGGCGCGGTCGCGGTCCGCCCGCCGCACGTCCGGGGCGCGGTCGCCATCCGCCCCTCGCACGTCCGGAGTTCGGTCGGCGTCCGCCCCTCGCGCGTCCGGGGCGCGGTCGGCGTCCGCCCGCCGCGCGTCGCGGTCTCCTGGCGCCTTCGGGCGCCGTACGGCCACCGTCATCGTCCCCGTACCCCCTTCGCCGTACGATCCCGTCTCGCGTGGCGAGATTACCCCTGGACCAGGCGATCCCGCCCCTCCACGGACCGGCCGGCGCCGGGCCACGCTGGCCCCATGACCGACGATCCGATCACCGACTTCATCCGCCGGAGCGTGGCCGTACAGGGGGTGGAGAAGACCGTGTACGTGGCCGGGGCCGGGCCCGCCGTGGTGGTGCTGCCCGAGATGCCCGGCATCAGTCCCGACGTGCTGCGGCTGGCCCGCTGGGTGCGGGACGCGGGCTTCACCGTGCATGTGCCCTCGCTGTTCGGGACGGACGGCGCGTTCCCCACGGCGGAGGGCGGCCGGGAGGTCGTCCGCCGCGCCTGCGTCAGCGCGGAGTTCCGCGCCTTCGCGGGCGGCGGGACCAGCCCGGTGACGGTGTGGCTGCGCGGGCTGGCGCGCCAGGCCCACGAGGAGTGCGGCGGGCCCGGGGTCGGCGCGATCGGCCTCTGCTTCACCGGCAACTTCGCGCTCACCATGGCCCTGGAGCCGGCGGTGATCGCCCCCGTGGTCAACCACCCGTCGCTGCCGCTCGACGACCCCGGCGGGCTGGAACTCGACGCGGCGGACGCGCGGGCCGTCCGTGACCGGCTCGCCCGCGACGGACTCACCGTCCTCGCCTACCGGTTCGAGGGCGACCGCTGGTGCACCGGGCAGCGTTTCGCCGCCTATCGCGCGCTGCTCGGCGAGGCCTTCGACGGGCGGGTCCTGCCGGACGACGCGGCGAACCCGGTCCCGCCGCCGTTCTTCGCCGACGTGGTCGGCACCCCGCACAGTGTCGTCACCGCCCATCTGGTCGACGAGGCGGGCCACCCCACGGTCCGGGCCCGCGACGAGATCCTCGCCTTCCTCACCGGCCGGCTGCGTCCGGCCGGCTGACGCGGCCCTTCTGCCACCATGGGCCGGTGAACGACACAGAGGCGGGAAAGGGCCCCGGACGCGCGGATTCCGGCACGCGGGGGCGGCGCAGGCGCGACCCGGAGTGGACGTACGCGGCGCTGCTCGACGCGCTGCTCGGGCTGGTCTCGGAGGACGGCAGGGAACCCACCCGGAAGGCGATCGCGGAGCGGGCCGGGGTGTCGGAGCGGACGGTGTTCGTGCACTTCGCCGACCGCGAGGCGCTGTACGTGGCGGCCGCGCGGCGGCAGGCCGAGCGGTGGCGCGCCCACGCGGAACCGGTGCCGCCCGAGGAGGAGACCGGCCGCAAGGCGGCGGCGCTGCTCGCTCAGCGCGCCCGGATGTACGAGGTGATGACGCCGATCCGGAAGATCGGGCTCGGTCTGGAGGCGGACTCGCCGGGCCTGCGCGGGGTGATGGCGGAGGGCGACGCCTGGTTCCGGGCGGATGTCGCGGCGGTGTTCGCACCGGAGTTGGGGCGGGTGGCGGACGCCGGGGCTCCCGGTGGGCTGCTCGACGCCCTGGAGGCCGCCTCGTCCTGGGCGGTCTGGGACCATCTGCGGTCCCGCCGGGGGCTCGACGGGGCGGCGGCCCGGGCGGCGATGGAGCGGACGCTCCGGGCTCTCCTGGACGGGGTGCCGCCCAGCCCTTGACTGGTATTGCAGTCCGACTGCAATAGTGGGCGTCCTCACCGAGAAGGGCGTGACTCTGCCATGACTCCGATGAACCGGCGCGGCTTCGTCGCGGCCGCCGCCGCGATGGGCGCCGCGGCCGCCTCCGTCTCCCTGAACCCGCAGACCGCCCAGGCGCTCGCCGGGCACCTGCCCCGGGCGATGGGGACGCCCACGCGGACCGACGGGCTGCCGTACGACGACGAGACCGACTTCGGCGACGCGGACCGCGGCTTCGTCGCCGCGTTCACCGGCGGACCGATCACCGACGCCACCGGGCGGACCGTCTGGGACCCGGGCGCGTACCGATTCCTGACCGAGGCGGAGGACGCACGCGAAGGCCGGGGCGACGACGGCAGCGGTCGCGGCGGGGACGGCGGCGGCCACGGCGGGGACGGCCGACCCGGCGCCGACGGCGACGACGGCGGCCACGCGGGACCCGCCACCGTCGACCCCAGCCTATGGCGGCAGGCGCGCCTCCTGTCCCGCCAGGGCCTCTACCGGGTCACCGACCGGATCTACCAGGTCAGGGGCCTGGACCTGTCCAACATGACGATCGTCGAGGGCGACACCGGCATCATCGTCATCGACCCGCTCATCTCCGCCGAGACCGCCGCCGCGGCCCTGCGGCTCTACCGCACCCACCGGGGGGACCGCGCGGTGCGGGCGATGATCTACACCCATCCGCACGTCGACCACTTCGGCGGCTGCCGGGGCGTGCTGCCTGACGGCGCCGGGGACGTACCCGTGCTCGCCCCGAAGGGCTTCATGGAGCACGCGGTCAGCGAGAACGTCTACGTCGGCACCGCGATGGCCCGGCGGGCCGGCTACATGTACGGCTCCACGCTCCCGAAGAACGCGGCCGCGCAGGTCGGCTGCGGGCTCGGCCTCACGGTCTCGCTCGGCACCGTCGGGCTCATCGCCCCCACCCGGTACATCGGGGCCACGGGCGAGGAGGTCGTGCTCGACGGGGTGCGGATCCGGTTCCAGATGACGCCGGGCACCGAATGCCAGGAGGAGATGAACTTCCTCTTCCCGGACCTGCGCGCGGTGTGCATGGCCGAGAACGCCACCCACACCATGCACAACATCCTCACCCTGCGCGGCGCCCAGGTGCGCGACGCCCATGCCTGGGCCGGCTACCTCACCGAGTCGATCGGACTCTACGACGGCGCCGCCGACGTCGCCTTCGCCTCGCACCACTGGCCGACCTGGGGCAACGACGCCATCGTCGCGCTCCTCACCCACCAGCGGGACCTGTACGGCTATCTGCACGACCAGACCGTCCGGCTGATCAACCGCGGCCTGACCGGCACCGAGATCGCGGAGACCTTCCGGCTCCCGCCGCAGCTCGAAGGGGTCTGGGCCAACCGCGGCTACTACGGCTCGCTCAGCCACAACGTCAAGGCGGTCTACCAGCGGTACATGGGCTGGTTCGACGGCAACCCGGCCCACCTCTGGGAACACCCGCCCGCCGAGGAGGCCCGGCTGTACGTCGAGTCCCTCGGCGGCCAGGCCGCGGTCCGCGCCCGCGCCCGGCACTACGCCGACCGGGGCGAGCTGCGCTTCGCCGTCACGCTGCTCAACCACGCCGTCTTCAACGACCCTCGGGACAGCCGGGCCAAGCGCCAGCTGGCCGCGCTCTACACCCGCCTGGGACAGGCCGTCGAGAACGCCGTCTGGCGGAACTTCTACCTCACGGGGGCCCAGGAGCTGCTCCACGGCATCACCCCGCGCGCCACCGCCACGCTCGGCCCCGACATGTACCTGGCCCTGACGGTCGGCCAGATCATCGACAGCCTCGCGGTCCGCGTCGACGGCCCGAAGGCCTGGTCGCTGCGGATCGTCATGGACTGGCACATCGGCGCCGACTACTGGCACCTGCGCCTCGCCAACGGCCTCCTGACCTGGACCAGGGACGACCGCCCGGCCGCCGACGCCGCCCTGACCCTGAGGATGACCAAACCCCAGCTCCTCACCCTGCTCGCGGGCAAGGGCACCGCGGGGATCACCATGACCGGCGACCGCGGTCTGCTCCCCCGGCTGCTCGCGGTCCTCGAAACCCCCGAGCCGGACTTCCCGATCGTGACTCCGTGACCTTGACTCCCGGCAGGCCCCGGGGCCCAGAGGCAGGCCTACCGCTCGGCCGGTCCGCCGCTCTTCGCCCAGAGGGAGCGGACGTGGCCCAGGTGCCGGGTCATGCAGGCCTCCGCGCCCTCGGCGTCCCCGGCGATCATCAGGTCGAGGAGCTCCAGGTGCTCCTCGGCGGAGGGGATGAGGTCGCCGCTCTCGTCCAGGGCGGTGAGCCCGTACAGACGGGAGCGCTTGCGGAGGTCTCCGACGGTCTCGACGAGGCGTTCGTTGCCCGCGAGGCCGAGCAGGGTGAGGTGGAACAGCCGGTCGGCCTCCAGGTAGCCGATGAGGTCGTGCTCGCGGGCGGCGCGCACGATCTCCGTGGCCACCGGCCGCAGCGCCTCCAGGTCCTCGCGGGCGGCGGACCGGGTGACGCGGCCGACCGTGGGGATCTCGATGAGCGCGCGGATCTCGGTGAACTGGTCGAGGTCGCGCTCGTCGACCTCGGTGACCCGGAATCCCTTGTTGCGGACGGGCTCGACCAGACCCTCACGGGCCAGGTCGAGCATCGCCTCGCGTACGGGGGTGGCGGAGATCCCGAAGTCCTCCGCCAGGGTGGGGGCCGAGTACACCACGCCGGGCCGCAGCTCGCCGGAGATCAGGGCGGCGCGCAGGGCGTGGGCGACCTGGTCGCGCAGCCGCTCGCGGGAGGCGTTGAGGTCGCGGTGGGTCAGGTGCCCCATGGCGGTGGTGGTCCCTTCGGTTCGGTCTCCGTCACCACCGTACGATGTCATGCCGCCGCGCCCGTGGGTGCCAGTGTGTAGGTGCGCGAGGACGTGTAGAAGTCCAGGGCGGCCTTGCCCTGTTCGCGCGGGCCGTGGCCGGACTGCTTGGCGCCGCCGAACGGCAGGTGGAAGTCGACGCCGGTGGACGGGGCGTTGATCCGGATCATGCCGGTGTCGACGAGGTCGAGGCCGTACAGGGCGGTGTCGAGGTCGGCCGTGTGGACGGAGGTGACGAGGCCGTACGGCACGGAGTTGGTGATCCGTACCGCGTGGGCGAGGTCGTCGGCGGGCAGCAGGGCGGCGACGGGCCCGAAGACCTCCTCGTTGAGCAGTCGGTGGCCGGGCGGGACCTTCTCGACCAGGGTGGGGGCCGCGTACCAGCCGGTGCGCTCCGGTACGGTCGCGCCGGCGAGCGCGGAGAGCCCCTGCCAGGACTCGGCGACGCGCTCCCGCGCGCTCTCGTGGACGAGCGGCCCGCAGACCGTGCCGGGGTCGTTCGGGTCACCGACCCGGACGGCCCGGAACGCCTCGGCGAGCGCCTCGCGCAGCGGGTCGAGCACGGCGCCGACCGCGACGATCCGGCTGGTCGCGGTGCACTTCTGGCCGGCGAACCCGGCGACGGCGGCGGCGATGTCGGCCGCGGCCCGGCCGAGGTCGGCGTCGGGCAGGACGATCGCCGCGTTGAGTCCGCCCATCTCCGCCTGCGCGGGGATGCCGCGCGCGGTCGCCGCGCGGGCGACGGCGCGGCCCACGGGGGTGGAGCCGGTGAAGGAGACGACGTCGGCGGCGGAGACGAGGGCGTTGCCCTCGGTGGCGCCGCCCGGCAGCACGTCGAACACCTGCCCGGGCAGGGCGTGTCGGACGATCTCGGCGAGCCGCAGGGCGCAGGCGGTGGCCTCGGGGGCCGGCTTGAGGACGACGGCGTTGCCGGCCGCGAGCGCCGGGGCGGCCTTCCAGCTCGGGATGGCGAAGGGGAAGTTCCAGGGGGTGACGAGTCCCGCCACTCCGTGCGGGCGGCGCCGGCTGAGGAGGAGTCCGGGGCCGGCCGCGGTCTCGTGGACGGCTCCGGTGGGTTCGAAGGGCGCTTGGGCGTAGTAGCGCCAGATGGCGACGGCGCGCGCGACCTCGGCCCGGGCCTCGCCGACGGGCTTGCCCACCTCGCGTACGGCGAGGGCGGCGAGCTCGTCGGCCGCGGCCGCCAGGGCGTCGGCGACGGCGCCGAGGGCGGCCGAGCGGGCGGCGGCCCCGGCGCGCAGCCAGCCGGGCTGGGCGGCGCGGGCCCGCTCGACGGCGTCGGCGGCGGCGAAGGCGCCCGGGGCGCGGAGTCGTACGAGCACGTCGGCGGGGTCGGCCGGGTTGCGGGAGACGAGGCTGGCGTCGGTGGTCACAGGAGGAAGCCTCCGGGGAAGGGGTCGGCCGGGTCGAGGAAGTACTGGGCGGTGCCGGTGATCCAGGCGCGGCCGGTGACGGTGGGGATGACGGTGGGCAGGCCGCCGACCTCCGGGCCGGCGGTGAGGCGGCCGGTGAACCGGGTGCCGATGAAGGACTCGTTGACGAAGTCGTGGTCGAGCGGGAGTTCGCCGCGCGCGTGGAGCTGGGCCATCCGCGCGCTGGTCCCGGTGCCGCACGGGGAGCGGTCGAACCAGCCGGGGTGGATGGCCATCGCGTGCCGCGAGTGGCGGGCGTCGGAGCCGGGGGCGGCGAGGTAGACGTGCTTGAGCCCGGCGATCTCGGGCTGGGTGGGGTGGACGGGCCAGTCGGGAGAGGCGTTGATCGCGTCCATGATCGCGAGCCCGGCGGCGAGGAGGTCGTCCTTGCGGTCGCGGTCGAAGGGCAGTCCGAGGGCGTCGAGTTCGACGAAGGCGTAGAAGTTGCCGCCGTAGGCGAGGTCGTAGTTGACCTTGCCGTGGCCGGGGACGTCGACCGCGCGGTCGAGGCCGACGCAGAAGGCGGGCACGTTGGTGAAGGTGGCGTGCTCGGCCACGCCGTCCTGGACCCGGACGTCGACGGAGACGAGGCCTGCGGGGGTGTCGAGGCGGACGGTGGTGACCGGTTCGACGACCGGCACCATGCCGGTCTCGACGAGGACGGTGGCGACGCCGATGGTGCCGTGTCCGCACATCGGCAGGAGTCCCGAGACCTCGATGTAGAGGACTCCGTAGTCGGCGTCGGGTCGGGTGGGCGGCTGGAGGATCGCGCCGCTCATGGCCGCGTGCCCGCGCGGCTCGAACATGAGGAGGGTCCTGAGGTGGTCGAGGTGCTCGATGAAGTGAAGCCTGCGCTCGGCCATGGTGGCCCCGGGGATCACACCGACGCCTCCGGTGACGACCCGGGTGGGCATGCCCTCGGTGTGGGAGTCGACGGCGTGGAAGACCTGACGCGTACGCACGGGGTTCGTTCCTTTCGGTGGGCGGTCGGGAGGACGGGGTGGCCGGGCGCGAGCCCGTGACCGGTCGGGAGGGCCGGTGGCCGGGGGCTCCGGCCACCGGCGGTGGGCTCGTCGGTGGCCCCGTCAGCGGTGGCCGTCGGCGACGGCCTTCTCGGTGGCGGTGCGGACGGCGGCCTCGGTGGCTCCGGTGAGGGGGAGGCGCGGCGGACGGGTCGGCCCGCCGCGGCGGCCGGCGATGTCCATGGACAGCTTGATGCACTGGACGAACTCGATCTTGGAGTCCCAGCGCAGCAGGGAGTGCAGCGAGGAGTAGAGCGGCCGGGCGGTGGCGAGGTCGCCCGCGACGGCGGCCCGGTACAGCTCGGCGCAGCTGGCGGGGAGGGCGTTGGGGTAGCCGGCGATCCAGCCGACCGCACCGGCCAGGGCGAGTTCCAGGAGGACGTCGTCGGCGCCGATCAGCAGGTCGAGGTTGGGGGCGAGTTCGGCGATCTCGTAGGCCCTGCGGACGTCGCCGCTGAACTCCTTCACGGCGACGATGCTTCCGGCGGTGTGCAGCTTCGCGAGCAGGTCGGGGACGAGGTCGACCTTGGTGTCGATGGGGTTGTTGTACGCGACGACGGGGATGCCGACCCGGGCGACGTCCGCGTAGTGGGCGAGGACGGAGGGCTCGTCGGCGCGGTAGGCGTTGGGCGGCAGGAGCAGGACCGAACCGCAGCCGGCCTCGGCGGCCTGCTCGGCCCATCGGCGCGACTCGGCGCTGCCGTACGCGGCGACGCCGGGCATGACCCGCGCCCCGTCGCCGGCGGCCTCGACGGCGGTACGGACGACCCGGGCGCGCTCGTCGGCGGTGAGGGTCTGGTACTCGCCGAGGGAGCCGTTGGGGACGACGCCGTCGCAGCCGTTGGCGATCAGCCAGGCGACGTGCTCGGCGTAGGCGTCGTGGTCGACGGAGAGGTCGTCCCGGAACGGCAGGGTGGTGGCGACCATGATGCCGCGCCAGGGGCGCTCGGTGGTCCAGGTGGTGTCGTTCATCTCGACGGCCTTTCTGTCCTGTGTGGGTGCTGGTGGGTGGGGTGTGCCGGTCCTTCGGACCCGGCGGCGGGGTCCGGCGGAGCGTCGAGCGCTGCGAGCGCCGACAGGGGTACGGGCACGGCGAACGGCCGGTGCTCGGAGGGGGGTTCGGGGGTGCGGCCGGCGGCCGCGAGGCATGCCACGGCCGTCCCGCACATCCGGCCCTGGCACCACCCCATGCCGGCCCGGGTGAGGAGTTTGACGGTCCGGGCGTCGTGCGCGCCGAGCTCGGCGACCGCCTCGCGGATCCGGCCCGCGGGGACCTCCTCGCAGCGGCAGACGTCCGTGTCGTCGTTCAGCCAGGCGGGCCAGCCGGGACCGGGGGCGTGCGCGGCGGCCATCACGTCGGCAAAGGCCCGCAGGCGGTCGCGGCGGCGCCGGAGTCCGGTGGTGGTCCCGGCGCCGGTGCGGTGGCCGAGAAGCCGGGCGGCGATCGCCCGGCCCGCCAGCTCCCCCTCGGTGCGGGCGAGTTCGGCTCCGCCGACGCCGCCGGTCTCCCCCGCCGCCCACAGGCCGGGCACCGAGCTCTCCTGGAAGTCCCCCAGGGCGAGGCCCAGGGTGCCGTCGGGCAGCGTGCGGGTGGCGCAGCCGACCGCCGTGGCAAGTTCGATCTGGGGGACGAGGCCGTGACCGACGGCGAGGGCGTCGCAGTCGATCCTGCGGCCCGAGCCCGGTACGGGGCGCCAGTCGCGGTCCAGGCGGCTGACCGTGACGGCCTCCACCCGGTCGGTGCCGTGCACCTCGGTGACCGCGTGGCGGAGCCGTACGGGGACCCGGTGCCGGGCCAGTGCGACTCCGTGGACGAGGGCTTCGACGGCCTTGCGCGGGTTGCCGACGAGGGCGCGGGGAGCCCGGGCGTACCGCAGGTATCCCGCCGCTTCGACGACCATCGGCACCCGGGCGCCGGCCGAGGCGAGCGAGGCGGCGACGGCGAGCAGCAGCGGGCCGCTGCCGGCCACGACGACGCGCCGACCGGGCAGCACCAGGCCGGACTTGAGCATGGCCTGGGCGCCTCCGGCGCCCACGACGCCGGGCAGGGTCCAGCCGGGGAAGGGCAGTTGGCGCTCGTAGGCGCCGGTGGCGAGCAGCAGGGCGCGGGCCCGGATGCGTACGGGCGCCTCGTCGACGCCGTCGGCGCCGGTGAGGGCGTGGACCGACCAGGTGTCGTCGGACTCCCTGGTCAGGGACCAGACATGATGGCCGGTCAGGTGTCGGACGTCGCTCGCCGTCAGGCGGCGGCGCAGGTCGGTGAAGGCGGACCAGTCGTGGTGGAGGGCCTCGGGGCGGATCGCGCCGAGGGCGGGCGCGGGGTGCCGGTAGAACTGGCCGCCGGGCTGGGCGGAGGAGTCCAGCAGGGCCACGGAGAGGCCGAGCCGGGCAGCGGTCACGGCGCCGGCGAGCCCGGCGGAGCCCGCGCCGACGACCGCCAGGTCGTACGGCACGGCAGGGGGCGTGCCCGCGTCGTCGTCGTCCGGTTCAGACGCCGAGGCGGTCATGGCCGTGGCCTTCCTGAGTGGTGACGGCGTCGCCGGGGCGGGCCGGGACCAGGCAGGCGCGGCGGTTGGGCACGCCGTTGACGGTGGCGAGGCAGTCGTAGCACTGGCCGATGCCGCAGAACGCGCCGCGCGGGCGGCCTCGGTCGCGGGTGGTGCGCCAGGCGAGGATGCCCGCGCCCCACAGGGCGGCGGCGAGGCTCTGGCCGGGCAGGGCGGTGAGGCGGCGGCCGTCGAAGGTGATCTCGAACGGCGGCTCGGGCTCCGCCCTGACCAGGCCGATGGGGGTGCGGGCCACGGGCCCTCCTCTCGTGTCGGTGGGTGCGCGCCTCACCGGTCGGCGGCGTCGAAGCGCTCGGGGCGGAACGGGTGGAGGTCGAGGGGTGGTTCGGTGCCGGTGACGCAGGCCGTGACGATCCGGCCGGTGACGGGGGCGAGTCCGATGCCCGCGCCCTCGTGGCCGCAGGCGTGCAGCAGTCCGGGGACGCGCGGGTCGGGTCCGACGGCGGGCAGGTGGTCGGGGAGGTAGGGGCGGAAGCCGAGGTAGGTGCGGATCGCCCGTACGGTGCCGAGAACGGGGAAGAGGGTGGTGGCCCCGGTGGCGAGGCGGCGCAGGACCTCCGTGGAGAGCGTCCGGTCGAAGCCGACGCGTTCGCGGCTGGCGCCGATGAGGACGGGTCCCGCGGGGGTGCCTTCGACGACGGCCGAGGTCTGGAGCGCGGCGGAGCCGCTGGCCACGTCGGCGACGTAGTCGGCGGCGTACACCTTGTGCCGGACGACGCGGGGCAGGGGTTCGGTGACGAGGACGAAGCCGCGGCGGGGCAGCACGGGGAGGTGGACCCCGGCGAGTCCGGCGACGGCGCCGCCCCAGGTGCCCGCGGCGTTCACCACGTACGGGGCGTGGATGTCGCGGGTGGTGGTGCGTACGCCGCGGACCGCTCCGTCCGCGCCGGTGAGGAGGGCGGTGACCTCCTCACCCAGCGCGAGGCGGACCCGGTCGCCGGCGGCGTGGAGCAGCCGTGCGGCGGCGTGGGCGGGCATCACCTGGGCGTCCTGGGGGTAGTGGAAGCCGCCGGTGAGTCCGGGTGCGAGATGGGGCTCCAGGTCGTGGAGCCGGTCGGCCGGGACCTCGTGCGCGATGACGCCGGCTTTCTCCTGGCGGCCCGCGAACTCCCGCAGGGCGTGCAGTCCCGTCTCGCCGGAGGCGACGACGAGACCGCCCTTGGCCTCGTACTCGACGGCCGGCGGTAGCCGTTCGGCGAGTTCGCTCCACAACGCGGTGGAGAGGAGGGCGAGTTCGAGTTCGGGGCCGGGTTCCTTGTCGGAGACCAGGAGGTTGCCCTCGCCCGCTCCGGTCGTGCCGCCCGCGACGGAGCCGCGGTCGACGACGGTGACGGAGAGGCCGGCGAGGGCCGCGTAGTGGGCGCAGGCCGCGCCGACCACGCCGGCGCCGATGACGATGACGTCCGAGGTTTCTCTCGTGGGCACATCAGTAATATTTCACATTGCACTGGCCCTGCCAAGACCCCGGGTCGACACCCGTCGAGGTCATCATCGGGGTCCCGACCGGGCGTTCGCCGGACACGGATGGATAACGGGGCACCCGACACCTTGTCAGTACAATTTCACATTACTATGTTACCGGTCACATTCCAGCCGACCGAGGCTGTCCGACTGCTCCCCGGAGTGACCCGCATGAACAAGCGCACGCGCACCCTGGCCACGGCCCTGGTGACGACCCTGGCCCTCGCCGTCACCGGCTGCTCCGGCTCGGACACCCCCGGGGGCGCCCGGAACGGAAAGAACCCCGCGACCACCAACAGCGGGGCGGTCCTCGGCGGCACCCCGCAGAAGGGCGGCACCCTCACCGTCCTGTCCAACCAGGACTTCACCCATCTCGACCCGGCCCGCAACTGGGTGATGGGCGACATGGACTTCGGCACCCGCCTGCTCTACCGCACCCTCGTCACCTACGCGGCGGCGCCCGGCACCCGGGGCGGCGAACTGGCCCCCGACCTCGCCGAGGACCTCGGCACCCCGTCCAACGGCGCCCGGACCTGGACCTTCAAGCTCAAGCCCGGGCTGAAGTACGAGGACGGCACCCCGATCACCTCCCGGGACATCAAGCACAACGTCGAGCGCTCCTTCTCGCCCGACCTGCCCGGCGGCCCCGACTACGCGGCCCGCTACCTGGCCGGCGCGGAGGGCTACCAGGGCCCGGCGGGCGGCAAGCACCTCGCCTCCGTGAAGACCCCCGACGAGCGGACCATCGTCTTCGAACTCCGCACGCCCTTCGCCGAGTTCCCCTTCGCCGCCACCCTCCCCACCTTCGCGCCCGTGCCCCCGTCCCAGGACAAGGGCCCGCAGTACGACAACCGGCCCTTCTCCTCGGGGCCGTACAAGGTCGACTCCTACGCCCGCGACAAGCGGCTCGTCCTCGTCCGCAACACCCACTGGGACCCGAAGACGGACACCGTGCGCAAGGCGTACCCGGACCGGATCGTCGTCACCATGGGCCTCAAGGCCAACCAGATCGACGACCGGCTCATCGCCGCCGCCGGCCCCGACGCCTCCGCCGTCCCCTGGGACAAGCTCCGCCCCGAATCCACCCCCAAGGTGCTCACCAAGCCCGACATCCGGGCCCGCCTCCTCGCCGAGTCGACCAGCTGCACCGAGATGGTCCAGATGCACACCGGCCGCGCGCCCTTCGACGACGTCAGGGTCCGCCGGGCCGTGCAGTACGCCCTCGACCGCGAGGCCGTCCTCACCGCCTCCGGCGGCCCCGCCCTCAACGACCCGGCCACCGCGCTGATGCCCGGCGTCCTCTTCGGCGGCAAGCAGCCCGACACCCTCGGCATCCCGCTCACCGGCGACGTGGCCAAGGCGAAGCAGCTCCTCAAGGAGGCCGGCAAGCCGGACGGCTTCACCACCCGGATCACCGTCTCCAACGGCGACAAGGCCGTCGGCGAGGCCGTCCAGCAGTCCCTCGGCCGGGCCGGGATCAAGGTCACCATCGAGACCGTCGACCCCTCCGCCTTCTACGACACCATCGGCGACACCAAGAACCGCACCGACCTCGTCTACACCGGCTGGTGCCCCGACTACCCCTCCGGCTCGACCTTCCTCCCCTTCGTCTTCGACGGCCGCTACATCAAGGAGAAGGGCAACTCCGGCAACCACTCGCTCTTCCGCGACGACACCACCATGAAGCGCATGGACCAGATCGCCGCGATGACCGACGCCGACCAGGCAGCCAAGGCCTGGCGGGAGCTCGACGGCCAGATCCTCGCCAAGGCCCCGACCGCGCCCGCCGTCGTCGAGCGCCGGCCCCTGCTCATCGGCACCAACATCGCCGGAGCCTTCGGCCACACCTCCTACGGCGGCCAGCTCGACTACGCCACGGTCGGCCTCAAGGACCCCTCGAAGAGCGCGAACTGAGGCCGAACCCGTGACGACCACCACCGCACCGCCTCCCGCCCGCACGGCCCACAGCCCCTGGCAGCTCGTCCGGGCCGAACTGCGCCGCCGCCCCGCCGCCCGCCTCTCCCTCGGCGTGGTCGCCTTCTTCGCGCTGCTCGCCGCGGCCGCCCCGCTGATCGCCGCGCTCGGCGGCTGGGGCCCGGACGAGTTCGACAAGAGCGCCGTCGACCCCTACCTGGGCGGTCTGCCCCTCGGGCCGCTCGGCGGCGTGTCGGCCGAGCACTGGCTCGGCGTCGAACCCGTCACCGGCCGCGACCTGTTCGCCCGGGTCGTGCACGGCGCCCAGGTCTCGCTGCTCATCGCCTTCGCCGCGACGGCCATCGTCGTCCTCGCCGGGACGGCGGCCGGCATCTGCGCCGGCTACTTCGGCGGCCGCACCGACACCGTGCTCTCCCGGCTGATGGACCTCACGATGTCCTTCCCCTCCCTCATCTTCATGATCGCGATGATGTCGGTGGCCCGGGACGTCAACCGGATCGTCCTCATGACCGCCGTCATCGGCCTCTTCGGCTGGCCCGGCATCGCCCGGATCGTCCGCGGCCAGACCCTGTCGCTCAAGCACCGCGAGTACGTCGACGCCGCCCGCGTCGGCGGCTCCGGGCCCTGGCGCATCCTCGTCCGCGACATCCTCCCGGGCGTCGCCGGGCCCGTCATCGCGTACACCACCCTGATCGTCCCCGGCATGATCGCCACCGAGGCCGCCCTCAGCTACCTCGGCGTCGGCGTCCGCCCGCCGACCCCGTCCTGGGGCCAGATGATCGCCGAGAGCGTCGCCTACTACGAGACGGACCCCATGTACTTCGCCGTCCCGAGCCTCTGCCTCTTCCTCACCGTGCTCGCCTTCACCCTGCTCGGGGACGCGCTGCGCGACATCCTCGACCCCCGGGGAGGCGGCGCGTGATCCTCTACCTCGGCCGCCGGCTCCTCGGCGTGCTCGGCGTCCTCGTCGCCGTCGCCGCCGTCACCTTCACCATCTTCTACGTCCTGCCCTCCGACCCGGCGGCCGCGGCCTGCGGCAAGTCGTGCAGCGCCGAACGCCTGGAGGCCATCCGCGCCAACATGGGCCTGGACGCCCCGCTCTGGCGGCAGTTCGCCGACTTCGTCACCGGGATCTTCACCGGCCGCACGATGGGCACCGGCCCCTACGCGCTGCGCTGCGACTTCCCCTGCCTCGGCTACTCGTACGAGAACAGCCAGAGCGTCTGGGACCTCCTCGTCGACCGGCTGCCCGTCTCCGCGTCCCTCGCCTTCGGCGCCGCCGCGCTCTGGCTGCTGCTCGGGCTCACCGCAGGCGTCACCGCGGCGCTCCACAAGGACACGCTCACCGACCGGGTCCTGATGGTCGGCGCGGTCGCCGCCGCCTCCCTGCCCGTCTACTTCACCTCCGTCCTCCTCATCTACGGCCTGATCCGGGTCACCGGCCTGCTGCCGTATCCGCAGTACGTGCCGTTCGGCGACGACCCGCTGTCCTGGGCGTCGAACATGCTGCTGCCGTGGCTGGCGCTCGCGATCCTGTACGCCGCCATGTACGCCCGGCAGAGCCGCGGCTCGATGATCGAGTCCATGGCGGAGCCGTACATCCGCACCGCCCGCGCCAAGGGCCTGCCCCGCCGCACCGTCGTCGTCAAACACGGGCTGCGCGCCGGGATGACCCCGATCCTCACCATCTTCGGGATGGACCTCGGCGGTCTGCTCGCGGGCGCCGTCATCACCGAGTCCATCTTCGGACTGCCCGGCGTCGGACGGCTCTTCTACGGCGCGCTGTCCACCGGCGACCAGCCGGTCATCCTCGGAGTGACCCTGCTCGCCGCCACCTTCATCGTCGTCGCCAACCTGGCCGTCGACCTGCTGTACGCCGTCGTCGACCCGCGAGTGAGGTACTGATGGCCGACTCCGCCCCCCTCCTGTCGGTCCGGGACCTCGACGTCACCTTCGCGACGCGGCACGGACCCGTCAGGGCCGTCGACTCGCTCTCCTTCGACGTCCGGCCGGGCCGGACCCTCGGCATCGTCGGCGAGTCCGGCTCCGGCAAGTCGGTCACCTCGCTCGCCGTCATGGGCCTGCACACCGGCGCCCGGGTCACCGGCTCCGTCACCCTCGACGGCCGGGAACTCATCGGCCTCGGCGAGCGCGAACTGAACACCCTGCGGGGCCGCCGGATGGCCATGATCTTCCAGGACCCGCTGTCCAGCCTGCACCCCTACTACACCGTCGGCGAGCAGATCGCCGAACACCACCGCGTCCACTTCCGCTCCCGCCGGGCCGCGGCCCGCGAGCGGGCCGTCGAGGCCCTCGCCGAGGTCGGCATCCCCGAACCCCGGCGGCGGGCCGGCGAGTACCCCCACCAGTTCTCCGGCGGCATGCGCCAGCGGGTGATGATCGCGATGGCGCTCGTCTGCGAACCCGACCTCCTCATCGCCGACGAGCCCACCACCGCCCTCGACGTCACCGTCCAGGCGCAGATCCTGGAACTGATCGCCCGCCTCCAGCAGGAACGCGGCCTCTCGGTCGTCATGATCACCCACGATCTCGGAGTGGTCGCCCGGGTCGCCCACGACGTCCTCGTCATGTACGGCGGCCGGGCCGTCGAACACGCCCCGGTGGACGCCCTGTTCGCCGCCCCCGCCCACCCGTACACCCAGGGGCTGCTCGACTCGCTGCCCCGGCTCGACGACCCCGACGACGCCCCGCTGCGGGCGATCCCGGGAAGCCCGCCGTCCCTGCTGGACCCCTCGCCGGGCTGCGCGTTCGCACCCCGCTGCCCGCGCGCCGCCGTCGGCCCCGCCGAGGAACGGGCCCGCTGTACGACCGAACGCCCGTCCCTCGGCGGCCCGGACGGGCACCCGGCCGCCTGCCACTTCCCCGCGTACGAAGGCGTCGCCCCATGACCACGACCCCACCACCGCCCCTCCTCCGGGTGCGGGACCTCACCGTCACCTTCCCGGGCCGCCGCCGCGGCTCGGCCCCCGTGCGGGCCGTCGACGGCATCGGCTTCGACGTGGCGGCGGGCGAGACCCTGGGCCTCGTCGGCGAGTCCGGCTGCGGCAAGTCGACCACGGGCCGCACGATCGTGCGGCTCCTGGAACCGACCGCCGGCTCCGTCGCGTTCGACGGCCGGGAGATCGGCCGTCTGCCGCAGCGGGCACTGAAGCCGCTGCGCCGCGACCTCCAGATGGTCTTCCAGGACCCGCACTCCTCCCTCAACCCCCGGCAGACCGTGGCCCGGATCATCTCCGACCCCCTGCTCACCCAGGGCGGTTCGGCGGCCGCGGCGCGCAAGCGGGCCGTGGAGCTGATGGAGCTGGTCGGCCTCATCCCGGAGCACATCGACCGCTACCCCCACGAGTTCTCCGGCGGACAGGCGCAGCGCATCGGCATCGCCCGCGCCCTGGCCACCAGCCCGCGGCTGGTGGTGGCCGACGAGCCGGTCTCCGCCCTGGACGTCTCCGTCCAGGCGCAGATCGTCAACCTGATGGAGCGGCTCCAGCGCGAACTCGGGCTCGCCTATCTCTTCATCGCCCACGACCTGTCCGTGGTGAAGCGGGTCTGCGACCGGGTGGCCGTGATGTACCTGGGCCGGATCGTGGAGATCGGCGCCAAGGAGCGGGTGTACACCGCCCCGGCCCACCCCTACACGCGGGCGCTGCTGTCCGCCGTGCCGCTCCCGGACCCGGCGGCCGAGCGGAGCCGGGAGCGGATCACCCTGCTCGGTGACCCGCCGAGCCCCGCCGCTCCCCCGCCGGGCTGCACCTTCCACCCGCGCTGCCCCAAGGCCCAGGCGGTCTGCCGCACCGAGGCGCCGCCCCTGCGGGTGGCCGTGGCGGGCGAGCCCCGTGAGGTCGCCTGTCACTTCCCCGAGGCCGGCTGAACGCACGGACGCCCCGGTCCCGCCGCGCGCGGGACCGGGGCATCGGTGCCTCTACGCCGAACGGGCCGCCTCGTACAGGGCGGCGGCCACCGCGAGGTCCTCCCAGGCCATGCCGACGCTCTTGAAGAGGCGCGGGCGGCCAGGCGACGGCGTCCGGCGGCCCGTCACCAGTTCCGCGAGATCGCCGGCGACGTGCTCGGCGCCGATCGCCCCCTCGGAGAGGGGGACGAGCAGGTCACCGGCCTCCCGCAGGGCCGCGCCCCGGGCCTCGACGTACACCTCGGACCGGGTGACGAGCGCGGTGTCGGTCTCGCGGGCGGACGGCTCGTGGGAGCCGACGGCGACGACGGTCGCGCCGGGCGCGACCAGGGCGCCGTCGAAGAGCGGTGCGCGGGCGGTGGTGCAGCAGACGACGAGGTCCGCCGCGGCCACGTCGTCCGGTGCGCCGGTACGGGCGAGGACGCCGAGGGTCCGCGCGTATCCGGCGAGGGCGCGCCCGCCGACCGGCTCGCGCGCGACGACGACGGCCTCGGCGACCTCGCGGGCGGCGAGGACGGCCTCCAGGTGCCCGTACGCCTGGGGTCCTGCCCCGAACAGGACGAGGCGCAGGGGCCGGTCGGACGGGGTGAGGAGGCGTACGGCGAGGGCGGAGACGGCGGGGGTGCGGAGTTCGGTGAGCGCGGCTCCGTCGAGGAGGGCGAGCGGCCGGAGGTCGGCGCCGTCGAGGAGGAGGTAGGAGCCGGTGATGCGGGGCAGGCCGCGGGCCGGGTTGCCGGGGGCGACTCCGGCGATCTTGACCCCGGCGTAGGCGCCGGAGGCGGCGGGCATCAGGAGGAGTTCGCCGGCCGGGACGGGTACGGCCGTGCGGGGCGGTCCCGCGTCGGGGTCGAGTCCGGCCCGCAGGACCTCGGCGAGGACGTGGGTCGCCGCCGCCGGGCCCAGGAGGCGGGCCATGGTGGCGGCGTCGAGGACGAGGGGCGGGTTCACAGGAGGAACCCCGTTCCCAGTGCGTCGTGCGGGTCGAGGACGAAGGAGTGGGTGCCGGTGCGGTGGGTGGTGCCGTGGACCTCGGTGATCCCCTCCGCGAGGAGGCGCCCGGTGAAGACGGTGCCGACGACGGACTCGTGCCGCAGGGTGTCCCCCGGGCCGAGGCGTCCGTCGGCGCCGAGCAGGGCGAGCCGCGCGGAGGTGCCGGAGCCGCAGGGGGACCGGTCGATCTGCCCGTCGGCGAAGACGGTGACGTTGCGCTGCCGGCGCCCTTCGGGGGTGGCGGGGAGCTCCTCGTAGAGGATGACGCCGTACACGTCGTGTGCGGGGAGCGCGGCGCGGATCTCCCGTCCGGCCCGGACGAGTTCGGGCAGGGCGGGCGTGGTGACGTCGAGGCCCAGGTCGCGGGCGGCGACGGAGACGTAGCAGGCGCCGGAGTGGGCGAGGTCGGCGTGGACGGTGCCGAGCGATGTGGTCACCTCGACGTCTCGGGCGACGACGCGGGTCGGCACGTTGCGGAAGGTGACGCCGGTGGTGCGGCCGCCGGCCCGGTGCACGGTGGCGGTGACGCGGCCGGAGGGCACGTCGACGCGGACGGGGACGTCGCCGTCGTCGGGGGCCGGGACGCGTCCGCTGTCGACGGCCCAGGCTCCGAGGGCCATCGTGCCGTGGCCGCAGGCGGTGGAGTAGCCGTCCTTGTGCCAGAACAGCACGCCGAAGTGGGCGCCGTCGTCGTCGGGCGGCACGACGAAGCCGCCGTACATGCCCGCGTGCCCGCGTGGCTCCCGGGACAGCAGGCGGCGCAGGTCGTCGAGCGGGCCGGGGCGCGGGTCCGTGCCCGTGCCGCCGCCGGCGAGGGCGGTGGCGCGGCGTTCGGCGACGGTGTCGCCGGGGATCGGGGGGAGGTCCTGGTCGACGATCCGGAAGGGTTCGCCGGCGGTGTGGTAGTCGGTGGTGCGGACCGTGTGCGGGGTGGTGCTCACGAAGTACGGCCTCCGGGGCGGGGGTTCGGGGCGTGCGAGGGGGCCGGTCCCTCCCCGTGGAGGGACCGGCCCGGGGGTGGGGCGGGTCAGCTGCGGAGGGGGCCCTCGCAGCTGAAGCTCGACGTGCCGGCGACCTTGTTGGTCCAGATCTCGACCGGTCCGAAGGAGCAGTTCATGTCGGCCAGGTTGTTGGAGGCGGCGCCCGCGCGGTCGAGGATGAAGTAGTCGACCGTCTCGGACATGTCCTTGAAGTTCTGGTCGGGGCTGGCCCAGTTGGACAGGTTGGCGGTGATCCGGCCGGTGCAGAGGAAGCGGCGCTTGCCCGGCTCGCCGTTCTCGACGCAGTCGGGGGTGTTGTAGGTGGCGGTGGCGAAGGCGGACCGCACCGCGGACACGGTCGAGTCGCGCAGCTGGCCGTTGGGCGTGTACGTGGTGTTGGGGACGTACAGCGTGTCGACCTTGGCGATCTGGGTGTCGAGGAAGCGGTTGTAGTCGGCCTGGAGGCCGGTGTCGTTCCCGAGCCGGACGCGCCAGGCGTCGTATCCGGCGACGTCGTTGTTCCGCAGGTGGGTGTACATCTCGCGGATCAGGGAGGGCTTCTCGTTCCAGAGGAACTCGAAGAAGGTGCCCGCGTAGTTGTAGAAGCGGAAGCCGTCGCCGTCGTAGGTGGCGTTGAGGATCTGCCGGAGGTTCATCCGGGGGCCGCCGCCGGCCGTGTCGTTGATGACGCCGCGGACCAGGGACTTGCGGACCTTGATGCCGTCGTCGCGGGTGGCGCCGTCGAAGAACTCGGCGGTGCCCTCGTCCATGAAGGTGGTGCGGTCGCCCTGGTACCAGGGGCCCTCGCCGAAGAAGCCGGGGACGGCGTAACGGCCGTTGAGGTAGTGGGTGTACTCGTGGCGGAAGAGCTCTTCGAGCGTCAGGGAGGAGTCCTGCGGGACGCGCCGCTGGTAGGTGTAGAAGGTGGCGCCGCGCTCGATGTAGATGCCGCCGTTGTTGGTGTCCATCCCGGTCAGGATCGGGTGGTAGTTCTCGTAGTCGGCGCGCGAGCCGTACAGGACGATGGTGAGGGTGGTGTTGGGGTCGCCGGCGAGCGGCCGGTCGCTGCCGACCACCCGGTGGAACTGGGCCTTGACCTGCTTGCTGGCGTAGTAGAGCTGGTCGACGGTGGCCCGGTCGAGGCCGGTGCGGACCTTGATGGCGCCATTGTCGTAGGTGTACGTGTACGGGAAGATCTGCGCCTCGATGTCGGCCTTGCACACGCCGTACGGCTTGCACGCGTCGAAGTAGTTGAGCCAGGAGACGATCTTGGCCCACTGCTGGCTGCCGCGGCCGAAGGTGGTGACGGCCTGGCCGAGCAGACCGCCGAGTTCGGCGGTGGTCTCCGTCCGCAGGGCGGCTATCTCGCCGAAGCGGCCGAACTCGCTCAGGGCGTCGCGGGCGACCCAGTCGTTGGCGGTGCCCTTCAGGTGGCCGTAGCCGGCGAAGGCCTTGAAGACGGCGCGGTACGCGGGGTCGGCGGCGGCGGCCGCCTGGAAGGCGGTGTCCTGGTTGCCCGGGTAGACGCCCAGGTAGTTGACGGAGAGCGCGGCGAGGGCGGCCCCCGCCCATGAGACGTCGAGGTGGGTGGCGGTGTGCGCGGGGTCCATGGTGGCGAGGACCCGCTTGATCAGGCCGAGCTGGTGCTGTCGCAGCCCGGGGGCGCTGGCCGCGTAGAGGGCTTCGCGGAGGGTGAGGGCGTTGTTCTTCGTGACGTCGAAGGTGCGGGCCGCGTTGCCGAAGTCGGCGACGGCCTGGCGCATCGCGTTGACGGTGGGCGCGTCGGTGACGTCGATCTCGCCGCGGGAGTGGTCGTGGTAGGCGACGGCGTGCAGGTAGGTGAACATCTCCTCCAGGTGCGAGGAGTTACGGCCGTCGTGGGCGGCGGCCAGGCTTGATATGCGGCGGGAGACGGCCTGGACGTGGGCGTCGGACATGACGGGCGCGAGGCGGGCGTCCCAGGTCCAGATGAGCCCGCGCAGACAGCCGTCGGCGAGGACGGCCGGGTCGGCGAGGAAGTCGGCGAACTGCTCGGGGCCGAGGCCGGTGATCCCGTCGAGCGTGCAGGGGACGCCGGCGGCGGTGGTCGTGGTCGCGGCGGCGAGGGTCCGCGCGGTGGAGGCCGGGGCCGGGGCGCGGCCTGGGACGCGGCCGGCGGCGAGGTTTCCGGGGGCGGGCGCGGGCCCGAAGGTCTGGCGGGGCGCGGTGGCGAGGCGCTCCACCTCGTCGAAGGGGTTGGTGGCGTGCTCGGCCCGGGGGGCCGGGGCGCCGGTCGTCGCTGCGGGGACAGCGGTGGCGCGGGCGTCCGTGTCGGCGGCGAAGGCGCCGGTCTGGGCGGAGGTGGCCAGGAGGGTCACCGCGACGGCGGAGGTCAGCAGGGACGAACGCACGCGTCTGTGGATGGACAACAGAACTCCATGAGTGTGTGGGGGTCGTCGTGGGTGTGGGACGAGAACTGTTGTGGTGCACACGGGGTTTGACGAAGGCTCATCGCACCGCGTGCGGTGTAACATAGTAATGTGAAATTGCACTGACAACCCCTGTGCAGACACCAGTTACCTCGACTTCACCTGGGCCCGCGGAAGCTCCCGCTCAGGGCCGGGGCTTGAGCTGACGCAAGGTCCAGCCCTCGTGCGCCGGGTCGAGCGACCGGGTGGCCGCCTTGAACAGGTACTCGGCCCGCTCGTACGAAAGCCGCCGACGGCCCGTCTCCGGGCACAGGTCCGCCGGCCCCGGTGTCCGGGCGGGGCCCGGCCGGCGGTCGGAGAGGAAGACCGGGCCCCGGGTCCGGCCGGCCAGCAGCTCGGGAAGGAGCGCGGCGGCCCCCGAGCGCCAGCTCACCCGGCCCCGGTCCGGGCGGACCCGCCGGTCGTCCAGGTCCAGATCCTCGACGTCGAGCGCCAGGACGGCCTTCACCCCCGCCGCCGACTCGTGCAGCAGCCGCCACAACGTCCGCTCGCGCAGCGGCAGGTCCGTCCGGCCCCAGAGCGCGCCGAGCTCCTCGGGGTCCAGCGCCCGCACCCGGGCCCGGGTCCCGGCCCGCCGTTCGAGGCCCGCCGCGAGGCCGTCCAGCGAGGCCCAGGCGCCGAACGACCGGACGGCCGCCCGGTGCCGGTTCCAGGTACCGGCCGCGGCCCCGCCCCACGAGGCGGCGAACACCCGGGAGACCTGCTCGGCCGTCAGACCGGCGAGCGGCAGCTCCTCGCCGAGGGCGAGACGGAGCCGCCGGAGCGTCTGCCCGTACGAGCGGACCGTCGCGGCGTCCAGTTCGTCACGGCCCAGGAAGTCCCGCACCGCCTCCCCCAGCGTCGGAAGCGACGGGCCGTCGACCGCGATTCCCGCCGCGCGCCGCAGCAGGAAGGCACGCTCGGCGGCGTTCCCGGTGAGCGCCGCGGCCCGGTGGAACTCCCGCCGCGCCTCCCCGCCCCGGCCCAGCCGGAGCAGCAGGTCTCCCCTGACGCCGGGCAGGAGGTGGTAGTCGCGCAGCGCGGGATCGGAGACCAGCGAGTCGACCAGGTCGAGGCCGGCCTGCGGCCCGTACGCCATGCCGAGGGCCACCGCCCGGTTGAGCTGGACGACCGGCGTCGGAAGCAGCCGCGCCAGCGCCGCGTACAGCTCGGCGATCCGCGCCCAGTCGGTGTCCTCGGCGGTACGCGCCTGGGCGTGGCACACGGCGATCGCCGCCTGCAGCAGGTACGGGCCGGGCGTCCCGCCGGCTTCCCTGGCCCGCAGCATCGCGGTGAAGCCGCGCCGGATGAGCAACTGGTCCCAGCGGCCCCGGTTCTGCTCGTGCAGCCGGACGGGCTCGCCGGACGGTCCGGTGCGGGCGGCCGCGCGGGACGCCTGGATCTCCATCAGGGCGACCAGCGCGTGCACCTCGGACTCCTGCGGGGCCAGCTCGGCGAGGAGCCGCCCGAGCCGCAGGGCTTCGAGACAGAGTCCGGGACGGATCAGATCGTCGCCGGAGGTCGCGGAGTACCCCTCGTTGAAGATGAGGTAGATGACCTCGCGCACGGACGACAGGCGCTCGGCCAGCTCCGGCCCCTCCGGCAGCTCGAACGGCACGCGCCGCTCCGCCAGGGTCCGCTTGGCGGCGGCGACGCGCCGGGTGATCACCGTCCCGCCGACGAGGAAGGCCCGGCCGATCTCCTCGGCCGTCAGCCCGCCGAGCAGCCGGAGCGTCAGCGCCACCCGGGCCTCGGTCGGCAGCACGGGGTGGCAGGAGATGAGCATCAGCCGCAGGACGTCGTCCTGTTCGGGGTCGTCCCGCTCCTCCGGGTCCCGCCGGTGCTCCAGTTCGCGGGCGAGCCGCTCCTGACCGCGGGTCAGCCGCTCGGAGCGCCGGATGTGGTCCACGGCCCGCCGCCGGGCCGTGGTCGTCAGCCAGGCGGCGGGGTTGTCCGGGACGCCCGAGCGGGGCCACTGTTCGAGCGCGGCGACGAGCGCGTCCTGCGCCAGCTCCTCGGCGAGCCCGACGTCGCGGACGAGCCGGGTGAGTCCGGCGATGATCCTGGCCGACTCGAGTTTCCAGACGGCGTCGACCGTACGGCGGGTGTCCGGCTCGGGCACGCTTGCCTCGCTGCTCCTCGGCTCTGGTGCGACGGTCAGGGGCCGAAGACCTGCTGGACCACGCTCTCGCCGTCGCCGACGATCCTGCGGAAGCGGCGGGCCAGTTCGATCGCCTCCTCCTTGGACCGGACCTCGATCAGCGCGAAGCCGGCCACGGCCTCCTTGGCCTCGGCGAACGGCCCGTCCGTCACCGTGATCTCGTCGCCGAGGGAGCTCACCAGGGTGCCGCCCGGTTCGAGGCCACCGGTGGCGAGGAGGACGCCCGAGGCCGTCAGTTCCTCGATGAACCGGCCCATCTCGGCGAACAGCTGCTCGTCGGGGGCGGTGTCGGAAGGCCGGGTCGTCATCAGGTAGCGCATGGATTCCTCTTCTCTCCGTGGGGTGACTGCCCGCCTCCACGTCGAACGAGCCTATGTGACAGGGAACGGTACGCGTTCCCTGTCACATCGCCCGATCGACGTGTCAGCGAGCACCGCACACCACGAACCCCGGAGGACCCGCCATGACCACCCTCGACCACCGCGGCACCGCCGCTTCCGGCCCGGCCGGCCGCTCGGCCCGCCGCGCCACCCGCTCGCTGCTCAGCTGCGCGGTCGTGGCGACCCCGCTGTGGGCGGTCGTGGCCCTGACCCAGGCCGCCACCCGGGAGGGCTTCGACATCACCCGCCACCCCCTGAGCGCGCTGAGCAACGGCTCCCTCGGCTGGCTCCAGATCGGCAACTTCCTCCTCGTCGGCGCCCTGCTCGTGATCGGCGCGACCGGCCTGCGCCGGGCCCTGCGCGGCACACCGGGCGGCATCTGGGCACCGCGCCTGATCGGGGTCGCCGGCGTCGGAATGGTCGCCGCGGGGGTGTTCGTCATGGATCCGGCCGACGGCTTTCCGGTGGGCACCCCGTACGGCATGCCGGCCGCGCTCAGCTGGCACAGCTACGCCCACTTCGCCGCCGGTTCCGTCACCTTCCTCGCGATGATCGCCGGGTGCTACGTCCTGACCCGTCACTTCCGCCGCGCCGGCCGGCGCGGGTACGCCGTGCTCGCCGCCGTCGGCGGCACCGCTCTCCTGCTCGGCAACGGCTGGTCCATGGCCGGCGGCACGGCCGGCACGCTGACCCTGGCCGTCGGCGTCATGACCGCCATGCTCGCGATCTCCCTGATCGCGCACCGCTGCCGCCGCGGCCTCTGAGCACCCTCCCGGTCCACGTACCGACACGAAGAGGCGCCTGACGCGGGCTTCCGCCCGTCAGGCGCCTCTCGGCCGTCCGTCCCCGCGCGGGGACGGAGGTGTGTCAGTTCGCGTTCACGAGGTCGTGCGCGGGGACCGTCACGGTCCGCTTGCCGGGCGTGCCACCGAGGACGATCTTCCGCAGCGCGCTGTTGTTGTCGAGGTTGGTCTCCTTCAGCCGCTTGGCCGGGTTGGCCAGCACCTGGATGTAGTACGTGCCGTTGGGGACGTCCGTGATGTCGAACGACTGGCCCGGCAGGTCCTGGGTGTAGGTGTCGCCGGAGCCGACGTCGAGCACCTCACGGACGGAGATGGAGTTCTCCTGCCCGCACGCGGTGGACAGGTCGGTGTTGAAGGGGTGCCAGTTGGCGTTCTTCACCGTGTAGTCGACGGCGTCGGTGTTGGCGAGGCAGAAGGCCTCCTTGCCGCTGCGCACCGCTTCCTTCTGGTCGGCCTTCAGCAGCCGGTAGCTGGCGAAGTCGGTGAAGTGCCAGTGCACGTGGCCGGGGCGCGGGTCCCACTCCATGGTGCCGGTCGGGGTGTAGCCGACCTGCTTGCCGTTGGCGTCGTAGAAGTACTGGAAGGCGTCCATCGTGGGCTTCCCGGGCGAGCGGAAGCCGTCCACCACCAGCTGGGCCGGACCGGCGTTCCAGACGTTGGCGCTGAAGGCCAGGTAGTCCTTGCCGGGGACGTCCTGGCCGCCGTCGCTGATGGTGATGCCGTAGGCCGGCAGCGACCGCAGGTCGGGCTTGGGGACGTTCGGGACGGACGGGGTGCCGGTGGGCCGCTTCGCCTGCGGCGTCAGGGCCGGTGCCTTGCGCGAACCGTCGGTCTGCCCGGTGGTGTCGGCGGCCCGCGCCTCGGCGCGCGCGGCCTCCTGCCGCTTCAGCGCCCACGGCAGGGCCGGCGGCGCGGCCTTCAGCGGCCCGTGGCCCACGTTGTACGAGGGACCCGCGCCGCTCGTCTCCGGCGCCCCGGCCTGGGCCGGGCTCGGGGCGTGGCCCGGCCCGTGCCCGGCGTGGGCGGCCGGGGCCTGCTGACCGGCACCGTGCCCGGCGTGCTCGCCGGCCGTCTGCCGCGCGGCCGCCCCGCCGCCGTCCTCCCAGCTGCGCTCCTGGACGGTGACCCGCACCGTCGCGGGCTTGTCGGCGATCCCGAAGAGGTCCCGGTACTTCTTGGCGACCCCGACCTTGGCCGTGTACGTGCCGGCCGCGAGCTTCACCGGCTGGGTGTAGGCGCCGGAGTAGGTGTTGGCGGCCCAGCCCTTCTCCACGCCCCACACGGAACCGAGCGTGAACGGGTTGGTGGGGCAGCTCTCCGGATACTTCGAGGTGGCTGGCGCGTCGGGCCGGACCCGTCCGCTGGCGTTGTTGGGACAGAAGCTCTCCGTCCGGCTGACGACCTTCTTGCCGGTGCTGTCGGTGACGGTGATCTCCGCGAAGCCGGGCAGCCCGGAGAAGTCCTTCACGGTGTTCTGGGGCAGGACCTTCGCCTTGGCCTTGCCGCCCTCGTACACCGTCTGGGTGACGACCACCGGGTCCTTGTAGGACTTGCGGGTCACCTTGAGCTCCAGCGGTGTCCCCTCCGCGGTCAGGTAGGTGCCCAGGTCCAGGAAGACGCCGGGCTCCTCCTTCCAGGAGGTGAGCGTCACCGAGTCGGTCGCCGCGATAAGACTCAGTCGGGGTCCCGTCGCGGCCGTCGCCTGCTCCGGCGTCGCGGCCATGAAGCCCGCGGTGACGGCCATGGCGGCGACGGCCGTGGTTCCGGCGAGCAGCGGACGCCGCAGCCGGGTCGTGCGCGTGGTGGTCATCGTTCCCTCGTCCTCCGGGTGCTGTGGCCGGGAAGATGAGGGGACCGGACACCGGGTTGTGCGGGGCGGGGAAATCGTCAGGATGTTGGCCAGATAGCGCCGTTGTGGGGAATTCCGGCTGCTCCGGAAGGCTGACGCTCCGAAGTCAGGAGCCGCAGGGCGTCCGCGGAGCCCGGATCGTTGGGGGTGTAGACCTCGAGCCGGTGGTCGGGGCTGTCCGGTTGCAGCCACACCTGGTAGTCGACGCTGACCGGGCCCGCGGCCGGGTGCCGCAGCTGCATGGTTCCCGTGGTGCAGTCGGCGACGTCCCGGGTGGCCCACAGGGCCGAGAAGTCGTCGCTCCGCATGGTGAGTTCGCCGATCAGTTCCGCCAGCCGCGCGTCGGTGGGATGACGGCCGGCGGTGAGCCGGAGGTAGGCGACGTGGACGCGGGCGAGCTCGTGCCAGTTGCCGTACAGGTCGCGCGCGACCGGATCGAGGAAGAACATCCGGGGGATCGAGGGGCGGCGCCCCGGCACGTCCGGCGACGCGAGGTCCAGGTGCCCGGCGAAGAGGGCGTGCCCGGCGCGGTTCCACGCGAGCACGTCACCGCGGCGGCCGAGCACGATCGCGGGCATCGCCTCGCCGAGGGATGCCAGGAGGGCGAGGACGCGCCGGTGGGGCGCTTCCGCCGGGGGTTCGCTCAGCCGGAGCGTCGCCGGCTGCCGGGCGAGGTCGTGCAGATGGGAGGTCTCGGTCGCGTCGAGCCGCAGCGCCCGGGCGAGCGCGTCGAGCACCTGCTCCGACGCCGTGTCGGCCTGCCCCTGCTCCAGGCGCGTGTAGTAGCCCGCGCTCACTCCGGCGAGGAGGGCGAGCTCCTCCCGCCGCAGCCCGGGGACGCGGCGCCCCGTCCCGTGGGTGCGCAGCCCGATGTCGTCCGGGGTGACCCGGTCCCGGCGGCTCTTCAGGAACGTCGCGAGGCTCTCCACGGCGGCAAGCGTAGGACGGCCGGGGCGTGCCGTGGGTACACCTGTCGGGTGTACCCACGGCAGGGGGGTGGCTGCCCGTTCCGCGCTGCCCGACGGTCGGGGCATGTCGAAACAGCACACCCCCGACTCCCCCGGGCCGCGCGCCTGGCTGGGTCTTCTCGTCGTCCTCGGCCCCGTCCTGCTGGTCTCCATGGACGGGTCGGTCCTGTACCTGGCGATGCCCCGGGTCGGCCAGGACCTCGACCCGACCGCCGGTCAGGCGCTGTGGATCCTGGACGTGTACGGCTTCGCGGTCGGCTCGCTGCTGATCGCCTTCGGCAGCCTCGGGGACCGGTACGGCCGCCTGAGACTGCTGATGACCGGCGCGGCCGTCTTCGGTCTCGCCTCCGCGGCGTCGGCGTTCGCGCCCGACGCCGAGCTGCTCATCGTGTCCCGCGCGCTGATGGGCGTGGCGGGTGCGACGCTCCTGCCGTCGGCGCTCGCCGTGCTGAGCGAGCTGTTCGGCGATCCTCGGTGGCGGGCGCGGGCGGTCGGCGTCTTCGCCGCGGCCTTCGCCGCCGGGTTCGCCGTCGGCCCGGTCGTGGGCGGCGTCCTCCTCGAACGCTTCTGGTGGGGTTCGGTCTTCCTGGTCAACCTGCCCGTCATCGCGCTGTTCCTCGTCCTCGCGCCCGTCCTGCTGCGCGAGGTGCGCACGACCCGCCCCGGCCCCGTCGACGGGCCGAGCGTGGCGGCCTCCGCGGCCGGGCTCCTGTGCGTGGTGTACGGCCTCAAGCACACGGCCGCCGACGGATTCTCGCCGTTCGCCGTGCTGGTGGCGGCGGCCGGCGTCCTGCTGCTCGTCCTGTTCGTACGGCGGCAGCGGCGGCTCCCGTACCCCCTGATGGACTTCTCCCTCTTCCGCGACCGGGTCTTCACCGTCGCGATCGTCACCGGTCTGCTGCCGCTGGCCGCCTGGTCGGCGAGCGCCTATCTGTCGGGGATCTACCTCCAGTCCGTCCTCGGTCTCCCCGTCCTGCGGGCGGCGCTCCTGGCGCTGCCCGGGGCGGTGGTCCTCGTCGTCGCCTGTGTGGTGACTCCCCTGGTGGTGGATCGCCTCGGCAAGCGCGCGGTCCTCGTCCTCTGCCCGTTCGCCATCGCGGCGGGGCTGCTGCTCCTGCTCCCCACCACCCTCACCGGCGGCGTCGGCTGGTACGTGGCGTCCACGTCCGTGGCCGGCCTCGGCTACGGCATCTCCTTCAGCGTCGTCGCCGACACCGCCGTCGGCGCGGTCCCGGCCGAACGGGCCGGCTCGGCGGGGGCGATCGCCGAGACCAGCAACGAGATCGGCAACGCCCTCGGCATCGCGCTCGTCGGCTCCCTCGCCGCCCTGCTCTTCCGGCTGCGGGGCCCCGACCTCGCCCCCACCCTCGACGGGACGCTCCGGCTGCCCGGCCTCACGTCCTGGGCGGTCACGGAGGCGAAGTCGGCGTTCGTCACCGGTCTGCACGCGGCCGTGGCGGTGACGGCCCTCCTGCACGCCGCCCTCGGCGCCTGGGCACTGCTCCGGCTGCCCGGGGCGCGGCGCCCCCGGCGCACTCCCGCGCCCGACGCCGGTGCCGCGCACGGGAGATGATCGGTGAACAGCCGGGCGGAACCCCGTGTGACATGCGAGACTCTCGCCCATGGGGGACGTGAGACTCACCTTCGACGACGGTTCCGTCGTGCGCCTGCACCTCGTACCCGAGGACGGCCGGACGGCCGGGCCCGCCGGTGCGGAAGCGGGGCCGGACGACGACCTCGACCTGCCCGCGGGATTCGGCTCGGCGCGGCCGGTCAGCGCCGACGGCCGCGCCGCGCAGGCCCTGACGCGGGGCGGCGAGGCGCTCACCCAGGCGCTGCGCCCGCTGGGTGGCGTGCTCGGCGGAATCCACCGCAGCTTCTCGCAGTTCGCCCAGCGGCCCGACGAGGTGACCGTCGAGTTCGGGGTCACGCTGGGCAGCGACCTGAGCCTCGGTGTCTTCTCGGGGAGCGGCGAGGCGAGCTTCACCGTCTCCGCCACGTGGAACCTGGCGGACCGCGCCGACGGCGGGGCGGGCACCGACCCGGCCGACGGCACCGGCGCCCCCGCCGCCACCCAGGCCGGCGGCACCGGCGCCCCCGTCGCCACCCCGGCCGACGGCGCCCGCTCCTCCGACGCCGTCGACACCGGCTCTCCGGTCGACGCCGCCGTGGCGGCCCAGGCCGGCTCCCTTCCCGTACCCGGCCCGGTGAACGGCTCCTGATGGCATGCGGCATCAGGTGAGTCCCGCCGGGGCCGACGAGCCGCTGAACCGGGCGTTCGTGTCCGTGCGCGGACCGGCCGGACCCGTCGGCGCCGCCGTACTGATCACCCCACGGCTGGTGCTGACCTGCGCGCACGTCGTCAACAGCGCCCGGGGACGCGATCGTTTCGACCCCTCGCCGCCGTCGCGCGCCGAGACGTTCACGCTCCGGATGCCCCACGTCGACCGCGAGCGGACCCTGGTCGGCCGGGTCGTCCCGGCGATGTGGCGGCCGCCGCGCGCCCGTCCCGAGCCCGACTGTCCGCTGCCCCCGGCCGCCGGCGCGCTGCCGTACTACGGCGACCTCGCGGTGCTCGAACTCGACGAGGAGGCACCGCCGGGCGCCGAGCCCGCCCCGTTCCTCCCGCACCGGGACGGCAACGAGGTCGTGGCCCAGTGGGCCAGCGGACACGCCCTGCCCACGCTGCGGGCGATGCCCCGGGCCTCCGGGCACCCCTGGATCGCCCTGGACGTGCTGGGCGGGACGGTGGCGGACGGGTTCAGCGGCGGACCGCTGTGGGACCGGGACCGCCAGGCCGTCGTCGGGCTCGTCGTCGCCGCCCACGACACGGCCGGCCGGCCCGCGCCGCCCGATCCGGCCGGGGGCCGGCCCGGCCCGCCGCCCGCCATGTACGCGATCGGGCTCTCCTCCGTCGAGTCCGAACTGCCGGACCTGCCGCCCGTCACGGTCCCGGCGGCCGGCCGCGGCCGCCAGCAACTCCTCGACGTGCTGGAGCGGTTGCTGCCCACCCGGCAGGACGTCCGGGACTGCGAGGAGCGGCTCGCCGCGCAGCTCGACCGCCGGACGGCCGGCCCGGCCGCGGACGTCGAACGGCTCGCGGGACTCGCCCTGGGCGTGCGGCGGGGGGTGCCCGAACTCCTCGACATCGTCCACGAGCACCTCGCCGAGCGCCGGCTCGGCGGCGCCGCGGAGTCGGCAGACTGGCAGCACGTCCTGCGCGTCGCCCGTGTCGTCAGCCCGCGCGAGTGGCTCTCCGTGAAACGGCGGCGGGGCCTCACCGCGCTGCTCCCGCACTGCCGCGCCACCGAGCCCGCGACGCTGCTGCGCACCGTGCTGCCGTACGCCGACACCTCCGTCCCCGTCGACCTCGTGGACGCCACGCACATCCTGGAGGGCTACGACCCCGCCCCCGGCCAGCCGATACCCCCCTTGCTCCAGGGCGTCGTGCTCATCGGAGTGCACGAGCGGGCCGCCGGCGGGGAGTACGCCGACGACCTGGACGCCTGGGTCCGAAGGGCGGCACCCCGACTGGGCGTGCCGGCGGCCGCCGTCGACCAGTTCCGCGCCGACGCCGCCGCCGCGCACACCGCGACCGCCTCGGCCGCCCGGCGTGCCGCCGCCGCGCCGCCCCGGGTCCAGGTCGAGCTCCTGCCCGCGCCGCCCGGCCACCTCTTCACCTTCCAGATCTGGGTGTGGAGCGGCGACGGGCGGCACGAGGTGGTCCTGACCCAGGACACCGAGGTCACCAGCCACCGCGTGGTCGAGGCCATCCGGCAGGTCCTGCGCACGGAGGTGCGGGAGCACCCCGAGACCGCGCTCCTCGAGTTCTTCGTGTCCCCCGCCTGGCTCCGACTCGACGTGGACACCTGGGAGTTCGTGGGCGACGCCGACGACGGCGGCTTCTATCCGGGCATCACCCGCCGTGTGGTGCTGCGGAGTTCGGAGCGGACCCGGGACACGTACGCCTCCTGGAAGCGCCGCAGCAGCGCGCTGCCGACCTCGCCGCGGCTGCTCCTGGACGAGCGCTGCACGGACCCGGCCGTGGCGCGGGCCCGGCTCGAAGTGAGCCCGGAGGCCGGGATCGTCGTCGTGAGCTGCGACCGGCGGCAGCAGGGGCGCGTGCTGCGCCAGTGCATCGAGGCCGGGGTGCACACGGTGCTCTGGCACCGCGAGGACCACGGCGGGCACATCTCCACGGACCTGCTGGCACTGGTCGAGGGCATCGACCACACCCAGATCCCGGAGGTCGTACGGCTGGAAAGGGCGAAGGCGATGGCCGACCCGGACTGTCCGGCCCACCACGGCCGCCGGCTCTCGCTGCTGCACGACGGCCCCGACCACCGGCCCCCGCCGCTCGCACCCGACCCGTGGGCCCTCACCCAGCCGTCGCAGCGGGCCCCGCAGCCGTGAACCCGTCCCACCGCCCCGACAAGGAGACCGCCATCGTGCAGCCGCCCGCCACCCCTTCCGGCGCCAACGGCTCCGCTCCCGAGCCCTGGTGGGTGTTCCGCGGCACGGCGGAACTGCCCGAGCCCCCGCCCTGGCGGCGGTTCCCCGCCTCCCGCCGCCTCCCGCGGGCCCAGCGCCACCTGATGAGCGACGACGAGATCGCCGTCGTCAACGCCGCTCTCCATCTGCGGCGGCCCCTCCTGGTCACGGGCCGTCCGGGCACCGGCAAGAGCTCCCTCGCGCGTGCCGTCGCCGAGGACCTGGGTCTCGGCGACGTCCTGCGCTGGTCGGTCAACAGCCGGTCCACCCTCGCCGACGCCCTCTACCGCTACGACGCCGTCGGCCGGCTGCGCGAGGCCTCGCTCCAGCGGGAGCGCGAGGCGCCGCGCGGCGCGGCCCGCAGGCTCAGGAGGCGTGCGGGACAGGGCTCGGACATCGGGAACTACCTGCGGCTCGGCCCGCTCGGCACCGCGCTCGCCGCCACCGGCGGGCCCCGCGTCCTGCTCATCGACGAACTCGACAAGTCCGACATCGACCTGCCCAACGACCTGCTGGTAGTGCTGGAGGAGGGCGAGTTCGAGATCCCGGAGCTCTCCCGCCTCCCCGAGCACCAGCAGACCGTCGACGTCCTCGCCACCGGCGGCAGGGACCGCGTCCGGGTCCACCGCGGTCTCGTGTCGTGCGCCCACTTCCCCGTCGTCGTGATGACCAGCAACGGCGAGCGCGAGTTCCCGCCCGCCTTCCTGCGCCGCTGCGTACGGCTCGACCTGCGCGACCCGGACGAGGCGAAGCTGCGTGACATCGTCCGGCAGAACCTCGGCGAGGAGGCACTCGCCCGGGCCGACGACCTGATCGACGCCTTCCTCAACCGGGCCGCCGTGCAGAGCCTGGCGACCGACCAGCTGCTCGCCGCGGTCCATCTGCGGGTCACCGGCGCCGACCTGAGCCGCGACGAACTCCTCGCGGCGGTCATGCACCGGTTGGACGAAGCGTTCCCCGCATGATCGATCGGCTGCGCCGCGTCCTGGACGGCATCGGGTACGACCTCGGCGGCCCCGAGCTGCTCGACGTCCTGTGGCTGGCCCGGGCGATGGACAGCGGAACGGACCGGACGGCCGACGCCGCGCCCGGGCCGTTCACGGCGGACGAAGAGGCCCCGGCCGGCCCGGTGGAGGCGCCCGTCGCCCGGGGCACCGCCCCGCCGGCCGACCCCGCCGCCACGGTCCCGGACCCGCCGGCCCGCCCCGTACCCGATCCGGCTGCCCCGGACGCGCACACGGACGCGGACGCCCCGAGGCGGCACCGCCTCTTCACCGCGCATCACGTCCCCGGGGCGGACAGCGGCTCGGCGGCCCGGGCCATCCACGCGCCGGGGCCGCGCGCCCTCCCCGGGACGCACGGCCTCGCCCGGGCACTGCGCCCCCTGCGCGGTCACCGTGACCACCGGCACCGGACGGTCGCCGACATCGAGGCCACCGTCAGGGCCACGGCCGAGTCCGGTGTCCTCGACGTGATCTCCCGCCCCGAGCAGGAACTGCGGCACACCGCCGTGCTGCTGGTCGACGAGTCGGCCTCCATGCGGGTCTGGCAGCCGCTCGTCCGCGAGGTCAGACGCCTGCTGGAGCGCGCCGGGGTCTTCCGTGCCGTCCACGTCCACCGGTTCGACCTGCGGAAGAGCCGCCGGCCCGGCACCCCACCGCGTACGGAGTCGCCCGTCGTCTTCGTGCTGACCGACGGCGTGGACGAGGCCTGGCGCGGTCCGGCCGCGCGGCGTTTCCTCGGCGCGTGGGAACGCTCCGGCCCGCTGGTCGTCGTGCCGCCGCTTCCGCGTCGGCTCTGGCGCGGCACCGCCTTCGACGCCCGGCCCCAACTCCTCGTCGCGGAGAGCCGGTTCGCGACGGACCGGGAGCTCGGCGTCATCGACCCGCTCGGCGGCGGCCCCGTGGCGGGCCTCGGGGACCGGCTGCCCGTCCCCGTCGTGCCGCTCTCCCCCGCCACGCTGCACACCTGGGCACGCCTGCTGACCCGGCCGCGGGTGCCCCAGCTGGTGGACACCGTCCTGATGGGACCGGGCTCCGGGGGCGCCGTCGGCGCGCCGTCCGGCGCGGGCCCGCTCCCGTCCACCGCCGAGGAGCGGCTCGAACGCTTCCGCGCCTCGTTCTCACCGGAGGCGTACCGGCTGGCCGTACGGCTCTCGGTGATCCGGCCCCTGAGCATGCCCGTGATCCAGCTGATGCGCGTCGCGACGATGCCCGCGACCACCTCGGCGGTCGTGGCCGAGGTGCTGCTCGGCGACCTCCTCCAACCCCTCGCGGAAGGGGAACCGAGCGGGGCGAGGCCGCCGGCGGTCGTGCTGGGCGGCGCCGACGAGGCCCTGTACGACTTCCGGCCCGGTGTGCGCGACCTCCTGGCGAGCGGTCTGGACACCGAGCGGTCCATCGAGGCCGTCGAAGCGGTCGGCCGGGCGCTCGAACCGCACCTGGGCCGCATGCCGGACTTCACGGCGCTGCTCGCCGACCCGGCGGGTACCGCGCGCCTGTCGCCGGGGACGTCCGCGTTCGCCGTCCTCGTGAGCCCGTTCCTCGACCGGTTGTACGGAGGGACGCGGGCGATCGGCAGCGAGCCGGCCGACACGGCGGACCGGGCCCCTTCGGCGCACGTGCGGTTCACGGTCTTCGGACCGGAGCTGGCCTGGCGGGGAGACGAACCGGTGCCCGTGGGCACGCCCGTACAGCAAGCGGTCCTGGCCGTCCTGCTGTTGCGGGGCCGCCGGTTCGTCACTCCGGCGGAGCTGGCGTACGCGCTGTCGGAGGGCGAGAACCTCTCCCCGTTCGAGGCGTACGAGCTGGACGAGATGCGGGACCGGGTGTCGAGCATCGGGCAGCTCCTCGCACCGTGGGGCGTGGTCGTCGAGAGCGCGGCACCCGGATTCCGTCTCCGCGCCGACGGCGCGGACGAAGCCGTCGGCGCGATTCCCCGTGACCTGGCGGAGGCCGAGCGACTCCATGCCGAGGCCAAGGCGGCCTATGCCGCCGGCGATGCCGCCGCCGCCATGGGGCTGCTCGGCGAGGCCGTGGGCGGCCTGGTCGGCACGCCCCTCGACGGCGTTCCCGGGGTGCACGCCGAGGCGCAGCGCACCCGCCTGGCCGAGTGGCGCCTCATGCTCGTCGAGAGCAGGATCGAACTCGCCCTGGAACTCGGCAGGTACGAGGACGTCGTCCCCGAGCTCACCCGGCTGACCGCCGCCCATCCGCTCCGCGAGGACCTGCGCGCCCAGCTGATGGTCGCGTTGTACGGCTCCGGCCGCTCGGCAGAGGCGCTGGCCGTGTACGCGGACACCCGGCGGCTGCTCGGGGAGGAACTGGGCGTCGACCCCTTCCCCCCGCTCGGCGAGGTGCACCGGCGCATCCTCCGGGGCGAACCGCCCGACCGGGTGCACGCCCCCCGCCACGCTCCCCTCGCGGCCCCCGCCACCCGGACCGTCCCGGCCTGGCCGACGGCCGAAGGCCTCGCGTTCGGCGTCCTCGGTCCGGTCAGGGGATGGCGCGATGCGGAACCGCTGCCGACCGGCGCCCCCCAGCAACGCGCCTTCCTCGCTCTCCTGTTGCTCCGCGAGGGCCGGATCGTGACGGCGTCCGAAGTGATCGACGCGATCTGGGGCGAGGGTCCGCCCGGCCAAGCACTCGCCGCGGTGCGGACGTACGCCTCCCGGATGCGCAAGGCGTACGGCCCCGAGACCCTGCTGAGCGAGAGCGGCGGCTACGCGGTCCGCCTCCCGCCCGGCACGCTCGACCTGCACGCGGCCCGCGAGCTGGCGACGGAGTCGGAACGGTCCCGGGCCCTCGGTGACCTCCCCCGGGCCCGCGACCTCCTCACCCAGTCCCTCGCGCTGTGGGCGGGCGAGGCCCTGGCGGGTGTCCCGGGGCCGTACGCCGACGCGCAGCGGACCCGGCTGGAGGAGTGGCGCCTCGAACTCCTGGAAACCCGCCTGGACATGGATCTGGAGGCGGGTGCCCATGCGGAGGCGGTGCCGGAGCTCACGGCGCTGACGGCGGCGCATCCGCTCCGGGAGCGGCTCCGTGAGCTCCTGATGCTGGCGCTGTACCGGTGCGGTCGGCAGGCGGAGGCGCTCGCCGTGTACGCGGACACCCGGCGGCTGCTCGCCGACGAGCTGGGTGTGGACCCGTCCCCGGCCCTCCAGCGGCTGCAGCGGCGCATCCTCGACGCCGACGACGCCCTGTTCGGCCCTCCGCCGTCCGCTTCCGATCCGCCCCACGCCGCGCCCCTCCGGCCCGAGCTGCTCCCCGCCCGGGTCCCCGACTTCACCGGCCGTACGGAGCTCCTGGGAGAGCTGGCGCGCCGCCTCACGACCCCCGAGGGGTCCGGCCCGGCGGTCTCGGTGATCGCGGGGATCGGCGGCGTCGGGAAGACCACGCTGGCCGTGCAGGTGGCGCACGAGGTCCGCCCGCACTTCCCGGACGGCCGGCTCTACGTCGACCTGGATGGGGCCGGTCCCCGCCCCGCCGACCCCGTCACCGTCCTCGGTGCGTTCCTGCGGGCACTGGGCACCCCCGACTCCGCGATCGCCCCGGGCCTGGCCGACCGGGCCGCGCAGTTCCGTGCCGCGCTCGACGGCCGGCGGGTCCTGGTGGTGTTGGACAACGCCCGGGACGCGGCACAGGTCAGGCCGCTGCTCCCGGGCACGGCGGGCTCCGCGGTGCTGGTCACCAGCCGGGCCCGCATGGCCGAGCTGCCGGGCGCGCGTCTCGTGGACCTGGACGTGATGTCCGAGGCGGAGGCGCTCCACCTCTTCACCCGGATCGTGGGCGACGGGCGGGTCGCGCCCGAGCGGGATGCGGCGGTCGAGGTGGTCACCGCCTGTGGGTTCCTGCCGCTCGCGGTCCGTATCGTCGCCGCCCGCCTGGCGGCCCGCCGCGCCTGGTCGGTCGCGGTCCTGGCCGCCAAGCTGGCGGACGAGACCCGCCGCCTGGACGAGCTGCGGGCCGGCGACCTTTCGGTCAGGGCGACCTTCGAGCTCGGCTACGGCTGGTTGGAGCCGGACCAGCGGCGTGCCTTCAGGCTCCTCGCGCTCGCCGACGGCCCCGACATCTCCCTCACCGCCGCGACCGCCGTCCTCAACCTGCCGCCGCACCGGACGGAGAGGCTCCTCGAAGCCCTCGTCGACACGTCCATGCTCGACTCCTCGGCCCCCGGCCGGTTTCGCTACCACCCTCTCGTACGGCTCTATGCGCGGGCCTGCGCCGAGCGCGACGAACTGCCGCCCGCCGAGTGCGAGATGGCGCGCTCCCGGCTGCTGGACTTCTATCTGGCGACGGCCTGCAACGCGTACGCGATCGAGCACCCGGGCGACCGTCTGGTCGCGCACATGGAGCCGACCACGCACCCGGGGCTCACGTTCTCCGACTCCGGTGAGGCGCTGAACTGGCTCCATGCGGAGGCCGACTGCCTGCTGGCCTGCGCGGGCCGCTCCACCGGCCGAGAACTGTTGAGCCGGGCCGTGGACCTCCTCTGGCTGGCGCAGGACATCAGCGAGTCCGGAACCCATGCGCTCGCCTACGCCTCGACCGCGCGGATCCTCCGCTCCGCGACCGAGGCCGAGGGCGTCGTGGGCCGGGCGGGCAGGGCCGCCTTGATCCAGGCCGAGGCCGAGCTGGGCCTCGGCGCCTTCGACGCCGCCAGGGAGGGCGCGGAGCTGGCGCTGCGCCGGACGTTCCAGGACCCTCCGGTCGACTCCCGCGCGGCGGTCGTCCTCGCCGCGGTCGCCCTCCACCAGAGCCGGGACGACGACGCGGAGAGGCATTTCACCGAGGCCTTTCACGCGTTCCGCTCGGACGAGGACCGCGCGGGCGAGGCGGGCGTCCTGTGCAACTTGTCCCGTATGCGACTCGACCTGGGAGATGCCGCCGGCGCTCTCGGTCTCGCGGAGGAGGCCGTGGCCCTCTTCGAAAGCCTCGGTCCCTCGGTGCGCGGGGGCGACGCGCGCTACGCCCAGGGCCTCGCCCTCACGCACGTCGGGCGGCACAGCGACGCCCAGGCGGCGCTTCAGCGGGCGCGGGAGGTGTTCCGGAGCCGCGGCGCGCCGAGCCGGTCGGGTTCGGCGCTGTTCCGGTCGGCGGTGGTCGAGCTGCTGCTGGGCGAGCCCGAGCAGGCGGCCGCGCACACCGCGGAAGCGCTGGAACGCGTCGGCGTGTCCGGTGGGCCGTGGCGTCGTGGCAGCATCCTGGTGGTGCGCGGACACGCCCTCCACGCCCTGGGCCGCGCGGACGGCGCCCGCGCCTGCTGGCGGGAGGCGCTGACCTTGTTCGAGGGCATCGGTACGAAGGACGCGCAGCCCGTCCGGGAGCTGCTCGGCGACACAGTCACGTCCTCGCCGCCCGACCTCGGCTGAGCGGGATCGGGCGGCGAGGCACGGGGTTCAGACGGCGCGCCAGATGTTGTCGAAGGCGGCCTGCTCCACGTCGCGGCGCTGGCGTGCGGCGGCCAGTTCCAGCTCGGCGTCGCCCAGCGCGGCGAGCACGGCCTCGACACCGTCCGGGAGGTCCGCCGTCCCGGCGGCGTCGGTCGCGCCGTCGGACCCGTCGGCCTCGGTCAGGTCGTCCGGCACGTCGGCCTCGTCGAGGCGTACGGCGGCGGCCAGCGCGGTGAGGACGGGCTCCTCCGCCGTCAGGCGGTCTGCCGCGCGACGGCGGTCGGGCGACTCGGCGAGGGTGGGTTCGCCGGCCGCCCGGAACGGCAGCCTGCGGCCGCGCTGCCGGGTGAGCAGCCCTTCCGCCTCCAGGGCGGCCTGATACGCCGGGGACAGTTCGCGGCCCCGGCGCCACAGCCAGTCGTCCACGGACTCGTACGGCTCCTCCCGTACGACTCCGGACGCGGCGGCCCGCAGCAGCGCGTCGTCGGGCGCGGCCCCGCCGGCCGGCACGATGTGGTCGCCGTCCAGCTCGACGGTCCCGGCGGCGAGGAGGTCGATCAACTCGGCTCCGGCGAGCGCGAGCGACAGTTCGCCCTGGCCCGGCGGGCGACCCGATGCCGCGTCCAGGGCGACGAACATCAGGTCACGCGGTGTGGTCATGCTCAGCTCCTGCTGTCTGCGGGCGGGGGCCGGGACGGCCGACGGGGCCTTCGTGGCCCCGTCGGCCCCAGCGTACGGCCCCGGGCCCGCGCCGGACTCCGCCCGCCGTGCGACGGTCCGTCAGCGGGCGCCGAACACCTGGGTCCAGTAGGGGCCGCCCTGGGAGTGGATACCGATGCCGATCTCCTTGAAGGAGCAGTTGAGGATGTTCGCGCGGTGGCCCGGGCTGTTCATCCACGCCTCCATGACCGACTCCGGGCTGCTCTGGCCCATGGCGATGTTCTCGCCGTAGGTCGACCAGGGATATCCGGCGGCCGTGACCCGGTCCCCCGGGTCGGCGCCGTCGGGGTTGGTGTGGTCGAAGAAGTCGCGTGCGGCCATGTCGTCGGAGTGTCCCTGCGCCGCCCGGGCCAGGGTGGCGTTGGCCGTCAGCGGGCCGCAACCCGCCTTGGCGCGTTCCTGGTTGACCAGCGCGATGACCTGGTCGGCGGCCGAGCTCTGTCCCTGGTCGTTCTGGCGACCCGCGCCGGTGCCGGTCTCCGTGCCGGCGTCCGAGCCGGTGCCGGGGTCGCTGGGCCGGCTGTCAGGGGTGGGCTTCGTGGTGCGGGGCGGCGCCGTCGTCGCCCGGGCGGGGGCGGTGGTACGGGCCGGGCGGGGCGGCGGGGTGGTGAGGCGTGCGCTGGGCGAGGCCGACGCGGAGGGCTTGGCGGTGGTCGCGGAGGCGGACGGCGAGGCGGCGGGGGTCGTCGACGTCTCCGTCGGGGACCCCGAGAGGGCGGAGGGGTCGTGGGCGACGGGGAGGTCGAGTTCGGGGGCGGCGACGTGGTTCGCTTCGAGGTTCTCATCGTCACCGCCGCGGCCGCCGTGCAGCGAGAACGCCCCTCCGGTGACCGCCATGGCCACCACGCCGGCCGCGATGACGGCTCGGCGGCGGCCCCGCTCCTGCGTCCGGCGGCGGTGGCGCAGCGCGGCGCGCGCGCCGTGCGGGACGGCCGCCCGGGCTCCGCCGGCGTGCCGGGATATGGGGGGCCGGGCGTGCTCGGCGGCCCCGGCCAGGAGGTACGGCTCCGTCAGCTCCGCCGTGTGGTCGGTCCCGGGCGCCTCGGCGGCGGACGCGGGCGCTGGTGTCCCCGAAGGTCCCCATGCGGGCTCGCCGACGAGGGGAGCGGTCCTGGCGGCGGAAGCGGCGGCGGGCGCGGGCCGCTCGGCCACGGCCGGCATGGCCGACAGCAGCGTCTCGGCCGGGACCAGCGCGGTCCACCGCGTGGCGCAGTCGCCACAGCTGACGGTGTGGTGGGCCAGGTGGTCGCGCCAGGGTGCGGAGGGCCGGCCGTCCCAGCCGGCCGCCTGGTGGCTCAGGGCGGGGCAGGCCGGGGTCGCGGCCAGGGCGCCGGCGACGACGCGGGCGGCGTCGAGCCGGCCCCGCAGCGCCTCGACCCGTGCGGTCAGCTCCTCCTCGGACCACCGCGACGCGGCGGCGGTCTCGTACCGGGTCAGTTCGCCCGCGCGTTCCAGCCACCACAGGGCCAGTTGCTCGGCGTCGCCCGGGTCGAGCCAGCGGGCCGCCTCGGAGATCTCGTACCCCGGTCCGGTGCCGTACGGCGGGGCGGCCGGGGCGTTGCCGTACGCGGGCCCGGCCGGGTGGGCGTGGCGGTGCCTGCGGACGCCGTCGACGGCGATCGCGACCAGCCAGGGCCGGAAGACCCGGGGGTCGGTCAGGGTGCCGAGGCCGTCGAGGGCGCGCAGCATCGTCTCCCGTACGACGTGCTCGACGAGTCCGGCGTCCTGGCGGCCGCTCAGGGCGAGTCCCACGGTCGTGCGGATCAGGGGCAGGTGGGCGGTGACGAGCTGGTCCCGCGCCCAGGGGTCGCCGCCGCACGCCGCCGCGACCAGCTCGGTGTCCCTCTCGATTACTGTGCTCTGCCGCACGCCGACCGTCCCGTCCGTTGGAGATGTTTGCGCCTGGGAGAGCCTGGAGCGGGGGGTGCGACAACGGAAACCCGGAGGCGGGGAAAGTGATGTGGGTCACAGACCCCGTCAGCGGGTCTGACCGCGCAGGAAGTACCGGACGAGCGCGGGGTCGAGGGGCGGCACCGCGCGCGGTGCGCCGCCCGCGCGGAGCGATTCGGTGGCGCGCGCCCCGGCCGCCACGGACATCCGGGCGGCCACCGGCGAGGTGTCGGTGCGGCCGCCGTCGCGGGCGAAGCGCACGAACTCGGCCACGAGCAGCGGATCCGCACCGCCGTGTCCGGCCTCGTCCTCCGCGTCGGGTACGGGGTACTCGGCGTCCGGCTCCGCGCGGTAGCCCGACCGGCGGGAGTTCCACACCCGGACCGATCCGCCTGGCCCGTCGCCGAAGTTCTCCAAGCGCCCGGCGTCCCCGATGACGGTGTAGTTGCGCCAGTAGTCGGGGGTGAAGTGGCACTGCTGGTAGGCGGCGAGCACGCCGTTGTCCAGGCGCATGTTGACCAGGGACACGTCCTCGACGTCGATCACCGGGTTGAGTCCGCGCTGGGTGTGCGGCGGCCAGTGGCCGTCCTTGGTGTACCAGTCGTCGGTCTTGGGTTCGCCCGGGGCGCGGCGGTGCGGGTTGTCGCCGTAGACCATGAGGTCACCGAGCGCCTGCACCCGCTCCGCGTAGCCGCCGGCGAGCCAGTGCAGGACGTCGATGTCGTGGGCGGCCTTCTGGAGCAGCAGCCCGTTGGTGTGGCGCCGCTCCGCGTGCCAGTCCTTGAAGTACCAGTCGCCGCCGTAGCCGACGAAGTGCCGGACCCAGATCGTCTTGACGGCGCCGATCTCGCCGCGCCCGATGATGTCCCGCATCAGCCGGACCACGGGCATGTGGCGCATGTTGTGTCCGACGTAGAGCCGGGTGCCCGTCTCGTACGCGGTGCGCAGGACGGCGTCGCAGCTCTCGATGTCGACGGCGAGCGGCTTCTCGACGAGGACCGGTTTGCCCGCCTTGAGCGCCTCGCGGGCCACGTCGGCGTGGGTGTGGTCGGGGGTGAGGACGAGGACGGCGTCGACGTCGAGGTCCTCGACGACCTGACGGTGGTCGGCGGCGATCCGCGCGCCGGGGAAGGCCGGTGCGGCCTCCGCGCGGGCCTCGGGGTCGGGGTCGGCGAGGGCGGTGACCCGTGAGCCGGCGCCGGGGCGGTGGGCCGTACGGGCGAGGGAGCCCCGCAGTCCGTAGCCGAGGACGCCGAGACGGAGGTCGGTCATGGGCGGTCGTTCCTTCCGCGGGGAGGGACGAAGGCGTACGTGCGGGCCACGCGGCCCCGTACCCCGGTGCGCGGTCCTCACACCTGCCGTAGGGCTCCGGGGTCGACCGGGTGCGGCGACCCGGGATAATCGGACGCCCGGAGCCGTCCCGCGCGCAGGGCGCGACCATGGCCCGGCCGAGTGGAGAGACGAAGGTGCGATGACGCCGAAGGTGGGCCAGCGCGTGCGGCTGGCCGTGGAACTGGCGTGGCCGGGCGAGGTCACCACGGTGGCGGCGCCCGGCGAGCCCGGCGCCGCCGTGGGGTTCCTGTCCCTGGCGGCGGGCGTCGAGGGCACCGTCGAGGAGGTGACCGTCGGGGAGCGGGAGAGCCATGAGGTCCGCGAGTACGTACGGCTCAGCTCGCTCCTCGACGACTTCGGTCACCAGATGCCCCCGGAGAGCAGGAACCGGCTGGCGGAGCAGGTCGCCGCGCTCGAACCCGAGTGGACCGCCTTCCAGGCGCGAAGGCTCCGGGCGACGCTCCGGGTCCGCCTCGACAACGGCTTCGTCCTGCGCGACGCATCCGAGCAGGTCTTCATCCCCGCCTGAGCGCCCCGCCCGAACGCCCCGCCCGAGCCTGGCGGAGGGACGGCTTCAGGGTCGTCGCGCCGCCACCGGCCGCCGGATCAGATAGACGGCGGCCGGGACGACCAGCACCAGCATGCAGGCGATGAACACCAGCCCGGCCCCCTCCAGGCCCAGCGGATCGGCGAGCAGGCCCACGCCGATCACCGGGATCGAGATGCCGGTGTACGCGACCACGAACAGGGTCGAGATGACGGCCGCGCGCCGGTCCGCGGGAGCCGCCCCGGCGACGGCGGACAGGGCCGCCCGGAACGCCAGGCCCTGCCCGACACCGCCGACCACGGCGGCCAGGACGACCAGGACGAGCAGGTCCGTGTACAGGGCCGCCGCGAGCAGCACCAGACCGGTGAGGAGCACCGCGCAGCCCAGCGGCAGGGAGCGGGGCACGCCGACGCGGTCGACGGCCAGCTGCCCGGCGGTGGAGGCGAAGAAGGCCAGGGCGACGACGAGACCGCTCACGGCGTGGTTGTCCACGTGCAGGTAGCGGGCGAGGAACGCGGGGCTCACCGAGGTGAACACCCCGAAGAGGGCGAAGCCCACGAAGGAGGCGATCGCCGCCGGTACGAACACCGCCCGCACCTGCGCCGGGAGGGCGGGCAACTGGGGCCGTACGGCGCCCGGTCCGCGTCTGTCCCGTACCGTCTCGGGGAGCCGCAGCAGGACGACGAAGCCGGCCACGACCAGGCCGAGGTGCACGGCGAAGGGCAGGACCAGGGGGTCGGGGGCGTACTCGGCGAGGAGTCCGGCGAGCAGCGGCCCGCAGCCGAGACCGCCCATGTTCGCGGCGGTCGCCACCAGCGTCGCCCGTGAGCCGCCGCCGGGCGGGGCGAGCTCCATGACGTACGCGGTGGCGGCCCCGGTGAACAGGCCGGCGGACAGGCCCGAGAGCAGCCGGCCCGCGTACAGCCAGCCGAGGGAGTCGGCGGTCAGGAAGCAGACGGCGCTGGCCGCCGCGAACCCCAGGCCGCACAGCAGCGTCGGCCGTCTGCCGACCGTGTCCGAGGCGTTGCCCGCGAGGAGGAGGACGCCGATGACCCCGAAGGCGTACACGGCGTACACCACGGTCACCGTCAGTTCGGAGAACCCGAACTTCTCCTGGTAGAGGGGGTAGAGCGGGGTGGGCAGCGTGGTGCCGGCCATGCACACGACGAACACGGCTCCGGCGAGCAGACACTGCAGCCACCCCTGACGGTCACCATCCATGCGGTGGACCGTATCCCCGCGCCGCGGCCGCCCGGCGGCACGAACTGCGCAATCGCGGGGACGTCACCCGCCTCGCCCCGCCCGGGCGGCTCTCGGCGCCCCTGCGCGCGGCCCGCCGCCCGGGCCGGGCGTTCACCCGGCGACGGGTCCGCGCTCGCGGGGGATCTTCTCGCCGGCCTCGACGGCGAGCGGGAGCCGGTTCTCGGCCGGCGGGAGCGGGCAGGTCGCGAAGTCGGTGTACGCGCAGGGCAGGTTGGTGGCCCGGTTGAAGTCGAGGACCACCTCGCCGCCGGGGCCGGGGGCGTCGATCCGCAGGTCACGGTTGGCGGCGTACGTGGTGACGCCCGAGGTCGCGTCGGTGAAGAGCGCGGTGAAGGCGCCGGGGGTGTGGCCGTTGAAGACGGTCAGGCCAAGCTCCCGGCCGTCGAGCCGGAAGGTGACACGGCCGGGCGCGTCGTAGACGTGCCGCAGTCCCTCGACGGTGGCGCCGACGGTGGTCGGGCGCGGCTCGGGGAAGGGCTCGTACCGGCCGGTGACGACCCAGCGCGGATCGGGGGCGTACGCGGGTGTCCCGGTGAAGGCGGTCCGCAGCGGGTGGCCGGGGTGCCGGGGCCGGACGATGTCGTGGCCGCCGCGCCTGGCGACCTCGATCACGGCGTCGCCCCAGACGGCGTTGACGCCGCCGCGTTCCGGGAGGACGCCGAAGAGGTGCCGTCCCCGGACGGCGGCGCCGTCGACGACGAGCTCCGTGTCCTCGTCGAGCTCGACGAGGACGCCGTCGGGTCCGGTCGACCAGAGGCCGGGGGCGTCGGGGACGTGCTGCGGTTCGGCGGTGAGCCAGTGGAGGCCGGTGATGGCGAGGAAGCCGTGCTCGGCGGCGAGCCGGGCGTCCTTGGCGCGGTGCCACGCCTCCCACTCGGCGGCGAAGCCCTCCGGGTCCACCACCTGGGATGCGGCGGTGGCGAGGGGAACGTCACGGGTGCTCATGGATCCTCCTGATGTCGTGCGCGCGGGGGTGCTCGGCTGCGTCGGGAGGCCGCTCGCGCCCGGACCGGCGGACCCGGGCGGGTCCGTGGGACGGGGCGTCGAGGAGAGGACGAGGGGGCACGGTGGTCGCGCGGGCGACGGCCGGCTGCCGGGACGAGGGCCTCGGTGTCAGCCGGAACAGGACGTGGTCGTGACGCGCCCGTGGTCCACGTGTCGGCGCGTCACGAGCGGGGTCATGCGACTAGCTAAGCACGACCGCCGTGCCCCGGGCCAGTGATCCTCGGTCCTGGATCACCGGTCCGGGGCACGACCGCCGTCGCCGGGGCACGGCTCGCGGTGCCGTGGGCGGCGGGGCTAACGACCCTGGAGGGCCTTCACGTTGTCGCCGAACGTCCAGCCCTTGGACCCGTCCCAGTTCGCCGACCAGGTCATGAGGCCCTTGAGCGCCCCGCCGTAGTGGTTCCACGCCTGGGCCACGAGCGACGGCGCCATGTGGCCACCGCCGGCGCCCGGCTGGGCGGGGAGGCCGGGGGCCTGCTTGTCGTACGGGACGCGGATGGTGGTGCCCTGGATCACCAGGCCCCGGTTCAGGCAGTCGGTCTGCGCAACGAACCCGGCGACGGAGCCCGCCGAGTAGGAGTCGCCCGAGCAGCCGTACATGCTGCCGTTGTAGTACTGCATGTTGAGCCACCACAGGCGGCCGTTGTCGGCGTACTTCTTGACGATCGGCAGGTACGCGCCCCAGATCGAGCCGTAGGCGACGCTGCCCCCGGTGACGTACGCGGTCTCGGGTGCCATCGTCAGTCCGAACCCGGCGGGCATGCGGGCGAGGACGCCGTCGATGATGTACACCAGGTTGGCCTGCGAGGCGGACAGGGTGCCGATGCTGCCGCTGCCGACGAGGCCGGTCTCGATGTCGATGTCGATCCCGTCGAAGTTGTACTTCTTCAGGAGGGGCACGATCGTCGCGATGAACCGGTCGGCGACGGCCCGGGAGTTGAGGTCGATTCCGGCGGCGGCGCCGCCGATCGACATGAGCAGCGTCGCCCCGGCCGCCTTGGCGTTGCACATCTGCGCGGGGGTGGAGACCCGGACGGTGCTGTCCATGCCGTCCTCCCAGAGGACCGATCCGTCCGAACGGATCACGGGGAAGGCGGCGTTGATGACGTTGTAGCCGTGGGCGGCGAAGCGCGGGTCGTCGATGGGCGCCCAGCCGAAGGGCGGGTGGACGCCGTTGGCCGCGCCGTCCCAGTTCTCCCAGTAGCCCTGGAGCACCTTGCCCGCGGGCTTCTGCTTCAGGGCGCAGGTGTCGGCGGACGGGGCGGCCACGGCGGAGGGGGCCGCGAGGGTGACGGCGGCGAGCAGGGTGGCGAGGCCCGCTCCGAGGAGACGGGCGATCCGGGGGGCTGGCATGCGTGCTCCTTGGGACGTGGGGGGGTGGTCCTAGGCGTGGCGCGCGCTCCAGCAGACCGTAAGTTGGTCCAGACCTTTCGTCAACCTTCCGTACACACAAGGGAGTTGCGGCACCGCGGGCCCCGCCGGAGCGAGGCCCGCCCGTGCGTCAGGCCGTGTGCAGCGTCAGCCCGTAGCGGGTGAGTATCTCGTTGACAGGCTGGAACCACGTCTCGCCGCCGGAGGAGCAGTTGCCCCAGCCGCCGGAGGTCACGCCCTGCGCCTGGTCCCCGCTGATGAAGGCGCCGCCTGAGTCACCGCCCTCCGCGCAGACGCTGGTCTTGGTCATCTGGTGGACGGCGCCCTGGCTGTAGTTCACGGTCTCGTTCTTGGCGAGGACGGTGCCGCAGTGCCACTTGGTGGTGGAGCCGGAGCGGCAGATCGAGGCGCCGACCGGCGCCTCGGCGGAGCCCCGGACGAGCCGGTCCGGGATGACGCCCCAGCCGAGGACCACGGGCACCGTCCACCAGCCGCTGTGGATGCTCACGTACGCGTAGTCGTTCCCGGGGAACGAGGAGCCCTGGAAGGTGCCCATGGCCGATCCGTCCCAGCCGCGGACGGCCGCCCCCGCCCCGCCGCAGTGCCCGGCGGTGACGAAGCCGCCGTGCACGGAGAAGCCGATGGAGCAGCGGACGTTGCCGGTGTAGTACGGGTCGCCGCCGACGGTTCCCGCGGCGTAGGTACGGGGGGCGGTCGCCGTCTCGGCGACGGTGACGGGGCCGGCCGCCCTGGCGCGGTCGACGAAGGCGCGCACGGCGGGCCTGTTCCGTTCGGCGCGGACGACGGTGACGACGACGCTGTTGGACCGGGGGTCGACGTGCCAGCCGGCGACACCGGCGGGGGCGGGGGCGGCGTCGAGCCGCGCCTTCGCCCGGTCGAGGGCGGCGGCGCTGTGCCGGACGAGCCGGGTGTCGGCGCCGAGCGCCCGGACGCCGGCCTCCTCGTCGCGGTCGGTGAGGGCGACGACGAGCCGTCCGGTGCCGCTGTCGAACCAGGCCCCGCCGTAGGCGCCGCCCGCCGTCTTCCTGGCCTCGGACTCCACGCGGGCCGCCGCGCGTTCGGCCGCCAGCCGCTCCTCGGCCTGCCGCGCGTCGAGCCCGAGGTCCTGGCGCATGGCGTCGAGGAGTCCCGCCGAGGCGGCGGGCGGGGTGGCGGTGGGGACGGCGCTCGCGGGGACGGCCTGGGCCGCGCCGAGTCCGACGGTGAGCAGGAGGGCCGCGGCGGCGGCGCGCAGGGCGGACGTACGTTTCACAGGAGCCTCCTAGTGGGGGGAGCAGGCACTGAGAGCGCTCTCAAGCAAGCGCGGAGGCCACCGTAGCGAGACTTCACTTGTCAGGTCCATACCATGTACCGACATTGCGGCCGGGGCCGACGGGACTCACGCGGGCGACCGAAGGCGCGCAAGCGCTTGCCGAAATTCATTGCAAGATCTTGCCGACGCGGGTCGAGGACTGCTTGACTCGCCTGCGAACAAAGGGAAGTCGAAGCCCGGCGGGCACGGAAGGACCTTCGATGAGCAGTCGGTACGACGTCCTCGTCCTGGGAGGGGCGGGCGTCGACACGATCGTGTACGTGCCCGAGCTCCCCCTGCCGTACGCCGACAGCTACATGATCCGGCCGGGCATCGAAACCCGCGCCGGGCAGACCGGCGACTTCGTGGCGCTGGGCCTGAGCGCCCTGGGCCTGCGGACGCACCACCTCGACATGATCGGTGACGATCCGGCGGGCGACCTGGTCCGGGCCTTCCACCGCGACCGGGGCATCGGCCTCACCGAGGTGCCCCTGCCCGGCGGGACCAGACGGGCCGTCAATCTCGTGAGCCCCGACGGCCGGCGGCTCTCGCTCTACGACGACAGCCGCTCCCAGGAGTCCGACCGGCTCCCCGAGGACCTGGTCCGCTCCCTGGCCGCGGTCAGCCGCCACGCCCACGTCTCGATCACGCACCCCTGCGCCTTCGCCCTCCCCCAGCTGCGCGAGGCAGGTCTCTCGATCTCCACCGACCTGCACGACTGGGACGGCGAGAACCCCTACCACGAGCCCTTCGCGCACGGCGCGGACATCGTCTTCGTCTCCGCCACGGCCCTGGCCGAACCCGAGCGGACCATGCGGCGGATCCTGGAGCGGGGCCGCGCCGAGGTCGTGATCGCCACCGCCGGCGCCGAGGGCGCGTCCGTGCTGACCGCCGACGGCCTCGTCCACGTCCCGGCCGTCACGCCGCGCGCCCCGGTGGTCGACTCCAACGGCGCCGGGGACGCCTTCGCCGCCGGATTCCTGTTCGGCCGGCTCACCGGCGAGGACCTCGACCGGTGCGCCCTCTACGGCGCGGTGGCCGGGGCGTACGCGTGCACCGTCCCGGCCACCGCGAGCGACGCCATCGACCGCGCCGGGCTCGTCGAGGCGGCCGCCGCGGCGCTGACGGCGGACGCCGACGGGGCCCGGTCCGTCGTGTGACGGACCGGGCCCCGTCGGCTCACCTGGGGGCCGGGCGGATCATCAGACGCGGTCGGCCGCGATCAGGACGTACTGGAACGAGCCGTCCTTGTACGAGTTGATGAACGCCTCCTCGATGCCGGTCACCAGGGACGACGTGGCACGCAGCTCCCAGTACGGCAGGGTGTCGGGCGTCAGGTCGATGACCGCCTGCGGCACCAGACGGTTGTCGGCCATCGCCCGCAGGTACTCGCGGCGGGAGTGGATGTTGCACTCGAAGTGCGCGTTGATCTGCGAGACCCACTTCGAGGGCTGGCCGTACCGGGGGTTCCAGCAGCCGGTGATGGTCACGTAACGGCCGCCGACCTTGAGGAAGCGGGAGTGCTCCGCGAAGAGGTCGTCGAGGTCGACGTACATGCTCGACTCGTTGTTCCACGAGCCGGCGATGCTGCCCTTCTCGAAGGGGGTGTCCAGCATGTTGCAGACCTGGGCACGGACGTGGTCGTCGATGCCGAGCTCCTTCGCGCGCTGGTTGCCGAAGTCGGCCTGCGTGGAGGAAAGGGTGACGCCCTCGACCTTGCAGCCGAAGCGCTGGTGGGCCATGACGCTCGAACCGCCGCGGCCGCAGCCGGCGTCCACGAGGGTGTCGTCGCGCCCGATGGTTCCGAGGTGGTCGAGGAGGACCTCGGCCTGCGCGGACTCCAGCCGGTGCAGCTCGGTGATCAGCTTCTTCTCGTACTCGCTGTCCTCGACGTCCCCGAGCGCGGCGTGGTCCACGTCACCGATGCCGTAGTGGTGGTGGTAAAGACCGTCGACGTCCCCCAGGCGCAGGTTCACGGGCCTGGCCTCGGCGTTCCAGTAGCGGGCGATGTCCCCCTGGTAGGGGGTCGCCGGGGAGGGGACGAACGCGGAGGTGCCGTTGACGGTGGTGTACTCGGTGCTGGTCACAGATAATTCCATTTCTTACCAGAAATCGGGCAGGCTGTAGCGATAGGTGTTGGTCTGGTGCCAGTAGTGGTTGCCGTCGACCCACACGGCCACGCCCCGCAGGAAGCGCAGCACGGTCGGGACGGGGCAGGCGGCGGCGAGGGCGGCGGCCTCGGCCTCGAACTCGCGCATGAGGTCGTTGTGGACCTCGACCGCCTTCAGGTAGGCGTCCCGCTCGGAGAGGCCCTCCCGTTCGGCGATGACCACCGGCAGGTTCAGGTGCTTGCCGGGGCTGGCGAGTTCCTTCGTGTACGAGTACAGGTCGTTCACGATGGTCGTGGCGTTCCCGGCGAGCGCGAGGACGCGCTGCATGGCCGGCTGGGCGTGCAGGTCGGCCGGGAGTTCGTAGCCGCCGACGGAGTCGGTGATGGTGGGGCAGGGGCGGAAGTTGTTGAACTGCCGCATCGACAGGTACTCCCACACCTCCGGTACGTGGTTCGTCTCGGCCCACGCGGCCTCGGCGAGGTACCCCAGGTGCAGCCGGGCCATGTCGTGCCGGAACCGGTCGGCCTGGGAGGCGGTCGTCTGGTTGACGAAGTACTCCATCGCGGAGCGGTAGGCGCGCCGCGGCGCGTCCGCGTACAGCGACTCCGCCCAGAGGGGCTGGTACTCCTTCGTCGTGTGCACGGGGTCGAGGGCGGTGTGCGCGAGCAGCAGCCGGCCGCCGAGCCCGACGGGCGAGCCGCCGTGGTCCTCGCAGTAGCAGTCGTCGACGGCGTTCTCGGCGACCATCAGGCGGGTGGCGAGCATCAGGTGCTCGACGGTCGGGGCGTCGGGGTGACAGGCGACCATGTACCGCCCGACGGAGAAGCCGTCGAACTCGCCCTCCCAGTCCTCGGGGTAGAGCTGGATCTCGTCGAGGGCCCAGGCCTTGATCCGGCGGCTGACCTCGTCCACCCGTACCGGGTCGGGTTCGGCGATGGGGTGGAAGTAGAGCCCGGGGATCGGCCGGCCCGCCGGCGGCGCCTCGGGCGCCGGGGGCTCCGGCAGCTCCGGCACCGCCTCGCGCCGGGCCAGGGAGAGACCGGCCGTGCCCAGACCGGTGGGGCCCCGGAGCACAAGCCCCAGGTCGGGGCGGTCGGGGCTGTCGCCGACAGCCGCCGGGGCCGCCGAGGCTGCCGGGGCTGACGGGGCCGCCGAAGCGACCCGGACCAACGGGCCCACCGGGGCGACCGGGACCACCGGAGCCGAAGGGGCGAACGGGGCTGCCGGGGCCGACGGGACTGCCAGGGCGGCCGGGACCACCGGGCCCGACGGGACCACCGGGCCCGACGGGGCGGCCGGGACCGCCCGGGCCGTCGGTGCCGCGTCGGTGGGGACCGGGGCGGGCGCCCCGGCGGGCGCGGCCGCCCGGGCGAGGACGTGCGCCCCGAAGTGGGCGGCGGCGCTGGGGAGGCTCGACTGCAGAGGGGAAGGCCCGGGTTCGGGCATCCGTGACTCCTTGGTGAGGGGATGGGCTGTCCGGGGTCCCGGGCCCGCTCGGCCGGCCCGGGACGGTCCGGACTGTCATGGCCGCCGTGGCGGCGGCCCGGGACCTCTAGTCGCGCCGGCGGGCGATCTGCACGTTCTCCAGGACGCCCAGCGCGTTCGGCACGAGGATGGCGGCGGAGTAGTACGTGGTGACCAGGTACGACATGATCGCCTGCTCGCTGATGCCCATGAAGCGCACCGAGAGGCCCGGCTCGTACTCCTCGGGCAGGCCCGTCTGGCGGAGCCCGATCACGCCCTGGTTGTCCTCGCCGAGGCGCATGGCGAGGATGGAGCTGGTGTTGTCGTCGTTGATCGGGATCTTGTTGCAGGGCAGGATCGGGACGCCGCGCCAGCCCAGGACCTGGTGCCCGTCGAGCTCGACGGTGCCCGGGTAGAGGCCGCGGGCGCTCCACTCGCGTCCGATGGCGGCGATGGCCTTCGGGTGGGCCAGGAAGAGCTTGGTGCCACGGCGGCGGCAGAGCAGCTCGTCGAGGTCGTCCGGGGTGGGCGGACCCGAGTGCGTCTGGATGCGCTGCTTGAAGTCGGCGTTGTGGAGCAGGCCGAACTCGCGGTTGTTGATGAGCTCGTGCTCCTGGCGCTCGCGCAGGGCCTCGATGGTGAGCCGGAGCTGCTCCTCCGTCTGGTTCATCGGCCCGTTGTAGAGGTCGGCGACCCTGGTGTGGACCCGCAGGACGGTCTGGGCGACGGACAGCTCGTACTCGCGCGGCTTGAGCTCGTAGTCGACGAAGGCGCCGGGCAGGGCGACCTCGCCGGTGTGGCCGGCCGACATGGCGATCTCGGCCTCGCCGTGCTTGTTCTGCTTCTGCAGCGGCAGGGAGCTGAATTCCTGGATGTGCGACTGGAGGGCGGGCGCGGAGGCCAGCACGGCGGCGAACTCGGCGCGGGAGAGGGTGAGGAGCGTGCCGGAGGTCTCGGCGGTGGCGGTGTAGTCCCAGCTGGCGTCGGCGTCCAGCAGGGCGTTCTCGCCGAACCGGTCGCCGTCGGCGAGCACGGCCACGGCCACCTCGTCGCCGTACTTGCCGACGGAGGTCTGGTTGATCCGGCCGTGGGCGATGAGGTGGATCTCCTCGGCGGGGGTGCCGCGCTCGACCAGGACCTCGCCCGCGCGGAACTCGCGCTGCACGCAGCGGCCGGCCAGCGCGTTCAGCACCTCGTCGTCCTCGAAGCCGCGCAGCAGGGCGAGTTCGCCGAGTTCGCGGGGGATGACGCGGACGTTCGCGCCGTCCTGGACGAACTCGATGCGCCCGTCCCCGACCGTGTAGCTGAGGCGGCGGTTCACCCGGTAGGCGCCGCCCTTGGTCTCGACCCAGGGGAGCATCCGCAGCAGCCAGCGGGAGCTGATCTCCTGCATCTGCGGGGCGGACTTGGTGGTGGTGGCGAGGTTGCGGGCGGCGGCGGTGCTGAGGCTGGACTGCTTCGGGGCGTCGAGCTGTGCGTCCGGGCTGGTGTCAACGGTCATGGGGCGGGCTCTCCTTCGCAGGGGGGTGGTGACCGGCGCACGGGGCGGCGGCCAGTGAAAGAGGAGAAAGCAGGGAAAGCAGGGAAAGCATGGAAAGCAGGGGAAACCAGAGAAAGGGGAGAAAGGGGAATGAAACTCTGGGAATCCGTCCAGATCCGGGGGAACACTAACGGGCGGGGCACCCGGCGCACCCCATCAGTTCGAGGCCATTACCTCGAACCGGCGATCTTGCCGCGTACCAGGTTTAGCCGGATGACCTGCGGCAATCGCGCCACGTGGCCGAGAGAGCATGGGTCGGTCGGTGACGTCGGGCCACCCGTACGGTCGACCCGAAGAGGCACACATACTCCCCTACTGCGACAAACCATCCCACTCGGGCTAGATTCGGCTTCCAGCCGTCTCTCGTTCCCGAGGTAGGTCATGTCGCACGCAGAAACCGGAACGGAGACCACCTCAGCGGGGTCCCCGCCCGCGGCCAAGCTGACGCTCGTCACGCTGACCGCCATGGTGGTCGGGTCCATGGTGGGCGCCGGCGTGTTCTCGCTCCCACGGCGCTTCGCCCAGGAGACCGGCGTCGCGGGCGCGCTCATCGCCTGGGCCATCGCCGGACTCGGCATGCTGATGCTGGCGTTCGTCTTCCAGACGCTCGCCGTGCGCCGGCCCGACCTGGACGCCGGCGTCTACGCGTACGCGAAGGCCGGCTTCGGCGAGTACCTCGGCTTCTTCTCGGCCTTCGGCTACTGGGCGAGCGCCTGCGTCGGCAACGTGACGTACTGGGTGCTCATCATGTCGACGGTCGGCGCGATCTGGCCGGCGCTCGGCGACGGCGACACCGCCCTCGCGATCATCCTGTCCTCGGCCGGGCTCTGGGGCTTCTTCCTGCTCATCAGACGCGGGGTGAAGGAGGCCGCGGCGATCAACCGGATCGTGACCGTGGCCAAGGTCGTGCCCATCATCGTCTTCGTCATCCTCGCCCTCTTCTACTTCGAGCCGTCCGTGTTCGCCGACAACTGGGGCGGCGCCGACTACGCGGGCTCGCTCTTCAACCAGGTCCGCGGCACCATGCTGGCCACCGTCTTCGTCTTCCTGGGCGTCGAGGGCGCCAGCGTGTACTCGCGGCACGCCAAGCGCCGCGAGGACGTCGGCAGGGCGACGGTCCTGGGCTTCCTGAGCGTCTTCGCCGTCTTCGCCTCGGTCACCATCGTGTCGTACGGCATCATGCCGATGAGCGAGATCGCCGAGCTGCGCCAGCCGTCCATGGCGGGCGTCCTGGAGGCGGCCGTCGGCACCTGGGGCAAGGTCTTCGTCAGCGTCGGTCTCATCGTCTCCGTCCTCGGCGCCTATCTGGCCTGGACCCTGATGGCCGCCGAGGTGCTCTTCGTGGCCGCCAAGGACGAGGACATGCCCCGCTTCCTCGGGCGCTCCAGCGGCGACGACGTGCCCGTCCCCGCGCTGCTCATGACCACGGCCCTCAGCCAGGTCGTCCTGGTCGTCACGGCCTTCTCCGACGACGCCTTCAACTTCGCCCTCGACCTGACCAGCGCGCTCAGCCTGATCCCGTTCCTGCTCGCCGCCGCCTTCGCGGTGAAGATCGCCCTGAGACCCGCGCAGGAGAAGGTGACGGGCGACAGCACCCGGCGTGAGCTCGTCGTCGGCCTGCTCGCCACGGTCTACACGGCGTTCCTGCTGTTCGCGGCCGGGCTCAAGTTCGTCCTGGTCTCCTTCATCCTCTACGCGCCCGCCACCTTCCTGTTCGTCAAGGCCCGGCGCGAGCAGGGCCGGCGGCTGTTCTCCCCGCGCGAACTGGTGATCCTCGCCGTCTCCGTCGTCGGCGCCGTCCTGGGGATCGTGGCCCTCGCGGCCGGCTGGATCAGCCTCTGAGACCCCCGCCCTCCCCCGGTCCGTCCTCGCCCCGTACCCGAAAGGCCCCCGCATGACCAGCAACGACGCTTCCGCCAAGCCCCCGCTCGGCGTGCACTCCGAGGTCGGACGGCTCCGCAAGGTCCTTGTCTGCTCCCCGGGGCTCGCCCACCGCCGGCTGACCCCGACGAACTCGGACGACCTGCTCTTCGACGACGTGATGTGGGTGGAGAACGCGCAGCGCGACCACGCCGACTTCGTCAACAAGCTCACCCAGCGGGGCGTCGAGGTCGTGGAGCTGCACAACCTGCTCTCCGAGACGATGGCGATCCCCGAGGCGCGGGCCTGGCTCCTGGACCGGAAGATCACCGCCAACGAGGTCGGGCTCGGGCTCATCGACGACACCCGCGCCTTCCTGGACTCCGTCGCCCCGCGCGAACTCGCCGAGTACCTCATCGGCGGTCTGTCCACGACCGACCTGCCCGAGGAGTTCCGCTCCGGGTACGTGGCCCTCGCCCGGGAGGGCACCGGGGCGCGCGAATACCTGATGCCGCCGCTGCCGAACACCCTCTACACCCGTGACACCACCTGCTGGCTGTACGGCGGTGTGACCCTCAACCCGCTGTACTGGCCCGCCCGGCACGGCGAGACCCTCCTCATGAAGGCGATCTACACCTTCCACCCCGACTACAAGGACGCCACCGTGTGGTGGGGCGACCCCGAGCGGGACTGGGGCCAGGCCACCTTCGAGGGCGGTGACATCATGCCGGTGGGCAACGGCGTCGTCCTCATGGGCATGAGCGAGCGCACCTCACGACAGGCGATCACGCAGGTCGCGGCCTCCCTGTTCCGCGGGGGCGCCGCCGAACGGGTCGTCGTCGCGGGGATGCCGAAGCTGCGCTCGGCGATGCACCTGGACACCGTCTTCACCTTCGCCGACCGTGACATCGTCACGCTCTATCCGAAGATCATGGACTCGGTGCACACCTTCACGCTGCGGCCCGGCGAAGGCGCCACGGGGGTCGACATCACCGACGAGGGCGCCACTCCCTTCGTGGACGTGGTGGCGAAGAGCCTCGGTCTGTCGAAGCTCCAGGTCATCGAGACCGGCGGCGACGTGTACGCCTCCGAGCGGCAGCAGTGGGACAGCGGCAACAACGCGGTCGCCCTCGAACCCGGCGTGGTCTTCACGTACGACCGGAACACCCAGACGAACACGCTGCTGCGCAAGGCCGGTGTGGAGGTCGTGACCATCGTCGGGGCGGAGCTCGGGCGGGGACGCGGCGGCGGCCACTGCATGACGTGTCCGCTGATCCGGGACGCCGTCGAGTTCTGAGCGGACGCCGAACCGTCCACCCCCCCCCGGACGCCGAACCGGCCACCCCTCGTGGAGGGGTGGCCGGTTCGGCGTCCCGGGGCGGGCCGGGTCAGTCCGTCGCGTCCGGGCCCGCCAGCTGCTCGGCGAGCTCCCGCTCGCTCTGCTCCGGGAGCGAGGTCTTGAGGACGGTCCCGCCGAACTGCTCCATGGCGGCGGCGAACTTGTCCTCGGTGACCTTGGTGGCCATGACCACGACGGCGGACGAGCCGGGCGCGAGCAGGGACTGGACCTTCTCGCGGAACTGCTTGTCGACGCCCATCTGGCTCAGCTTGCCGATGAGTCCGCCGACCGCGGCGCCGACCACGCCGATGCCCGGGGTGAGGATGATCATTCCGAAGACCATGCCCCAGAGCGCCCCGGCCGTCGCCGAGAGGGCCACCCTGCCCTCCCTTCGGGCCGGGGTGTCCACATGGGTCTCCCCGTCGGCGTCCACCGAGACGACAGCCAGACCGGTCAGGGCGACCACGTGCTGGTCCTCGAGCTCCTGGACCTTGGCGAAGGCCCGGTTCGCGACGGCGCGGTCGTCGTAGCCGAGGACGATGAGTTCGGACATGCGGCTCTCCTCCTGTGTCAGTACCGCTGGGCCTTGGTGAGCCTCGGGGTGAGCACCGGCTCGGGAGGCTGCCGGCTGATGACCAACGGCTGTTCGCGTTCGCCCGGTTCGAGGTCCTCGACGCCGACGAACTGCGTCTCGACGACCTTGCCCGAGGCGTCGAGGAAGTCGACCTGCATGGCATAGGAGGCCTCCTCGTCCGTCTTGTTGGTGACGTTCAGGACGACGGTCAGGACACCGCCGGTGTCCGCCCGCGGCTTGCCGGTCATGGCGACCTCGCCGAGCGCGTTGCCCCGGCCCTTGACGTCCTTCAGGGCGTTCTCGGCGTCCTGCCGGTTGCGCTCGATCTCCGTCCCGATGGAGGCCTTGCGCTCGGCCTCGCGCTCGGAGGCCGAGGCCGCGGCCGAAGCGGCCGACGCCTGGACCGACTCGATCGCCTCCTGCGCCGACGAGGCGACGCCGGAGGGCAGTTCACCCGAGAAGCCGCCCGTGTCGGGGGCGGTCGGGCGTTCGCTGAAGGTGGGAGCGCCGGTGTCGTCTCCGCCGCCGTCGCAGGACACCAGGGCGGTGGCGCCGAGCGCCGTGAGGACGACCGCGGCGGCCGCGCTCACCGCGCGTGCGCGGACCGAGCCGCCCGGCCGTGCCGATGGGGGGTTCACAGGATGCTGCCTCTCCTCGTGTCCGGGGTGGGGTGTCGTGGTCAGTAGCGCAGGGCGGCGGCGATGCGGTCCATGTCGAGCAGCGTGTCGTCGCGGACGAACTGCACCTCGGCGCCGGTGTCCAGGGCACGTTCGACGATCTCGTCGACCATGTCGTCGCGTGCCTCGGGCTCGCCGGGTTCGGCGGGCTCCAGATGGCCGCCCTCGTCCCGTACGACGGTCCGGTAGTGGTCCTCGACGGCGAGCAGCCGGACGCGGCCCTCCCGCGCGGCCCGCCACACCTCGTCGATGCCGCCGGCGAACTCCCGTCGGCCCCGGGCCGCGTCGAGCTCGGCCATGACGGTGGCCGCCGCCGCGGCCTCGCGGGCGACGCGGGCGGGTTCGACGGCCTCCTGGACCGCCGAGGCCGGTCCGCGCGCGAGTCCGCCGTGGTGGAGGGGTACGGCGCCGGGCTGGAGCGGCCCGGTGTCCTCGAGGAGCGCGAGGGCGGCGGGTTCGCCGATCACGTACAGCGGCCGGGGCGCGGAGGCGAGGACGGCGCGCAGTGCCGTGTGCGCCTCGCGCAGGAACTGGCGGGTGGCCTCGTCCTGGAAGGTGCTCGGCAGGTCTCCGACGCGCTCCTTGCGCTCCGCGTCCGGGTCTTCGAGGCTGCGGGTGAGCGGGAATCCGTCGCCGGTGTGCTCGGTGGTCCGTTCGGGGCTGCCGCTCCAGAGCGAGACCCGGTCGGCCGCGACGGCCAGCGCCCAGGAGGGCTGCTCGGCGGCCTGGGCGGCGACGAGGTTGCGGGTGAGGAAGGTGTCCGCGAGGACGATCCGCTCGGGAACGGTCCGGGCGACCGTCCACACGTGGTGCTCCCCCGGGGCGACGAAGATCACCAGGCCGTCCTCGGCGTGGGCGAGGTCGATCTCGGCGACCGCGCGGCCCAGCTGGTCCATGACGTCCGCGCGCCGCTCCCGGGTCACCGCCGGGTCGTCCTGGACCGCCTTCTCGGCCGCGGCCACCAGGTTCCGGAGGCGTACGGGGTCCTGGGCGTTGTCCGGCTCGCGGCGGTGCGTCGGCATCAGGAGCGAGACCGCGGGGTACGGGCGGGGCTGTCGCAGCTTCGCGAGCACGTCGCTGCTGAGCGCGGGGTCCATGGGGAGCCTTCCTGGTCCTGCCGGTTCCGGCGTCCTGCGGGTTCCGGCGGTTCTGCGGGTTCCGGCGGTTCTGCGGGCGGGGCGGCGGGGCGGCTACGGGGAGTGCGGCTCCTGGGGGCCGGCGAGCTGCTCGGCGAGGTCCTTCTCGTCCTCGTCGCTGAGCGAGGTCTTCAGGACGGTGCCGCCGTGCGGCTGCATGGCCACCGTGAACTTGTCGTCGGTGATCTTCGACGCCATGATCACGACGGCTGCCGAGCCGGGGGTGAGGAGGTCCGCCACCTGCTGGCGGAACCGGTCGTCGACGCCCGACTTGCTGAGCTTGCCGACGAGGCCGCCGAGCGCGGCGCCGGTCAGCAGGCCGACGCCGGGCAGCAGGAAGAGCAGGCCGAAGATGGCTCCCCAGAGGGCGCCGGAGGCGGCGGAGACGCCGATGATCCGGCTGCTGGTGTCGACGTGGGTCCGCCCTTCGGCGTCCACGGACACGACGGCCAGACCGTTCAGGTGGACGACGTAGTCCCGCTGCAGGTCCTGCACCGTGGCGTACGCCTGCTCGGCCACCTGGGGATCGTCGTATCCGATGACGATGAGCTCAGCCATTCCCGTCTCCTCGGGCAAGGGGCCACGAGGTGCCATCTTGTCCCGATATATACGGGTTCGCGACTCGGTTGCTCCGTGCCGACCGGACCAGGACCGGCACGGAGCAACCGTGGAACCGCGCGCTGAAGGGCAGGCCCTAGGCGGCGGGCTGCTGCTGGGTGACGCAGTGGATGCCGCCGCCGCCCGTCCCGAGGCGGTCGATGTTCAGCTGCTCGATCACCCGGTCGGGGTAGAGCCGGGCCAGGGTGGCCTTCGCCGCCTGGTCCGCGCGGGTGTCACCGAAATGGGCGCTGATCACGGCGCCGTTGCACAGGTAGAAGTTGGCGTAGGAGGCGAGGAAGTCCGGGTTGGAGGAGCGGATCTTGTAGTAGTCGGGGCCCTGCAGCCGCATGGTGTCCATCGGGACGCGGGTGGCGGTCGTCGCGCCGGACAGGACGCTGAACTGCTGACGGGCGTCGCGGGCGTAAGCGTCGTTGTCGGAGGCGAGCGGCATCTGTACGAGGGCCTCGCCCGGCGCGAGGAAGCGGGAGGTGGCGTCGACGTGGTCGTCGGTGATGTCCTGCCCCCGGACGCCGTCGAACCAGATGACCTTCGACGCGCCGTACGCCGCGCACATCGCCGCCTCCAGCTGCCGCTCGGACACCCCGGGGTTGCGGTTGCGGTTCACCAGGCTGCTGCGGGTGGCCATGAGCGTCCCCGCGCCGTCCTGCTCGATGGCGCCGCCCTCGCCGACCAGGTCGGCGTAGGTGATCGGAACGCCCGCGTAGGACGCGACCCGGCCGGCCACGAGGGCGTCCCTGGCGTGGGTCTGCTTGTTGCCCCAGCCGTTGAAGTTGAGGCCGACCGCGTCCAGACCGCCGGCCCCGTCGGTACGGAAGACGGGTCCGCTGTCCCGCATCCAGCAGTCGTCGACGGGGATGGAGCTGATGACGGTGACCGTGGAGCCGCACAGCTGCCGGGCCTTGGCCGCGCTGCCGGAGTTGGCGCACATCACGACCGGCTCGTACTTCGCGACCGTACGGGCGATCAGGGCGATGTCCGCCTGGACCCCGCTCAGGGTGTTCCCCCAGATCGACGTGCTGTCCGGCCAGGCCATCCACGTACGGGTGTGCCGGGCGTCCTCGACCGGGACCCGGAAGGTCCCGGCCGCCGAGGCGGCACGGGCCCGGCCCTCGGTGGTGGTCGCGAGGGCCGCGCCGGCGGCGGTCAGACCGGCCGCGACGAGGAATCCCCGCCTGTTCAGGCCCCGTCGAACGGTCTTGTGCGCCTCGGGTCGGTTCACTTCTGCCTCCTGGGTGCTGGGTGGGCGGTGCGAGGGGGTGAGGTGAGCTCCTGGCGGGCGGCCGCGATCCGGTCCGGGTTCCAGCCGGGGCGCGGGACGGACTCCAGGAGCAGCCTGGTGTACGGGTGCTGCGGCGCGGCGAGCACCTCCGCGGTGCCGCCGGCCTCGACGACGCTGCCGTGGCGCATGACGAGGACCTCGTCGGTGACGCACCGGACCACGCCGAGGTCGTGGGTGATGAAGAGGTAGCCGATGGAGGTCTGGGCGCGGATGTCGGCGAGCAGGTTGAGGATCTGGGCCTGCACGGATACGTCGAGGGCGGCGACCGCCTCGTCGAGGACGAGGACGGCCGGCTCGACGGCGAGGGCCCGGGCGATGGCGACGCGCTGGCGCTGGCCGCCGGACAGCTGCCGGGGCAGGGCGTCGGCGGCGCGGCTGCCGAGGCCGACCTGGTCGAGGAGTTCGCGGATACGGGGCTCGGGGTCCCGGTCGGGGAAGTGCAGCCGCAGGGTCTCCCGCAGCACCTGGTCGACGCCGGTCCGCGGGTCCAGGGACAGGTAGGGGTCCTGGAAGACCATCTGGACCTCGCGGGCCCTGGCCAGCCGCTGTGCCCTGCCGCGGGCCCGGGCCGGCCTGGCCTCGCCCCGTACCCGTACCTCGCCGGCGTCCGCCCGCTCCAGGCCGACGACGATGCGGGCGGTGGTGGTCTTGCCCGAGCCGGAGCCGCCGACGATGCCGAGCGAGCCTCCTTCGGGCAGGGTGAAGGACACGCCGTCCACGGCGTGGACGGGGCCGAAGTCCCGCCGCAGGCCGACGGCTTCGAGGAGGGGTTCAGGCATCGACGACGCTCCCTTCGGCGGCGAGCCGGTCGCTGTGGTGGCAGGCGGCGAGGTGCGCCGCCGTCTCCTCGGCCGGTCGGGGTTCGGGCACGCTCTGCTCGCACACCTCGGTGGCGAGCGGGCAGCGGGCCGCGAAGGCGCAGCCGGTGAGGGAGGTCCGGAGGTCCGGCGGCTGCCCGGGGATGGCGGAGAGCGGCCCGCCGGGGGTGGTGAGCCGGGGTGTGGAGGCGAGCAGTGCTGCGGTGTACGGGTGGCGGGGGCCGGCGAAGAGGGCTTCGGCGGGCCCGGCCTCGGCGATCCGGCCGGCGTACATGACGTACACCCGGTCGCTGATCGCCGCCGCCAGGTCGAGGTCGTGGGTGACGAAGAGGAGCCCGGTGCCGAAGCGTTTCCGCAGCCGGGCGAGGAGGGCGATGACCTCCGCCTGGGTGGTGACGTCGAGCGCCGTGGTGGGCTCGTCGGCGAGGAGGAGCGCGGGGTCGCCCATGAGCGCCGCGGCGATCATGACCCGCTGGAGCATGCCTCCGGACACCTGACCCGGGTACTTCCCCAGGGCGGTTTCGTCCAGGCCGACCGCGTCGAGGAGTTCGACGGCGCGGGCGAGGGCGTCGGCCTTGCTCGTGGCGCGGGCCGAGCGGACGCCCTCGGTGAGGAAGTCGCCGATGCGGCGCAGCGGGTTCAGGGCGGCGCGCGGGTCCTGGAAGATCATGGCGACGGTGTCGGCGCGCAGGGCGCGCAGTCGGTCCGCGTCCAGGGCGAGGACGTCGTGACCCGACACGAGCACCGTGCCTTCGGTGACGGCACCCGGCGGCAGCAGGCCGAGGGCGCTGCGGGAGGTGAGGGTCTTGCCCGATCCGGACTCGCCGACGAGGGCGACGGTCTCGCCCGCGCCGACGGTGAGGTCGATGCCGTCGAGGACGGGCCGGGCGGTGCCGGGCAGGGTGATCCGCAGGCCCCGGACGTCCAGCGCGGGCGGGCCGGGGGTGTGCGCGGGGGGTGTGCTGGGGGACGGGGTCATCGGTCTCTCCTGGCGACGTGGTCGGCCCAGCGCTCACCGACCACGTTGAACGCGACGACGGTCAGGACGACGAAGAGGCACGGCAGGATCGCGGAGAGCGGGTAGCCGTACTGCACGGCGGTCTGCCCGTCGAAGACCATGCGGCCCCAGTCCGGGGTGAGCGGCGGTACGCCCAGACCGAGGAACGACAGGCCGGCCAGGTCCATCAGGGCGTAGCCGAAGTTGATGGTGGACTGGGCGAGGACGACGGGGGCGATGTTGGGAAGGACGTGGCGCAGACAGATCTGCGCGGCCGAGTGGCCCTGGACCTGGTAGGCGCTGACGTAGGGCCGGGCGCGCTCGGCCAGCACGAGCGAGCGGGTGAGCCGGCTGACGTAGGGCAGGTAGGCGAGGCCGAGCGCGAGGACGAGGGCGAGCAGCCCTTCTCCGTACACCGAGATGACGAGGACCGCGAGGAGCATCCCGGGGAAGGCGAAGACGAGTTCGGTGGCCCGGGAGAGGACGGAGTCGAGCCAGCCGCCGCGCCAGGCCGCCGCCGTGCCGAGGGCGACCCCGGCGACGGTGGAGAAGAGGACGACGCCGAGCGGCCCGAGCAGCGAGGTGCGGGCGCCGAGGAGGATCCGGGAGAGGGTGTCGCGGCCGGCCGCGTCGACGCCGAAGGGGTGCTCGGCGGAGGGCCCGGCGAGCGCGGCCCCCAGGTCGACGGCGTTGGGGTCGTGCGGGGCGAGCCAGGGTGCGAGGAGCGCGGCGGCGACGATGAGGCCGACCAGGCCGAGGCAGATCAGGTGGAGCGGTGAACGGCCGGACGGGGCGCGGAGTTTCGCGAGTACGGGCCGCCGGGTGAGTGCGGTGCTCATGCGTCCGCCCCTCTCGTGCCGAGGGTGATCCGGGGGTCGACGAGCGGCAGCAGGAAGTCGACGACCAGGTTCACCGCCATGAACAGGGCCACGATGACGAGGGAGATGGCCTGGACGGTCGGAAAGTCCTTGGTGGTGGTGGACAGTTCGAGGAGCTGGCCGATGCCGCCGATGCTGAACGCGGTCTCCACGAGGATCGTGCAGACCAGCAGGGTGGAGACGATCAGGCCGCCGGTGGTGAGGACGGTCCCGAGCGAGTTCCGCAGCACGTGCCGGCGGATGACCTGCCGCTCGGGGACGCCCCGGCTGCGGGCGACGGTGACGTGCTCGCCGGCGAGCGCTTCGAGCATGGCGGAGCGGGTGACCCGGGCGAGCATGCCGACGAGGTAGAGCGCGAGGGCGATCGCGGGGAGCGTCAGGTGCCAGATCTGGTCGAGGAGCCCGGCGCCCGCTCCCCCGCTGGGGAACCAGCCGAGCTTCACGGCGAACAGGCCCTGGAGCAGGACGGCGGCGACGAATGACGGGGTGCCGACGGCGAGGGTGGTGGCGACGAGGACGGCGGAGTCGGTGGCGCCGCCGCGTACGGCGGCGATCCGGCCGAGCAGCAGGCCGAGGGCGACCACCAGGACCAGTGCCATGGCGATCAGCAGCAGGGTGGTGGGCAGCCGGTCGGCGAGGAGCCGGGAGACGTCGGTGCGGTAGGTGAGCGAGCGGCCGAAGTCGCCCTGGAGCATGTCCCCGAGCCAGTTCAGGTAGCGCACCGCGAACGGGTCGTCGAGGTGGTACTGGGCGTTGACCGCGGCGAGCGCCTCGGGGGAGGCCGAGCGGCCGGAGAGGAGGAAGCTCGCGGGGTTGCCGGGCGCCAGGTACATCGCGCCGAAGACGACGAACGACGCGACGAGGAGGGTGGCCGCCATCTCGGCGACCCGCCGGACGGCGAATCTCAGGAAGTTCACGGCGCGGCCCCCACGTCGGCGGCCCACGGGTAGTACATGTAGGCGATGGTGGTGGGGGCGCCGGTGATCCTCTTGTTCAGGAAGAGGGCGGTGGGCCACTCCGCGACCGGGATCCACGGCAGTTGCTCGGCGGCCCGCTTCTGCAGCTCGGTCTCGATGCGGAGCCTGCTGTCGCGGTCGTAGGTGGCGGTGGCCCGGTCGACGAGGTCGTCGTACGCCTTGTCGCTGTAGCCCGCGAAGTTGAGGTAGGCGCCGGTCCTGAAGTTGGTGAGCAGGTCCAGCGGGTCGGTGATCGAGTCGTAGTAGGTGAGCGGGAACATGTCGATGCCCTCGCGCGCCTCCGGGTCGGTGAACAGGGCCGTGAAGGCGTTGGGGGCCACCGACTTGAGGGTGATGTTCAGTCCGATCCGGCTGCCCGCCGCCTGGACGGCGGTGGCGAGCAGCGAGACGTCCTGGCCGATCGAACTGGTCGCGACGGTCAGGGTCTTGCCGGTGGCGCCGGCCTCCTGGACGAGCGCGCGGGCCTTCTCGATGTCCCGCTCGGTGGGCGGCAGTCCGGCGAAGGCGGCCTCCCGGACCTGCGGTGAGGCGCCCGCCCAGACGGCTTTGGTGGTGAGGGAGTTGGTGACGGTGCCCGCGCCGCCGAGACCCGCCTTCACGAAGCCGGAGCGATCGAGGGCGAGCGAGAGGGCACGGCGGACCCGGACGTCGCCGAGCGGGCCCTTCATGTCGGTGACGTTGACGTTGACGGTGCTGAGGCTCTCGCCGAAGTAGAGGGTTCCGACGCCGCTGGTCCTGAGCCGGGCGTAGCTCTCGGTCGGGATCAGGTAGCCGCCGTCGGCCTCGCCGCTGAGGAGGGCGTTCGTCCGGGCGGTGGGGTCGGTCAGGAAGCGGAAGACGACCTTGCCCGCCTTGGCCCGGGTGCCCCAGTAGCCGTCGAAGCGGTCGAGCTCCAGCGACTGGCCCTTCTGCCAGGCGCCGAGGGAGAACGGGCCGGTGCAGGCCAGGCCGCCGGACGTGCCGTAGTCCTTGCCGGCGGCGATCACCCCGGCCTTGGAGGCGACGACGCCGGCGGCGGTCGCCATGTACTGCGGGAACTGGGAGTCCGGCTTCTTGAGCTTGACGGTGACCTGCAGCGGGCCGGTCTTCCGTACGGACGAGACGTTCTCGAAGTTCTGCGCCCAGGCCGCCGCGTTCTCCGGGTCCATCTGGCGGCCGAGGCTGAAGACCACGTCGTCGGCGCTCATGGTCCGGCCGTCGTGGAAGCGGACCCCGCGCCGCAGGTCGTACACCCAGGTGGTCGGGTCGGGGTTGGAGGCTTTCTCGGCGAGGCCCGGTTCGAGGGTGAGGCCCGGGGTCCAGCGCATCAGGCTCTCGCACACGTTGGCGAGGATCGTGTTCTGCGGGTAGTCGAAGGCCACGGTGTGGTCGAGCGTCGGCGGCTCGGCGTACACGGCCCAGGTGAAGGAGTCGATGTCGCCTGCGGGCTTCGGAGTCCCGGCGGAGAGCTGGTACGAGCCGGGACCGGCCGTCCCGTCCCGGGGCGGTCCCGCGCAGGCGGCGAGCACGGCGACCGAGGACAGCACCGCGAGCGTCGCCCGCGCGGCCGCCGCAGGGACGGACCGGCCGCGGAGCGGGCCGGGGCGGCGTCGGGAGACGCGGGGTGGGGGTGCGGGTGTCATCGTCGCGCTCTCTCTTTCGTTCGTACGCAGGGGGTGACGCGGGTGGGGACGCGCGCCGCCGTCAGGCGGTGGGAGGTGCGACGGGGGCGCGGGGCGGGAGACGGCGGGCGTCAGGCGGTGGGGCGGGCCGCCGGGACCTGCTGGGTGATGCAGTGCACGCCGCCGCCGCCCCACGCGATCACCGGTGCCCGGACGCCGACGACCTTGCGGTCCGGGTAGGCGGCGGAGATGACGTCGAGCGCGGCCATGTCCTGCGGCACTCCGGCGACGGGGACCACGACACCGCCGTTGGCGACGTAGTAGTTGAGGTACGAGACCTCCACCTGTCCCCCGGCGACCTCGGCGAACGCGACCTGGGGAACGTCGACGATCTCCAGGGCGCGGCCCCGGGCGTCGGTGGAGACCTCCAGGACGGCGCGGTTGGCGCGCATCCGGGCGTAGTCGGGGTGCGCGGGGTCGTCCGGCAGCGAGACGACGACCTTGCCGGGGGCCGCGAAGGCGCAGACGCCGTCGACGTGGCCGTCGGTCTCGGTGTCGAGCAGTCCGCCGTACGGGAGCCAGATCACCTTGCTGACGCCGAGCCGGCCCTTGAGCTCGGCCTCGATCTGCTCGCGGGTCAGGTCCGGGTTGCGGTTGGGGTGGAGGAGGCACTGCTCGGTGGTGATGAGGGTGCCCTCGCCGTCGACGGTGATCGCCCCGCCCTCCAGGATCATGTCGGAGGCGATGCGGTCGACGCCGAGGTGCTCCAGGAGGAGGGCGCTGACCCGGTCGTCGGAGTCGTACGGGTGGTGCTTGCGGCCCCAGGCGTTGAAGCGGAAGTCGACACCGGCGCGGCGTCCGTCGCCGTCCAGGACGAAGATCGGCGCGGAGTCGCGGAACCAGGAGTCGTCGAGCGGCAGTTCCACGACGGTGACGTCCGCGCCGCAGCGGGCGCGGGCCTCGTCGCCGGCGCCGGGCGGGGCGACCATGGTGACGGGTTCGAAGCGGGCGACGGCGCGGGCGACGTCCGCGTACTCCTGCTGCACGGCGTCGAGGACGTCGTGCCACAGGTCGACGCGGGTGGGCCACGCCATCAGGCAGCCCTCGTGCTCGGACCATTCGGCGGGCATCCGGTACGTGCTCATCGGTGTCTCATTTCGATCGGTGGAAGGATCGTGGCCCTTACTGAATTTTCAGTCAAGACCATGGGTATGAAAAGGAACAGGGAGAGGCAGAGGAAGGGGGGGAAGGGGGAGGCGGAGTGGGGCGGGCCTCTCGTCTGGGTCCACGACGCCGCCCGCGGGCCGAGCAGGGCGGGCGGCGGGACCTCGCGATGCCCACACTGTGGCACTGACTGAAAAGTCAGTCAAGAGTCAAGTCAGGGGGAGACCCGCAAGGGCGCGGACATGAACAACGGGTGGTCGCGCGGCCCGCGACCGACGCCCGGCTACGGCTGCCGCAGGGCGGCCAGCTCGACGTCGACGGCCTCCCGCAGCAGGCTCCGCGCGTGCTCGATCGCGAGGCCACCGCTCAGCCAGCGCATGCTCAGGCCCTCCAGGAGGGCGGTGAGCCGCTCGGCCGCCGAGGCGAGCACGGCGGCCGGCGCCATCGGCTGGACCTGGCCCAGGAGCGCGGCCACCTCCTGCACCCAGACCAGGGTCGCCCGGGCCAGGTCCTCACGCAGGACCGGGTCGAACACGGCGCTCGCCCGCAGCTCGCCCCAGGCCGAGCTGTTCTCCCGTACCTCCGGCGTGTCCTGGAGCTCCAGGAGGAGCACCTCGTCGAGTTCCTCGCGGGGGCCGAGCGGCTCCGCGTCGGGGTCCCGCGAGGTGGTGTACCGCTCCGCGCGGTCGTTGATGAACTCCAGCGTGTGCCGCAGGATCCCGGTGCGGTCCTTGAAGTGGTAATAGATCAGGCCGGTGGAGACACCGGCCTCCGCGGCGAGTTCCTCCACACGGAGTCCGCGCACCCCGCGCCGGGCGATCAACCGGGCGGCCGCTTCCAGGATCTGAGTACTGCGAGACGACATGCCGTGAACCCTATCCGGACGGCGGAGCGGTGCGATCACCCGAGTACGGCCAGATGCGCCTATTGACTAAAGTTTCAGTCAACAGACAGGCCCGGGCGTGTGGCCCGGGAACCGGAGAGAAGGAGTGCGGGATGAAGGACCGGAGACGGGCCATCCTGGAGGCGGCCGCCCTGGTGATCGCACGCCGTGGCGTGCGCGGGCTCCGGGTCGACGAGCTGGCCGCCGAGGCGGGTGTCTCCAAGGCGCTCGTCTACTACCACTTCGAGGACCGCGCGGGTCTGCTGCGCAGCACGCTGGAGTTCATCGGCGCCCGCGCGGAGCGGTACACCCGCGGCGATCCCGCCGACCCCCGCGAGCCCGGGCCGCCGCTGGAGGAGCTGGAGCGGAGGCTGCTCCTCGAGCTCCAGGAAGTGCCCGAGGTGCGGGAGAACAGCACGGCGTGGGGCGAGCTGCGGGCCGGCGCGGTCTTCGACCCCGAGCTGCGGGAGGAACTCGCGCGGGCACGGGCCGACTGGGTCCGCGAGGTCGCGGACCTCCTCGGCCTGGCGGTCCCCGCGGCCCCGGAAGCCCGTCTCGTCACCGCGGCGGAGCGGCTCACCGCCCTCCTGGAGGGCCTGAGCACCCGTTGGCTGATCGGCGTCCTGCCGGTGGGCCACGCGCGCGAGCTGCTGCGGCAGGGAATCGCGGCGGAGGCACGGGCCCTCCTGGCGCTGCCGGACCGCCGGGCCGTGTGCACGACGGGGTGACGGACGCGGGCGGGGGCGAACGCTGACAGGGGGCGGAAGCGGGCGGGCGGTTTGACTGAAAATCCGGTCAGTGTCAGAGTGGCGGCACGGCCCACCCCCACTCACACCCCGGGCGCCCGGACGCGTACTCCCGGTACGCGGCCGCCCGTGTGAGGCCCAGGCCCGCGAATCCCGCCGCGCCGCGTGTGTGTCACCGCGACCCGCCCGCCGTCGCTGGATAGTCTCGCCAGCCCATGATCGGAGCACAGCGTGTCCCACCTCCCTCCCTCCCGGCGTACGACCCTGCGCGCCTTCGCCGGTATCGGCGGCGCCCTCGCCCTGGGGGCCGCGGCCTGCGGTCCCGACGCGTCGGGACCGGCCGGCGCCACCGGCACCCCGACCCGCCCCGCCACCGGGTCGGGCAGCCCCGCGGCCGCGCGCGGTGAGCGTCGCTTCGGCGCCGAGTGGGACAGCCACACCCGTACGTTCATGTCGTGGCCCGCGCTCGCCTCCGTCTGGGAGGACGACCTGCCCTTCGTACGGGAGGACATCGCCCGGATCGCCCGCGCGGTCGCCGAGTACGAGGCCGTCGTCATGATGGCCAGGCCGGACCAGGTCGCGGCCGCCCAGCGGGCGTGCGGCTCCCAGGTCGAGGTCATCGCGCTGCCGGTCGACGACCTGTGGGCGCGCGACACGGTGCCCGTCTTCGTGGAGGACGGGGGCGAGCTCCTCGGCGTCGACTTCAACTTCAACGGCTGGGGTGGGAAGCAGGAGCACACCAACGATGCCGAGGTCGGCCGGCTGCTGCTGAAGAAGTACGGCATCCCCCGCGAGGAGGCGCCGCTCGTCGCCGAGGGAGGCTCCTTCGAGACCGACGGCGAGGGCACCCTCCTCGTCACCGAGAGCTCGATCGTCAACGACAACCGGAACCGGGGGAAGACCCGCGACCAGATCGAGGACGAGCTGATCGAGACGCTCGGCGTGGAGAAGGTCGTCTGGTTCGCCGGAGTGCGCGGCCAGGACATCACCGACGCACACGTGGACAGCCTCGTGCGGTTCACCGCGCCCGGGGTGGTCCTGCTCGACCAGGCCTTCCCCGGCTCCCCCGCCGACTCGTGGTCACGCTCCGCCGACCAAGCCCGCTCCGTCCTGGAGAAGGCGACCGACGCGCGCGGCCGGCGCTTCGAGATCGTGGACCTGCCGCAGCCGGACCTCGCCCGGATCACCGGTGAGGGCGACGACTTCGTGTCGACGTACGCCAATTTCTACGTGGCCAACGACTCCGTCTTCATGCCGAGGTTCGGCGACCGGAAGGCCGACGACCGGGCCCGGGGCATCCTCCAGGAGCACTTCCCCAAGCGGGACGTCGTGCAGGTGCAGATCGACACCATCGCGTCCGGTGGCGGCGGCATCCACTGCGCGACCCACGACCAGCCGGGCAAGCCCGCCGCCTGACCCCCGCGGAAGCCGCCGACGGCGGCGGCGTCCGCCCCGCCCCCCGTCCTCTCCCCCACCCCGGAGCGCGGCCGTGTCCCTGAAACGACGTCATACGCGGGCCCCCGGCGGGCCACTGAGTGGGGCACTCGTGCTGCTCGCCGTCGCGGCGGCCGCCCTCTGCGGGCTGTGGCTCCAGTTCGGCGAGCGCCAGGACCTGGACACCCGGTTCACGGCCGGCGGGCAGGCTCCCGACCGGATCGACATCGACGCGTCCGTCCAGCGCGTCGACGCGACCGGCCGGGAGCTGGTCCTGCGGGTCCTCGTCACCCCGCGCGGCGCGCTCGCGGAGGCCGGCGGCATCTCCCCCACCGAGGACCTGACCCTCCAGACCTCGTCCGCCGTCCGGGGTGACCTCAGCTTCCCCGCCCACGGTCGGATCGCGACCGTCGAGGTGCCCGTCGCGCTGACCGGCGGCGCGGTCACGGACTACCCCTTCGACGCCTACGAGACGGAGATGGAGTTCGGCGCCGTGCAGGGCGGCCGGACCGTTCCCGTCCGGATGACGCTCTCCAACCGGGACGCGCTGTTCTCGCTCGCCGTGGACACCGCGGAGGTCAACGGCGCCGCGGTGTTCTCGGCGGAGGTGGCGCGGTCCCGGAGCGTGCTCGTGTTCGCCGTCTTCATGATGCTGGCCATGTGGGCGCTCACCGTCGCCGTCCTCATGGGCGGCCGGCACCTCGTCCGGCGGCGCATGGGCCTCACCTGGCCCGCCCTGGGCTGGATGGCCGCCACGCTGTTCGCCCTGGCGGCCTTCCGCAACACCGCGCCGGGGGCGCCGCCCATCGGCAGCCTCCTCGACTACCTCGCCTTCTTCTGGGCCGAGACGCTCATCGCGTTCTGTGTGACCGTGGTCGTCGTCCGGGCCGTACGGGCGGAGGGCCCGCCGCCGCCGAGGGACGCGTCCGCGCCGTGACTGCTCCGTCGGCGGTGTCGCCTGCCCCAGTCGGGCGTGTTCGGCGGCGGTTGCGGAGTGTTCGGCGCGTCGGAGCGTCCGCCCCCGGACATAGTGCGGGGCATGACACACACCCCCCTCACTCCGCGCACGCGCAGGCGTGCGCGGTCCCGCAGGGCTCTGCTCTGCGCCGCGCTCCTCGCCCTCACCGTCCAGACGACCGCCGTCGCGCCGGCGCTCGCCGACGGGCACGGCGGCCGGGGCGGGTCGGACTGCGTACGGACCCAGGGCCGGCCGGACGGCGCCGCGGGCCGGGTCCTGGACATCACCCGCAAGGCCAAGTCCGACCTCCGGCTGAACGCCGTTCAGGTGCGGGTCACCCTCGACGGGCGCGAGGTGCTCACCGACGCGCTCGGCCAGTCCATGACCGGTGTCCCGGCGGAGCCGGACATGCATTTCCGGGCCGGTTCGGTGGCCTTCGCCCACATCGCCACGACCCTGCTCAAGCTGGTCGAGGAGCGGCGGGTCCGGCTCGACGACACGGTGGAGCGCTGGCTGCCCGACCTGCCGAAGGCGGACCGGATCACCCTGCGCATGCTGGCGAGCAACACGACCGGACTCCACGACTACGTCACCGACCCCGCCTTCGGCAAGGAGCTCACGGCGAACCCGTTCCGGGCGTGGACCCCGAAGGAGCTGGTGGCGTTCCCGCTGCGCCACTCCTTCTGGTACGAGCCGGGCAAGAGCTGGAGCTACTCCCACGCCAACTACGTCTACCTGATCAGAGCCCTGGAGAAGATCACCGGGGTACGGATCGACCGCCTGGTGCGGGAGAAGGTGACGGGGCCGCTGGAGCTGCGCGACACGCAGAACAACTTCACGCCCGAGATCCCGCGTCCGGTCCTGCACGCCTTCACCTCGGACCGCGGCCTCTACGAGGAGTCCACCTTCTGGAACCCCTCGTGGACCACCGCGCCCGGCGCGGTCATCACCACCCACATCTGCGATCTCGCGCGCTCGGCGGAGGCCATCGGCAGCGGCGAGCTCCTCTCACCGCGCTCGTACCGCACCCTGATCAATCCCGGGACCGTCGGTCTCGGCGGCGGGACGAGGACGTGTCCCGCCTCGATCTGCCTGAAGCAGACCGAGGCCAAGCACTTCGGCCTCGGTGTCATCGTGGTCAACAACTGGGTCGTACAGAACCCGTCGTTCTCGGGGTACGCGGCGATCCAGGCGTATCTGCCGTCCAAGCGGCTCGCCATCGCGGTCTCCTCGACCAAGACGGCGGACACGCCGGACGGCAACACGGCGGAGGTCGTCGCCACGCGGATCGCGGCCGCGCTCGCGCCGGGTGATCCGCTCGCGATCAGCTGAGCCCGAGGCCGCCCGAGGCCCCTGGCCGGGGTTCCGCCGTCCGGCGGGGTCCCGGCCGGCGGCCCGGGCCGGCCGTCAGGCGGTTGCGCCGCTCTCCAGGATGCCCTTCAGGGTCCGTTCGTCCTTCGGCATCTCCTTGCGCGCGTGCGGCCGGACGACCAGCGGGACGGCGGCCTTGCCGACGCCGTGGCCCTCGAAGTCGAGGGAGATCGTCACGCGGGAACGCTCCCCGTCGTCCAGCGGCTCGATCGTGCCCCGGACGTCGGCGCGCACCGGTCCGTCGATGCCGTGCACGTGCCAGCGGCGCGGCGGATCCAGCTCGATGATCTGCATGGTCGAGGTGAACTCCCGCCGCCCGAGCCGCCTGGTGACGGCGACCTTGGAGCCGGTCGCGAGGGGCTCGCTGCCCATCTTCCGGACCGAGACGGCGCTCTCCTGCCATTCGGGCAGGTGGGTCGGGTCGGTGACGTAGGAGAAGACTTCCGCGGGCCTGCGGGAGATGTCGATGGTTTCGGTGATGACAGGCATGGCGCCCTCTTCGACCCCCACATGGGCTTGGTGCTTCATACAAATGGTCCCATGGGCGGCCGGGCGCCGCCACCGCCCGGGGCCGCTCCGGGCGCGGCCGGGGCGGCGATCTGAGTAGCGGTACTCATGCCGCCGGGCGGGCCCTGGCAGGACCATGTCGCCAGGGTGGTGGGGCGGCGCGGAGGGGGCGGCATGAGCAAGGTCGTGGGTGTGTTCGTGGCGGCGGGGCTCGCGGTCGGCGCGCTGGTCCTCGCGTACGTGGTGGGGGTGCCGCCCGGCACGCTGCTCGCCGTGGGGGCGGGCGCCCTCGGGCTGCTCTGGCTCCTGCTGCTGCTCACGGCGCCGTGGAACCTGTACTTCCGCGCGCAGGCGGTCCTCGGGGAGATCGCCGTCAGCCGGGAGAAGGGCATCGCCGTCTCCCCCGAGCGGGACGCCGAGACCCGGCGCATCGCGCGCGTGATGCTGCGGGTGGCCGTCGCCGGGCACGTGGTGACGGCCGGCGCGGCGCTCGCCGTGGCCCTGGCGACCGGCCGCGAGGCGGGCCACTGGTTCGCCGGGTTCTTCCTCCTGAGCACGTTCTTCCGCCCGGCGGGCACGTACTTCGGCCGGCTGCGGCGCAGGCTCCGCGTGCTGCTCCGGGACGTGACGTTCCCGCGTGACGACGTGGTGGCGCTGACCGGGCGGGTCGCCGCCCTGGAGAGCGGCGCCTCGGTGCTCGACGGCAAGGCCGAGGAGCAGTACCGGGCCCTCGCCGAGCTGCGCCGTACGGTGGACGCCGTCGCCCTCTCGGCCCACGGACGCGCGGACGAGACCGACCGGCGGATCGCCGCGCTGGCGCGGGAGTTCGAGTCGACGGTGAACCGTCTCACCGACAACGAGGAGATCATCACGGGCCTCAAGGCCTTCCTGCGGCTCCTGCGCGCCACGGACGCCACGACGGACGTCACGACGGGCGTCACGACGGGCGTCACGGACGTCGCCGGGGGCGCCGCCAGGTCCTGACGGCCGACGGGTCACGTCCGGGTCCGGGGTCCACGCGCGCGTACCCCGGTCCGGGTCCACGCGCGCGTACCCCGGTCCGGGTCCACGCGCGCGTACCCCTGGTTCTCACACCGGGCCCGGCACCGCTGTGTGGCCGGTGTTACGGCCCATGATCGGCTGGGGTGACACAGGTGTAACGGGCATTTCGTACGGTCGGGGCTCGAACGGTTCCACAGAGAGGCGCCCCGGTGACCCCACAGGACACGCCGTCCCCCCGGGCCGGTGCGCCCGAGCAGGTGCGGACCGTCTGCTCGTACTGCGGTGTGGGATGCGGGATGCTTCTCGACGTGGGCCTCGGGCCCGACGGACGCCGGACGGTCCTGAAGGCCACGGGCGACAAGGACCACCCGGCCAACCAGGGCCGGCTGTGCACCAAGGGCGCGACGACCGCCGAGCTGCTCGCGGCCCCCGGGCGTCTGACGACCGCGCTCGTACGGCACGAGCGCGGGGCCGGCCTCGTCCCCGCCGACACCGACCGGGTCCTCACCGATACCGCGCGCCGGTTGCGCGCGATCGTCGACGAGCACGGGCCGGACGCCGTCGCGCTGTACGTCTCGGGCCAGCTGAGCCTGGAGGCGCAGTACCTCGCGAACAAGCTCGCCAAGGGCTTCATCGGGACCCCTTGGATCGAGTCCAACTCGCGGCTCTGCATGGCGAGCGCCGGCACCGGCTACAAGCTCTCGCTCGGCGCCGACGGTCCGCCCGGCTCGTACGACGACCTGGACCAGGCCGATGTCTTTCTCGTCATCGGCTCCAACATGGCCGACTGCCACCCCGTTCTGTTCCTCCGCATGATGGAGCGCGTCAAGGCCGGGGCGAAGCTGATCGTCGTCGACCCGCGGCGCACCGCCACCGCCGAGAAGGCCGACCTGTTCCTGCGGATCAGGCCGGGCACGGACCTCGCGCTGCTCAACGGGCTGCTGCACCTGCTCCACGAGAACGGGCACACCGACGCCGGTTTCATCGCCGCCCACACCGAGGGCTGGGAGGCGATGCCCCCGTTCCTCGCGGACTACCCGCCCGCCGCCGTCACCCGCGTCACCGGCATACCCGAGCAGGACATCCGTTCGGCCGCCGAGTGGATCGGCACGGCCGGCGAATGGACCAGCTGCTGGACCATGGGCCTCAACCAGTCCACTCACGGCACCTGGAACACCAACGCCCTGGTCAACCTGCACCTGGCGACCGGCGCGATCTGCCGCCCCGGCTCGGGCCCCTTCTCGCTGACCGGCCAGCCCAACGCGATGGGCGGCCGCGAGATGGGCTACATGGGCCCCGGGCTCCCCGGCCAGCGCTCGGCCCTGGTCGCCGAGGACCGGGCCTTCACCGAGGAACTCTGGGACCTGCCCCCGGGCACGATCCGCGAGGACGGCTCCGGCCAGGGCACCGTCGACCTTTTCCGGCGCATGGCCGACGGGGAGATCAAGGCCTGCTGGATCATCTGCACCAACCCGGTCGCCTCCGTCGGCAACCGTTCCACCGTCGTCGAAGGCCTGCGGGCCGCCGAACTCGTCATCACCCAGGACGCGTTCGCCGACACCGAGACCAACGCCTACGCCGACGTCGTGCTGCCCGCGGCCCTCTGGACCGAGACCGAGGGCGTGCTGGTCAACAGCGAACGCAACCTCACCCTCGCCCGCCCGGCCGTCGACCCGCCGGGCGAGGCCCTCGCCGACTGGCGGATCATCGCCCGGGTCGCCCACGCGATGGGGTACGAGAAGGCCTTCTCCTACGACAGTGCCGAGGAGGTCTTCGAGGAGATCAGGCGCGCCGGGAACCCGAAAACCGGGTACGACCTGAGCGGGGTGTCGTACGAGCGGCTGCGCACCACTCCCGTGCAGTGGCCGGCCGCGAGCGGAGGGCCGGCGCGGAACCCCGTCCGGTACGTGCGCGGCTCCGGCTCCGACGCGGCGGGCTCCGACTCGGCCGGCTCCGGGGGCCCCGTGTTCCCCACCGCGAGCGGCCGCGCGGTCTTCCACGCCAGGCCGCACATCGACCCGGCCGAGATGCCCGACGACGACTACCCGTTCGTCCTCAACACCGGCCGGCTCCAGCACCAGTGGCACACCCTCACCAAGACCGCGAAGGTCGCCAAGCTCAACAAGCTCAACCCGGAGCCCTTCGTCGAGCTGCACCCCGAGGACGCCCTGCGGCAGGGCGTCACGGACGGCGATCCCGTGGAGATCGCCTCCCGGCGCGGCAGGGCCGTGCTCCCGGCGGTGGTCACCGACCGGGTGGCGCCGGGCAGTTGCTTCGCCCCCTTCCACTGGAACGACCTCTTCGGCGCGGACCTGAGCGTCAACGCCGTCACCAACGACGCCGTCGACCCGCTCTCCTTCCAGCCCGAGCTGAAGGTCTGCGCGGTGCGGCTGACGAAGTCGCCCGTCCCCGCGGCCACGACCCGAGCCCCCGAGGCCCCCGAGCCCGTCCCGGTCCCCGGGGTGGTGATCCCGGCCGGCGGCCCGGCGCCCGGTCCCGCCGCGGCCTTCGGGCTGGACCCCGCACCGCCGCCGGTGCTGACCGCCGAGGAGCGGCAGTACCTCGTGGGCTTCCTCGCCGGTCTGGAGACGGGCGCGCCCGGCGTCCCCGTCCTGCCGCCGGGGGCGCCGTTCCGCGAGGACCACGCCCGCTGGGTGAACGGTGTCCTGGCCGGCCTGTACTCCCGCGCGCCGCAGGCCCCGGCCGTCGGCGCCGCGGCCACGGCGGGCCGCGAGGTCGTCGTCCTGTGGGCCTCGCAGACCGGCAACGCCGAGGACTTCGCGGCGGCGGCCGCCGAGCGGCTCCTGTCGGCCGGCCACCGGGCGGCGCTCGCGGGAATGGACGAGACCGACCTCACGGCGCTGCCGCCGGCCGCCGACCTCCTGCTCATCACCAGCACGTTCGGGGACGGGGACGCGCCCGACAACGGCTCGGGCTTCTGGGACGCGCTGGCCGCGCCCGACACCCCGCGCCTCGACGGGCGCCGCTACGCGGTCCTGGCCCTCGGGGACTCCTCGTACGGGGACTTCTGCGGGCACGGGCGGCGCCTGGACCATCGCCTCGACGAACTCGGCGGCGTCCGGCTCGCTCCCCGTACGGACTGCGAACCCGACTACGAGCCGTCCGCACTCGCCTGGCTCGACCAGGTCCTCGCCGGTCTGTCGGAGACGGCGCGGGCTCCCGAGGCCGCGCGGGCCTCCGCGCCGGCCCCGGTACCCGGGCCGACCGCCGCGCCCGCCCGCCGGTCCGGGCCCGTCACCACACCGGCCCGGCTGGTCGGCAACCGGCTGCTCAGCCTGCCGGGCGCGGGCAAGGAGGTGCGCCGTTTCACCTTCGACACCAGCGGGACCGGGGCGCCGCTCAGCTACGAGGCCGGGGACGCCCTCGGGGTGCGGCCCGTCAACTGCCCGGAGCTCGTGGCCGAATGGCTGGCGGTGACCGGACTCGACGCGGACTCCGCCGTGGCGCTCCCCGGTCACGGCCCTGTCCCGTTCGGCGAGGCCCTGCACCGTCACCTCGACATCACGCGGGTCACCCCGGCCCTCCTCGGCTTCGTCACCGAGCGGACCGGGGACCGGGACCTGAAGCGGCTCCTGCGGCCCGACAACAAGGACGGCCTGGCCCGGTGGACCTGGGGCCGGCAGGCGGTGGACGTCCTCGCCGAGCACTCCGTACGCGCCACGGCGCAGGACTGGGCGGACGTGCTGGGACGGCTCGTGCCACGGCTGTACTCGATCTCGTCGAGCCCGCTCACCGACCCGCACCAGGTGTCCCTGACCGTCTCCGTCGTACGCTACGAGAACCTTCGCGGGCGGCCCCGCAAGGGGGTCTGCTCGCCGTTCCTCGCCGATGCCGAACCGGGCGCCCCGGTGCCGGTGTTCGTCCGGTCCGCCCCGCACTTCCGGCCCCCGGCGGACCCCAGCACGCCGATGGTGATGGTCGGTCCCGGTACGGGCGTGGCCCCGTTCCTGGGATTCCTCGACGAGCGCCGGGCGCTCGGCCACCGGGCCCCGAACTGGCTGTTCTTCGGCGAGCAGCACCGCGCCACCGACTTCTACTACGCCGAAGAGCTCACCGGGTTCCTCGCCGACGGCACCCTGGACCGGCTCGACACCGCCTTCTCCCGTGACCAGCGGACGAAGGTGTACGTGCAGGACCGGATGCGGGAGCGCGGACCGCAGCTGTGGTCCTGGCTGCAGTCGGGCGCGCACTTCTACGTGTGCGGCGACGCGGCGCGGATGGCGAAGGACGTCGACCGGGCGTTGCGTGACATCGCGGTCACCCATGGCGGCCTCGACGAGGAGTCGGCGGGGGTCTACGTCAAGCAGCTGGCGGCGGACAGGCGGTACGTCCGGGACGTGTACTGACGTGTACCGAGGCCCTGCGGCACGTCGGTCACCCGGTGCGGGGCCGTGCGCCGCGGGCCGTGAGCCAGGCGACGACCTCCTCGGCGTTCTCGGCGCGGGCGACGTCGAGCGGGGTGAGGTCGTTCCAGCCGATCCAGTCGATGTCCGCGCCGGAGTCGAGCAGGAGGGCAGCGGTGGGCAGCCGGCCGCCCTCGCAGGCACCCCAGAAGGCCTGGGTGATCTCCTCGGGCGAGGGTGGCGGGGTCGCGGTGAGGCGGGCCTCGACCCGGTCGAGGAGGCCGAGGGTGGCGGCGTCCTGGAAGGTGGGGCGGGCGCCGAGTTCCAGCAGGCGGCGGGCGGCGCGCCACTGTCCGAAGGCGCGGGCGTCGGCCAGCGGCGTGCCGTCGGCGATGACGCCGCCGTCGGCCTCGATGTCGGCTCCGGCGGTGACCAGCGCGTCGATCATCGGGACGTCGTCGTTGCTCGCCGCCCAGTGCAGCGGCGTCTCGCGGTGGGCCCCGGTGAAGCGGGCGTCGGGGTCGGCCCCGGCGGCGACCAGCAGGGCGACGGTCTCGGGGCCCCGGGGCCGGTGACCCGGCCAGTCGGTGGCGAGGTGGAGGAGGGTCCGCCCGCCGGGGCCGCGGCCCTCCCGGTCCTCGACGACCCGGGCCCGGGCGAGCCCGGGGTGCGCGGCGAGCAGACCGCGCAGGGTGTCGAGGTCGCCGGTGGTGACGGCCTCGGTGACGGCGAGGGCGAGGGGGTCGCGGGAGGCGAGGGTCAGAGGCGTCGGCACGGACGCCAGGGTGCCCCACCCCGGGGCGTCGGCGCACGGCCGGGGCATCGGCGCACGGCCGGGGCGGTGCCGGCTCACCCGCTTGCCGGTCCCCAGCTTGACGCTAATGTCGATATATAGGCCACATGTGCATCCTCGTTCCCGCGCTCACCCGGCGGCGGGAGGGGGCGTACGGAAGGAGCCTCCCATGACCCGTACATTGCGGGGCGCGATAGCCCTCGCGGGAGCCACCGCCCTCTGCCTCGGAGTGGTGGCGACCAGCGGGGCCGTCCAGCCGGACGCGGGATCGGCCGCTCAGGGCGACGTGAGGATCGGTCTGCTGCTGCCGGAGAGCAAGACCACGCGGTACGAGAAGTTCGACCGGCCGTACATCGAGGCCAAGATCAAGGAACTGGCTCCGAACGCCCAGATCGACTACTACAACGCGGCCGAGAGCGCCACGACCCAGCAACAGCAGGTGAACACGGCGCTCGCCAAGGGCGACAAGGTCCTCATCCTGGACGCCGTGGACGCCAAGTCGATCCAGTCGTCGGTGCAGAAGGCCCGGGACGCGGGCGTGAAGGTCGTGGCGTACGACCGTCTCGCGCAGGGCCCGGTCGACGCGTACGTCTCGTACGACAACCGCAAGGTGGGCGAGCTGCAGGGCAAGGCGCTCCTCGACGCGCTCGGCGACAAGGCCGGGAGCGGCGAGATCGTGATGCACAACGGGTCGCCGACCGACCCGAACGCGGCCGAGTTCAAGGCCGGCGCGCATTCGGTCCTGGACGGCAAGGTGAAGATCGGCAAGGAGTACGACACGCCGAACTGGGACCCGAACAACGCCAACCAGCAGATGTCCGGCGCGATCAGCGCCCTGGGCAAGGACAAGATCGTCGGGGTCTACTCGGCCAACGACGGCCTGGCCGCCGGCATCGCCACCGCCCTGAAGGCGGCGGGCATGAACGTGCCGCTGACCGGCCAGGACGCCCAGCTCGACGCGATCCAGCGGATCCTGCTCGGCACCCAGACGATCACCGTCGAGAAGCCGTACAAGCCGGAGGCCGACATCGCGGCCACGATGGCCGTGAACCTCGCCGAGGGCAAGGCGCTGCCGGCCGACCTGACGCCCACCACCGTCACCAGCGGCAGCGGCGAGAAGGTCCCGGCCAACCTGCTCACTCCGGTCGTGGTCGACAAGACCAACATCAAGGACACCGTCGTCAAGGACGGCCTCTACACGGTCCAGGAGATCTGCACCCCGACGTACGCCGCTGCGTGCAAGGACGCCGGCCTCCAGTAGCCGCGTCCGGATTCCATCCCGTCGCGCGACGGCCCTTCCGCCCCGCCCCCACGGGGCGGAGCGGCCCGCGCGGGCGGGCGAGCGGAGGAGGCGGTTCCGGTGTCGGAATCACCCGTGCTCTCCCTGCGGGGGATCTCCAAGCGGTTCGGCGCGGTCCAGGCGCTGAAGGACTTCGACCTGGACGTGCACGCCGGTGAGGTGGTCGCCCTCGTCGGCGACAACGGCGCCGGCAAGTCGACCGCCGTCAAGTCCATCGCCGGGGTGAACCCGCCCGACGAGGGCGTCATCACCTGGGAGGGGAAGCCGGTCTCCATCCACCGGCCGCACGACGCACAGAACCTCGGGATCGCCACCGTCTACCAGGACCTGGCCCTGTGCGACAACCTCGACGTGGTCGCCAATCTCTTCCTCGGCCGCGAACTGCGGCGCTTCGGCGTCCTGGACGAGGTCCGGATGGACCAGCGGGCGCGCGAGCTGCTCGACACCCTGTCGATCCGCATCCCGAGCGTCCGCATCCCCGTCGCCTCCCTCTCCGGCGGTCAGCGCCAGACGGTGGCGATCGCCCGCTCCCTCATCGGCGCGCCGAAGGTCGTCATCCTGGACGAGCCCACCGCCGCCCTCGGCGTGGAGCAGACGGCCGAGGTGCTCGACCTCGTCGAGCGGCTCCGCGAGCAGGGCCTCGGCACCATCCTGATCAGCCACAACATGGTGGACGTGATGGCGGTCGCCGACCGGATCGCGGTGATGCGGCTCGGCCGGAACAACGGCTTCTTCGACAAGCGCTCCACGACGACCGAGGAGATCATCTCGGCCATCACCGGGGCCACCGACAGCGCCGTCACCCGCCGCCAGGCGCGCAAGCGGGAGCAGGAGGAGGAGCGATGAAGCGCGACCGAGGCCGCGGCCCCTCCCCCGCCGACGACACCGCGAGCCAGGAACCGGCACCGGGCGCGGTGCCCGCCGTCGACGCCCGCCTCCTCGTCCGCGAGGAGGGGGTCAAGGGATACGTCGACGAGTTCCGGCGCAAGATGCGCAGCGGCGAACTCGGCTCACTGCCCGTCGTCCTCGCGGTGATCATCATCTGGACCGTGTTCGGCAGTCTGAACAGCACGTTCCTCTCGGCGCAGAACCTGTCCGACCTCAGCCAGCAGATCGTCGGCACGGGCATGATCGCGGTCGGGATCGTCTTCGTCCTGCTGCTCGGCGAGATCGACCTGTCGGTCGGCTCGGTGAGCGGACTGTGCGCCGCGATCTTCGCCGTGCTCAACGTCCTGAACGGCATGAACGAGTGGCTCGCGCTGCTCGTCGCGATTGCGGGCGGTGCGGCCGTCGGGCTGATCCACGGGTTCTTCTTCGCGAAGGTCGGCGTCCCGGCGTTCGTGGTGACACTGGCGGGCAACCTCGCCTGGAACGGACTGATGCTCCAGGTGCTCGGCACCAGCGGCACGGTCAACATCCCCGGCGAGAGCATCGTCTCCAAGCTGTACTCGACGATCTACCACAGCCCGGCGGCCGCCTATGTGACGGCGGCGGTCGGGGTCGGACTGTTCCTGGCGGCCTCGCTCCTGGACGCCCAGCGGCGGCGGGCCGCCCGGGTGCCGTTCCGGCCGGTCGGCGAGATCGTCCTGCGGACCGTCGTGATCGCGGCCCTCGCGTTCGCCGCGGCGTACATCCTCAACCAGTACCAAGGCCTGCCGCTGGCGCTCCTCATCTTCCTGATCCTGCTGGTGCTCCTGGACTTCGTGCTCCGGCGCACCACGTACGGCCGCCGCATCTTCGCGGTCGGCGGCAACATCGAGGGCGCGCGCAGGGCGGGCATCAGCGTGGCGTTCGTCCGGATGAGCGTGTTCTCGATCGCCGGGACGATGGCGGCGATCGGCGGCATCTTCCTGGCGGGCCAGATCCAGTCGGCCAGTCAGACGTCCGGCGGCGGCAACCTCCTGATGAACGTGATCGCCGCGGCCGTCATCGGCGGTACGAGCCTCTTCGGCGGCCGCGGCTCGGTGTGGTCGGCGCTGCTGGGTGCGCTGGTGATCGGCTCCATCCAGTCGGGCATGAACATCATGGGTGTCAGCAACGCCGTCCAGTTCATGATCACGGGTTCGGTCCTGCTGGCCGCCGTGGTCGTCGACTCCCTGTCCCGCAGGACCCAGAAGGCCGCCGGCCGGGCATGAGCGGTCACGGCCCGGGAGCCGGGTGGGTCAGGGGTCGCCGGCGTCCTGGGTGCCCGGGCCGATCCTCAGCTCGAAGTCGCCGTCGTACTGCTCGTGGCCGGCGATCACGGCGAGTTCGACGACCTCGACGCCGACCTCGCCCCGGACGATCAGCGGGTCCTTGCGGAGGTCCCGCATCAGGGCGACGCACATGCCGATCATCACGAGGACGAACGGCGCCGCGACCAGGATGGTGAGGTTCTGCAGGCCCGCGAGGGCGTCGCCCTGGCCGTCGCCGATGAGGAGCATGATGGCGGCGACGGCTCCGGTCACCACGCCCCAGAAGACCACCTCGGGGCGGGTGGGTTCGAAGGCGCCCCGCTGGGAGAGCGTGCCCATCACGATCGATGCGGCGTCCGCGCCCGACACGAAGAAGATGCCGACCAGGATCATCACGAGCAGACTCATCGCACCGGCGATCGGGAACTCCTGGAGCACGCCGAAGAGTTGCCCCTCCGGGGTGCTCTCCCCCGCCAGATCGCCCTGCTCGCTGAGCTTCATCGCCGTGCCGCCGAAGACGGCGAACCAGATCAGACTGACCGTGCTGGGCACCAGGATGACTCCGCCGACGAACTGCCGGATGGTCCTGCCCCGGCTGATCCGCGCGATGAACATGCCGACGAAGGGCGTCCAGGAGATCCACCAGGCCCAGTAGAAGACCGTCCAACTGCCGAGCCAGTCGTGGATGTTCGCCCCGCTGGTCGCCTCCGTGCGGCCGGCGAGCTGCGGCAGGTCGCCGAAGTAGGCGGCGAGCGAGGTGGGCAGCAGGTCGAGCACGATGATGGTGGGGCCCGCGACGAACACGAAGACGGCGAGGATCGCGGCGAGCACCATGTTGATGTTGGAGAGCCACTGGATGCCCTTCTCCACCCCCGACACCGCGGAGAGGACGAAGGCGACGGTCAGGACGGCGATGATGGCGACGAGCAGCCCGGTGCCCGTCTTCTCCATCCAGCCCAGCTCCTCGAAGCCGCTGCCGATCTGGAGCGCGCCGAGCCCGAGCGAGGCGGCCGAGCCGAACAGCGTGGCGAAGATCGCCAGGATGTCGATGACCCGACCGGGTCCGCCGTACGCGCGCTTCTCCCCCATCAGCGGGACGAAGACGGCGCTGATCGTCTGCCGGCGCCGCTTGCGGAACGTCGAGTACGCGATGGCGAGTCCGACGACGGCGTAGATCGCCCACGGGTGGAGCGTCCAGTGGAAGAGCGTGGTGGCCATGGCCGTCTGCATCCGCTCGGCCGAGTCCACGGGATGGGTGCCGGGCGGCGGGGTGCCGTAGTGCGCGAGCGGTTCGCTCACGCCGTAGAACATCAGGCCGATCCCCATGCCCGCGCTGAACATCATGGCGATCCACGACACCGTCCGGAACTCCGGCCCCTCGCTCTCCTGGCCGAGGGTGATCCGGCCGTAGCGGCTGATGGCCAGCCAGAGCGCGAAGACGACGAAGCCGGACGCGGCCAGCATGAACGCCCAGCCGCCGTTGCGGATCAGCCCTTCGAGGAGGTCGCTCGACGCCTTCTCCAGGCTTTCCGTGGCCGTGGCGCCCCAGACGACGAAGGCCACGGTCAGGACGGCGGTGACGCCGAAGACGATCCGGTCGGTACGGGCACGGTGGTGCTGGTCCGGACGTCCGGGGAGGTCCGCCGTCACCGGCAGCCCTTCCCGGCCGGTCCGTTCGGCCCCCGCTCGGCGACCCTCCGGCCCCTGTTCTTCCTCTGACACAGATGACACCTTTCGCGGCAATGCCGTATTTCATCTCAAACGTGACGATGTCTCTGTAAGGCAGTACCACAGCCGGGGCCGATCGGCGCGGACCAACAGACCCCGACCGCTTGACCGATGGTCGCGCGCGGCCCGACGTATCCTCGGGCCGGGCACCCGCACACGGGGCCGTGCAGGACGAACGGGACGGGAAGAGGCCGGGGATCGTGACATCGCTCAGCACGCGCGCACGGGAAGCCGTCCTCCAGCGCATCGTCGACCGGCGCTACGCGCAGGGCTCCCGTCTCGTCGAGCGCGAGGTGGCCGAGGAGCTCGGCATGTCCCGCGTACCGGTGCGCGAGGCGCTGCGCGCGCTGGTCTCCGAGGGCCTCCTCGAACTGCTCCCGCACAGCGGGGTGCGCGTACGGCGCCTGGAACGCGCCGACGTGGAGCACCTGTACGAGGTGTGGGAGCCGCTGGCGGTCCAGGCCTCCCGGCTCGCGGCCCGGGCGCGCGCGGCGGGCGACACCGAAGGGCTCGCCGCCCTGGAGGCCGCCCTCCACCAGGCCGAGTCGGCGGCCGCGGCGGACGAGGGGACCCGCGAGGTGGCCGCCCACACGGCGTTCCACGAGGGCGTCGTCGAACTGTCGGGCAACCCGCTGCTGGTACGCACCATGGACCAGCTGAGCTGGCAGCTTCGGCTGGTGTTCGGGCTGCGCGAGGAGCCCGCGCACATGCGGGCCCAGCACGCCGAGATGTACCGGCACATCGCGGCGGGCGACGCGGAGGCAGCGGCGGCGAGCACGCTGCTGCACGTCCGGGACAGCAGGGCCGTCGCCCTGCGCTCCCTCTTCGGCTGAGCGCCTCCACCATTCGTATACCAAGACCGCTGATCGCGCATCCCTCCGACGACCAAGGATGGTGCGGAACGGGACTTTCCGCACGTTTGGGCTCTCACCCTTGTCCACCGCCTCCAGCTTGGTATACAAAATGCGGAAGCCGTCGGCCCACTCCCCCAAGGAGCACCCATGCGCGTCGAAGCCACCCCGCCGCCGCCCAGCACGCTGACCCGCCGTGGCGTCCTGACTGGAGCAGCCTCCCTCGCCGGTGCCGTGGCGGCGCCAGACCCGGCGGCGGCCGCCTCCGGGCCTTCGATGCGATCCGCACCGTGACAACCGGCGTCGCCCGGCGCCTCGGCCTCCACTGCAGGACGGGCCTCCTGGCCCGCGGCTACGCGGGCGACGCGATCCTCCCGGCCGGGCGGGCGTAAAGGTCTGAGGGGCGGCGCCCGGGCGCGTACGAACTCCGGCCGACGGCGGATGCCTCCCTCTATGCGTGCTGGGCGGTGCCCGGGCGCGTAGGAACTCCGGGGGTTCCCGCGGCTGCCCGACCGGACGTACGTGCCCGTCCGGAGCCGCGCGCCTGACGGAACCTGCTCCGGCCGGATCAGCGCCCTCCCGTACGTCGGCCGAGCCCGTGCCGTTGCTTACCCCGGCCGGGCCCGCGGCCTCGCGTAGGCCGGCCGGGCGCCCGGGGTCTCACTCGTACGCGCTTCCGCCGAACCTGCGCCCCGGTGTGCGCCGCTGGCCCGACCCACGCCCGCTCTCGTACGCGCTCCCGCCGAACCCGCGGCCGTGTGCGCTGGCCTGACTCACGCCCGCCCTCGTACGCGCTCCCGCCGAACCCGCGCACCCTCGCGTACGCGCTCCCGACCATCCCGCACCCGCACCCCGGGTGTCCCAACCCCCGCCCCGTACCCACCCGTTCGCCGCAAGCGGCGCCGCGGCTAAGGAGCCCCCATGCAGTCGACCTCCCCCTCCCCCTCCGGCGCGCTCTCCCGTCGCACGATGCTGGCCGGGGCCGCCGCCCTGGCCGGTGCATCGGCCACGGCGGCCGCCACCGCCGCGCCCGCCCAGGCCGCCACCGCACCGGCCGCGGCGTCCGTGTCCGCCGAGGCGGCGCACGGGGGCTCGGGGCGCCGTCACCGGGCGGTCGTCTTCCGTGACGTGCGCGTCCTGGGCGCGGCGAAGGCCACCGACCTCGTCGTCGTCGACGGACGCGTCTCGGACGGACCGGCGCCGCGCGGCGCGAGGGTCGTCGACGGCGGAGGCCGGATCGCGCTGCCGTCGCTCGTGGACGCGCACATCCACCCGGACAAGACGACCTGGAAGGGCTCCTGGGTGTCCCGGCGCCCGGCGAGCGGCATCGCCGACTACGTCGCCCAGGACGTCGAGCTGTTCCGCAGCCAGCGCCGCCCCGTCGTCGAGCGGGCGTACGGGCTGATGTCCCACGCCGTCTCGCGCGGCACCCGCGCGATGCGCGCCCACGCCGACGTGGCACCGGCCTACGGACTGGCCGGCGTGGAGGGCGTCGCGGCGGCGCGCGAGCGGCTGCGCCACGCCCTCGACGTCCAGATCGTGGCCTTTCCGCAGCACGGCGTCATCCGGACGCCCGGCACGGCGGCGCTGCTCGAGAAGGCGGCGCGCCAGGGGCTCATCGACATGATCGGCGGGATCGACCCGATCGGTTTCGACGAGGCGCTCGACGACCAGCTGGACGTCGTCTTCGGCATCGCGGACCGCCACGGCGTCGGCGTGGACATCCATCTGCACGATCGCGGCGAAAAGGGCATGAAGGCGATGCGCGGCATCGTCGACCGGACCCGCGCCCTGTCGCTCGCCGGCAAGGTGACCGTCAGTCATGTCTTCTGCCTGCCGGGTCTGACGGACCGTGAACTGGGTTCGATCGCGGCCGACTTGGGTGAGCAGGACATCGCGCTGACCACCGTCGCCCCGTCGGACTCGCTCGTTCTGCCGATCGCGCGGCTGCGTGAGCACGGGGTGCGGGTGGGGCTGGGCTCGGACGGCGTGCGGGACTCGTGGAGCCCGTTCGGGAACGCCGACATGATGCATCGCGCGCACATCCTCGGCTGGGTGACCGACGTCCGTCTCGACGAGGAGCTGAAGGACTGTTACGGCGTCGCGACGCACGGCGGCGCGGACGTGATGGGTCTGGCGCACGCCGACTTCTCGGCGGGCGCCCCGGCCGACTTCGTCCTGGTCAGGGGCGAGTGCCTGCCGCAGGTCGTCGTCGACATGCCGCGCCGGGACATGGTGGTGCACGGCGGTGTCGTCGTGGCGCGCGACGGCGAGTTCCTGGACGGGTAACCGGTCACCGGCCGGCCGGAGCCCGGCCCCGGGGCGGGGCTCCGGGGCCGGGCGGGACGACGGCCTGCCTGCCTGCCTGCCGGGGGCGGACGACCGCCCCCGGCAGGCGCTTTCGCACGCTCTACAGGTACGGCCGGGTGATCAGCTCGAAGGCGTGACCGGCGGGGTCCTTGAAGTAGACCCCGCGGCCACCGTGTTCGGTGTTGGTCTCGCCGGGTCGCTTCATCTGCGGGTCGGCCCAGTGCTCGACCCCCTGGTCGCAGAGCCGCGCGTACGCCCGCTCGAACAGCTCGTCGTCGACGAGGAAGGCGTAGTGCTGCATCTGGATGTCCACCGGGGGCTCGGCGAACTGGATCAGGACGCCGTCGGGGAGCTGGACGTTGACGAAGGGGCCCCAGGAGGGCGCCTCGGGAAGTTCCAGCAACTCCCGGAAGAACCGCGCCGATTCGTGGCGGTCCTTGGCGGCGATGATGGTGTGGTTGAACGTGACTGCCATGTGGATGACCTCGCTGTCGATTCGATACGAAGGGGACTCTCGGTGCCTGCGCACCGGGGGGTCCTCGTGCCGAATCCCGGGGGTGCTGTCGCAGCACCCACGGAGCGGTCAGTCGTCCACCGGATGGCCCGTCTGTGTGTGGCGTCGCTGCGCCGGTCCGGTGTTCACGTCGGAGGACGCTACGTGATCAAGGCCGCCGTGACAAGGCGGAATCCGCCGCTCGTCGGCCGGGGACAGCCCGGCGGTGCCGGGAGGCGGCTGTTGCGCGGAGCCTTGCCACGCCTCAGGGGTCACCCTATTCTCCGGGAAAGAAAGCGCTTTCCATCCGTCCGTGGACGGCTCGCCCAGGCCTGCCCATGGACGGTTTCTTCTGCCCCAGCGTTCGAAGACGGAAAGGACGGCGACCATGAGACGACCAGTCGCACTCCGGCTCCACGCGGCACTGGCCACCCTGGCCCTGGCGGCCGCGACCGGCGTGGTGCTCTCGATCCCCCAGGCATCGGCGGCGGCCGGCGGCGCCACCGGCTACGCCGGCCAGAACGGCGGCACCACCGGCGGTGCCGGCGGCCAGACCGTACGGGCCACCACGGGCACCGCCATCCACGCGGCCCTGTGCGGACGGGCCAGCAGCAGCACCCCGATCACGATCGAGGTCGAGGGAACGATCAACCACGCCAACACCGCCAAGGTGTCCGGCCCCAGCTGCAACACCGCCGCCGGAGTGATCGAGCTGAAGCAGATCAGCAACGTCACGCTCGTCGGGGTCGGCTCCGGCGCCGTCTTCGACCAACTCGGCATCCACATCCGCGAGTCCAGCAACATCATCATCCAGAACGTGACGGTCCGGAACGTCAAGAAGTCGGGCTCGCCGCTGTCCAACGGCGGCGACGCCATCGGCATGGAGAGCGACGTCCGCAACGTCTGGGTCGACCACTCCACCCTGGAGGCCTCGGGCGGCGAGTCCGAGGGCTACGACGGCCTCTTCGACATGAAGGACAACACCCGGTACGTGACCCTGTCGTACAGCATCCTGCGCAAATCCGGGCGCGGCGGCCTCGTGGGGTCCAGCGAGACCGAACTCTCGAACAGCTTCATCACGTACCACCACAACCTGTACGAGAACATCGACTCGCGCGCGCCCCTGCTGCGCGGCGGGACCGCCCACATGTACAACAACCACTACCTGCGGATCAACGAGTCCGGCATCAACTCCCGTGCCGGAGCCCACGCCAAGGTGGACAACAACTACTTCGAGGACTCCAAGGACGTCCTCGGCACCTTCTACACCGACGCCGCCGGGTACTGGCAGGTCAGCGGCAACGTCTACGACAACGTGACCTGGTCCGCCCGGGGCACCGACAACAACCCGGCGGGGCCGGACCCGCAGTCCAACACCACCGTCTCCATCCCCTACGCCTTCAGCCTCGACCCGGCCACCTGCGTGCCGGACGTCGTGAGCCGAACGGCGGGTGCCGGCAAGGGACTTCAGGTGTCGAACGGCAGCTGCTCCCCGCAGACACCCACGCCCACGCCGACGGGCACGCCGACCACACCCGCGCCGACGACTCCCACCCCGAGCCCGACGCCCTCCACGCCCGGACCGACCCAGCCCGGCGGGACGAACCTCAGCATCGGTGCCGGGTCCGACGGTTCGAGCAAGGCCGACGGCACCAGCTACGGCAACGTCCGGGACGGGGACCTCGGCACCCACTGGTCTCCGGCCGGTTCGACCGGCTCCGTGTCGATCAAGTGGGGCAGCGCCACCACGGTCTCCCGCATCGTCATCCGCGAGGCGGCGGGCGCGACGGGCGTCATCGGCTCCTGGCTCGTCCTGAACGGCGACACCGGCGCCGTGCTGACCTCCGGCAGCGGGGCGGGGACGATCTCCGTCCCCCGGACGGCCCTGAAGAAGATCACCTTCGAGATCACGGGCGCGAGCGGCACGCCACGGATCGCCGAGTTCGAGACGTACGCCGGCTAGACGGTTTCCGCGCGACCCCGGTGCGGCCTCAAGGGCGGGTCCAACCGTCCGCGAAGTCGCACCGGAGGTCGGTCCACGCACGCAGACGCTCCGGCGCCAACGAGGAGGCGTCGGAGCCGGCCTGCTCCCCGACCCAGGTGTCCCAGGGGCCGTCGGGGGCGTCGATCCGGTCGGCGTACGCCGTGCCGAGTTCCGCGTCGAGCCGGAGCAGGGCGCCGAGGGCAGCCGCCTGGTCGTAGTCGAGCTCGGGCCGGGCCAGGTAGCGGTCCAGATAGGCGACGAGGAGCTCGGCGTCCGCGCGGGTGCCGAGGCGGGCGAGGGCGAAGCAGTACCCCACGCCCGCGAAGCAGACCTCGCTGTCCAGGAGCAGGGTGCCGATCCGCTCGCGGTACGAGGCCCGGCGGTCCACTCCGATCAGCCAGGCCGCCGTGAGCCGCGACCGCCATTCGTAGTTGAGCAGCGCGTCCAGCTCGGCGTCGGTGACCGCCGCCGCGTCCCGGAGGACGCGGCGGACGAAGCGGCGCCGGCCCGGCCCCTCGGGCCGCGCGTACAGGGCGGAGTCGATCTCCAGGTAGCGCGGCCGGCCCCAGTACGTCGCCTGCACGTACCGCCTCACGACGTGGCCCATGCCGATGTCGCGCGGGTCGCACAGGGTCATGCGACCGGTGCCGCCCGCCGCGTGGGCTTCGAGCCCCGTTACCTGCCGGCGTTCGTTCATGCGGGCAGTCTGCCGGACGCGGCCGCGCGCGGGGCGGCGCGGGCGACCGGTTGCCCCAGTTCCTTCCGTTCCCGATGGAGTGGGGAAGCCTGGTGAGCGACGTACCGTCAGCGAGTCGGGCGGCCCGCTCATTCGATCGGCCGGCCCGCCACCGTTCCTACGAGCGCCCGTGCACCTTCTGGAGGATCTCCTCGCGAAGCCTCGCGCGATCCGAGTCCCTTCGGAAGCGAATGCCTCTCTGCCTCTCCACTGCTTCAGCCAGCCGCCTGGCTTGGCCCCCGTCCAGCCCGTCGACCATCTGCATCGCGAGCCGCATGGCGTGGTACTGCTCGAAAGGAGTACGGGGGTGCGCAATGGCGGCGAGGGCGGCTTCGAAGTTCCTCAGTTCGGGTTTGGCCTGCATCATCGCCAAGGCGGTGATGCGCTCTTCAGCCGTACCTTCCCGCAACCAACGCAAGACCTCGGCCGACTCGAAGGACTGCCCCTCCGCCAAGCGGCGCGCCCGGGCAACCACCTCTTCCAGGGCCCGGGTACGTGTGGCACCGGGACGCATCGATCCGCGCACCGAGCCGTAGTCGGCGGCGATGGGCCCGGCAGCGTCCATCAGGGTCCTCGCCTCCACCCGCAACTGACGCGCTGTGGCCGTGTCGCCCAGACGTTCGGACTCCTCCGCCAGTTCGAACCTCTCCGCAGCGGCGGCCCTCAGCCTCAGAGTGGCCCCTCCGAACTCAAGGCTCTCGACACGACTGCCCAGCAGAGCGAGGAGGAGCAAGACGCCCCCGAACACGATCAACGCGGCCGCGCCGGTCCCGTTCTGGGTCGCGAACACCGCAAGCGCCCCCAATGCGAATGACCCCGCACCCAGCAGAACCGTGAGCGCGCGCAAGACCGGCGTGAACCAGACGGTCGCGGCTCTCGTCTTCACCGGACTCTCCGCTCCTGTTGGGGTGGGCAAGAAACTACTGGCAAACCAGGGCGTACTCGGTCAGCAGGGACTCCGTGTCGGGACCGGGCGCGGCCTGCCCCCGAAGCGATGGGGAGCCGGCTTCAAGGCTCTGGCCGGGTCTGCGTGAACGCTCCTGTAGGTTCTTCCGGGCTCGCATGGGCGGGTCGCGACGCAGGCGGAAGGGACTGACCGTGACTGACGATCGGCTTGACGCCGAATGGCTTCGCGGCTGGTGCGAGCATGTCGATACGGCGCTCGTGGAGCTGACACCGATTCCCTCGGATCTGACCACGATGTACTGGGTGATCGACGAGGTCTCCTTGCCCGATGTGGAGAACGGCTACTTCGTCCACCCGGCCACGCTGGTCGCAGACCACTTCCGCGAGTACGGGGCCGTCCAGATCGACGGGGAAGAGCCTGCCCTGGTATTCGCCAGCGACGGGGGCGGTCACGTGTTCGCGTTGGCCGGTTCCGGCCGGATCTGGAGGTCGACCACGCCCTCCTGGCTCGATCAGTTCGACCTTGCCGCAGCCGGTCTGCAGGAGTTCTTCGAGGAGCTCTCTCGACAGATCAGCGGCAGCGGCCGGCCCTGACGGCTGGTCAAAGTGCGGCGAGGGCGCTCGGATCCGGCTGAGGATGCGAATCCCCAGGAGTGCGTGCCGAAGGACAGTGCGCCCAGCAGGGTCAGCCCGAGGGGTCCGACGGCGTCGCACTCAGCACCCGGCTGCCCACGATCGCGATCGACTGGGTCGACGCTCCGGAGAGGTCCACGCTCTCCTCGAACCAGTAGTCCTCAAGCCAGAAGGCGTGAGCGATCTGCGCGCCAGCCAGGTCGAGGTGCCCGGATATCCGGGAGCGCCACGATCACGGCGGCCCGCACCCGGCGCGGGGGCGTGGCCGGTCAGTTCACGAATTCGCGGTCTCCGTACCGTACTCGGGCCTCGTTCCAGTCCGCGCCGAGTCCGGTCACGAAGGTGCGGGCGAAGGGCAGTTCGGCGATCGGGGCCACGAGGAGGAGGCGGCCGTCGAGGGTGACCGAGCCGCCGCCGAGCTTCTCGCGGGCCTCGGGATCGGCGACGAGCGCGTCGCGCAGGCCGCTCACCCGTACTCCGGGCACCTCGATCTCGACCGCGTCGGTCTCGGGGGAGGTCCGGGGCAGACAGCGGAAGGTGAGCACCGATTCCTGGTCGTACTCCTTGGCGATGACGCCCGCGATGTGGTGGAGCCCGTCGCGGTCCACCCTGTTGACGTCGAACTCGCGCGACCGCTCGTACGTGGCCTGCTTCAGGTCGTCGGACCAGAAGACGCCGTCGAGGAGCGTCGACGCGGCGGGGCGTGCGCCGTGGGCGCGGATGAGGGTGCGCACCTCGTGGTCGAAGCGCGTCAGCCGGGTCCGGAGCCGGGGGTCGGCCGGGTCGGTGATGATCGAGGTGTTGTCGGTGGCGAAGATCTCGGCGGTCGGGCAGCCCTGGTCGGCGGGGCTCGCGTAGGTGCTCTGCGTGCCCGTCAGTCCGAGGACGAGGGCGGCGAGGCCGGTGGCGAGGAGGCGGAGGCGCCGCCGCGTTGCGATGTTGTTCATGGTCTGGACAACGAGACGGGACGGCGGGTGTTGCGCCTCCCGGGCCGTCGCTCGGAGCGCGGGACTCGGGCAGTCGCTCCCTGCGTCACCCAGGTCCGGATGAGTACCCGTGCTCATCACGCGGGCGGACCTCCCCTCCTACCGTGGCGTCGAGGCACACGAGGCGGGCGCACGGCGACGCGGACGCGGATCGGAGCGGGGCATCATGAACGCGCACATGCGGGGGACCCCCGGCACTACCCGGGCCACCTGGCCCACGGCCTACCTGGTGACGATCGCGGCCCTGACCGGGTGCGGGTTGATGATCGACACGATGGCGCTCTACGTCTCCATCTTCGCGACGGACAGTTGCGGGTCGACGAACCCGGCCCCCGTGTGCACCCCGGTCGGCATGCTGTCGGTGTGGGCGCTGCCCTGGGTGGGCCTGGGCGTCGCGGCGGCGGTCTCGGCGGGCCTGGGGGTGTGGGCCTGGCGGCGCGGACGTACGCCGTGGGTCCTGCTCCCGGTCGGCGTCGTGCTCTACGTGGCCTCGCTGGCCGGCGCCTGGACGATCATGACCTGGTGAGCGGCGACGCGCGCGCGGGCTCGGCGGATGCCGCGGGCGGCCGGGGACCCTGGATGTTCGTTCGGTTAGGCTAACCTTGCCGGGCGTACGGGTAGGGTTCCCAGGCCACGGCAGGCACCCCACAGGACCGACGTGCAGAGGCGGGCGCAGGTGAGAGACGGTGACCGGGCTCACGCCCGTCGGGGCGGGACGCCCGTGCGGCTGACGGGCGCAGCGGGTTCGGGCCCGGAGCGCGGGGCGGGGTCTCGTGGATAAGATTGCGCTCACCGCGGGCGCCCTCTACGTCATCGTCCTGCTGCGGGCCGGGGGAACGTTCGCCGTCGGCTGGCTCGCCGGTGCCGGCGCGCGGCGCAGCAGGTTCTCCGAGCGGATCTCCTCGCCGAAGTTCCGCCGTGCCGAGCGGGCGATCCAGCGGTGGGGCGCGCCGGTGGTGGCCGTCTCCTTCCTGACCGTCGGTTTCCAGACCGCCGCCAACTTCCTCGCGGGCAGCATGCGCATGCCCCTGCCCCGCTACCTCCCCGCCCTGTTCCTCGGTGGCGCGGCCTGGTCGCTGATCTACGCGACCGCGGGGCTCGGCGTCCTCGAAGTCCTCGGTCGCCTCTTCGCCGGGCGGACGGCCTTCGGGGTGGCCGCCGTGGCCGTCCTCGTCCTCGCGGTGTGCGCGATGGTGGTGTACCGCAGGAGGAGGCCGGGCCGGCCGTCGGGCGGCCCCGTGGCCGAGGAGTCGTGAGCGGCGGCCGGGCTCTGTGCCCGGCCCTTCGGACCGAGGACGGCGCCGCTGCGTGCGCGGGCCCGGGTTCTTCTTCCGTTTCGCCGTGCGCCGCCCGCCGGGCGTTCGCGACGCGCGCGGTGGTGGGAGGATGCGGGGCCTGAGGGAACGGCCGTTGCGTAGGCTCGAACTGAGCGTTCCGCACATCCGCACCGCGCCGTCCGTACGACGAGGAGGACCCCCCATGAACACCGCCGACGAGGGACGGCAGCAGCAGCTCGACGCGGCCAGTGTCGTCAACGCGAAGAGCACGCTCCTCCAGCTTCTCGCCCGCGCGGGGGTCTACACGGGGGACGCGGAGGAGCTCATCGGGTTGGTCGAGGCGGGCGCGCTGGCCGGGGCGCACGCGGAGATCGCCGGGTCCCGGCGGAGCGCGCCGGGCGAGCGGGGGGAGTCGTACGCGGCCGGCTGGTCCGACGGCGCCCTCGCCGTCACCGGTGAGCTCGCCGCGCTCGCCGAGCGGGCGCTGGTCCATGCGGTCACCTCGGGCCCTTCGGCGACCTCGCCCGACGAGCGGTCGCCCGTCGGGCGGGCGGAGATGGAGCGCGCGAAGGTGGCGATCACGCCGCTCTACCTGTCGTTCGCCGATGTCTCCGACCTCGATCCCGAGGTCACCGAGCAGGTACTGGGCGCGGTGCTCCGCACGATGAGTCCCCGGCAGCGGGCCGGGTATCCGGGGCGGTTGAGCGCGTTCGCCGAGGCCCATCACGCGCATCTGGAGCGGGTGTACGCGGAGTACGGGCCGGGCAGTCCGATCGCGATCCACGGCCGCTACTCCCTGGTCCACTCCCCCACCAGCGTGGCCGTCCTCGAGCGGCTGGCGGCGTCGCCGTCGGCGCTGCACGAGGAGTGGGACGCCGCGGAGCTCCCGCCGGCGTGGCTGGACGGCCTGACGACGGCGTGGGGTGCGCGGGGCTGAGCCGTTCGGCGTCCGTCCGCACCGGCCTCGCCGGCCGTGGCCTGGAGGCCGAGCTAGGCGGCGCGCCGGGGAGCGAGGCCCGCATCGGCCGGGGGTCAGACCCCGCCCGTCAACTCCATGGCGCTTGGCGGGAGTTGTCGGCCCCCGCTGGAGCCACGTAAGCGATCGCGGCCATTCCGCACCGGAGTTACTTAGGTTAGGCTAAGTTAATTTCCAGTGCGTCGGTCCGGGGTGTCCGCCCCGGGCGTGCGCCGTCGTCCCCACACGCCAGGAGAGACGGAAGAACATGACCTTACGGGTCGCGGTGGCCGGAGCCAGTGGCTATGCCGGCGGGGAGATCCTCCGCCTGCTCGCCTCCCACCCCGGCGTCGACATCGGAGTCCTGGCCGCGCACAGCAGTGCCGGGCTCACGCTCGGCCAGGTGCAGCCCCAGCTGACCTCGCTCGCCGGCCGGACGCTCACCGAGACGTCGGCGGCGGCGCTCGGCGGACACGACATCGTGTTCCTCGCCCTGCCCCACGGGCAGTCGGGGGCGCTCGCCCGGGAGTTGGGCGACGACACCCTCGTCATCGACTGCGGAGCCGACTTCCGGCTGCGCGACCCGGTCGAGTGGAAACGTTTCTACGGCACCGAGCACGCCGGGACCTGGCCCTACGGGCTGCCCGAGATGCCCGGCGCCCGGGACGAGCTGAAGGGCGCGAACCGGGTCGCCGTGCCGGGCTGCTACCCGACCGCCGTCACCCTCGCCCTCTCCCCCGCCCACGCCGCACGCCTGGTGGAACCCGAGGTCGTGGTCGTCGCGGCCAGTGGCACCTCGGGCGCGGGCCGGAGGGCCGGACCGCACCTGCTCGGCTCCGAGGTGATGGGGTCCATGACCCCGTACGGCGTCGGCGGCGGGCACCGGCACACCCCCGAGCTCGTCCAGAACCTGTCCCTGGTGGCGGGCGAGCCGGTGACCGTGTCCTTCACCCCGACCCTGGCCCCCATGCCCCGCGGCATCCTCGCCACCTGCTCCGCCCGGCTGCGCCCGCACGTGGCCGCCGACGGCGGCCTCGACGAGGTCCGCGAGGTGTTCGAGGCGGCCTACGCCGACGAACCGTTCGTCCGGCTGCTACCGCGGGGCCAGTGGCCGTCCACGGGCGCGGTGCTCGGATCCAACACCGTGCAGGTGCAGGTGGCCGTCGACCCTGCCGCCCGTCGCCTCGTCTGCGTGAGCGCGATCGACAACCTGACGAAGGGCACCGCCGGTGGGGCGGTGCAGAGCATGAACGTCGCCCTCGGCCTGCCCGAAGGGCTCGGCCTGCCCATGAATGGAGTGGCTCCGTGACCGTGACCGCCGCCCGAGGATTCCTCGCCAGCGGGGTGGCCGCCGGCATCAAGGCGTCCGGCGATCCCGACCTCGCCCTGGTGGTCAACCAGGGCCCCGCACCGGCCGCGGCGGGAGTCTTCACCTCCAACCGGGTCCAGGCGGCACCGGTCCGCTGGTCCCGACGGGTCCTCGCCGACGGCGGGGTCCGCGCGGTCGTCCTGAACTCCGGCGGCGCCAACGCCTGCACGGGCGCGGCCGGCGCCGACGACGCCCGGGCCATGGCCGAGCGGACCGCCGCGGCCGTCGGGCTCGCCCCCGACGCCGTGGCCGTCTGCTCCACCGGCCTCATCGGGGTGCCGCTGCCCATGGACCGGATCACGGCCGGCATCGCCCTCGCGGCGGAGCGGCTGGCCTCCGACGGGGGCGAGGACGCGGCGGTGGCCATCAAGACGACGGACTCCGTCCACAAGACCGCCGTCGTGTCGCGGTCCGGCTGGACCGTCGGCGGCATGGCGAAGGGCGCGGGCATGCTCGCCCCCGGGCTCGCCACCATGCTCGTGGTCCTCACCACGGACGCGGTGGCCGACGGGCCGCGGCTGGACACCGCGTTGCGCGCCGCCGTACGGACCACCTTCGACCGGGTGGACTCCGACGGCTGCATGTCCACGAACGACACCGTGCTGCTGCTCGCCTCGGGCGCGTCCGGCGTGACCCCGGCCGACGGGGAGCTGGCCGAGGCGGTGCACTCCGTCTGCCTGGACCTCGCGCGGCAGCTGATCGCGGACGCCGAGGGCGCGTCGAAGGAGATCGAGGTGGCGGTCGTCGGCGCCGCGTCCGAGGAGGACGCCGTGACCGTGGGCCGCTCGGTGGCACGGAACAACCTCCTCAAGTGCGCCCTGCACGGCGAGGACCCCAACTGGGGCCGGGTGCTCTCCGCCATCGGCACCACCGACGCCGCCTTCGACCCCGACCGCCTGGACGTGGCCATCAACGGCGTCTGGGTCTGCCGGGACGGCGCGGCCGGGGAGCCCCGCGAGAAGGCCGACATGTCGGGCCGCCGGATCACCGTCACGGTCGACCTGCGCGCCGGGGACGCGTCGGCGGAGATCTGGACCAACGACCTGACGGCCGCGTACGTGCACGAGAACAGCGCCTACAGCTCATGAGCGGAGGGGGAACGGGAATGAGGACGCTCGGTGGGCAGCGCGCCGTGCGCGGGGTGGACCCGGTGGACCTGCCGGCGGCGGACGTTCCGTGGTGCGAGGAGCTCCAGGGCCGGACGGTCGTCCTGAAGTGCGGCGGCAGCACCCTGGACGACCCGGCGCTGCGCCGGTCGTTCGCGCAGGACGTCGTCGAGCTGTGGCACGCGGGGCTGCACCCGGTGGTGGTGCACGGCGGCGGTCCGCAGATCAGCTCGATGCTCGACCGGCTCGCCCTGGAGGTGCGGTTCGAGGCGGGCATGCGGGTGACCACGCCGGAGGCGATGGACGTGGTCCGGATGGTGCTGACCGGGCAGGTGCAGCGGGACCTGGTCGGCGCCATCAACGCCCACGGGCCCTTCGCCGTCGGCATGTCGGGCGAGGACGCCCACACGCTGACGGCGGTGCGCCGGCCCGCCTGGGTGGACGGGCGGGCCGTCGACATCGGGCTCGTCGGAGACATCGTGTCCGTCGCTCCGGACACCGTGCGGAACCTGCTCGCCGGGGGCCGGATACCGGTGGTCTCCCCGGTCGCCCGGGGAGCGGACGGGCAGATCTACAACGTGAACGCCGACCTCGCCGCCTCGGCCCTGGCCGTCGCCCTCGGCGCCGACCGGCTCGTGATGCTCACGGACGTCCCCGGGCTCTGCGCGGACTGGCCGCGCAGCACCGAGGTGATCCCCCGGCTGACGGCCGGTGAGCTGGACGCGCTGCTCCCCGGCCTGGCCGGCGGGATGCTGCCGAAGATGGAGGGCTGTCTGCGCGCGGTCCGCTCGGGGGTCGGGCGGGTCCACGTCCTCGACGGGCGGACCCCGCACGCCGTGCTCCGGGGCGTCCTGACCGAGGAGGCCACGGGCACCACGGTGCTGTCGGACGACGCGGCGCACGGCGTCGCCCGGGACGCAGAGGAGGCCCTGTCGTGACCGCCGCCGCGCCGCTCACCAACCGCTGGCGGGCCGTCATGATGGACACGTACGGCACTCCCCCGCTGGCCCTGGTCCGCGGTGAGGGGTGCACGGTCCGGGACGAGTCCGGTCGCGTCTACACGGACTTCACCGGGGGGATCGCGGTCAGCACCCTCGGGCACGCCCATCCCGCGGTGGTCGCGGCCGTCACCGATCAGATCGGGCGGCTCGGGCACGTCTCGAACCTGTTCGTCGCCGGGCCGCCGGTCGCCCTCGCCGAGCGGTTGCTCGGGCTCTTCGGGCGGCCGGGGCGGGTGTTCTTCTGCAACTCCGGCGCGGAGGCGGCCGAGGCCGCGTTCAAGGCCGCCCGCCGGACCGGGCGCGGCCGGGTCGTCGCGATGGAGGGCGGTTTCCACGGCCGCACGATGGGCGCCCTCACGCTCACCGGCCAGCCCGCGAAGCGCGAGCCGTTCCTGCCGCTGCCCGGCGAGGTGACGCACGTGCCGTTCGGGGACGCCGAAGCGCTGCGGGCGGCCGTCTCCGACGACACCGCCGCCGTCTTCGTCGAACCGGTGCAGGGCGAGGCGGGCGTGATCCCCGCGCCCCGCGGGTATCTGCGGGCCGCCCGCGCGATCACCCGTGCCGCGGGCAGCCTGCTCGTCCTGGACGAGGTGCAGACGGGGATCGGACGGACCGGGCACTGGTTCGCCCACCAGGCCGAGGACGGCGTCGACCCGGACGTGGTGACCCTGGCCAAGGGCCTGGGCGGTGGTCTGCCGATCGGTGCCGCGGTCGCGTTCGGCCCCGCCGCCGAGCTGCTCGGTCCGGGCCAGCACGGGTCCACGTTCGGGGGCAATCCGGTGGCGTGCGCGGCGGGCGCCGCCGTGCTCGACACCATCGTGGCGGAGGGGCTCCTGGAGCACACCGCCCGGATGGGCGAGCGGCTGCGCTCGGGCGTCGAGGCGCTGAAGCACCCGCTCGTGGCCGAAGTACGGGGCGCAGGGCTGCTGTTGGGCGTCGTGCTGACGGAGCCGGTGACGGCCCGGGTGCAGGCGGCGGCGCAGGAGGCCGGCTTCCTGGTGACGGCCGCCGGGCCCCTGACCGTACGGCTGGCTCCGGCGCTGACGGTCTCCGAGGGTGAGGTCGGGGAGCTCCTTGAGGCGCTGCCCGCGATCCTGGACGCGAGCCGTCCCGGCTGACGGCCGGGGCGGGGCCGAGGTGTCGCCGCCGTGCCCGGCGGCGGGGTGCGGCAAGCGGGAGGGGGGCGGACGGCGGGGCCGTCCGCCCCCGTCGTCATCCGCAGGCCCGGCCGGGGTAGTCGGCGCTCTCCGGTGCGCCGGCCGCGCGCATCCGGCGCAGCACCTCTTCCAGGGACGCGTCGTCGACGTGCACGGGCAGGTTGAGTTCGCGGTCGAAGACCATGGTGTCCGCGTCGGGCTGCCAGATCACCCAGCGGGGCGGCGAGGTGGGCGCCTCCCACAGGGGCGCGAAGGCGTCGAGGTGGTTGTCCTGGGTCACGGCTTTCCCTCCGGTCGTCACAGTCCTGCCTTTCCGGTGCGGCCGTCCACGTACGTCGCCACGACCTCGATGTCGCCGATCCGCGAGGTGTCGACGCGCCGGGGATCGTCCCCGAGGACCACCAGGTCGGCGCGCTTCCCCGGGGTCAGGCTGCCCGCGCTGTCGTCCCAGTGGCAGGCGTACGCGCCGGCCACCGTGTACGCGTGCAGGGCCTCGTCGACGGTGATGCCCTCGTCCGGTCCGATCGCCCGGCCGGAGGTGGAGGCCCGCTCGACCATGAACTGGACGGCGCGGAGCGGCGAACCGTCCGTGACCGGGCGGTCGGAGCTGCCGACGAGGGTGACGCCGTGGTCGAGGAAGCCCCGGCCCCGGTACATCCAGGGTGCCCGCCGCTCCCCCATGACGTCGGCGTAGTCGTCGCCGAAGTAGCGCAGGAAGTTGGGCTGGACCACGGCGCTGACGCCGAGCCGGGCGAAGCGCGGCAGCTGGTCCGGGCGGATCAGGCCGGCGTGTTCCACCCGGTGCCGGGCGTCCGGGCGGGGCCGCAGCCGCTGGGCCCGCTCCAGGGCGTCCAGGGCGAGGTCGGCGGCGCGGTCCCCGATGGCGTGGACGGCGAGCTGCCAGCCGGCGAGGTGGCCGTCGACGACGAGCTGGGCGAGCCGCTCGGGGTCGTCCTGGAACTGTCCGGTGTGGTCCATGCCCTCGTACGGCTCGGTGAGCGCCGCCGTACGGGCCATCATGCCGCCGTCGGTGTAGATCTTGAGGGCGCCGAGGGAGAGCCAGTCGTCGCCGAAGCCGGTGCGCAGGCCGAGGTCGAGGGCGCGCGGGATGCCGTCGTCGCGGTGTGCGGCGCGCGGGCGGAGGGTGTCGCCGGCGGCCATCAGCTGGACGCGCAGCGGCAGTCGGCCATGGTCCCGCAGGAGTTGGTAGGCGCCGAGTTCGACGGGGCTGTGGCCGAGGAGGCCGCCGCCGATGCCCGCCTCGGCGGCGGCGGTGATGCCCTCGGCGAGGCAGGTGCGGCCGGCCCGCTCGATGGCGTCGGCGAGTTCCTCCTGGGAGTACGGCAGCCGGAGCCGGCGTACGGCGGTCATGGCGCTCTCCGCGAGGAAGCCGTCCTGGTGGGGGACGTCGGCGGGGAGCAGGTCGAGGACGGCGGCGTTGACGACGCAGGCGTGGCCGGAGTCGTGCATGAGGAAGATCTTGCGGCCCTGGCTGACCCGGTCGATCTCGGCCGCGGTGAGGTGGCGGCCCAGGGCCCGCTGGTCGTACCCGGCGACGTCCACCCAGGCGCCGGGGGCGGCCGGGCGGGCGGCGGCCTCCGCGATGACGGCGAGCACGTCCTCGACGCGCTCGCAGGGGGCGATGCTCGGGGTGTTCGCCTTGAGGCCCGCCCAGGCGAGGTGGACGTGGCTGTCGATGAAGCCGGGCAGCACGGTGGCGCCCTGGAGGTCGACGACTTCGCGGGCGGGCAGCGAGGTGACGGCCGCGTCGAGGCCGACGATCCGTCCGCGCCAGATGCCGACGTCGTGGGCGACGGGGTGTTCGGGGTCCATGGTGAGGACGCGCGCGTTCGTCAGCCTCGTACAGAGCATGGGCAGTCCGTTCCCCTCGTCGGAGGTGGTGGGCGGGTGCGGTGCCGGGCCGTCAGGGGGTCTTGGCCATCACGGTGTCGCGGTCCTCGGTGGCCGCCCGGCCGACCGCGTACCCCTTGGGGGCGGCCGGCACCATCAGGGGCGTGCCGGTCTCGGGGTCGGGGATGATCCGGCAGGGCAGGCCGAAGACGTCCTCGACGAGTTCCGCGGTCATGACGGTCGACGGGGCGCCCTCGGCGGCGATGGTGCCGCCGGGGCGCATGACGATGAGGTGGGTGGCGTACCGGCAGGCCTGGTTGAGGTCGTGGAGGACGGCGACGACCGTGTGGCCCTGCTGGGCGTGGAGGGCGGCGCACAGGTCGAGGACTTCGACCTGGTGGGCGATGTCGAGGTAGGTGGTCGGTTCGTCGAGCAGCAGGATGGAGGTCTGCTGGGCGAGGACCATGGAGAGCCAGACGCGCTGGCGCTGGCCGCCGGACAGGTCGTCGACGGGCCGGTCCGCGAGGTCGAGTACGCCGGTGCGGCGCATGGCGTCGACGACGGCGGCCTCGTCCTCGACGGACCACTGCTTCAGCATGCCCTGGTGGGGGTAGCGGCCGCGGGCGACGAGGTCGCCGACGGTGATGCCGCCGGGGGCGGTGGAGGACTGCGGGAGCAGGCCGAGGCGGCGGGCGACCTCGCGGCTGCGGTACGAGGCGATGGCCGCGCCGTCGAGGTAGACCTGGCCGGCCTTCGGTTTCAGCATGCGGGCGAGCGCGGTGAGCAGGGTGGACTTGCCGCAGGCGTTGGGGCCGATGATGACCGTGAAGGAGTGGTCGGGGATCTCGACGCCGAGGCCGGTCGCGACCGTCCGCTGGTCGTAGGAGAGGGTGAGGTTCTCGGCGCGCAGCCGGGGCCCCTGCGGGTTCGTTGCTGTCATGCGCGGCTCTTTCGCGACTCGGTGACCAGTAGCCAGATGAGGTAGAGGCCGCCGACGCAGCCGGTCGCCGTGCCGACCGGGAGCAGCGCGGGGGCGAAGAGGCGCTGCACGGCGAGGTCGCTGAGGGCGAGCATGACCGCGCCCATGAGGGCGGACGGCAGCAGCGCGGGTCCGGAGCCGGTGAGCTTGCGGGCGACCTGGGGCGCGGCGAGGGCGATGAACCAGATGGGTCCGGTGACGGCGGTGGCGAAGGCGGCCAGGGCGACGCTGATCACGAGGAGGATCACGCGGGTGCGGGCCACGTCGACGCCGAGGGCCGTGGCGGTGGTGTCGCCCATCTCGACCATGGAGAGCCGGCGGGAGAGGAAGAAGGCCAGGGGCAGCAGGACGGCGACGGCGATCCCGATGGCGTGGGCGTGCGTCCAGAGCCGGTTGCCGAGGCTGCCGATCAGCCAGGACTGTGCTTCGAGGGCCTCCTGGAAGGTGGCCCTGGTGATGAGGTACGAGTTGACGGCGAGGAGCAGGGCGCTGACGCCGATGCCGACGACGACGAGGCGGAAGCCCTGAATGCCGCGGCCGAGCATGAGGAGGTGGACGGCGAGGGCGGTGGCGAGGCCGCCGACCAGCGCGCCGATCGCGATCTGGGTCATGCTGCCGTGGATCACGACGATGACGACGAGGGCGCCGACGGCGGAGCCGTTGGTGAAGCCGATGATGTCGGGGCTGCCCAGGGGGTTGCCGGTGATGCTCTGGAGGATGGCGCCGCTCACGGCGAGGGCGGCGCCGACGCAGAGCGCGGTCACGAGGCGGGGCATGCGCAGGGTGTTGACGACGAAGTCGGCGATGCCGCTGCCCTCGCCGGTGAGTGCCCGGAGGACCTCTGCGACGGACAGGTCGAAGTCGCCGGTGGTGAGGGTGACGGCCGCGACGGTGAGCAGCGCGAGGAGCAGGGCCGCGGTGACGGCGAGGGTACGGCTCCGTACGAGCAGGGAGAGGGCGCCGGAGCGGGTGCGGACGGCCCGGCCGGTGACGACCCGGGGCCGGTCGGTGGCGGTTCGGGGGGCCGGGTCGGGCGGGGAGGTCTGCGCCTCCCGTACGGCGCTCACAGCATGACCAGCTTCCGGCGGCGGCACAGGGCGATGAAGAGGGGGGCGCCGATGAAGGCGGTGACGATGCCGACCTGCACCTCGCCGGGGGCGCCGAGGACCCGGCCGAGGACGTCGGAGCCGAGGAGGAGGACGGGGGCGATCAGCATGGAGTAGGCGAACACCCAGCGCTGGTCGGGGCCGACGACGAAGCGGGCGATGTGCGGTACGGCGAGGCCGACGAAGCCGATGGGTCCTGCGGCGGCGGTGGCGGCCCCGCAGAGCAGCATCACGGCGACGGCGCCGAGGGCGCGGGTCCTGGGGACGTTGACGCCGAGCGCGCGGCCCATCTGGTCGCCCATGGCGAGGGCGTTGAGCGAGGGGGCGAGGACGAGGGCGAGGACGAGGCCGACGGCGATGAACGGCAGGGCCATCAGGACGATGTCGCCGTAGCGGCCGGCGAGCGAGCCGACGGTCCAGAAGCGGAACTGGTCGAAGGCCCTGGGATCGAGCAGCAGGACGGCCCAGTTGAAGGCGTACAGGACGGCGGTCACGGCGGCCCCGGCGACGACGAGCCGTTCGGGGGAGGCGATCTTCCGTCCGGAGGAGCCGAGGACGTAGACGCCGGTGGACGCGGCGGCGGCGCCGGCGAGTGCGAACCACACGTACCCGAGCGGGGCCGCGACGCCGAAGAAGGCGATGGCGACGACGACTCCGGCGGAGGCGCCGAGGTTGACGCCGAGCATGCCGGGGTCGGCGAGGGGGTTGCGCGTGAGGGCCTGCATGAGGGCGCCGGCGAGGCCGAGGGCGGCGCCGACGAGGATGCCGAGGAGGGTGCGGGGGATGCGGTAGTCGTGGATGATGACCGAGGTCTCGGAGCCGTCGGGGTTCCACAGGGCGTGCCAGGTGGCGGTGAAGGGGATGCCCCGGGTGCCCACCCAGACGCTGAGGAGTCCGATCAGGACGAGTGCGGCGAGGGCGAGGACCAGGCCTAAGCCCCGGTACGCGGCGCCCGCGCGGCCGGTGCGCGGCGCCGCGGCGGACGCTGCGGGCTTCTCCGCGGCCGCGGTCTGCGGTCCCGACACCGCCCGGGATTCGACGGACAACGACAACTCCCCCTGGCGGCGGTTCAGGTGTACGGCGAAACCCCACGGTCGTACGGGCGGGAGCCCGCGGCATACGGAACCGACGGGGCACGACTTAGGTGAGGCTAACCGAACCGCATCCAGCGGTCAACGCGCTGAACAGGACCCGCGCGGGGACCGTCCGGAACTCCGCCCGGACCACCCCGACACGCCGTCCGGTCAGAGTAGGCTTACCTAACCTGCCATCTACCTCCGTGAAGGAGTCTCATGCCAACGGGCGGACCGACGGGGGGAGTTGTCCTCCGCCAGGCGATCAGAGGACAACGCCGCCGAGTGATCGCGGCATCCCTGCTCGGTATGACCCACCAGGGCTGCGAGGCCCTGGTGCCGGTGGTCATCGGCGCCACCATCGACACGGCGGTCGCGACCGGCTCCTCCGCGGCGCTGCTGCGCCTCCTGATCGTCCTCGCCGTACTCTTCCTGGTCCTTTCGACCTGCTATCGCACCAGCGCCCGGATCACCGAGGGCAGCGGCGAACTCGCCGCGCACCGCCTCCGGCTCGACCTCGCCGCGCGGGTCCTCGACCCCCGGGGCGGGGCGGACGCCGACCGGCTCCCGGGCGCGCTCACCAGCATCGCCACCAACGACGCCCGGCGCGTCGGCTCGGTGGCCACCGTCATCGCCTACGGGGTGTCCGCCGTCGCCGCCCTGGTGATCAGCGCGATCGCACTGCTCCGGATCTCGGTCCCGCTCGGACTGCTCGTCCTGCTCGGCATCCCGCCGCTGCTCTGGCTCGGACACCGCATCAGCCGCCCCCTCGAACGGCGCAGCGAGACCGAGCAGGAGCGGGCCGCCCACGCCTCCGGCGTCGCCGCCGACCTCGTCTCGGGACTGCGCGTCCTCAAGGGCATGGGCGCCGAGTCCGCGGCCGTGGCCCGCTACCGCACCACCAGCCAGGACTCGCTGTCCGCCGCCCTGCGCGCCGCCCGCAGCCGGGCCGGCCACGAGGGCGCGGTGCTCGCGCTGACCGGCGTCTTCATCGCCGTCATCGCCGTGGTGGGGGCGTACCTCGCGATGGACGGCAGCATCAGCGTCGGCGACCTGGTGGCCGCCGTCGGCCTGGCGCAGTTCCTCCTCGGCCCGTTCCAGCTGCTCACCTACGTGAACGCCGAACTCGCCCAGGGCCGGGCCTCGGCCAGGCGGATCGCCGAGGTGCTCGCCTCCCCCGTCACCGTCGGGACCGGGAAGGACGCGCCCGCAGACCGGCCGGCGGGCCGGCTCGCCCTGCGCGGGGTGTCGCTCGGCGCACTCCGCGGCGTCGACCTCGACCTCCCGGCCGGCAGCCTCACCGGGGTCGTCACCCGGGACCCGGCCGCCGCCGCCGACCTGCTCGTCTGCCTCGCCCGCGAGGCGGACCCGGCCGAGGGGACGATCGAACTCGACGGCACCCCCTTGACCTCGCTCGACCCCGACGCGCTGCGCCGTGCGGTGCTCGTCGCCCACCACGACGCCGACCTGTTCGAGAGCACGCTGCTCGACAACGTACGGGCCGGGGCCGGGGACACGGCCCCGGACGACCCGGCACCCGTCGAGCGGGCCCTGCGGGCCTCGGCGGCCGACGAGGTCGCCCGGCTCCTCCCCGAGGGCGGCGACACCCTCCTCGCCGAACGCGGCCGCTCCCTCTCCGGCGGCCAGCGCCAGCGCGTCGCCCTCGCCCGCGCGCTCGCCGCCGAACGGCCGGTCCTCGTGCTGCACGACCCGACCACGGCGGTGGACACCGTCACCGAATCGCGGATCGCCGCGCGGCTGCGCGAGATCCGACGGGACCGCACCACGATCCTCGTCACCACCAGCCCCGCGCTGCTCGCGGTGACCGACCGGGTGGTGGTCCTGGAGGACGGCGCCGTACGGGCCGCCGGCCACCACACCGAACTCCTCGCGGCCGACGCGACCTACCGGGCGGCGGTGCTGGCATGACGCTCACCGAGGACACCAGGCCGGACGGCCGGACCGACACGGCCGAAGGACACGGAAGAGGGACGGACCCGACCATGAGCGCGACCAGCCCCGAGCGGGCCCCCGACCGGCAGCTGCTGCCCACGGCCACCGGCGCCGAGTCGCTCGCCGCGCTCCGCGGCATGCTGCACGGCCACCGGCTGCTCACCGTGGCCGCGTTCGCCGTCCTGGCCGGCGGGACCGCCATCGGACTGCTGACCGCTCCCCTGCTCGGGCACATCGTCGACCTGGTGGTGGAGCACCGCGGCGCGTCCGCGCTCACCCTCCCGCTGACCCTGCTGGTCGTCGTCGCGGTGGCCCGCGGCGGCGCCGCCGCCGTCGGCAGCACCCTGGTGGCACGGCTCGGCGAGACCGTACTGGCCACCCTGCGCGAGCAGTTCATCGAGCGGGCCCTGCGGCTGCCGCTCGACCGCGTCGAGGCGGCCGGTTCCGGCGACCTGGTCTCCCGGGTCACCAGCGACGTGACGGTGATCGGCAAGTCGGTGCGCCAGGCGCTGCCCGAGTTCAGCCGCTCCGCCCTCACGATCGCGCTCACCTTCGCCGGACTCGCCGTGCTGGACTGGCGCTTCCTCCTCGCGGCGCTGCTCGCCGCGCCGGTCCAGGTGCTCTCGGTGCGCTGGTACCTGCGCCGCGCCGCGCCCGTCTACCGCGAACACCGGGTCGCCACCGGGGCGTTGCAGCACCAGCTGCTCGACAGCGTCGGCGGGGTCCGGACCGTCCGTGCCTTCCGGCTGAACGGCACCCACGCCGGCCTCCTGGAGAAGCGCTCCGAGGCGGCCCGCGACCTGGGCCTGCGGGGCATCCACATCGTCACCGGCTTCTTCTCCCGGCTCAACCTCGCCGAGTTCATCGGGCTCGCCGCGATGCTCGGCACCGGGTTCGTCCTGGTCGACCGGGGTGCGGTCAGCATCGGTACGGCCACGGCGGCCGCGCTGTACTTCCACAGCCTCTTCAACCCGATCAACGCCACGCTGTACCTGCTTGACGACGCCCAGTCGGCGGGGGCGAGCTTCGCGCGCCTGGTCGGCGTGTCGAACCTCCCCGCCGAGGGGGCGGACGGCGGGCACCGGGCCCTCGCGGACGGCTCCGTCGAGGTGACCGCGCTCAGCCACGCGTACGGCTCAGGGGCCCCGGTCCTGCACGAGGTCGACCTCCGGGTGCGCGGCGGGGAACGCGTGGCGCTCGTGGGCGCAAGCGGGGCCGGCAAGACCACCCTGGCCAAGCTGATCGCCGGCGTCCACAGCCCCACCGGTGGCTCCGTCGCGCTCGGCGGGGTCGACGCCCGTGAGCTGGGACCGGCCGGGGTCCGCCGCGCGGTGGCGCTCATCAGCCAGGAGGTGCATGTCTTCGCCGGGACCCTCGCGGACGACCTGCGGCTCGCCCGGCCGGAGGCCGGCGACGAGGAGCTGCACGCGGCGCTCGACCGGGTCGGGGCCCTGGACTGGGCGAAGGCGCTGCCCGACGGCCTCGCCACGGTGGTCGGCGAGGGTGGGCACCGGCTGACGGTCACCCAGGCGCAGCACCTCGCCCTGGCACGGCTCGTGCTGGCGGACCCGCCGATCGCGATCCTCGACGAGGCGACCGCCGACGCGGGCAGCGCCGGCGCCCGGGTCCTGGAGGACGCGGCAGCGCGGGCCCTCGAAGGGCGCACGGGGCTGCTCGTGGCGCACCGGCTGCCGCAGGCCGCGGCCGCCGACCGGGTGGTCGTGCTCGATCAGGGCCGGGTGGTGGAGACCGGCACCCACGAGGAGCTGGTGGCGGCCGGCGGCCGGTACGCCGACCTGTGGGCCGCCTGGTCCGACAGCCGCCGCGAGCCCGGCGAGAAGGTGCCGCGGCCGGCGACGGACGCGGACGCCGACGCGGGCCTCCCGGTCGCGCCGACCGTCTGAGGCCTCCCCCGGACCTCGCCGTCCGACGAACGGCCGCCGCCCGCAAGGGGAGTTCCCCTCGCGGGCGGCGGCCGTCGTGCGGGCGGGCGGTCAGTCCTGGAGGGCGGCCAGGCTCGCCGGGCGGAGGTCGGTCCAGTGGGACTCGACGTAGGCCAGGCACCCTTCCCGGGTGTCCTCGCCGAAGACGGTCCGCCACCCGGCGGGGACCTCGGCGAAGGAGGGCCACAGCGAGTGCTGGTTCTCGTCGTTGACCAGAACCAGGAAGCGGCCCTGCGGGTCCTCGAACGGGTTGGTGCTCATGCGTTCTCACTCCTCTTGTGTGTCACGCCGAACAGCTCGGACAGGTGCTGTTCGGAGTCGTCCGTCACGGTGCGCAGCAGGGTCTGGAGCTCCTCGGCGAGCCGGCGGGCCTTCGCCGCGCCGAGCCGCTCCGTCGCGTGGATCAGTCCGCAGTGCACCGGTCCCTCGCCCCGGGGTTCGTGGAAGCTGAGGGTCAGTTCGGCCCGGGTGGATCCGGTCGGCACGGCGACGAGGTCGCCGACGCCGCCCTCCAGGTGCTCCAGGTCGGCCTGTTCGTGGTGGATCACCATCACCTGGGGGCCCTCGGGCCGCAGGCCGGCCGCCTCGACCACCTCGTCGAAGGGCACGTCCTGCCGGTCGAGGGCGCTCAGCGTGGTCTCCCGCACCCGGGTCAGGAGCTCCGCGAAGGTGGGGTCGCCCGCCGTGTCGGTGCGCAGCAGGACGGTGTTGAAGAAGCAGCCGACGAGATCGGCGAGCTGGTCGTCGGTGCGTCCGGCGACCATGGTGCCGATCGGCAGGTCGGTGCCCGCGCCGTGGGCGGTGAGCAGCGCGGCGAGGGCCGCGTGCAGCACCATGAACATGCTGGTGCCGGTGGCGCGGGCGAGCCGGTCGACGTCGGCGTGCAGGCGCTCGTCGAGGACGAACTCGACGAGGCCGGCGGCCTGTCGGCCGCGCTGGGCGGGCTGGACGGTGAGCGCCTCGGCGGGCAGGTTCAGTTCGCGCGGCGCGTCGGCCAGCGTCTGTCGCCAGTAGGCGAGTTGCCTGGCGCCGCGGCTCTCCGGGTCGGCGGGGTCGCCGAGGATCTCGCGTGCCCAGCGGGCGTAGTCGGCGTAACGCACCGGGAGCGGCTGCCAGTCGGGGGCCCGGCCCGCGGTGCGCTCGCGGTAGGCGGTGGTGAGGTCGCGGAAGAGCGGGACCACGGACCACTCGTCGACGGCGAGGTAGTGCGGGGTGAGGAGCAGGGCCTGGGCGCCGTCGGCGCCGGTGAGGAGCGTGGCCCGCAGCGGGGCCTCCTGCTCCAGGTCCGGTGCGCCGGCGGCGAGTTCGGCGAGCCGGGCGTCCAGGTCGGCGCAGTCCTCCACCACCAGCCGGGGGGCCTCGACGGGCCGGTGGGCCAGGGTGCCGTCGCGTTCGGTGAAGGCGGTGCGGAGCGGTTCGTGACGGGTGGTCACATCGCCCAGTGCCGCGGCGAGCGCGTCGGCGTCGAGGCCGCCCGGCGAGCGCAGGACGAGGGCGTGGTCGAAGCCGGGGCCGCGCCGGTACGCCTGCCACTGCCACTGCTGCACGGGCGCCGCCAGGGGCTCCGGGCCCTCAGCGCCGGGTTCGGCCGGGCGCAGGGCGGGCCGTGCGGCGCTCGCGCCGTCGAGCTTGCCCGCGATGCCGGCGACGGTCAGCGCGTCGAAGACGTCACGGATGCTGAGTTCGACGCCGAACTCGGCGCGGATGCGGCCGAGCAGCCGCATGGAGGCCATGGAGTGGCCGCCGAGGGCGAAGAAGCTGTCGTGGACGCCGACGGCGTCCAGCTTGAGGATCTCGCAGAACAGCTCCGCGATCCGCGCCTGTGTCTCGGTGGCGGGTGCGGCGTCGCCGGTCATCGCCGACCACTCGGGCGCGGGCAGCGCCTTGTGGTCCAGCTTGCCGTTCGGGGTGAGCGGCAGCGGGCCGTCGAGCGGGACGACGAGGGCGGGGACCATGTACTCGGGCAGTCGCGCGGCGACGTGGGCGCGGAGTTCCTGCGGGTCGAGTCCGGGGTCCGCGCCGGGTTCGGGGACGGCGTAGCCGACGAGGCGGACGATGTCGCCGTCGCGGTCGGGCAGCACGGCGGCCTGGGCGACCGTGGGGTGCCCGGCGAGGGCGGCCTCGATCTCGCCGAGTTCGATGCGGAAGCCGCGGATCTTGACCTGGGTGTCGACCCGGCCGAGGAAGTCGAGGTTTCCGTCGGCGCGCCAGCGGGCCCGGTCGCCGGTGCGGTACATGCGGCTGCCGGGGGCTCCGTACGGGTCGGCGACGAAGCGTTCCGAGGTGAGCCCGGCCTGTCCGAGGTAGCCCCGGGCGAGGCCGCGCCCGGCCACGTACAGTTCGCCGGCCACGCCGGGCGGCACGGGCCGCAGGTGGGCGTCGAGGACGTAGCAGCGGGTGTTGGGGTCCGGGCGGCCGATGGGGACCCGGCCGGTGGCGCGGCCGCCGTGCTCGCGGGCGGGCCAGAGGGTCGAGTTGACGGTCGCCTCGGTGAGTCCGTACGCGCAGATCAGGTGCGCGGTGGCGCCGAAGCGTTCGAAGAGGTCCGGCGGCACGGTCTCGGTGCCGACCAGGACGGTCGAGCCCTCGGGGAGGCGGCAGCCGGGCGGCAGCGCGGACACCAGCGACGGCGGGAGGATCATGTGGGTGATCCGCTGGTCCGCCAGGAAGTCGGTGAGGGCCGGTCCGGCGACGCGGGCCTCGTCGGTGACGAGGACGAGCCGTCCGCCGTGGCAGAGCGCCATGGCCAGTTCGAAGGCGAAGACGTCGAAGCCGATGGAGGCGAACTGGAGGACCCGGCTGTCGTGTTCCAGGCCCATCCGGTCGACGGCGGTGGCGACCAGGCTGGCGATGCCCTCGTGCGGCACGACGACGCCCTTGGGGCGGCCGGTCGAGCCGGAGGTGTAGATCACGTACGCGGCCTGGTCGAGGCCGACGGGACCGCCGGGCGGCGCGGTGTCGGGCAGGGCGGCCAGGGCGGCGGCGGTGTCGGGGGCGTCGAGCAGGAGCACCGGGACGCCCGCGGTCTCGGGGATCTTCCCGGCGACGGGTTCGGTGCCGACCACGACGGCGGCTCCGGAGTTCTCGATCATGTAGGTGAGGCGGTCGCCGGGGTGGACGAGGTCGAGCGGCAGGAACGCGGCGCCCAGCTTCAGGGCGGCGAGGACCGTGGCGATCATGTCCACCGAGCGGGGTACGGCCACGCCGACGACGCTCTCGGCGCCGACGCCCCGGGCGGCGAGCAGCCGGGCGAGGCGGTTGGCGCGGGCGTCGAGCTGGGCGTACGTCACCGAGCGGGAGCGGTCGACGACGGCGACCGCGTCGGGGCGCTCGGCCACCCGGCGGGCGAAGAGGGCCGGCAGGGTCTCCTCGTCGACCTCGCGGGGCTGCCCGTTGAAGCCTTCGAGGACGAGGCGCCGCTCCTCCTCGGTGAGGACGGCGGCCTCGGACAGCGGCCGGTCGGGGGCGGCGACGAGCGCGCCGAGGAGCCGGTTCAGGCGGTCGCCGATGCGCTCGGCGGTCTCCCGGTCGAAGAGTTCGGTGGCGTACTCGATGCGGCAGCCGAGGGAGTCGCCGGAGCCGTCGGCCGAGGTGTGCTCGGTGAAGCTGAAGACGAGGTCGAACTTGGCGGTGCCGATGCGGTGCGGGAGGTACGCGGCCCGGAGGCCGGGGAGCCGCAGCGCCTCGTCGGTACGGGCGTGGTGGCCGACCATGACCTGGAACAGCGGGTTGCGGGAGAGGGAGCGGGTCGGGTTGAGCTTCTCCACGACGGACTCGAAGGGCACGTCCGCGTGGGAGAAGGCGGCGAGGTCGGTCTCCCTGACCCGGCGGAGGAGTTCGGTGAAGCTGGGGTCGCCGCCGAGGTCGGTACGGAGCACCAGGGTGTTGACGAAGAAGCCGACGAGCTCGTCGAGCGCCTCGTCGCCCCGTCCGGCGATGGGCGCGCCGAGCGGGATGTCGGTGCCCGCCCCGAGCCGGTGGAGGAGGGCGGCCACGGCGGCGTGCACGGCCATGAACATGCTGGCGCCGGTGTCGCGGGCGAGGCGGCGCAGGCCCTCGTGGACGGCGGGGTCGAAGGTGAGGTCGAGTTCGGCGCCGGTGAACGCCGGGCGGGCGGGCCGGGGCCGGTCGGTGGGCAGTTCGAGTTCCTCGGGGGCGCCGGCCAGGACGGTGCTCCAGTGGTCCAGCTGGCGGGCGGCGAGGCTCCCGGGGTCGGCCGGGTCGCCCAGCAGCCGCTGCTGCCACAGGGCGTAGTCGGCGTACTGGACGGGCAGCGGCTCCCAGTCGGGTGCGGTGCCGTCGAGGCGGGCGGTGTACGCGGTGGTGAGGTCCCGCAGGAAGGGGCGGTCGGACCACTCGTCGGTGGTGATGTGGTGGAGGAGGAGCACGACGACGTGCTCCTGCGGGGCGAGCTCCACGACCGTGGCCCGCAGGGGCAGTTCGGTGGCGAGGTCGAAGGGCCGCAGGACGGCGGCGTCCACGATGCCGGGGATCTCGTCCTCGGTGGCGCGCAGGTGCTCGACGACGGGGGCGGCCGAGCCGGCGGGCAGGACGCGCTGGTGGGCCTGGCCGTCGCGCTCGGCGAACAGGGTCCGCAGGGCCTCGTGACGGTCGGTCACATCGGCGAGGGCGGCGCTCCACGCCTCCCGGTCGAAGGTGCCGCTGAGCCGCATGACGAGCGGGAAGTTGTACGCGGCGGAGGTGCATTCGATCTGCTGGATGACCCAGAGCCGCTGCTGGGCGTGTGAGAGGGGCAGTTCGTCGGGGCGCTCGGCGGCGACGAGCGCGGGGCGGGCGGCGCCGCGCGTGGCGGTGGCGCGCTCGACGAGTTCGGCGACGGTGGGCGCCTCGAACAGGTCGCGGATCGCGAGTTCGGCGTCGAGCGCGGTGCGCGCCCGGCTGACGAGCCGGGTGGCGAGGAGCGAGTGTCCGCCGAGGTCGAAGAAGTCGCTGTCGATGCCGACGCCGCCCGGGGGCAGTCCGAGGACCTCGGCGAAGAGCCCGCACAGGGTCTCCTCCGCCGGGGTGCGGGGGGCGCGGCTCGCGCCGGTGCCGGTGAGGTCGGGGGCGGGCAGCGCCTTCACGTCCAGCTTGCCGTTGACGGTCAGCGGCAGGGTGTCGACGGGGACCAGGGCGGCCGGGACCATGTAGTCGGGCAGGGCCGCCTTGAGGTGCTCGCGGAGCCGCTGGACGAGTTCGGCGTCGGCGCCCGCCCACTCCTCGCGGACGACGTAGCCGACGAGCCGCTTCGTTCCCGCGGTCTCGTGGACGACGACGGCGGCGTGAGCGACCTCGGGGTGGTCGGATAGGGCCGCGGTGATCTCGCCGAGTTCGACGCGGTAGCCGCGGATCTTGACCTGGTCGTCGGTGCGGCCGAGGAAGTCGAGCAGCCCGTCGGGCCGCTGCCGTACGAGGTCGCCGGTGCGGTACATGCGCTCGCCGGGCTCGCCGAACGGGTCGGCGACGAACCGTTCGGCGGTCAGCGCGGCCCGGTCGTGGTAGCCGCGGGCGAGGCCGGTGCCCGCGATGTACAGCTCGCCGGGGCAGCCCGGGGGGACCGGGCGGAGCATCGCGTCGAGGACGTGGGCGCGGGTGTTGCGGATGGGCCGGCCGACGGTGGGCGTGGCGCTCTCGGTGGTGGAGCCGCCGAGGGTGTTGATCGTGTACTCGGTCGGGCCGTAGAGGTTGTAGCCGTAAGTGCCCTCGGTGCGGCGCAACTGCGTCCAGACGGTGTCGGAGACGGCCTCGCCGCCGAGCAGGACGAGCGCGGGCCGGTGCCTGCCCGCGGCCTCGTCCCGGTCGAGGAGGCCTTCCTCGATGAGGAGCTGGGCGTAGGTGGGCGTCACGTTGACGACGTCGACGCGGTGCTCGTCGCAGTAGGCGACGAGGGCCTCGGCGTCGCGGCGGAGTTCCTCGTCGCAGACGTGGACCTCATGGCCCTCGACCAGCCAGAGCAGTTCCTCCCACGACATGTCGAAGGCGAAGGAGACGGTGTGCGCGATGCGCAGGCGGCGGCCGCCGGCCGAGGCGATGGCCGGATCGAAGATCTCCTTCTGGTGGTTGAGCTGCATGTTGGTCAGTCCCCGGTAGGGGGTGACGACGCCCTTGGGGCGGCCGGTGGAGCCCGAGGTGTAGATGACGTACGCGGGGAACTCCAGGCGGTCCGGCACCCCGTGGGCGAACGCGGGGCGCTCGGCGTCGGTGATCCCGTCGCCGGACAGCGCGGCGAGTTCGGCGAGCACGGCCTCGTCGTCGAGGAGGAGTTCGGGGGCGACGGGGCCGTCCTCGCGGCGCAGCGTGGGGGCGACGGCGGTCGTCGACACCAGGCAGAGCGGTCCGGTGTCCTCGGCCATCAGCCGCAGCCGGTCGGCCGGGTGGTCGAGGTCGAGCGGCAGGTACGCGGCGCCGGTCCGCAGTACGGCGAACAGCGCGGCGACCATCTCGATGGACCGGGGCAGCGCGAGCGCCACGACCTTCTCCGGTCCGGCGCCGCGGGCGAGCAGCAGCCGGGCCAGCCGGTTGACCTGCGCGTCGAGTTCGGCGTACGTGAGGGAGCGCTCGCCGAAGACCAGCGCGACGGCGTCGGGGGTACGGGCCACCTGGGCGGTGAGCATGTCGGCGACGGTCTCGTCGGGCACGGGTTCGCGGCCCGACGCGGCGGCGGTGGCCAGCGCGGCGCGCTCCGCCGGGAGGAGCAGGTCCACGCCGACGGTCCTGGCGGTGTCGGCGGCCGGCCCCGCGAGGATCTCGCCGAGCCGGTCGAGGACGGTGGTGAACCGGGCGAGGATCGTGCCGGCGGCGTCGGCGTCGAACAGGTCGGGCCGGGCGGCCAGGGTGACCTTCAGCCGGGCTCCGGGGGTGACGATGAGGGTGAGCGGGAAGTGGGTGCCGTCCACGTTGGACACGGCGGTGATGCCGTGGCGTTCGCGGAGGGCGGCGGCCCGGTCCTCGCCGTCGGCCGAGCGGAGCACGAAGAGGGTGTCGAAGAGGCGGCGGTGGCCGGATTCCTGCTGGAGGGTGCCGAGGCCGACGTGCTCGTACGGCATGACGGCGGTGCGCTCGGACTGCATCCGGCGCAGCAGGGCGAGCAGCGGCTCGTCGGCGCCGAAGGCGACCCGGGCGGGGATCGTGTTGAGGAACATGCCGATGATGCCGGCGACGTTCGGGACGTCCGCCGGGCGTCCGGCGACGGCCGTGCCGAAGGCGACGTCGGCGCGGCCCGTCAGGGCGGACAGGACCAGGGCCCAGGCCGCGTTGAGGACCGTGTTCAGGGTGAGTCCGTGCCGGCGGGCGGCGGTGCGGAGCCGGTCGCCGGCCTCCTGGGTGAGGAGGGCGTCGAAGTCCACCGGGATGACCGGGCCGGTGTCGCGGCCGGACGGGGCGAGCAGGGTCGGTTCGTCGAAGCCGGCGAGGGCCCCGCGCCAGGCGTCGAGTGCGGCGGTGGTGTCCTGCGCCTCCAGCCAGGCCAGGTGGTCGCGGTACGAGCCGGGCAGCGGCAGCCCCGTCGGGTCGCCGGCCCGCTCGTACAGGGTGAACAGCTCCTCCAGGAACAGCCAGGCGGACCAGCCGTCCCAGAGGATCAGGTGGTGGGTGACGACCAGCTTGTCCCGGCCGTCGCCGAGGCGGACGAGGAGGAGCCGGCAGAGCGGCGCGGCGGTCAGGTCGAAGCGCTGCCTGCGGTCGGCGGCGAGGAGCTCCTCCGTGCGGGTGCGCTGCTCCTCGGCGGAGAGCCCGGAGAGGTCGGCCTCGACGAGCGGGATCTCGGCGCCGTCCACGATGTACTGCACGGGACGGGACAGGCCGTCGCTGGTGAACCCGGCGCGCAGGCCGGTGTTGCGGTCGAGGAGGGTCCGGCAGGCGGCGCGCAGCCGGTCGGCGTCGATCCGGCGGTCGAGGTCCAGGGTCTCCTGGGACTGGTAGACGTCGAGGGCGTCTCCCGCGTCGTAGGTGGCGTGGAAGTACATGCCCTCCTGGAGCGGGGAGAGCGGCCAGACGTCGACGACGGGGAGACCGGCGACGGCGTGGACGCGGGCGGTCTCCTCGGGGGTGAGCTCGGGTCCGCCGAGCGGCGCGGGGTCGGAGGGCGGCGGGGCGTCCTCGGCCGGCGGCGTAGCGGCGGTGAGCTGGTCGAGCAGGGCCTGGAGGGCGGGGTCGACGGCGGCGCCGGACTGCTGCTGGAGCGCGAGGACGGCCTGGAGGGCGGCGGCTGCCTGCCCGGCGTCGGAGGCGGAGACGGTCACGCCGTCGGAGTGCACGGGTACCTCGGGTGTGTCGGGTGTCGGGGGTGCTTCGGTGGCCGCGGCGGGCGGCGCGGCGGCGGCCAGGGCGGCCGGGGTCCGGTGCTCGAACACGTCGCGGGGGCTGAGCGGGAGGCCTCGCTCCCGGGCGCGGGTGGCGACGGTGATCGAGCTGAGGCTGTCGCCGCCGAGCATGAAGAAGTCGTCGTCGACGCCGGCTCCGTCGACGCCGAGGACGCTGCCGAAGATCTCGCAGAGGGCGCGCTCGCGGTCGTCGCGCGGCGCCCGGCCGGCGGCCCGGGGAGCGGGCCGGGGTGCGGGCAGGGCGTTCTGGTCGAGCTTTCCGCTGGGCGTCAGCGGCAGTTCGGCGAGGACGACGACGGCGCTCGGCACCATCGCGGCGGGCAGCGTCCCGCCGAGCGCGGCGTGCAGGTCCTCACCCGTGGGGGCGGCTCCGGGCGCCGGGACGGCGTAGCCGACGAGGGCCCCGTCGCGGACGGTCACGGCCGCCCGGGCCACGCCGGGGAGCGCGGCGAGGGCGGTCTCGATCTCGCCGAGTTCGACGCGGTTGCCGCGGATCTTGACCTGGCGGTCGGTGCGGCCGAGGTACTCGACGGCCCCGTCGGCGCGGCGGCGCACCAAGTCACCGGTGCGGTACATGCGCTCCCCCGGCGCCCCGGCCGGGTCGGCGACGAACCGTTCGGCGGTGAGCCCGGGCCGGTCGTGGTAGGCGCGGGCCAGCTGGACGCCCGCGAGGTACAGCTCGCCGGGCACGCCGTCCGGGACCGGGCGCAGGAAGGGGTCGAGGACGTGCAGCCGGGTGTTCCACACGGGCCGGCCGATGGGTACGGCCGGCTCGGTGCCGCCCTCGTAGGGGAAGGAGGTGACGTCGACGGCCGCCTCGGTGGGGCCGTACAGGTTGTGCAGCGGCACGGGGGCGCGGCCGGAGCGGGCGGTCAGCTCCCACCAGCGGCGGGCGTCGGCGCCGGTGAGCGCCTCCCCGCTGCAGAACACCCTGCGCAGGCTCGCCGTCCAGTCGGGGGCGTCCGGGGCGGCTTCCATGACCTGGACGAACGCGGCCAGCATCGAGGGGACGAAGTGGACGGTGGTGACGGCCTGTCCGGCGATGAGTCCGGCGAGGTACTCGGGGTCCCGGTGGCCGTCGGGGCGGGCGAGGACGACGGTGGCGCCCTCGGTCAGCGCCCAGAAGAACTCCCACACCGACACGTCGAAGCTTGACGGGGTCTTCTGCAGGACCCGGTCGTCGGCGGTCAGCCCGTACGCGCCCTGCATCCACGCGAGCCGGTTGACGACGGCCCGGTGGGTGACGGCGACGCCCTTGGGGCGGCCGGTGGAGCCGGAGGTGTAGATGAGGTAGGCGGGGTGGTCGGGTCCGGCGGCCCGGACGGGGACGTCGGGAGCGGTGCTCTCCTCGTCGGCCGCGCCGGTGCTCTCCTCGTCGGCCGCGCCGATCACGACCTGGGCGAGGTCCGGTACGGCGGGCAGCCGGCCGGCGGCCGCGGTGGTCGTCACGACGAGCCGCGCGCCCGAGTCGGCCAGCATGAACGCCACCCGGTCGGCGGGGTAGTCGAGGTCGACGGGCAGGTAGGCGGCGCCCGCCTTGTGGACGGCGAGCAGCGCGACCATCAGCTCGGCCGAGCGGGGGACGGCGACGGCCACGTACTCCTCGGGGCCCGCGCCCCGCACGCGCAGCCGTCGCGCCAACTCCGCGGCCCGGCGGTCGAGTTCGGCGTAGCTGAGGGTGGTGTCCGCGAAGACGACGGCGGGGGCGTGCGGCGTCCGGGCCGCCTGGGCCGCGAAGAGCGAGGCCAGCGTCGCGTCCTCGGGGACGGGGTGGGCGGTGGCGTTGAGCTCGGCGAGGTGCTCGCGCTCGCGAGCGGACAGCAGGTCCGTCCGGGCCACGAGCCGGCCGGGCTCGGCGGCCACGGTGCGCAGCAGGGCGGTGAACCGGTTGGCGAGGACGGCAACGGTCACCTGGTCGAGCCGGGCGGCGTCGTGCTTGAACCGGAGCAGCAGTCCGGCGTCGGCGGGCTCGACGACGAGCGCGAGCGGGTAGTGGACGGCGTCGTACACCTCGGCGCCGGTGAACAGCGGGCCCTCGGAGCCCGTGTCCCCGCCGCTCGGGTAGTTCTCGAAGACCACGAGCGTGTCGAAGAGTTCGCCGCCGCCGGCGGTCCGCTGGATGTCGGCGAGGCCGAGGTGCTGGTGGTCGAGGAGCGCGGCGTGCTCGTCCTGGACGCGGCGGAGCAGCTCGGTGAGCGTCTCCTCGGGACGGAGGGTCACCCGGGCGGGGACGGTGTTGATGAACAGGCCGACGGCCGTGTCGAGCCCCGCGACCTCCGTGGTCCGCCCGGACACGGTCGTGCCGAAGAGGACGTCCCGGCTTCCGGTGAGGCCACCGAGGAGCAGCCCCCAGACGCCGTGGAAGACGCTGCTGAGGGTGAGGCCGTGGGTCCTGGCGTACCCGGTCAGGGCCTCGGTGAGCTCCTGGGGCAGGCGGGTGTCGACGTGCTCGGGGCGGGCGGGTGCCCCGGCCGCGCCCCCGTGGTCGGTGAGGGCGGGGAGGCGGGTGGGTCCTTCGACGCCGGCGAGCGCCTGCCGCCACGCCTCGCGCGCGGCGTCGCGGTCGCGGTGCGCGAGCCAGGAGAGGTACGGCTCCGGGGCCGCCGGCTGCGGGAGTCCGGCGCCCCGGTAGGCGGCGGTCAGCTCGCGGAGCAGCACGGCGACCGACCAGCCGTCGGCGACGATGTGGTGCAGGGTGAGCAGCAGCCGGTGGCGCCGGCCGTCCCGGACGAGGGTGGCGCGCAGCAGCGGCGGCCGGCCGAGGTCGAACGGTTCGGCGCGGTCGGCGCGGAGGATGTCGTGCAGGGCGGCCTCGGCGGTGTCGGCCTCCAGCCACGGGAGGGTGACGTGGTCGGCGAGCCGCTGGACGACCTCGCCGCCGGGCAGCTGGCGGAAGGAGGCGCGCATCAGCGGGTGCCGGTCCAGGAGGAGCTGGAGCGCGCGCCGGAGGCGGTCGGGGTCGACGGGCGCTTCGAGGTCGAGGAGTTCCTGGACGAGGTAGAGGTCGGCGGCCTCGGTGTCGAACCGGGCGTGGAAGAAGAAGCCTTCCTGGAGCGGGGAGACGGGCAGGGCGTCCGGATCGAGCGCGACGGCCGGGCGTGCCGGGGCGGCGGCGGGCTCTCCCGCGGCCCTGGCGAGGGCCGCCACGGTCCGGTTGCGGAAGACGTCGCGCGGGGTGATCCCGATCCCGGCCTCGCGGGCCCGGTTCACCAGCTGGATGGCGACGATGCTGTCGCCGCCCAGCTCGAAGAAGCTGTCGTGGACGCCGACCGCAGGCAGCCCGAGGACCTCGGCGAACAGCGCGGCGAGGGCGGTCTCCGTCGGGGTGCCGGGGGTGTCGGTGCCGGTGAGGGAGGTCCAGCGGGGCTCGGGCAGGGCCTTGGCGTCGAGCTTGCCGTTGGGGGTCAGCGGCAGCGGGCCGTCGAGGACGACGACCGCCGAGGGCACCATGTGGTCGGGGAGCGTGTCCGTCACCCGCGCGCGGGCGGCGGTCACCGCCGCGTCACCGCCGGTCTCCCCCTCCGGGACCAGGTAGGCGACGAGGCGCTTCACCCGCCGGTGGTCCTCGCGGGCGAGGACGGCGGCCTGGGCGATGCCCTCGCAGGCCATGAAGGCGCTCTCGATCTCGCCGGGCTCCACGCGGTGGCCCCGGATCTTGATCTGGCCGTCGGCGCGGCCGAGGAACTCGAGGTTGCCGTCGGCGCCCCAGCGGACCCGGTCGCCGGTGCGGTACATCCGGGTGCCGGGAGGTCCGTACGGATCGGCGACGAAGCGCTCCGAGGTCAGCGCCTCGCGGCCCAGGTAGCCGCGGGCGAGGCCGCGCCCGGAGACGTACAGCTCGCCCTCGGTGCCGACGGGGACGGGCCGCAGCGCCGTGTCGAGGACGTAGGCGCGGGTGTTGGGGTCGGGGCGGCCGATGGGGGCGGGGCCCGGCCGGTCGGGGTCGGCGAGCCAGAGGGTGGAGTTGACGGTGGCCTCGGTGAGTCCGTAGGCGACGACCACCCGGAGCCGGCCGTCCCAGCGGGCGATCAGTTCGCTCGGGACCGCCTCGGTGCCGACCACGAGCACGGCTCCGTGCGGGAGTTCGCACTCCTGCGGCAGCGCGGAGACCAGCGAGGGGGGCAGGATCATGTGGGTGGCGCGGTGGTGCGCGATGTACTCGGTGAGCGCGGGTCCTGCGACGCGGCGCTCGGCGGGCACGACGATGATCCGGCCGCCGACGCACAGCGACATGATCAGGTCCCAGACCGTCACGTCGAAGCCGACGGAGGCGAACTGCACGACGCGGCTCTCGGCGGTGATGCCGATCCGGTCGGTGGCGGTGGCGATGAGGCTGCCGACGCCGTCGTGCGAGACGACGACGCCCTTGGGGCGGCCGGTCGATCCCGAGGTGTAGATGACGTAGGCGGCCTGGTCGAGGGCGACCGGCGGGCCCGGGCGGGCGGGCGCGGTGGCGGCCAGGGCGGCCGCGGTGGCGGGGTCGTCCAGCAGCAGCCGGCCGACGCCCGCCGTCTCGGGGAGCTCGCCCGCGAGGGCGTGGACGGTGACGACGGTGCGCGCGCCGGCGTCGGTCAGCATGTAGGCGATGCGGTCCCGCGGATGGTCCGCGTCCAGCGGCAGATAGGCGGCTCCGGCCTTCATCACGGCGAGCAGGGCCACCACGAGTTCGGGCGAGCGGGGCAGTGCCACGCCGACCACGTCCTCGGCGCCGACGCCCCGGGTGCGCAGCAGTTGGGCGAGGCGGTCGGCGGCCTCGTCGAGTTCGGTGTACGTGAGCTCCCGGTCCTCGCAGACGAGTGCGACGGCCTGGGGGCTGCGGCGGACCTGCCGCTCGAACGCGGCCGGCCAGGACAGCTCGGGCACCTCGCGGGGCGCGGTGCCGAACTCGTCGAGGAGACGGGCGCGTTCGGGGGCGGAGGTGAGCTCGATGCGGCCGACGGGGCGGTCGGGGTCCTCGGTGAAGGCGTCGAGGAGGGCGAGGAAGCGGCGCTCGTGGGCGGCGAGGGTGTCCGCGTCGCAGATCGCGGCGTCCGCGTCGAGGTGGACGGTGTGGCCCCGGCCGCCCGGGCCCTCGGCGAAGCTGAACGCGAGGTCGCTGACCGGGCCGAGCCATTCGGGGCGCAGTTCGGCCTCGTGGCCGGCGAAGTTCAGGTCCTCGGAGCGGGGCAGGATGTTGACGGTCGGGCCGACGAGTTCCGGTACGCCGTCGACGAGGCCCAGTTCCCTGGCGAGGTCCTCGGCGCGGTAGCGGCCGTGGGCGAGGGCTCCGGCGACGGTGTCGCGCACCTGGGCGACGAGGGCGGCGCCGGTGGTGCCGGGGCGGACGTCGAGGCGGAGCGGGACGATGTTCGAGACCATGCCGGGGACACCGGCGGAGACCTCGTCGTCCCGGGCGGTGACCGGCAGCCCGAGGACGAGGTCCTGTTCTCCGCTGACGCGGTGCAGATAGGCGGCGACGGCCGCGAGCAGGACCCGGGAGGGGCGCACGCCCGAGGCCCTGGCGGCCGTGTCGAGGCGCTCGACGGTGGCCGGGGCGAGGTCGGTGGTCCGCCGGAGGCGTCGGGTCATGGGGGTCTGGGCGCGGTCGACGAGCCGGACGGGTTCGGTGCGGCCGGCCATCCGCTCCAGCCACCAGGCGCGGTCGGCGGTGTGCCGCTCGGAGGCGCGGTAGGCGTGGTCGGCGGCGACGAGCCGGGAGAGGGACCAGTCACGGGGGGCGGTCGCGGCCGTCTCGGCCGTCCGCGTGCCGGTCCCGTCCGACCCGGCGGTCCCCTCGCCCGCGGTGTACAGCTCGCCCGCCCGGCGGGTGATGAGGGCGACGCCCATGCCGTCGACGAGGATGTGGTGGTAGCGCTGGGACCAGACGACGCGGTCGTCGGCGAGTCGCAGCAGGGCGTGGCCGAAGAGCGGGGCGCGGGCGAGGTCGACGGGCCGCTCGCGGTCGGCCGCGATCCACGCGGCGGCGTCGTCGTCGGGGTCGGCGGCGTCGCGCAGGTCGACGACGGTGATGTCGACGGGGCGGGGGTGCGGGCTCTGGCGTGGTCCGTCGGGGCCGGGAACGACCTGTACGTGCAGGCACTCGGCCTCTTCGACGGCGCCGCGGACGGCGGCGGCGAGCCGGTCGAGGTCGACGGCGCCGCGGACGTGGAGCGCGAAGACGATGTTGTAGGCGGAGCTGTCCGGTTCGATCTGCTGGGCCAGCCAGATGCCGGATTGCCCGCCGGTGACGGGGAGGCCGGAGGTGGGCTTCCGGTCCGACTCGACGTCAAACATCGTACGAAGTGGCCTTTCCCTGGAGGTGCGTGGCGGGCGGTGACGGCACAGGCGACGACGGCGTGGCGAGAGGTTCCGCCACGCCGTCGGTCGGGCCAGCTCCTGGCTGGTGGCGCGTCAGCTGGTGGGCGTCACTTGACTGCCGCGAGCAGCGGCTCGATCTCGTCGATGGCGTACGGGATCGACAGGACGGTGTTGAAGGAGAACGCGGCGCCGATGTCCGGGCCCTGGTAGGGCACGAACAGGTCGCGCTTCTCCTGGTTGACCTTGAGCTTCTTGTAGAGCGGCTCGGCCTTGATGCGGTCGTTGGCCTCGGTGCTGGACGTGACCCAGACGAGTCGGTCGACGTCGAGGACGTTCAGCTTCTCGGCGCTGAGTTCGGCGACGTTGAAGCCCGGCTTGGCCAGCGTGTCGATGTCCGGCTTGAGCTTGAAGCCCAGCTCCTGGAAGAAGATCGACTTGGGGTCGGTCCTGGTGAACGCCGAGTACTTGCCGGCCTCGAAGCTGTCGGCGACGGCGAGCGTCTTCGTCGCCCACTCGGGGTGCTTGGCGCGGGTGGCCTCGAAGCGGGCGTCGATGTCCGAGATCAGCTTGGCGGCCTCGGCGTCCTTGCCCAGCGACTTGCCGATCTGCTGGGTCATCAGCTGCCAGGGAGCGCCGTAGTCCGGGTGGTCCTTGGGCTGGGCGACGACCTTGGTGAACTTGGAGAGCGTGTCGTACTGCTCCTTCTTCATCCCCGAGTACTGGGCGATGACGAGGTCGGGCTTGAGCGCCGCGATCTTCTCGATGTTGTACTCGTCGCGCTCGCCGACGATCTCCGGCTGGGTGCCGCCCCACTTGTCCTTGGTCCAGGGCCACTTGCCGTACGGCTTCTCCTTGAACCAGTCGACGGCGCCGGCCGGCTTGACGCCGAGCGCGAGGACCGCGTCCTGGTCGGAGAGGCCGAGGGTGACGATCGTCTTCGGCTCCTTGTCGATCGTCGTGGAGCCGTACTTGTGCTCGACGGTCACGGGGAAGGCGGCGGGCTTGTCGCCCCCGCCGGCCGGGGCCGAGGAGGTGGGGGCGGACGGCGAGCCGGACTTCTCGGTCCCGCCGCCGCAGGCGGCGAGGGCGAGGGCCGCCACCGCGACGACGGCCACTCGGGGCAGGGATCTGGCGAACCGCGGCAGAGCGGGACGTGCACCAGCGGACACGGACGTTCCTTTCGGGGGATTCACAGTGCGTGCCACGACCGGCGGGGGCGCTGGGCGCCGCCCGGCGGACGGTGGCGGGTGTCGCGTGGGGGGTGGGGCGGGGGTGGCGTCAGCGCGCCGTGCCGACACCGTCGGCCATGGGCCGGATCTCGTCGGCGGCGGAGGCGGGGGCGCCGAGGCCGCTGGTGGCCGGTTCCCGGTCCAGGACCGAGGCGAGGATCTCGCCGACGCGGATCGCGGTGTTGGAGAGCAGCGAGGAGGTGATGCCGTGGGTGTGCTCGGTGCCGCCCTGGAGGTAGATGCCGCAGCGCAGTTCGGGATCGGTGGCGAGGCGGTAGTCCCGTTCGACGCGGACCCGGCCCTGGTCGTCGCGGTGGCAGCGGTCGGCGACCGGGCCGAGCAGGCCGAGGGGTTCGGCGGGGCTGTAGCCGGTGGCGTAGACGACGACGTCGGCGTCGAGCGCGGTCTCCTCGCCGGTGACGAGGGAGGTGACGAAGGCGCGGACCTTGTCGGGGCCGTCCTCGACGCCGGTCAGCCGGGAGATGTTGAGGAAGCGCAGCCGCTCGGTGCCGAGGACCTTCTCCTGGTACGCCTGCCGGTACAGGTCGTCGATGAGGTCGATGTCCACCACGGAGTAGTTGGTGTTGCCGTGATAGTCCATCAGCTTGCGCTTGATGTCGTCGGGCGCCGTGAAGTACTCGTCGACGGCCTCGGGGTCGAAGATCCGGTTGGCGAAGGCGCTGTCGTCGGCGGGGCTGTAGCCGTAGCGGGAGAAGACGGCGCAGATCTCGGCCTCGGGGAAGCGGCGGTGCAGATAGGCGACGTTCTCGGCGGCGCTCTGTCCGGCGCCGACGACGACGAACCGCTGGGGCTTGGTTCCTTCGAGGCCCTCGACCTTGGCGAGGAGGTCGGAGTTGTGCCAGACGCGGTCGCTGCGCTGGACGCCTTCCGGCATCCGGGGGCGAAGTCCCGTACCGAGGACGAGGTTCCGTGCGCGGTGCACCACGAGTTCGGAGCCGGAGCGGGCGGTCACGTCCAGGTATTCGACGATCCCGTCGCGCTCGACCGGTTCGACGGAGACGATCTCGTGGCCGTAGGAGACCATGTCGTCGACCTTGGAGGCGGCCCACTCGAAGTAGTCGTGGAATTCGACGCGCAGCGGGAAGAGGTTCTTGTGGTTGACGAAGTCGATCAGCCGGCCCTTGCTCTGCAGATAGCAGAGGAAGCTGTATTCGCTGGTCGGATTCCGCAGTGTCACCAGGTCCTTGAGGAAGGACACCTGCATGGTGGCGTCGTCGATCAGCATGCCGCGGTGCCAGCCGAAACGGGGCTGGCGCTCGAAGAAGTGGGCGGTGACCGCTTCCTGCCTTCCGACGCGTGCGTTGTGCTCGCTGAGCGCTATCGCCATGGCCACATTGGACGGCCCGAAGCCGATACCGATGAGGTCGTGGACCAGAGGTGCGTCACCGGGCGGGACCTGCGACATGTCACTCCCATCGTGCGGGAAAGAAGGCTGAGGGGGAACGGCGCATCGGGCGCACCGGTGTGACCGGCAGCCGTGCACAACTTAGGTAAAGCTAACCTGATCTGACGATGCTGTCGACGGGTCAAATCGGACATGACGAAGAAGCTCGGCGTCAACGACCGCATAAATCAAGCCAGTTGCACTGTTAGGTAAGCCTTGCTTTACTTGCTGCCGGTCAGTCGCTCTTCTGGAGGAGGAACCCCATGCGGGTCGTCATGTTCGGGTATCAGACCTGGGGCCATCGCACCCTCCAAGCGCTCCTGGACTCCGAACACGACGTCGTCCTCGTGGTGACGCACCCCAAGAGCGAGCACGCCTACGAGAAGATCTGGAGCGACTCGGTCGCCGACCTCGCGACGGAGCACGGCGTCCCGGTCGTCATCCGCAACAGGCCCGACGACGAGCTGTTCGCGCGCCTCAAGGAGGCCGATCCGGACATCATCGTGGCCAACAACTGGCGTACGTGGATCCCGCCGCACATCTACAACCTGCCGCGCCACGGCACCCTGAACATCCACGACTCGCTGCTGCCGAAGTACGCCGGCTTCTCGCCCCTCATCTGGGCCCTCATCAACGGCGAGACCGAAGTCGGCGTGACCGCCCACATGATGGACGAGGTGCTCGACGCCGGCGACATCGTCCAGCAGCACGCGGTCCCCGTCGGACCGACCGACACGACGACCGACCTCTTCCACAAGACGGTCGACCTCATCGCCCCGGTCACCATCGACGCCCTCGACCGGATCGCCGCCGGCACCGCCGAGTTCACCCCGCAGGACCGCTCCCAGGCCAGCTTCTTCCACAAGCGGGCCGAGGAGGACATCCGGATCGACTGGAACTGGCCCGCCGAGGTGCTCGAACGCCTGGTCCGCGCGCAGTCCGCGCCGTATCCGAGCGCCTTCACCTTCCACAAGGGCAGGCGGCTGGAAATCCTCTCCGCCGTGGTCTCCGAGGGGCGTTACGGCGGAACCCCCGGCCGGATCTTCTACCGCGAGGGCGAAGGGGTCGTGATCGTCGCGGGCGCCGACGCGCGCACCGGCCGCAACCACGGCCTGGCCATCACCCGCGTCCGTACCGAGGACGGCCGGGAACTGCCCGCGACCGAGTACTTCACCGCCATGGGCGGCTACCTCACCAGCCGCCCCTGACCAGCGGGGAGAGGGAGGAGCAGCCGATGGAACAGCCGGTCGTCTCCGGTTTCGCGCACGATCTCTCCGGGGCGACGTTCGCCGTCGTCGGCATCGCGAGCATGCCGACGGACTGGGCGAAGGTCTTCAGGTCGCTCGCCAACACCGATCTGACCCTCGACTCCCTCACCGGCGGGGGCGGGGGCACTCCCCCGCCCGCCATCCCGCCGCCCTCGCAGAGCATGACCCCGCCCAGCGTGCTCGATCTCAACGCGTACCTCATGCACGCCGTCGGCAGGGCGGCCCGGCGCCGGCTGACGGAGACCCTGGAGGCCCGTGGCTTACGGCTCTGGCACCTCTCCGTGATGGCCCTGCTCGCCGACCTCGGGCCGCAGATGAAGACCGCGCTCGCGACCCGGCTCGCCATCAACGCCAGCGACCTGGTGAAGGTCGTCAACGACCTGGTCCGCGTCGGACAGGTCGACTGCGTCCGGGACGAGGCGGACCGGCGCCGCGTGGTCGTACGGCTGACCCCGGAGGGCAAGGCCTCGCTCCGGAGCCTCAGCGCCGAGATCGCACGCACCGACGACGAGATCCTTGCCCCCCTCGACGCCGCGGAGCGCGAGCAGCTCGCCTCCCTGCTGCGCCGCGTACACGGCCACCTCGAACCGGCCCCGGCCGACCTGGCCCGCGAGCGGCCCGGCCCGGCGGACTGACCGCCCGCTCGCTCACCGCCCCGCCCGATCGCACCCCGGCGTGCGGTCAGGCGGCGGTGTGCGCCGGGATGCGCAGGGACTCGACGAGCTCGCGGTAGAGGGTGTCCGAGGCGAGCAGCTCCTCGTGCCGGCCGCGCGCCCCGATCCGGCCCGCCTCCATGACGACGATCGTGTCCGCTTCGACCACCGTCGAGAGCCGGTGGGCGATCGTCACGACCGCGCCGGTGTCCGCCCGGGAGCGGACGCACTCCTGGACGGCCGCCTCGGTCAGCCCGTCCAGCTGCGCGGTGACCTCGTCGAGGAGCAGGACGTCGGGGGCGGCGAGGAGCGCCCGGGCGAGCGCGATCCTCTGTCGTTCACCGCCCGAGACGTTCGCCGCGGCGAGCGGCGTGTCCAGTCCCCCGTCCAGGGCGTCGACCTTCTCCGCGAGCCGTACGTCCCGCAGGACGCGCCACAGTTCCTCCGTGGTGGCGTCGGGGCGGGCGAGCAGCAGGTTGTCGCGGATCGTGCCGGGGACCACCGGGGTGTCCTGCTCGACGTACGCGAGGCGGGCCCGGATGTCGGCGTGGGTGTGCTCCCGGTACGGCCGTCCGTCGAGGAGCAGTTCCCCGGTGGTGGGTTCGAGGAACCGCAGGACCAGGGAGAGCAGGGTGGTCTTGCCCGCTCCGGAGGGCCCGACGACGGCGGTGTGCCCGCGCCGGGGGACGACGAGGTCGATGCCGCGGACGGCCGCCTCGGCGTCCGGCCCGTAGGCCGCGCTGACGTTCCGCAGCTCCAGGACCGGCGTGTCGTCCCGCATCGCCTCGCCGGGCGTGCCCGCGCGGGGTGCGGCCTCCTCGGTCGGCAAGGCGTCGGCCTGCCGGATGCGTTCGGCCGCGGCGATGCCGGACTGGAGGGTGGTCACGTTCTGGGTGAGTTCGGTGATCGGGTCCATCAGGGCGAAGGCGTAGAGCAGGAAGGCGATCAGGCCGGACACCTCCAGCCTGCCCTCCCCGACCCGCCAGGCGCCGACGGCCAGGATCGCGATGATGGCGAGGTTGACCCCGGACCAGGCGGTCGTCCAGGCCAGCGCCTCCCGGCGTACGGCGCGGATGCCGTGCTCGGCGGAGGCGCGCGCGTCGGCCATGATCCGTTCGGCCATGCGGTCCTCGGCGCGGTGGACCTTGAGGGTACGGATCGCCCGCAGCGAGCCTTCGAGGACGCCGCCGAGCCGGCCCACGTGCTCCTGGGCCTGCTGCTGCGCCTCGGCGATGCCGGGCATGAGAAAAGCGAAGACCGCTCCGACGAGGGCGACGGCGGCCAGGGTGGTGGCGAGCAGCACCGGGTCGAGGACCCCCATGAGGACGAGGCTGCCGACCAGCATGACCGCGCCGTTGACCAGGCCGACCAGCGAGGCCGCGGTGGCCTCGCGCAGCAGCACGGTGTCGGAGGTGACGCGGGTGACCAGCTCGCCCGTGGGGTGCCGGGTCACGCCGGGCACGGTGGCCCGGAGGAAGCGGCGCACCATCGACGCCCGGGCGTCGAGGACGACCCGCTCCCCCAGCGTCCCGAGGAGCGTCCACTGCCGGTAGGACACGGCGCCGCCGACGACGAGCAGGGCGAGGAGCGCGGCGACGGGTCCGGTGAGGGAGGAGGAGCTGCCCAGGGCGTCGAGGACGTGCTTGGTCACCATCGGCGTCGCGAGTCCGAGGGCGGAGGCGACCAGGGCGAGGAACAGGCCGTGGACCAGGGTGCGACGGTGCGGGCGGGCGAAGGACCACAGGATGCGCAGTCGGGGGGTGAGGGAGGTGGCCATACCCACAATGGAACATCTCTGTTCCAAAAAGGTCAAAGGATTTCCTGAACGGAATGCGCGTTACCGTATGCGCATGGGGTCCGACGACACTTCCGCACCCGGCGCGGCCACCCGCGCCGACGCGGGCCGCGAGAGCGCCACGCGCGCCCGCACCCGCCGCGCGATCCTCGACGCCGCCGTCTCGGTGCTCTCCGCCGACCACACGGCCTCGCTCGGCGACGTCGCCGAGGCGGCCGGCGTGGGGCGGACCACCGTCCACCGCTACTTCCCCGAGCGCTCCGACCTGCTCGCGGCGATCGGCGCGGACGTACGCGACCGGGTCGCCGCGGCCACCGCCCGCGCGCGCCTCGACGAGGGGCCGGCCCCCGAGGCGATGGAGCGGCTGTGCCTGGAGTTCTTCGAACTCGGCGACCGTCTGCTGCTGTTGTACGACGTGCCGCAGTTCATCACCTGGTCGGGCATCGAGCAGGAGACGCCGGCCGACGCGGCGCTGCTCGGCCTCCTCCGGCGCGGGCAGAAGGAGGGGACTCTGGACGCGGGGGCCGACGCGGAGTGGCTGCAGGACGTCATGTGGTCCCTGCTGTATGCCGCTTGGCTCCAGGCGCGCGACCGCGCCACCCCGAAGCACACCGCCCTGTCGCTGTGTCTGCGCTCGCTGCGGAAGGCCGTCGCGCCGTAGTCCGGGGCCCCGCCCCGTCGATGCCGTGTGGATCACACCACGGCAGGACCCCCTGGCGCCCGAGCCCGGACAGGAATAGGTTAGGCTCACCTAACAAGAGGCGCGGTGGTCCCGCTCCCGTGAACGACCGTCCACGGGGGTGCCCGTCGCGGGCCTCGGTACTTCCCCCTGCCCGGAGACAAGGATCCACCATGCCTTCTGTGTTCACCCCCCTTCGCCGTCGCGTTCTCGTGGCGGGCGCCGCCACGGTCTCGCTCGGCCTGCTGGTGACCGGTTGCGGCTCGGACGACAAGAAGGACGACGCGACGGGCGCGGCGGACAAGGCCGCGGCGGGCGCCTTCCCGGTGACCATCAAGAGCGCCCTCGGCGAAGCCGTCATCAAGTCGAAGCCGAAGCGCGTGGTGACCCTCGGTCAGGGCTCCGCGGAGACCGCCATCGCCCTCGGCAACGTCCCGGTCGGCATCGAGGAGTACCCCTGGGGCAGCGACAAGACCGGCTACCTCCCCTGGATCCACGACGCCGTGAAGAAGTCCGGCGGCACGCTGCCCAAGCAGTTCAAGGGCGGCGAGGAGCTCGACATCGAGGCCATCACCGAGCTCGAGCCCGACGTCATCCTCGCCCCGTGGTCCGGTCTGACGCAGAAGCAGTACGACATCCTGAAGGACATCGCGCCCACCGTCGCCTACCCCGAGAAGGCGTGGAGCACGAACTGGGACCAGCAGATCGAGATCATCTCCAAGGCCCTCGGCCAGCCGGAGAAGGCCAAGGAGCTGGAGTCGAAGATCGACAAGCAGCTCGCCGACGCGGCCGCCTCCCGCCCCAACTACAAGAACGTCACGTTCTCGTACATCTACAACACCGGCCCCGGCACCCTCGGCATCTTCAAGCCCGAGGAGCAGCGCGTGGCCATGGTCGCCAAGCTGGGCCTCAAGGTCGACCCGATCGTGAACACCTTCCCGGAGACCGAGGGCACCGACTCCTCCCTGATCGGCCTGGAGAACGCCAACAAGCTGGCGAAGAGCGACATCGCCTTCACGTTCTACATGGACGAGAAGTCCCGCAAGACCGTCGAGGCCCAGCCGCTGTACGCGGCGATCCCCGCCGTGAAGAAGGGCGCGCTCGTCTACAGCCACGACACCCCCTTCGTCACCGCCTCCTCGATGATCAACCCGCTGACGGTGCCGTACAGCATCGAGCGCTACCTGCCGATGATCGACAAGGCCGTCGCCAAGGCCGGGAAGTAACCACGGGTCCTCAAGCGTGACCACTCTCGCCAAGACCGGCCAAGGCCCCGCCGTACGACGGCGGGGCCTTGGCCGGCATGTCATGGCCGCCGTCCTGTGCCTCGTCCTGCTCGCCCTCGCGCTGCTCGCCAGCGTGATGTTCGGGAGCAGGTCGACGTCCGCCGGCGATGTGCTGCGGGTCCTCACCGGTGACGGCGGCGACGCCTACATCCGTACCCTCGTCGAGAGCCGCTACCCGCGCACCGTGCTCGGTGTCCTCGCCGGTCTCTGCCTCGCCGTCGCCGGCACCCTGATGCAGGGCGTCACCCGCAATCCGCTCGCCGAGCCGGGACTGCTCGGCATCAACGCCGGCGCGTCCGCGAGCATCGTCGCCGCCACCGCGTTCCTCGGCGCCTCGGGGCAGCGGGAGACGATCTGGTGGGCCCTCGCCGGCGCCCTCGTGACCGGCGTCGTCGTCCATGTCGTCGGCACGGCCGGCGGCGGCGGTGGCCCGGTCCGCCTGGTGCTCGCCGGCGCGGTGCTCTCCGCCGTCCTCGCCGCCTTCATCCAGGCCGTCGCCCTGTCCAGGCCGCGGGTCTTCGACACGTACCGCTACTGGGTGGTGGGCGCGCTCGGCGGGCGCGGCTTCGACGCCTTCTGGGCGGTGCTGCCGTTCGCCGCGGCCGGCCTCGTGCTCGCCGTACTGCTCGCGCCGGGCCTCAACGCCATGGCGATGGGTGACGACAAGGCCGCGTCCCTGGGCATCAGCCCGAACCGGGTGAAGGGCGCGGGCCTGCTCGCCGCGACCCTCCTCGCCGCCGCCGCGACGGCCGCCGTCGGGCCCATCGCCTTCGTCGGCCTCGCCGTCCCGCACGTGGTGCGGGCCCTCGTCGGCGCCGACTTCCGGGCCCAGATCCTCTTCAGCTCCCTCGCGGGGCCCGCGCTGCTGCTCTTCGCCGATGTCATCGGCCGGGTCCTGCTGCGCCCGCAGGAACTCATGGTCGGGGTCGTCACCGCGTTCGTCGGTGCCCCCGCCCTGCTGTTCGCCGTTCGCCGTATGAGGGGAGCGGGATGAAGACCGCCGACCGGACCGACATCCCGGAGAGCACCGTGGAGACGAAGCGGCGGGTGGAGCGGCCCGCGGGCCGCGGCGTGCTGCGGATCGGCCCCTGGGTCGCCGTCCCCGTGCGCCGCAGGACCGTGATCGCCGGCGTGGTGACCCTGCTGCTGCTCTGCGCGGCGGCCGTGGCCACCCTGTCCATGGGCAGGCTCGGCATCGACCCGGCCGATCTGCCCTCGGCCCTCGCGGGCGACGCCACCGGGAAGAACGCCTTCGTCCTCAACAGGCTGCGCGGCCCGCGGCTCGTCGTGGCCGTCGCGACCGGCGCGGCCTTCGGCCTGTCCGGGGCCCTGTTCCAGTCCGTGACCCGCAATCCGCTGGGCAGCCCCGACGTGATCGGGCTCGGGGCCGGCGCCGGGGCGGGCGCCGCGGCGGCCGCCCTGTTCCTGCCCGACGTCCTGCCCGTGGCCGTCGGCGCCCTGCTCGGCGCGGTCCTCGCGATGGCCGTCGTCTTCTTCGCGACCGGTACGGGCTTCCGCAGCCCCGGGCGGCTCGTGGTGGCCGGAATCGGCGTGGCCGCGATGGCGACGGCGCTCACCCAGTACGTGGTGTACGCCGTCGAGCGCGACAAGGCGAGCGCGCTGACCGCCTACATCAACGGCAGCCTCTCCGCCCGCTCCTGGGACGACGCCGCGACCATCTGGACCGTGCTCCTCGTCTCGCTGCCGTTCGCCGCGCTCCTGGCACGGCCGCTCTCCGTCAGCGAGATGGGCGACGACCTCGCCACCGGGCTCGGGGCCCGCCCGGGCCGGACGGCGACCGCCGCGGTGGCGCTGTCGATCGTGCTCTCCGCCGGCGCCGTCAGCGTGGCCGGACCGATCGCCTTCATCTCCCTGACGGCGCCGCAGATCGCCAAGCGGGTCACCCGCGGCGGCGGCCCGCACCTGGTGATGTCCACCCTGCTGGGGGCGCTGCTCCTGGTGCTCGCCGATCTCACCGCCCAGCAGCTGCCGCTCTTCGACAACCTGCCGGTCGGTCTCTACACGATGGCCGTCGGCGGCGCGTACCTCGGCTACCTGCTGCTCCGCGAGTGGGGCCGGCGCCCCGCCTGACGACCGCGTCCTACTCGATGCCGAGCGGGCCGCCCACGCGGAGATTCCAGCGTCGGGCGCGCCCGCTCAGCTGTACGGCGGTCAGCGGCCGTACGTCCATCCGCAGGGCCGCCTCGTCGGGGGCCGCGAGGGCGTGGACGAGCGCGGCGCGGATCACGTCCGGTTCGGCGACGGCCGTGACCCGTCCGGAGTCCGGCCGCAGGCCGTCGAGCCAGGCCCCGACCCGGATCCGCAACTCGTGCAGGGACTCCCCGCCGTGCGGGACGGCCGCCGGATCGGAGAGCCAGCTGCCGAGCGCCGCCTCCTCCTCGGCCGCGACGGCCGCGAGGGCGCGTCCCGTCCACCGCCCCATGGCGCAGCCGGCGAGAGCGGCCGCCGGTTCCGCGCGCAGCCCGAGGGTTTCGGCGGTGTGCCGGCAGCGGACGGACGGGGAGGAGTACGCGCGCGTGGCCGGGCCGAGGGCCGCCGTGAGGGCGGGCGCCGCGGCCCGCGCGCGGGCGATCCCCGCGGTGTCGAGCGGGCTGTCGTCGTCGAAGGCGACCTCGCGCAGGGCTCCGTTCGTCGCGGGGGAGATCAGCGTCAGCCGGACGGTCATCGGCCTCCTTCTCGGTGGGCGCCGGGACGGCGGCGCCCAGGGTATCGCCGGGCCGGGTTCCGGCCGGGGGCGCGCGGAGGTGATTCGGGCCTCACGCCCTTGGCGGCCCCGGCGGTGCGCGGTACGGTCGGGCGACATCTGAAGAGCGTGACGACGGCGAGACGGAAGTCCGGTGCAAATCCGGCACGGTCGCGCCACTGTGTGCCGGGGCTCCTCCCCTTCCGGGGGCGGTGTCACGGTGAGTCAGACCCGTGGACCGTCGTCCTGCACCACCGTTCGGGACGCGTGTTCCCGCAGGAGGTTTCATCATGGCCGAGGCTGTCGTCTCCGCTGCCGTTTCCGCCCCTTCCACGGCCGTACCGGCTCCCCTGCCCGTCCGGGCCGTCCTTCCCTGGGCCTTCTTCGTCGGCCTTCTCGCGCTGATCGCGCTCTACTTCGTGGGCGCCGAGCAGGGCGCCACCTCTCTGATCGCGGGTTCCGACGTGCATGAATGGGTGCACGACGGACGTCATCTGCTCGGCTTCCCCTGCCACTGAGAGGCCTGACGCACATGCACGCCTCGACTGTCAGATCCCTGCTCGTCCGCGGCATGCTCGCGGGCCTGATCGCCGGTCTCCTGGCCTTCGCCGTCGCCTACGTGGTGGGTGAGCCGCCCGTGGACGGAGCCATCGCGGTGGAGGAGGCGCAGGCCGCCCGGGAGGCGCACGCCGGGCACGGTGGCGGGGCCGCCGCGGCCCCGGAGGCCGCCGGGGAAGACGAGGAGGCGGTCAGCCGCCCCATCCAGTCCACCTTCGGCCTGGCCACCGGTGTCCTCGTGTACGGGGTGGCGCTCGGCGGCATCGCCGCGCTGGCGTTCTCCTTCGCGCTCGGCCGCGTCGGTCGGTTCAGCCCCCGGGCGACGGCGGCGCTCACCGCGGCGGCCGCGTTCACCACCGTCTATCTGGTGCCGTTCCTCAAGTATCCGGCGACTCCGCCGGCCGTCGGCAACCCGGACACGATCGGGAAGCGCACCACGCTGTTCTTCCTGATGATCCTGCTCAGCGTGCTGCTCGGCCTCGCGGCGGTCGTCGCCGGGCGCCGGCTGGCCCCGCGGCTGGGCAACTGGAACGCGACGCTCGCCGCGGCGGGCGGTTTCGTCGTGGTGACGGCGATCGCCTTCGCCGTCCTCCCGGCCAACGACGACGCGGTCAAGGCGGGTTTCCCCGCCGCGCTGCTCTGGGAGTTCAGACTGGCGTCGCTGGCCGTCCAGGCCGTGCTGTGGGCGGTGTTCGGCATCGTCTTCGGCGCCCTGGCCCCGCGGGCGCTGACCTCCCGGACGGCCGCCGCCGACGCGTCCGCCCCGCTGGGGGCACCGCTCGCCGGCTGATCGTCCGACTGCCCGGTGGAACCGCCCCATACGCCCTCGCGTACGGGGCGGTTCCCCGTTGGCGACCCTTCGCCACGGCGTGAAGGTGACAACCGAAACACGGGCGAAACACACGGCGCGCGCCGGTGCGCCCCGGGCGCGTCTTCGCAGGTGGAGCAGTTGGCGTCCCGATCTTCGAACATCCATTGTTTCGATCCGAGTTGGAGTGTTAGCGTCCCAAGCGACCGGCAGTGCAGTGACATGGGTGTGAGGAACGGGGCCCCGCGGCCCCGCGTGTAGGACCTTTGCTGTGGGGGGTGTAGTGGGTCCGCGTACCGTTGCCAGGCTTCTTGAGTTCGAACGTCGAGTCGTCCCCGCCGTGGACCGGTTCCGCGAGGTGCGGAGCGGTGAGCGGGACGGAGATCAGATCGCCGCCCTGGACGAGGTGCGGCAGGCCGTGGAAGCGCTCTCCGGCCTTCTGCCGGAGCGTCAGATAGCCGCGACCCTGGCCGACTTGGCGACCTGGGCGGAGAACGGGTGCGAGGGCGTGCCCGACTTCGACGCCACCCGGGACGCGGTGCCCGCTCCGGCGGACGGTGAGGCCGCCGCGTACATCGGGCCGGTGATCCTCCCCAACAGCGACCGTCACGAGGTCCACATCGAGGCGTTCTCGGTGGTCCGGCAGGACCCCGACTGCACGCCGTACCTCCAGGACGTCTATCCGCACCCGAAGGCCGTCTTCCAGTCGACCCGGCTGCTGTCCGCCTCGCGCGGGCTGCGGGAGGGCAACTGTGTGGTGTTCTTCCCGGAGAACATCCCGGCCGCGACGCGGTGCACGCACCAGAACTTCGCCTGGTTCTTCTTCGACCGGCACGTCGACATCTACGCCCAGACGCTGGCGATCACGGAGCGGCTGTGCGGCCCCGGGTCCCCGTTCGCCGGTGACCCCGGTCTCGTCTCCCCCGGGATCGACCCCGAGGACGTGTACCAGGCCCGCTGCGTCTGGGGCTACATGCACGACTACTTCCACCACACCGGGCCCCGCCCGCTCGACCAGAACCTCGCGCTCAAGACGAAGTGGCGGCCCGGGCTCCTCGAGGAGCTCAAGGTCGACATGAAGTCGGCGATCGCCTGTTTCGAGGAGGACGTGCCGTACGGTCCTGTCGTCTTCGAGTACATCCTGCTCGAACGCCTCTTCCGCTATCCGGCCCAGCCCGAGCCGCTGCGCAACTTCGACTCCGGTACGGGCTTCGCGCTCGGCACCTGGCTGGCCGGGCACGGGCTGTTCACGGACGACGGCAACGGCCGGCGCGCCCTGGGATCCAAGGCGGAGATCGTGGAGTGCGTGCGCGAACTCGTGCGCCAGATCGAGGAGATCGAGACGATCGAGGACGACGAGGCCTACCGGACCCGGGCCGTGGACTTCCTCTACGAGACGCTCCTGAAGCGTCCGGAGAGCAAGCCCGACCGGTACGGCGGTCCGCTGGCACCGATCGGTCTGTGGGGTTCCGAGGTCCATGTCTGAGACACTCCCGCCGATACCCGCGACCGCACCGCCCGCCACACCCGCGCCCGCCGACCTCGACCGGATCCTCCGTGACCCCGGCTTCTGCCGCCATTCCACCGGCCGCGTCGCCGTCGTGGAGTGGGAGGACGGGACGGGCTGGTCCGAGCCGCGGATCGAGCCGTACGGCACGCTCGCGATGGATCCCGCCACGCTCGGACTCCACTACGGGCAGGCCGTCTTCGAGGGCATGAAGGCTTTCCGGGGCGCGGACGGATCGGTGTCCCTGTTCCGGGCCGCCGACCACGGGCGCCGCCTCGCGCTCTCGGCGGCGCGCCTGGCGATGGCCGAGATGCCGGTCGAGCTGTTCATCCGCGCCTGCGCCGAACTGGTGGCCGCCGACGAGCACTGGGTGCCCGGCGGGTACGGGCAGAGCCTGTACATCCGGCCGCTGCTGCTCGCCACCGAGGCGGAGATGGGCCTGCGGCCCTCCCGCCGCTACCGGTGCGTGTTCCTGGCGTACCCCGCGGACCCCTGCTTCGGCAGCGACTTCCGGCCCCTCGCGGTCACCGCCGCGACGGAGACGGTGCGCGCGGTACGGGGCGGGACCGGCGAGTCGAAGTGCGCGGGGAACTACGCGGCGAGCCTGCTGACCCGCACCCAGGCGCAGGCCGCCGGGTACGACGAGGCCCTGTGGCTCGACGGTCTGGAGCGCCGCTGGGTCGAGGAACTCAGCACCATGAACGTGTTCTTCGTCTGGCACGACGAGGACGGACCCCGGCTGACGACCCCGCCGTGCGACGGCTCGATCGTCCGGGGCATCACCCGCGACTCCCTGCTCACCCTGGCCGGCGGGCTCGGCCTGCGCGCCGCGGAGGAGCCGACGGCGATCGACGCCGTCCGCGAGGGGCTCCGCACCGGCGCGCTGGCCGAGATCTTCGCGAGCGGCACGGCCGGCGCCGTCGTCGCCGTGGGCCGTCTCGGAACCGGGGACGGCGATCTGTTCGTCGGAGACGGCAAGGAGGGCCCGGTGACCGCACGGCTCCGCGCCGCCCTCCTGGACGTCCAGCACGCACGTACACCTGACACGCACGGCTGGCTGCTGCCGGTCACCCGGCCCGCAGCGGCCGCAGACGAGGGCGAGGGACGACACGCATGAACGACAGCACGGCGCTGAAGGCCGACCGGGACGGCACGCTGTCGGGAGTCACCAGAATCCACACCCTCGGCCCCTCCGGCACCAATCTGGAGAAGGCCGCGCACCACTGGTTCGCCGAGCGCGGGGTCAACGGCACGGTCCTGCTCCACTCCGAGGTGGAGGACGGGCTCGACGCGATGGGCTTCGACGGCAGCGAGGCGATACTCGCCTGCGCCGTCTACCCCAAGCTGCACGACCTCGTCTTCGGCAACCTGCACCGTCTCGAGATGGTCGACAGCTTCATCCTGGACACCCACGACATGGTCCTCGCGGGCCGGTCCGAAGGGGTCGAGGTCCGCACGATCGTCTCCCACGCGGCGCCCAGCTCCCTGGTGGCCGACCGGGGGACGGTGACCACGGCGAGCAGCAACTCCCGGGCCGCCGCCCTGTGCGCGGCCGGCGAGTTCGACGCCTGTGTGACCACGTCCCGGGCCGCCCAGGCCGAGGGGCTGCGGGTCCTGGAGAACTTCGGGCCGGTCCCGATGGTGTTCACCCTGCACGTGGGCAGGACCGCCACCGGCTCCGCCGCCGGGACGGTGTGATGCGCAAGGCGGCACCGAAGAACGACGCACCACCGGGCGGGCGCCGCGGGCTTCCGGCCGCGTTCCGCGCTCTGATGGCGAGCGAGGCCGTGTCCTCGGCCGGTTCCCAGCTGACCCTGGTCGCCCTGCCCGTCCTGGCGGCCGCCGATCTGGAGGCGTCCCCCTCGCAGATCGCGCTGCTGAGCGGCGCGCAGTTCGTGCCCGTCCTGCTCGTGACCCCGTTCGCGGGCCGGCTCGCGGATCTGCGGGACCGGGCCCCGCTGCTCTACGCGTCCCATTTCGCGCGCGCGGCCGTCCTGTTCCTCGTGGTGACGCTGGCCGCCGCGGCCTGGCTGAACTACGCGATCCTGTTCGCCGCGGCGGTGCTGCTCGGCGCGTTCACCGCCCTGTTCGACACGGCCCTGCTCGCCTACGTGCCGGACACGGTCGACACCGATGACCTGACGCGGGCCAACGGCCAGCTGGCGGCGGTCAACGCGGTCTCGCAGACGGCGGGGCCCGCGGTCGGCGGTCTGGTCGTCTCCGGCCTCGGGCCGGGCCTCGCGGTCGCCCTGGACGCCGTGTCGTACCTGTTCGGCGGGGCGGCGCTACGGGCCCGCCCGAAGCCCTCGCGGAACCGGGCCACCCGGGACAACGCCTCCATCCGCGCCGGGTTCAAGGCCGTGGCGGCCTCCGACCCGCTGCGCCGCCTGGTCGCGGCCGGTTCCCTGTTCAACCTGGCCGAACAGGTGGCCCTGAGCGTCCTGTTCATCGCCGTCGTGCAGGAGACGGACCACTCCGTCGCCTTCCTCGGCTTCGGGTTCAGCGCCGCCGGCGTCGGCAGCGTGATCGGCGCCCGGGCCACCGCGCGCTACGGCGGCGGGGACGGCGCCCGGTCCTGGGTCTGGGCCCTGCTCGTCTCCCAGGCCGCGCTGCTCGCGGCCCTGTGGTCCCTCGACTTCGGCGTCTGGGGCGCGGCGGCCTTCTTCGCGAGCATGCTCGTGTACGGGGCGGCCATGGCCTTCTACAACGTCCACTCACTGACGCGACGTCAACTCGTGTCGCCCGAGGGGATGCTGGGCCGGGTGAACGCGGTGTACCGGACGTTCGCCTTCGGGACCATCCCGATCGGCGCGGGCGCCGCCGCCCTCCTGCTGCTGTTCACCTCGGCCCCGACGGCCGCCACGCTCGTCGCGGTGCTGAGCGTGGTCGCCACCTGGGTGCTGGCCCGGGGGACGTACACGACCGAGAGGCAGGACGAGGCATGGCAGGCACGCTGACACCCTTCGTGGTGGGAGAGCGGTCCCACCTCGACCCCTCCGGAACCGACGAACCCTGGCTCGACGAGGGCGGCTTCTACTCGTCCCGGCGCTGGACGGTCTCCCAGGAGGGCGACCGCGGCTTCACGACGGCGTATCTCGTCGGCCAGGACGAGACCAGCGGCCAGACGGGCGGGCTCGTGCCCTTCCACACGGCCTCCGGCGGCGACAGCAACCCGCTCTACAACGAGACCACCCTCCTCGGGTACACCCCGGAGGTCCAGGTCCTCGCGGGCTCGCGCACCGGCTACGACAACCGGGTGCTGCTCAGCCCCGCCCTGTCGGACGCGGACCGCACCCGGCTCCTGTCCGCCCTCTGCGACCGTCTCCTGGAACGGGCGGAGGAGCGGGGCGCCGGGCACGTCTCCTGGTGGTACCTGCCGGAGGAGGAGGCCCGTGCGCTGGCCGGACTGCCCGGCGTCGCCACCGTCGCCACGCCCTGTCTGCCGACGGCGGTGGTCCGGCCGCGCGGCGCGGACTTCGACGCGCACGTGGCGGCGCTGCCCGCCTCACGCCGCTCCCTCGTGCGCCGTGACCTGAAGCGGCTCGCCGCGGGCGGCTACCGTTCCCGGACGGTGGCAGCCGATCCGGCGGACCTGGAGCGGTACGCGCCGCTCGTCGTGCAGGTGCAGGCGCGGCACGGCGAGGAGCTGAGCGAGGAGGGCGCGATCCGCTATCTGCGCCGCTGCCTGAGCCTCGGCGGCGGTACGGGCGGGAGCGGCGGCGAGGTCGTGATCACCGAGGTGCTCGACACCGAGGACCGTCCGGCGGCCTTCGCCCTCGGCATCGTCCACGGCCGGACGCTGCACATGCGCGTCTTCGGCTGTGACTACGCGGCCGGGCACGGCACCTCGGGCGAGTACTTCGAGGCCACGGTGTACGGCCCGCTGCGGCTCGTCATGGAGCGCGGGCTCGACGCCGTCCACCTCGGGGTCACCTCGTACCGGGCGAAGTCGCTCCGGGGCGCCGAACTCCACGCGCGCCGCACCCTGTTCATGTCCCGTCCGGACCGGCCGCTGCCCGTCCCCGCGCCCGACTGGGGCTTCCTCGGGGACGACGAGCGGTTCCTCGCCGGAGCGTCGTCGGAGGTCCTGCCGTGCTGATCGTCGTCCAGCCCCTGTCGGCGGGGGTCCGCCTCGCCGCCCGGGTGGTGGAGTCCGGGATTCCGTGTCTGATCCCCACCCAGTTCCCCGAGCTGCTTCCGCCGGAGGTCACGGCGGGTGCCACGGTCGTCGACTGGCATCCCGAGCGGGGGGTGCCGGAGCTGCTCCGCCTCGTCGAGGAGTCCGGGGTCACGCCCACCGGGGTCGTCGCCGGCTTCGAGTACGTCGTCCCGGAGAGTGCCGAGCTCGCGCGGGCGCTGGGGCTTCCCGCGCTCGGCGCGGACGCCGCCGAGGCGGTGCGGCAGAAGGACGTGATGCGCCGGTGGTGCGCCGAGCGGGGTGTCGCCTTCCCGCGTTCGGTGCTCGTGGAGCCGGGCGCGGCGGGCACCTGCCCACTGCCCTTCCCGGTGGTGGTGAAGCCCGTCGACTGCGGGGGCAGCCTGATGGTGAGCCTCTGCCGTGACGAGGAGGAGTACGCGCGGGCCTGTGCGGCCGTGCACGGCCCGGGCGAGGTGAAGTTCCACCCCCGTCCGCGCCGGGCCGCCCTGGTCGAGGAGTACGTCGAGGGGCCGGAGTTCTCCCTGGACGGCTGGGTGGACGCCGCCGGTCCGCATCTCGCGAGCGTCACCACCAAGTTCCTCTCGGCGGAGCCCGACTTCTTCGAGATGGGTCACATCGCCACCGCCCCGGAGCGGTCGCCGCACGGGGCGGTCCTGGAGGACTTCGCCCGGCGGGTCGTGAAGGCCTTCGAGCTGTCGGTGGGGCCGTTCCACATCGAGACCCGGATCGACCGCGACCGGGGGCCGGTGCTGATCGAGGTCGGCGCCCGGCTCGCCGGTGACAACATCCCCGAACTCGTGCTCGCCGGACCGGGGGTGGATCTGTGCGCCGCGGCGGCGGACGCCGCCCGGGGGCTGCGGCACGAACCGGGTCCGCTCTCCCCGGTGAGCGCGGGCCTGGCGTTCGTCACCACGGACCGGCCGGGGCGGTACGCCGGGACGCTCTCGGGCGCCGAGCCGTTCACCGCGGCCCCCGAGTTCCGTGACCTCGTCCCGGAGGCGGAGCCGGGCGCGGTTCTCGACCCGGACGACATCTTCAGCAACCGGGTCGCCCGTATCCACTTCGAGGGAACCCTCGACCAGGTCGGACATCTAGTCGCCTCGGTCATCGGTGACGTCAAGGTCGACGTCGAGGGCGTCGACCTCAAGGACAAGGAAGGTGTCCGCGCATGAGCAACGAACTGGTGGTCACACCCACCGCCACCCCCCGCCCGCGGCCGGAGGCGGACGGGTCTGCCGCGCCGGTCCTCACCGATCACGCCTTCTTCATGCGGACCGGTAAGCGCCGCACGTGGCAGGGTCTGACGGTGGCCGACCGGGACGCGATCCCGGCGCTCCGGCCCACGGCCGGCGCCGTGCTCGCCGGCCAGACGGTCGTGGACGCGTTCACGGCGTACCGGATGGCGGACGGCACGATCGCCGTGTTCCGCCCCGACAGCCACATCAAGCGGCTCAACAACGGTGCCCGCCGACTGGCGCTGCCCCAGGTCGACTTCGACCGGGTGTGGACCTCCGTACGGGCCCTGGTCGAGCTCGACCAGGCGTGGCTGCCCGGGACGCCGGGCGCGGCCCTGCAGCTGCGCGCGGTGCTCGCCGCCGACGGCACCGGGCTCACCCCCTCCCCCGCCGACGACGTGCTCTTCTACGTCCTCGCGTCCGTGGCGGACCCCGCCGCGGCGGCGGGGAAGCCGGTCCGGGCGATGACGCTCGACGGCTACGTGCGGGCCTGGCCCGGCGGCACCGGCGACGTCAACGACGCCGGGTCGCTGGCGGCGGGCGTGGTGCCCGGCGAGGTCGCCGCCAACTACGGCTACGACCACGTGCTGTGGCTCGACGGGCCGCAGGGCCGCTTCGTGCAGCAGATCGGGAACCTCAACGCCTTCTTCGTGATCGACGGGGTCCTGACCACGCCGGCGCTCGACCGCTCCGTGCTGCCCGGCGTGACCCGCGACTCGGTCGTCAAGTTGGCCCGCGACTCCGGGACGCGGGTCGTCGAGCGGCCGGTGGAGCTGGCGGAGGTCCTGAAGGGGATCGCCGACGGGTCCGTCACGGAGGTCTTCGCCACCGGGACCGGGGCCGGCGTGGTGCCGGTCACCGCGCTCGGCCACCAGGGCGAGGAGTACCGGCTCGCCTCCGAGGAGGCCGGTCCGGTGACCGCGCGCTTCCGCGATCTGCTCGACGGAATCCACCGGGGCGAGGCGATCGACCGCTTCGGCTGGATGCGCCGGCTGACCGAGGTCGCGCCCGTCCACGCGTGAGGGCGTCACACCCCCTGTGACACGAGCCGCGGCGGAGACGCCGGGAACGAAGACCGCGGAGGTACCGAGAAGATGGCGTACGTCGTCACCGACGAGTGCATCGGCTGCAAGTACACGGACTGTGTGGACGTCTGCCCCGTGAGCTGTTTCCACGAGGGCCCCGAGATGCTCTACATCAACCCCGAGGAATGCATCGACTGCAACGCGTGCGTCGCCGAGTGCCCGCCCGAGGCCATCTGGGCGGACGTCGACCTGCCGGAGGACAAGCTCCAGTGGATCGAGATCAACGGAGAGATGAGTGCCAAGTACCCGGTTCTCCACGAGAGCCGGGGCCCCCACGGACAGCCCTCCAGCCAGCCTTCCTGATCAGAGAACGGGAGCCGAGGTCATGACGACCCAGGTCGAGAACCCCTTCATGCTCGGGCTCGACTCGAACTTCTACCTGAAGGACGAGTTCGAGAGCCCCGAGAAGCGCACCAACGTCACGTGGTTCTACCCCAAGATCTGCGCCTTCCAGGACGCCCTCGACGACGAGTCGAAGAAGGCGGAGTACTTCTCCTTCCTGGACCGCCAGTCGCACCCGGAGCAGACCGACATCCTGCTCTACTTCCACATCCCCTTCTGCGAGGCGTTCTGCAACTTCTGCGCGTGCTTCAAGGAGTCCGCGGCGAAGTACCAGGGCGAGCGCCAGAAGCGCTTCGTGCAGGCGATGGTGAAGGAGATCGAGCGCAACGCGCGCTCGAAGTACTTCCAGGGCACGAAGATCAAGTACGTCCAGTTCGGCGGCGGCACGCCCTCCGCGCTCGAGCAGGACTCCATGGCCGCCATCCTGGAGGCCGTGCACCGCGAGTTCGACCTCAGCGAGGTCGACGGCATCTCCCTCGAGGGCAGCCCGCTCGGGCTCTCCAAGGACGGCTACATCGAGATGCTGAAGTCGCTCGGCATCACGCGCATCTCCTTCGGCGTCCAGACGCTCGACCCGGAGATCCGCAAGAAGCTGACCATCAAGGCCACCGTCGACCAGGTGCACCAGACGGCCGAGAACATCCGCAAGGCGGGCATCCGCACCTTCGCGCTCGACCTGATGTACAACCTGCCGGGGCAGGACGACGAGGTCCTCGCCAAGGACCTCCAGGGCATCTGCGCCGAGCTGCGCCCCAGCTTCGTGCAGACCTACCGCTTCAACCAGTGGGAGGGCACCCGGCTCGACCAGCAGATCCGCGCGGGCAAGGTCGCCGACGTCAAGCCGTCGGGCGCGATCGAGCGCGAGCAGTACCGGCAGATCAAGGACGGGCTCGCGGCCTACGGCTACGACAAGCAGCTCCTGATCAACTTCTTCACCCGTCTCGACGACCCGGGCGAGATCGGCCTCAACCACGCCTGTGGCGGCAACGGTTACCGCGCCAGCTACACGCTGGGCATCGGTCCGGCCGCCGAGAACTACATGGGCGAGCGCAGCTACCGCAACCACACCGACGTCGAGCGGTGGATGCGGGAGGTCGAGGCCGGGATCATCCCGATCGAGCAGGGCCGCATCTGCAGCGAGGACGAGGTCGAGAACCGCGTCATGGTCTTCTTCCCGGTCTTCGGCTCGGTGAAGAAGGCGGACGTCGCCAACTTCGAGAAGTACCGCCGCGAGGTGGACTGGCTCGTCGAGGGCGGTTACGCGGTGGAGACCGACGAGGACCTGACGCTCACCGAGGTCGGCCGGGAGAACGCCGGAAACATCGCGTTCCTCTTCTACTCCGACGAGGAGAAGGCGCGCGCCCGCCGCACCATGTACCTCTCGCTGAAGAACAAGCGCAACCCGTTCCACCAGGACGCCCAGAACATCCCGCGGACCCCGCTGTTCCTGCAGACCCGCCCCAAGTCCGCGGACGAGGGCGCCGCTGCGGCGACGCAGGACGAGGGCACCGCGGCGCCCGAGAGGAGCTGAACCGAGGGTGAGCGACCGCAAGACCCAGGCGGACATCGAGGACGACCTCCGCAAGGTGATCGCCGAGATCTTCCCGCACCAGCAGGTCGAACTGACCTCGGCGACCCCGCTGTTCAACGGGGGCCTCTCGCTGAACTCGACCCAGATGATCGAACTGACCCTGGCCTTCGAGACGTTCTACGACATCGAGCTCGAACCCGAGCTGCTGACGACGGAGAACTTCGCGACCCTGGGTTCGCTGTCCGAGCTGCTCGAAGAGCTCCTGGACGACGAGGTGTCCCCTGTCTGAGATCTCCACGACGGGGCCGGGGGCAGGACCGGGAGCGGGTCCGGCTCCCGGTCCGGTCCCGCCCCGGTCCCGGGCGGACCTGCGGATCGTGCTGATCCACGGGAACGCCGGGGCGAGCGTCGAGGGCATCTGGTTCCCGTACCTGAGACGGGAGTTGGAGGCCCTCGGCCACCAGGTGGTGGCCGAGACCTTCCCCGACCCGATCAAGGGGCGGATGCGGTACTGGCTGCCGTACCTCACGGACGTCATCCGGCCCGACGAGAACACGGTGATCGTCGGGCATTCCTCCGGTGCGCTCACCGCGTTCCGGTACGCGGAGACGGCGCCGCTGCTCGGTACGTTCGCGGTGGCCGGCCACCACACCGACTGCGGGTTCGAACTGGAGCGCCGCAGCGGGTTCTTCGACCGGCCGTGGGACTGGGAGGCCATCCGCGCCAACCAGCGGTTCATCGCGCAGTTCCACTCCAAGGACGACCCGTGGGTGCCCTTCGAGGTCGCCGAGGAGCTGCACGGGCTGACGGGCAGCGAGTTCACCGTGATGGACGGCATGGGCCACTTCGGCTCGTACGACCAGCAGATGGAGACCTTCCCGGAGCTGCTCGACGCGATCCGGCTGCGGCTCGACTCCCCTCTCACCTGGCAGGAGGACCGTTGAACGGCGACGCGGAGGGGAGCGTGCCGGCGCTCGCGGACGAGATCCTGGAGCGCCGCCGGGAGAGCGCGGCCACGGCCGTGGTCGCGCTCGACACCGGGGCGGCGGTGTCCTACCGGACGCTGGCACGGCGGACCCAGGCACTGGCCGACCTGCTGGCCGGGCTCGGTGTCGGCCGGGGCTCCACCGTCGCCATGGTGATGGACAAGTCGATCGCCTCGGTGACGGCGATGTGGGCGGCCCTGCGGCTCGGGGCGCGGTACGTGCCGGTGGACGAGTCGCTGCCCGCCGCGCGGGTGGCGCTGCTGCTCGGTCTCTGCGAGCCCACCGTCACCCTGGTCGGTCCCGGCTACCGGGAGCTGCTCGACGGCGCGCCCGCCGGCCGTGTCGTGACCGTCGGCGAGGCGGCGGCCGGGGCCTCGGGGTGGGATCCGTCGGCGGAGGCCGAGGTGCGCCCCGTGGACCTGGCCGGCCGGAGTCCGGAGGACCACGCCTATGTGGTCTTCACCTCGGGTTCCACCGGCTCCCCCAAGGGCGTGGTGATCAGCCACCGCTCGCTGTGCGCGCTCCTCGAAGGGGTGCAGAAGGTGGTGGGGTTCGAGGACGGCATGCGCTTCCTCAACGTGGCCCCGCTGTTCTTCGACGCCTCGGTGGTCGACCTGTGGTCGACCTTCCTGGTCGGCGGCAGTGTCCATCTGCTGCCCCGGCTGCGGGTGGCCACCCAGATCACCCGGGCCGTCGAGGAGTGGCGGATCACCGACACGCTCCTGGTTCCGTCGGTGATCCGCATGCTGGTGAGCCGGTTCAGCGACGCCTCCCGCCGGGACCTGAGCTCCCTGCGCCGGCTCTGGTTCGGTGGCGAGTCCTGCCCGGTGTCGGTGCTGCGCGCGTTCGCCGATCTCGTGCCGGGGCTCCGTTACGTCCACGGGTACGGGCCGACCGAGACCACCCACAGTGCGACGCTCTTCCTCGTGGACGACATCGCGGGGTACGAGGAGGAGTTCCTGCCCATCGGCGGTCCGCTGCCGCACGTGGACGTGCTCGTCGTCGACGACGAGCTGAGGCCGGTCCCGGACGGCGTGACCGGGGAGCTGCTCATCGGCGGTCCGCAGGTGATGGTGGGCTACTGCGGTGAACCCGACAGGACCGCCCTGGCCGTCGTGGAGCTGCCGGGTCCGCGGGGCGGCCGCTATTACCGCTCCGGGGACTACGTCCGGCGCCGGGAGGACGGGGCGCTGGTCTTCCTGGGGCGCCGCGACGACGCCTTCAAGATCAACGGCAATCTCGTCCACCTGTCCGAGGTCGAGGCGGCGACGCTCGCCGTGGCCGGGGTGAGCGACTGCTGCGCCGTCCCGGCCGAGCATCCGATCGCGGGGAAGGCGATCACGCTCTTCGTGCTGGGCGGCCGGAGCGACGGCCCGGGCGGGCGGGGCGGTCCTCCCGACGAGACGGAGCTGCGCCGGGAGCTGGCCCTCCGGCTGCCCGAGTACATGCTCCCGGTCCGGATCGACTTCCTCACCGACGAGGACGTGAACCTGACACCGTCCGGCAAGCTCGACCGGCACCGCCTGCGGGCACTCGCGAACAGCTGAAGGGAGGCACCGCATGGTGCAGGACGAGCTCGCGCGCTTCGAGCGGCGCGGGGTGGTCACCGTCGTTCCCCGGTCGGCCGGCGGCCGGCAGCTGGGCTCCGACCCCGGTCTGCTGGCGCGTCACCCGGTGGAGGAGTTCCGGCCGGCCCCCGGTGTCGTCGAACGCCTCGCCGGGGCGTTCGGCCGCGAGGGTCTCGACGTCGAGGCGCGCACCGAGGTGGGCCTCACCGTCGCCGGGGACAACGCCCTGCTCGCGGAGGTCTTCGGCAGCCCGGTGCTGCCCGTACGCAACAAGTACATCCGGGGCTCCGTCCGTTACGAGGTGACGGCGTCCGGCCCGCTGCGCTCGCGGGTGCACCCCGAGCTGATCGCCGAGGTCCAGGTCCCCCGCTCGGGCTTCGAGCTGTCGGTGAGCACCACCCCGCCGCCGACGCGCACGGACCGCTATCTGCGGCTGCCCGAGGACGCCGTCCGGGTGGCCGGGGCCGAGCGGCTCCACGCGGCCGGCATCCGGGGCGAGGGGGTGCGGGTGGTGATGGTCGACACCGGCCTGTACGCGCATCCGCACCACCGCGCCCACGGGTACGCGACGTCCGTGGTGCCCGCGCTGGCCGCCTTCGACCCGGCGGCGGACGAGCGCGGGCACGGCACCGCCATGTCGGCGCTGCTCCTGGCGGTCGCGCCGCGGGTAGAGCTCACCATGGTCAAGATGGCCAACGAGGCGTTCTCCTTCCCGCTCGCCGCGTTCCAGCGGGCGGTGCAGCTGGCGCCTGACGTCATCTCGTGCAGCTGGGGCACCCTGCGCGAGGAGCCCCAGCTGCATCTGGAGGTCGCCGACGCGGTCCGGCGGGGCATCACCGTGCTGTTCGCCGCGGGCAACGGTTCCACCGATCGGCCCACGGCGATGTTCCAGTCGGTGGCCACCCCGGGCGCCCTCACGGTCGGCGGGGTGCACATCGGTCCCGGCGGCCGGCGCCGCGCCTCCGACCTGGCGTCGAGCTACCGCTCCGCGGTCTTCCCCGGCCGGAGCGTGCCCGATCTGTCCGGGCCGTGCGGAACGCTGCCGCACGGCGACTACATCGTCTTCCCGACCCAGCCGGGCTGTCTCTTCGACCGGCGCAACAGCGCGTACGACGGGACCGCGCCGGACGACGGCTGGCTGGTCTCCAGCGGCACCTCGGGCGCGACCGCGTACGCGGCCGGGGTGGCGGCGCTCGCCGTGCAGCGGGGGGTGGGCGCGGGCCGCGCCCTCCGGGCCGGCGACCTCGCGGACGCCTGTCTGCCGGTCACCGAGGGAACCACGTCCACCGGCGACGACTGCGGCGGCGCCTGCCCGAACGAGGCGGTGGGCCTCGGTCTGCTGACGGCGGGCCGGCCGGGCGACTGAGCGGACCTACGGCAGGGGGGCCGCACACCGTCGGGTGTGCGGCCCCCCTGCCGTGCGGGCGGGTCGGACGCGGTCGGGTCAGACGAGGCGCCGCATCCAGCCGTAGGTGTCCTCGGCGCGGCCGAACTGGATGTCCACCAGACGGCGGCGCAGCCGCATCGTCACCGAGTCCTCGTTGTCCGTGTCCGGGGCGGTGACCTCGCCGTCGGTCCAGACGAGCCGGCCGACGGGGGTCACCGCGGCGCCGGTGCCGCAGGCGAACACCTCACGGATCGCGCCGCTGCGCGCGCCCTCCTGCCACTCGGAGATCTCGACCGCCCGCTCCTCGACGTCGAGCCCCATCTCCTTGGCGAGGTCGAGGATGGAGGCGCGCGTGACCCCCTCCAGGATGGTGCCGAGTTCCGGGGTGACGAGGCGGCCGTCGTCGGTCACGAAGTACAGGTTCATGCCGCCGAGCTCCTCGACGTACCGGCCCTCGGTCGAGTCGAGGAAGCAGACCTGGTCGCAGCCGTGCTCGGCGGCCTCCAGCATCGGGGCAAGGCTCGCCGCGTAGTTGCCGCCGCACTTGGCGGCGCCGGTGCCGCCGCGGCCGGCCCGGGTGTACTCCGTCGAGAGCCAGATGGAGACGGGCTTCACGCCGCCGGAGAAATACGAGCCGACCGGCGAGGCGATCACCATGTACGTCACCTCGGCGGCGGGCCGCACGCCCAGGAAGGGCTCCGAGGCGAACATGAACGGCCGCAGGTACAGGCTCTGCTCGTCACCGGCCGGCACCCACACCTGGTCGGCGCGGACCAGCTCGGTGACCGAGTCGAGGAACGCGGAGGGCGGGAGCTCGGGAAGGGCCAGGCGCTTGGCGGAGCGCACGAACCGCTCGGCGTTGGCCTCCGGGCGGAACGTCCAGACGGAGCCGTCCGGGTGCCGGTAGGCCTTCAGCCCCTCGAAGATCTCCTGGGCGTAGTGCAGGACCGCCGCCGCCGGGTGCATGGGGATCGGGGCGAAGGGGACCACGGCCGCGTCGCCCCAGCCGCCGTCCGGCGTCCACACCGCGCGGGCCATGTGATCGGTGAAGTTCTGGCCGAACTTGGGGTCGGTGAGGATCTCGGCGCGCCGCTCGGGACTCGCGGGAGCGGGGTTGGAGTGAAGCGTGAACCGCAGACTCATCGCGGGGACCCTCTCGGTCGTCGCTCGGACCACGCGCGCGTGCTCCATCATGGGTGACGGCTCGGCACCATATCGGCCGATCGCCGCACGGAGCAAGAAAGTTGGTCCTGGCATGATGATCGGTCCGGTGGGGCGCGGCGAGGGCGCCCCGGGGGTCCGCGAGGACGCCGCGGAGGTCGGCGAGGCGGCCGCCGCCGCGGCCCTCGCGCTGGTCGGCCGGCGGGTCCTGCGGGTGGGCACCGACCTGGCCGAGGTGGACGAGATACGTGCCGTCCTCGCCCGGCAGCCCCGCTTCGCCACCCGGGTGTTCACCGCCGGCGAGCGCGCGTACTGCGACGTCCCCGCCGACCCCGCCGAGCGCTACGCGGCCCGCTTCGCCGCCAAGGAGGCGGTCCTGAAGGCCCTGGGCGTGGGCCTCACCGGTGCGATCCTCACCGAGATCGAGGTGCTGCGCGCCCCGTCCGGGAGCCCATCCCTCCGGCTGACCGGCCGCGCCGCCCGGCTGGCCGAGGAGGCCGGGGTACGGACGTGGCTGATCACGCTCACCCACACCCGTACCCTGGCCCACGCCTTCGTGGCCGGACTCGGACCCCAGGACGGCTGAGACCCGGTCTCAGGCGCCCCGCTCCCTGACGCGCTCCCAGGCCTCGGCGAACATCTCGTGCAGCGGGGCCGTCGGCAGCACGCGGAGGAACGGCGCGCGGATCTGGTTGCCCCACAGCGGGCGCACCCGGTGGCTCGCCAGCTTGGCCTTCTCCAACGGCAGGTGCGGGGACTTCAGCTCGGTCCACTCACCGGGCAGGAACAGGGTCCTGCCCGCCCGTGCCCGCTTGGCCTCCAGGACGGCGCCGGTGGCCAGGAGCTCCGCCCGCACCTCCGCGTGCCGCTTGGTCGTCCAGCCGTTCCACCGGCGCACGTTCCGGTCGGTGGGCGCGGCGAGGGCCGCCAGCTGGAGGTAGAGCGCCGCCGGGTCGGTCCCGGTGCCGAGTTCCTCCGCGACGCGTGCGACGAGATCCGGGCAGGACTGCCGGGGGTCCGCCTCGTACGCGCCGTCCGGTACGGCTCCGGAGGCGGCCCTGCGCATCATCCGGTCGAGGCCGCCGCCGGGGAGCAGCGGTGCCAGCCGGTCGAGCTCCTCCGTGAGCCCGGTGACCTCGCGGACCCGGCGCCACGCCTCGGGGTCAGCGGCCAGCGCGGGCCGCAGGAAGGCCTGGCCGCCGGGTGCGCACACCACCAGCGGTCCGGAGTCGTACGCCGTCATCGGGGGCAGCTCCCCCTCCTCCTTCCGGCGATCAAGCGACACGGGCAGCCGGGCGGGGCCGAACCGCTCGGCGAGCCGCTCCGGGGTGTCCTCGACGCGCCCGTCGGTGACCTCGACGAGCAGTTCGGGACGGGCCAGTTCGGCGCGCAGCCGCTCGTACAGCGCCGCCGCGCCGGCCGTGGCCGGGTCACCGACGGGCCGGTCGACGCACGCCCACACCAGGGCGCTGGCGATCCGGTCGAGCGGCAGTCCGACGGGCGTGCCGTACGGCGGCTCGGGCCCCTCGGGCGGCAGGGCCCGCACCTCCACGCCCCGGCCGTACCGGGGCGCCGCGAGGTCCCAGCCGGCCGCCGGCACGGTCCCGTCCTCGGCCGCCTCGTAACCGCCCGCGAGCCGGCGCGCCCACACCTCGCCGAGGCCCAGGTCGGCCTCCAGGGTGTCGGCCGCCTCGTCGTGCACCTCGGGCCGCTGCCCGATCCGCTCCCGCCACTCGGCGGCCATCCGCTCGACGGCGGCCAGGACCCCGCCGGGGCGCCACAGTTCGGCCGGGTCCTCGGGCAGGGCGGCGGCCAGGACGGCCCTGCGGCCGGCGCCGCCGAGCCGCCCGCGCAGCTTCTGGTACGCCTCGGCCGTCATCGGGCTTGCCTTGTAAGGGGCCTTGCGGGCCAGGGCGAGGTCCTCGTCGCGGTCGAAGCGTCCGACGAGGCCGGCGACCACGAGGCGGGCCACGGGCCGGCGGACCCCGGTCAGCTCGGCGAAGCGGGCGGCGGCCGCCTCCGGCACCGGGAGCGGCCCGTGGGCCTCGATCGCGGCGAACAGGGCGCGCAGCCGGGCGGCGTCGTCCCGCTCGACCCGGACGAGCCGGGCATCGGGCAGGGCCGCGGGCACGGGGTCCGCCTCCGTGTCCCCGGTCGCGGGGGCGACGAACCAGCGGGCCGAGCCCCCGTCCCACACCGCGGCCGAGGCCACGATGGTGCCGCCGTCCCGCAGCTCCTTCAGGGGTGCGGGGTCGGACGCGCGGCCGATCCACCAGCGGCTGCCCGGCCGGGCGAACGGCTGGTCGGCCCAGGTCTCCAGGAGGGCGAGCAGCGCGGCCCGGTCGGTGTCGGGGGTCGGCGCCACGGCGGCCCGCCAGGCCACCGCGTCGACGGCGCCGAGCAGCTGCGACCAGTCGTGCGGCGGGGCGGGCGGGGAGAGCCGCCGGACCTCCTCGACGATCGTCCCGGCGAGGCAGGCGCCGTCGGCGGCCAGTGCGCTCAGTGTCGCGGGCTGTGCCGCGTCGGCGGTCCGGCGCCAGGTGTCGCGCTGCCCCGCCGGGACGAGGCCGAACAGGGCGGGCATGAGCTCGGTGTCGGGCACGGGGCGGCTGGGCAGCACCGGCGGCGCCTCGGCGAGCAGGGTGACGCGCCGGTGCAGGGCGCGGCGCCGCTGCTCGACGCGCGCGGCCCGCTCGGCCACGGCCACGACGGCTTCGACGAGCACCGGTGCGGTGACCTCGGGCAGCTCCCGCGCCACGGCGGCGCGGAGGGTCTCCGTGCCGTCGAGGGCGGCGGCCAGGAGGGTGTCGGCCGTCCGCCGCTCCACGGTCCGCAGCGCCTTGGACCCGGCGGTGTCGCGGGTCCGCAGCAGGTACCAGAAGGCGGGCGGCAGGGCGACGCCGTGGGAGGGGGTGAGCCGCCGGGCGGGCTTGACCCGGGGGTGCTGGGGCGAGTGGTGCCCGTCCAGCTCCCAGAGCAGGACGCCGTCCGCGGTGTACGCGCGCACTCCGGTCCTGGTCTGGGCCTCGGCGAGGACGACGTCCTCCACGGCGCCCTCCGGCGGCGCCCACAGGCCCCAGGGCTCCTGTCCCGGCCGGTCGACGTCGAACCGGGCGGTGCGTCCGTCGACGCTCTCCAGGAGGTAGTGGTCGGGGGCGTTGCCCCCGTGGCGGGTGCGGAACAGCACCCGGGTCCCGACGAGTCCGTCGCGGCTGCCGAGCGGGGAGTCGGTCGTCCCGGCGGGCAGCGGGGCCAGCTGGAGGGCCTCGTGGGCGAGGGTCATGCCGGCCTCGGAGGACTCCCCTGCCGGGTCGCTGTCCGCGGGGCGGCCCGGGAAGTCCGGCAGCGGGGTCGCGCCCTGCCGTTCGCCGGTGACCGGGTCCACGGTCTCCCAGGGGCGCCGTCCGTAGACGGCGTTGGTCCAGACGCGGGTGCCGTCGGCGAGCTGCAGTTCGTCCCGGTCGATGCCCTCCGTGCCGCCCGGCCGGGTCACACGGAGGCCGCCGTGCCGTCCGCCGCCGTCGGCGGTCTCGAACTGGAAGCCGTACGCGCCGTCCAGGCTGCCCCCGTAGGGCACGAGGCCGCCCGTCTGCTCCGGGGTGAAGGGTTCGTCGGGGCGGTCGGCCCAGACGGCGGTCTCGCAGTGGTACGCGCGGTCCTTGAGGGTCCAGCTCACCAGGAACGAGCCGCCCACGTAGTGGACGGCGAACTGGGTGGCCTCCGGCGGCACCGTGAACCGGCAGGAGCCGCGCACGCCGTCCGGGGCGACGGCGACGGCGCGGTCACGCCCGAAGACCGTGAGCACCGGCCAGGTGCACGTCACCCCGGCCACCCCGGGCAGCCCGGCCGCACCGACGGCGGCCAAGGCCCCGGGCACCTCCGGCTCACCGGTCGCGGAGGTGTCGCCGGTGGCTGCCGTGTCGGCCGTGTCGGTCGGGGCGGGTGTGACGGCCGTGGATGTCGTGGCTGCCGTGGCGGGTGTGTCGGCCGCGGCTGCCGTGTCGGCAGTGATGACGGTCTCCCCCGTCCCGGCTTCCTCCGCCGCGAACTCCTCGTACACGGCCTCCAGCGCGGGCCAGGCGAGTTCCTCCGGGAGACCGGCCGCGAGGGAGCGCCGCAGCGCGCCCGCGGCGGACGCGTCCGCGAGGGCGTCGACGATCCCGTCGAGCGCGCTGACGGTCGGCCGGTCGAGCAGGGTCTCCAGCTCGCTGACGGACTCCTCCGCCCCTCCCATGCCGCCGCCCCCGACGATGTCGACGAGCTTGCCGACCCGGACCGCCACCTCGTGGGCGATGCCTTCGTTGCCCGGGAGCAGCGTCACCGCGGAGCCGGGCTTGCGCGCGGGCGCGCCGTACCAGTTCGGCATCAGACCGGCGTGGACGGTTCCTTCGAGCCGGGGGCCGAAGACCGGGTCGGCGGCGAGTGCGGTGAGGTCCCGCCGGGACCGCTCGCCCCAGAAGCGCATCCGGGTCTCGGGGCCCGGGTCGACGACGGTGACCCCGGCGGCGAGGCAGGCGTCGAGGACGTCGGCGTCGAAGCCCTGGTAGTGGTGCCGGGTGGTGTGGACGGTCACGGCCGCGCCCGCCGCGCGCAGGCGCGGTCCGAGCCGGCCCACCAGGTCGAGGAACTCCGGCGGGAGCTGCTGCCGGCCGACGCCGCCGTCGGCCACGCGCGTGTACTGGTACATGTGGACGAAGTGGCCGACCCAGTGGTGCAGTCCGCCCTCCGGGACGAGCCGGCCGGCCTCCATGGCCTCCGTGGCGCCGCAGCCGATCAGCATCCGCAGCCAGGCGCCGCCGTCGGTGGCGCTCTCGGGGAAGACCTCCAGGAATCCGGCGGCGACCTCGTCCGTCGGCGGGTGGGCCGTCAGGACCGGCTCGGCGGCCGTGAGGAGCGTGTCCGGCACGGACTTCTTCCGGGTGACGGACAGGATCGCGGCCACCACGCGCGCCACCTCGTCGTCGCCGAGCCGGGCGGCCTTGGCGGAGGCCCGCACCCGGCGCACCAGATCCGCCGGCAGGTCGGCCTTCGAGGCGGCCCAGGCGGTGAGGAAGTCGCCGAGGGCGGAGTGCGCCTCGACGGGGTCGAGCGACTCCGTGAGGAACTTCTGATGGGCCCCGAACTCCTTGGCCGGCATGGCCCCGCCCCGGGCGAACAGCAGCCCGTTGGCCCGGCGGTAGGCGGGGTCCACGGTCAGGCCGTGCTCGGCCTCGGCGGTCCGCGCGGCCACGAAGGCGCGGCCGCCGGGCCGGCTGCCGTACCCGATCAGCCGGTGGCCGACGGTGTCCCAGAACCACGGCAGGTGGGCGACGGGCAGCTGCCGGGCCCGCCATGCCATCGTGTCGACGAAGGCGCCGGGTTTGGTCCAGGAGCGGCTGAGTTCGGCCCCCATGGCCTCGTTGACCTCGCGCGCCTCCGCGGCGGCGTCCGGGTCGTGGGCGGCGACCCAGTCGGCGTACGTCGTGGACACGTGGGTCCTGCCGGTGGCGGGCAACAGGGCTTCGAGCGAGGCGATCATGCTCAGGATCCTGGCATGCCCCGCTGACAACGCCCCTGGCCGGGCGGCCCCTTCCCGGGGAGGGGCCGCCCGGGGCCCTCTCGCACCCGTTCCTGGGAGCGCTCTCAGACCTGGTGTCGCTCCGGATATCCTGATTCACGCAGCCAGCCGCCCACACAGCCCGAGGAGCGCCCGCCTTGCCCGAGCAGACCACGGGGTCCCGCCCCACGCTGGAAGCCGTCGCCGCTCGCGCCGGTGTGTCCCGCGCCACGGCCTCCCGGGTCGTCAACGGGGGCGCGGGCGTCCGTCCTCCGCTGGTCGAGAAGGTGCGCAAGGCCGTCGACGAGCTCGGTTACGTGCCGAACCACGCCGCCCGGACGCTGGTCACCCGGCGCAACGGCGCGGTGGCGGTGATCATCGCGGAGCCGGAGTTCCGGGTCTTCTCGGACCCGTTCTTCGAGCAGCAGGTGCGGGGCATCAGCCGGGAGCTGACCGCGCACGACGCACAGCTGGTGCTGCTGTGGGTGGAGGGAGCCGGGGACCACGACCGGATCGCCCGCTATCTGGGCGGCGGGCACGTCGACGGCGCGCTGGCGTTCTCCCTGCACAACGACGACGCCCTGCCGGCCGTGATCGACCGGACCCGCATCCCCGTCGTCTACGGCGGGCGGCCCGCTCCGGGCACCAGCCCCGAGGTGCCGTTCGTCGACTGCGACAACCGGGGCGGCGCCCGCGAGGCGGTGCGGCACCTGGTCGGTCTCGGGCGGCGGGCCATCGCGCACATCTCCGGGCCGGACGACCAGACGTCGGCGCTCGACCGGCTCCACGGTTATCGCGACGTCCTCATCGACGCCGACCCCACCCTGCTGTGCCGGGGCGACTTCACTGCGGAGAGCGGCGCCCGCGCCATGGCGGAGCTGCTCGACCGGAGGCCGGACCTGGACGGGGTGTTCGTCGCCAACGACCTGATGGCATCGGGGGCGTTGCTGACCCTGCGGGAGCGCGGCCGGCGGGTGCCGGAGGACGTGGCCGTCGTGGGCTTCGACGACATGGCCTCGGTGGTCGGCCGGACGTCCCCGGCGCTGACCACCGTGCACCAGGACATCGAGGGGATGGGCCGGCTGATGGTGAAGCTGCTGATGCGGCTGCTCGACGGGGCGGGCCCCGAGCTCCCCGGTTCGGTGATCACGCCGACTTCTCTGGTGCGCCGCGAATCGGCCTGAGGCGGCCGCGCGGGCCGGGAGCAGGGACGGCGGCGGGCCCGGGTGAGGAGGAACCCGGGCCCGCCGCCGTCCTGGGGGTCAGTCGTAGGGGATGACCACCACCGACCGGTCGGTGCCCGTCTGGAGCCGGGAGTCCGCGTTCCCGATCGCGCTCCAGACCTCGAGGCGTACGGTGCCGCCCCGCAGGTCGCCGAGCGTGCCGGTGGCGGACTTGAGGCCGCGCGTCTGGGCGTACTCCTCCCAGCCGGTCACCGGGTCCGTCGCGAAGTAGTGGTACGTCTCCGTCCGTTCGAAGGTGCCGTCACCGGTGAGGTCGTAGCTGATCCGTGCCTGCTGGCCGAGGCCGACGGCCGTGCCGGCGTCGAGCTGGAGGCGGAAGGCGGTCGAACCTCCGGCCCTGAGCGTGCCGTTGACCCCGGTCACCTGGTAGACGAGCGGCCGGTTCGGGGTGCCGTCGTGGTTGCTGCCCTGCGCCGAGGGGACGGTGTCGCTGCCCGCCGTGGCGCCGGTGGCCGTGGTGAGCGTCCCGCCGGTGCGGAGCTGGAAGGTGTTGCCGGTGGACGGTTCCGGGTCCGGGCCGGGGTCGGTGCCGCCCGTCCCGGTGCCGGTCGCGGTGGAACGCGCGGGCACGGAGAGGGACTTGCCGTCGGAGAAGGTGACGGTTCGGGCGGTGGCGCCGTGGTTGTGGGCCACGTACGTCCGCGCGGTGCCCTTGGCGAAGACTGCGGAGGTGGGGATGGATCCGGTGACCGTCGCGTCGGGGGCGCCGAGCGTGTCGAGTGCGGTGAGCCAGTGGTAGGTGTGTGCCTTGGACTCGCCCGCCTCCGGGGTGTATCCGGCGTTGCCCGCGTCCCACTTGGCCTTGGCGGCGGCGGGGTCGGCGAAGGACTGGAACTCCCAGAGGAGGTCGCGCCATTCGACGGCGGGGCCGCCGTTCTCGCGTTCCATCTCGGCGATGTTGCGGCGGACGGCGTCCTTGTGGCCGCCGAGGTGGAGTGAACCTCCGGTCACCGGGAGGACGTTGATGCCGTGGATCTCCTCGGGGTTGGCGGTCCACCAGGTGGCGTAGGCGGCGCCGCTGCCCCACACCATGCCGACCGTGTCGTGCTGGAAGGAGCCGGGGAACACCTGCTGGTCGGCGTCGAACCAGTACTGGGCGATGGCTTCGCCCTCGGTGGTGAGCAGATAGGTGCCGAGGTCGCGGAGCTGGGTGTTGCCGGTGGCCGCGCCCCAGAGGACGAGGGCGGCGCTGAGGTTGGTGGACTCGGAGGAGGACTCCTGGTTGTTGCCCGCGGCGAAGCCCTGGTGGCCGCTGGCCCAGCTGTGCCCGGCGTAGACGTCGAAGCCGCGGAGGAAGGGGAAGGAGGTGTCGGTGCGGCTGGGGTTGGCGGTGTCGCGGACCAGGGTCTTCACCATGGCGCCCCAGGCGGAGTCGGCGGCCCAGCCCGCGTCGTACTGGGCGACGATCGCGGCGGCGTAGACGTAGTAGCCGTAGTGGAAGTGGTGGTCGTTGAGTTCGGTGTCGCTGCCGTAGGAGGCCGGGTAGCCGGTGAGGGTCTTCCAGGTCCCGTCGTACGAGAACTCGTTGGCGCCGCCGGCCGTGAACCAGTCCTGGAGGCGGCCCTTGATCTGGCCGAGGAGCTTGTCGCGGAGCGCGGTCTCGCCGATCTGGTCGGCGAGCGGCACGAGTTGGGCGATCTTGCCGAGCGCCTTGCCGGTCCAGTACGTGTCGACGGCGCCGGAGAACGGGTCGGCGGAGTTCGCGACCTCGTTCAGGTATCCGCGCAGGCGGGTGGTGTCGGCGCCGGTGCCGCCCGGCAGGGCGGGCAGGGTGGCGGCCGCCTTCTGGGCGGTGGTGAAGGAGGCCGACTCCCGGACCTTCATGGTGCCGCGGGGCGAGACGTAGGTGTACGGGGTGAGCGGGTCGGTGGTGTTCAGCCACTGGTGGCGGTAGAGCGCCTGGAGGGTGCCGCGCTCGGTGCCCTCCTTGGCCTCGGTGGTGAGGGCGTAGGTGGCGCGGACGGTTCCGGCGTCGTAGCTCCAGTTCACGGTGGAGCCGGTGACGAAGCTGAAGGCGTATCTGCGGTAGGTGGCGAGCGCGTCGGTGGAGGGCAGGACGGCGACGGAGAAGTAGTCCTTGCCGCCGAGTCCGGCGGTGATGCTGGAGCCGGAGACGGTCCAGTCGGTGCCGGTGGGCGAGAAGAGCGCGTAGTGGTGGCCCGCGACGGTGATGCCGAGGACGTTGCCCTGGTCGGCGAAGACGGTGGGGGCGCCGGCGGTGGTGATGCGGGCGTCGCCGCCGGTGCCCTTGGCGTATACGAAGGGCATGCCGTGGCCGATGGTGGTCCGCAGGGTGCGGGCGCCGTCGGACCAGTAGGGGGTGACGGTCCAGTCGGACCAGGAGTCGGCCTTGGTGTCGGGCGAGTTGAGCCCGGTGAGGCCGAGGGTGAGGTCGGCCTTGTGGGCGAACTCGTACTGCCGCCCGTCGCCGACGACGGCGGGGGTGGTCGGGTAGCCGAGTTCGAGGCCGCCGGCGACGGCCTGGTAGGTGAGCGGGTGGCCGTACATGGGGGTGGAGTACGGATTGTCCCCGTAGCGCTGGAAGGCGAGGGAGGACCACCAGTCGTTGGTGGGGACGGGCTTGCCCTGGGCGGCGGGGGTCACCTTGGGGGTGACGGGCGCGCCGGTGTTGGTGGTGGGCCCGGAGGTTCCGGCGGGGCGGGTGTCGGAGTAGCTGCCGGCGCCGGTGGGGACGGCGGCCGCGGCCGCCGGGGCGGCGGCGGGGCCGAGTCCCAGGGCGGCGAGGGCGGAGACCAGGACCAGCGCTGCGGCCGGCCGTGTGCGGGGGGCGGGCATGGACGGCACCTCATGTCGTCGCGACGAGTGGGGCACGGAGGGGTTGCGGGAGAGGCGGTGGGCTCCCTGGGAGCGCTGCGGATCGGGAACGCGGTGAGCCGGGAACGTCGAGAGAGCGCTCTCAAGTCGCCGGAAACGTAGAACCGCCGAAACACGTGTGTCAAGAGATTGAACACAGGCAGGACTTGACGGCTCTTCCCGTCCGTTACGCCTTCGAGCCTTGACGGATGCACCGCTTCACGGGCACGCTCCCCCCGCACGCTTGAGAGCGCTCTCAGCCGCTCTCGCTCGTTCCGGAGCCAAGGGAGGCTTCCCATGCCCATCGCCCGAGCCGCCGCCACGACCACCGTCAGGAGAGCCGTCGCCCGCCTGGGAGCGGTCGCGCTCACCGGGGCCCTGCTCGCCGCCTGCGGAGGCGCGTCGGACGGCGCCTCCACCGACGGCGCGGGGGGCGGGGTCACCCTCACCGTCGACCTGTTCGGCTCCTTCGGATACAAGGAGGCCGGGCTCTACGCGGAGTACGAGAAGCTCCACCCCGGCGTGACGATCAAGCAGACGGACACCGAGGACGAGGCCGACTACTGGAAGTCCCTCCAGACCCGGCTGGCCGGCGGCGCCGGTCTCGCCGACGTCCAGGGCATCGAGGTGGGCCGGATCGCCTCCGTCACCCAGCAGCAGTCCGACCGCTTCGAGGACCTGCGGAAGTACGGCGCCGAGACGCTCAAGGACCAGTTCGCCCCGGCCAAGTGGGCCGCGGCCACCGGCAAGGGCGGCGAGGTCCTCGGCCTCGGCACCGACGTCGGCCCGGAGGCGATGTGCTACCGCACCGACCTCTTCAAGCAGGCCGGCCTCCCCACCGACCGCACGCAGCTGGCCGAGAAGTGGGCCACCTGGGACGGCTACCTGGCCCTCGGGAAGCAGTACAAGGCGAAGGCACCGGCCAAGAGCGCCTGGCTCGACAGCGTCGGCAGCCTCTACTCGATCATGATCGGGCAGCAGAAGGAGCGGTACTACGACGCCTCCGGGAAGCTGATCTGGGAGGACAACCCGGCCCTGCGCACCGCCTGGGACCACTCCGTGCAGGCCGCCCAGGACGGACTCAGCGCCAAGCTCGACCAGTGGTCCCCGCAGTGGAACCAGGCCTTCGCGGCCGGTTCCTTCGCCACCATCCCGTGCCCCGCCTGGATGCTCGGCTACATCAAGGGCCAGGCCGGTGACACCGGCAAGGGCAAGTGGGACGTCGCCGCGCTGCCCGGCGGCGCCGGCAACTGGGGCGGCTCGTACCTGTCGGTGCCGAAGGCCGCGAAGCACAAGAAGGAGGCGTACGAGCTGATCAAGTGGCTCACCGCGCCCGAGCAGCAGACCCGGCTCTTCGAGAAGCAGGGCAACTTCCCCTCCGCCACCGGCGCCATCGCGAAGGTCGCCGCGGCGAAGGACCCGTACTTCTCCGGCGCGCCCATCGGGCAGATCTTCGGCGACGCGGCGAAGGCGGCCCCGGTGCAGGTGCTCGGCGTCCACGACCAGAACATCGCGCAGCAGATCACGAACGCGCTCAGCGAGGTCGAGCGCAAGGGGACGTCGCCGGAGAAGGCCTGGTCGAACGCGAAGAAGGGCGTCGAGAACACGATCGGCTGACGCCGCACCCGGCCGCCGGCGCCGGCCGGCCTCCCCTCCCGGTTCCTCCCCCGCCTCCACCCTCCGAAGGGCCGCACCATGACCCTCACCGCATCCGAGAGCCCGGCCCCGCCGCTGCCCGCCCCGCCGCCCGCGCGGCGGGGCGCGGCCCGGCGGGCCTGGCGGACGGTCTCGCCGTACGCCTATCTCGCCCCGTTCTTCACCCTGTTCGCCGCCTTCGGCCTCTTCCCGCTGATCTACACCGCCTTCGTCTCGCTCTACCGCGTGGAGCTCCAGACGCCCGGCGACATGGAATGGCGCGGCCTCGGCAACTACACCGCGCTCCTCGCCGACGAGTACTTCTGGCTCTCGCTGCGCAACACCTTCACCATCGGCGTGCTCTCCACCGTGCCGCAGCTCGTCATGGCCCTCGGGCTCGCGCACCTGCTGAACTACCGGATGCGCGGCCGCACCTTCCTGCGGACCGCGGTCCTCCTGCCGTACGCGACCTCGGTGGCGGCCGCCACGCTCGTCTTCGCCCAGCTCTTCGGACGGGACTTCGGTCTGATCAACTACGCGCTCGGCCTGGTCGGCATCGACCCCGTCGACTGGCAGAACGGCACGGTCGCCTCGCAGATCGCGGTGTCCACGGTCGTCATCTGGCGCTGGACCGGCTACAACGCGCTGATCTACCTGGCCGGCATGCAGTCGATCCCCGACGAGCTGTACGAGGCGGCGGCCATGGACGGGGCCTCGCGGTGGCGCCAGTTCTTCCATGTGACGCTGCCGGGGCTGCGGCCCACGATCCTCTTCACGGTCATCGTGTCGACGATCGGCGCGACCCAGCTCTTCGGTGAGCCCCTGCTGCTCGAAGGCTCCATATCCGGCGGCATCTCCCACCAGTACCAGACGCTCGGTCTCTACATGTACGAGCAGGGCTGGGGCTTCTTCCATCTGGGCCGGGCCGCCGCCATCGCCTGGGTGATGTTCCTGCTCATCGTGGTGCTCGTCGGGCTCAACGCCCTGATCGCGCGCCGCCGTTCCCGCAAGGAGGCCGGCCGATGACCGCCCCCGTGGCCACCGCGAACCGGCGCCCCTCCCGGGCGGGCCGCACCCTGCACGCGGGACCCGTGGCGTACGGGATCCTCGTCGTCGCCGTCCTGTTCTCCGCGTTCCCCTTCTACTGGACGATCGTCGCCGCGAGCCGCTCCAACGCCGAACTCGCCAAGGTCCCGCCGACGCTGCTGCCGGGACCGAACCTGATGCGCAACTTCGAGGCGGTCCTCGAAGAGGCGGACATCGGGAAGGCGTTGCTCAACTCCCTCATCGTGTCCGGTTCCATCACGCTGGGCACGGTGCTCTGCTGCACGCTCGCCGGGTTCGCCTTCGCCAAGCTCCGCTTCCGGGGCAGGGGCGCGCTCCTGGCGGTCACCGTCGGCACCATGATGATCCCGCCGCAGCTGGGGGTGATCCCGCTGTTCATGCTGATCGCCGAACTGGGCTGGGTGAACCAGCTCCAGGCGGTGATCCTGCCGGGCCTGGTGTCCGCGTTCGGCGTGTTCTTCATGCGGCAGTACCTGGTGCAGTCGCTGCCGGACGAGCTGATCGAGGCGGCGCGGGTCGACGGCGCGTCGACCGCCCGGATCTTCTGGTCGATCGTGGTGCCGATCGCCCGCCCCGGCATGGCCGTCCTCGGCCTGCTGACCTTCATGGCCGCCTGGAACGACTTCTTCTGGCCGGTGGTCGCCCTGACCTCCTCCGAGCCCACCGTGCAGGTCGCCCTGCGCCAGCTCGGCGGCGGCTACGTCCACGACCAGTCCGTGATCATGGCGGGCACCCTGCTCGGCACCCTGCCGGTCCTGCTCGTGTTCGGCCTCCTGGGCCGGCAGATCGTCGGCGGCATCATGCAGGGCGCGGTCAAGGGCTGACCCGTCCCCGCCTCCGGATATTCCGCCCTCCAGACCTCTCACCTCAGGGAGTTCCCACCCCATGACCGCGCTCGACGCCCGCACCGACACCACGACCGTCCTCCGTTTCCCCGCGGGCTTCCGCTGGGGCACCGCCACGGCCGCCTACCAGATCGAGGGGGCGGCGACGGAGGACGGCCGCACCCCGTCCATCTGGGACACCTTCAGCCGCACGCCCGGCAAGGTGCGCAACGGCGACACCGGTGACATCGCCGCCGACCACTACCACCGGGTCGACGAGGACGTCGCCCTGATGCGGCGGCTCGGCGTGACCGACTACCGCTTCTCGATCGCCTGGCCCCGGGTGCAGCCCACCGGGCGCGGCCCGGCCGTGCGCAAGGGCCTGGACTTCTACCGGCGGCTGGTCGACCGCCTCCTCGACGCCGGCATCCGTCCCGTGGCGACGCTCTACCACTGGGACCTGCCGCAGGAGTTGGAGGACGCCGGGGGCTGGCCGCAGCGGGAGACCGCGTACCGCTTCGCGGAGTACGCGGGCATCATGGCGGACGCCCTCGGCGACCGGGTGGCGACCTGGACGACGCTCAACGAGCCCTGGTGCGCGGCCTTCCTCGGCTACGGCAACGGCGTGCACGCGCCGGGCCGCACCAGCGCCGTCGCCTCGCTGCGGGCGGCCCACCACCTCAACCTCGCGCACGGCCTCGCGGCGCGCACCCTGCGCGGGCGGCTGCCCGGCGCTGCGGAGGTGTCGCTGACCCTCAACCTCCATGCGGTGCGGCCCTGTTCGCAGGCGCCGGAGGATCTGGACGCGGCCCGCCGGATCGACGCGGTCGGCAACCGGATCTTCCTCGACCCCGTCTTCCACGGCCGGCTCCCGGAAGACCTCGTGCGGGACACCGCCCCGGTCACGGACTGGTCCTTCGTGGCCGACGGAGACCTGGCGGCGGCGGCCGCGCCGATCGACTCGCTCGGCATCAACTACTACTCCCCGTCCGTCGTCGGCGCCGGCACGTCGGAGTCGCCCTCGCCGTGGGCGGGCGCGGAGCGGCACGTCCGGTTCGAGCCCGCGCCGGGGCCGCGGACGGCGATGGACTGGCCGGTGGACGCGGACGGTCTGTACGAGCTGCTGACCCGGCTGCGGGACGAGCTCCCTGACGTACCGCTGGTGATCACCGAGAACGGGGCGGCGTACGACGACTACGCCGACCCCTCCGGGAACGTGAAGGACCCGGAGCGGGTGGCGTACCTCCACGCCCACCTGGCGGCGGTGCACCGGGCGCTGGCGGACGGCGCCGACGTCCGCGGGTACTTCCTCTGGTCGCTCCTGGACAACTTCGAGTGGGCGTACGGCTACAGCAAGCGCTTCGGGATCGTGCACGTGGACTTCGCGACGCAGCGCCGGACGCTGAAGGACAGCGCCCGGTGGTACGCGGAGGTCATCGCGCGCGGCGGTCTGGAAGGGGCCTGAGGGTCGCCGCGCGCGGGCCGCTACTTCGGGAGCGCGCCCTCCACGAAGGCCCGGGTCCACCGGGCGGCCGAGGGGACGGGGACGTACTGCGAGTCGTCCGGGAAGAAGTCCACGACTCCGGCGGCTCCGTAGTCGGCCCAGAAGCAGGTGGTCATCGGGAAGGTGTCGGTGACGTTCTGCCGGCACTTCACGACGAGGGAGCGGCTCGTGACGGTCCCGGGCTCGCCGGTGAAGTTTCGGCCGTAGCCCGTCGCGAGGTCCACGGACGCGTCGTAGATCCTGTTCAGCGCGGCGGTGGGATCGGGCACGTTCGCGTACAGGTTGGTCCTGGCGGTGAACATCGGCGCCGAGGCGGACATGGTGCCCTTGCGCAGGACGTTCCGGCGGCCACCGAAGCAGGACACCTCGTCGGCGGCGCCGTCGGCCTCGATCTCCTTGAGGCCGTCGTCGCCGGTGACCGTCATGTCGAGGTCGCTGCCGAAGTGGAAGCCGCCGTCGCCCTCGTCGCAGACGAGGCCTTCCAGCTGCGGCACGGCGATGGTCTTGTAGCGGGTGCCCGGGTCGGCGGCGAGCTTCTCACCGGCGGTCGGCGCGGCGGAGGGCGGGCCCGCGGGGGCCGTGCCGTCCGGCGACGCGCCCCCGGACGGCCTGCCCGACGCCCCCGCCTGGTCCGAGGGTTCGGCGGAGCCGCACCCCGCCACCGCCGACACCAGTACCACCGCGGCCACGACGACCCTGACCCTGCCCATACGACGACTCCCCCGCGAAGCGTCCGTGCCGCACCGCCCCCTAGGGCGACGCACGGATATTGATCATGGTCGCGACGATCCTACGGGGTACCCGGAGAGGGTGCCGCGACACCCCCCTCGGGTTCGCGGCACCCCCGGTCACGGCCCGGGGCGCGTCACAGGCGCTGCCACAGCGCCGGGACGTTCGGCGGCTGCCAGCCGGCCTGCGCCTGGTGGCCCTGGAGGCAGCGGTAGCTCGCCCCGCCGTACGTGACCACGTCACCGGCCTTGTAGACGGTGCCCGCCGCCCAGCTGCCGCCCGGCTCCGGCTCGCCCGGGCCGGGGCCCGGGTCGCCGCCGGTGGTCTTCAGGGTCAGGCCGTAGTTCTGCAGCAGCGGGTTCAGCGGCTGGAAGAAGGTGGTGCCGCCGCTGGAGCAGTTGCCGGAGCCGCCCGAGGTGACGCCCTGCGCCTGGCTGCCGGAGATGTACGAGCCTCCCGAGTCGCCGGGTTCGGCGCAGACCGTCGTCCGGGTCACCCCGGATATCGTCCCCTCGGGGTAGGTGACGCTGGTGTTGTGCTGCTGGACGGTGCCGCAGTGCCAGCCGGTGGTCGAACCGGAACGGCACACGGAGGAGCCGACCGGCTGCAGCACCGAACCGGTCACCTGGACGTTGGCCCCGCCGGAGCCCTTGACGTACGGCGTGGCCGTCCAGTTGCCGTTGGCGGCGACCCAGGCCATGTCGTTGCCCGGGAAGATCGAGCCCTGGAAGCTGCCCTGCGCCACCTGGTTGAAGCCGCTGGTCGTCGTCCCCGCGCGGCCGCAGTGACCGGCCGTGGCGAAGCCCTGCGTCGTACCGCGCGTCACCGGGAAGCCGACCGAGCACCGGCCGCCGCCACCCATGTAGTACGCGTCGCCGCCCCGGAGGTCGTACAGCGGGCGGGGCGCCTGTCCGCTCCGGACGACGCGGACGAGTTCGCGCGGGACTCCCGTGGCCGCCAGCAGCCGCGCCCCGGCGCCCGCCTTCGTCTCCTCGACGACCAGGACGTTCGCCCGCACGTCGACGTAACGGACGGGGGCGTCGGCGGTGGCGGCCCGGTCCAGGCGCTCCTTGGCACGCTCCAGAATGGTCAGAGGGTGCGTCACGAGCCGGGCCCGGGCGCCCGTGGCCCGGATCGCCGCCGCGTCGGAGGACCGGGTGGTGGCCACGGTCAGCGTGCCGGACTCGGCACCGTCCACCCAGGCACCGGCGAAGGCGCCGCCCAGGCCCTGGCGGAGCCGGGCGGCCGTCGCACCCGCCTCGGCCTCGTTGGCGAGCCGGGTCAGGGCCTGCGCGTGGCTGAGTCCCAGGTCGCGCCGCATCGCGTCGAGCACCTCGGGCGCGGCGGCGTCGGCGCCGAGGGTCTGGGCGGCGGTTCGCACGGTCGGGGCGGGGTGCGGTTCACCGGCGTCCGGTACGGCGGCCGCGGTTCCGGCCTGGAGCCCGGCGAGCGCCAGTCCGGCGGCGACCAGGGCGGTACACGCCGCGCGGGCGTGTCGTCGGAGCATGGGGAGTCTCCTCGGTTCTCGGATTCGGGACCTGGGGCCGCGGGGACCGGCCGGATCGCGGATCGCGGTGGGGGATCTGTTCGAACCGTAGGGATTCCGACCGGGGCACGGCAGTTGCCAGCCGGCCCCTGCCATCGCGTTATGCCGGGGGCGCCACTCCCGCGTGCGCCCGGCCCGCGCTGGCCGCGAGCGCCTCGGCGTGGGCGGCCCGGGTGTGGTCGAGGACGGCTGCGGCCCGGGCGGCCGCCCGCCCCTCGGGGTGCCATCCGAGCAGGTGCCGCCAGACGAGTGGGGCGCCGGCGAGGGGACGGGTGACGAGCCCCGGGGTGACGGGGAAGGTGGCCCGGCAGAGCCCGACGGCCCGGCCCACCTGCACCAGGTGCACACAGGAGGCGGTGTCGGTCTCGTACACGCAGGCGGGGGTGAAGCCCGCCCGTACGCAGGCGGCCGCGAAGCAGTCGCCGAAACAGCCGTCGCCCGGCACGTCGGTCCAGGCCTCCGCCGCCAGCTCGGCCAGGTCGATCTCGGTGCGGGGCGCGAGGGGATGGTCGGCCGCGAGCATCACGTACACCGGATCGCGGGCGACCTCCGTCCACGCGAGCCGTCCCGCCTCGGGCGGCGCGCTCTCCCCGCAGACCCCGACGAGGGCGAAGTCGAGGCGGCCGTCGCGGACCGCGCGGGCGACGTCGCGTTCCGACCACGAGGTGTACGTGGTCACCGGCGCACCCGGGTCGGTGCGGGCGATGCGGTCGACGAGCCCGCCGAGCAGCGGGCCGTGGGTGCCGCCGAGCCGGTACCCCTCGGCCCCGCCCCGCGCGAAGCGCACCGCCTCCTCCTGCAGCTCGCAGACGGCGGGCAGCACCACACGGGCCCTCTCGAGCACCAGGTCGCCGAGGGCCGTGGTCCGCACCCCGTCCCGTCCCCGCTCGAACAGGACGCCGCCCAGGGCCCGTTCGATCCGCTTGAGCTGGGCGCTCAGGGCCGGCTGGGCGAGCCCGAGCGCGGTCGCGGCGCGCGTGAGGCTCCCCGCGTCCGCGATGGCCCGGATCGTCTTGAGGTGCCTCAGCTCCAAGTCCATACCGAGAGCTTGCCGCCCCCGCTCCCGGCGGTCCAGACCACAGCACGGCCGTCGGTTCCGCCCGCGGGAACCGGCCGGGTGCGGGGCTCGTCATCAGGGACGACGGGCACCGGGTGTACGGTCGACCGTCCCGGGGCGCCGGTCGGACACGCACACGCAGGTCCATACGCACACAGCTTTAGACGGACACAGGTACGGACGCACGCGGGCACGCGCGCGAAGCGAAGGCGAAGGGGTACGGGGTGGCGGTCACGCTCGCGGAAGAGATCATGCTGCTGTCCCTGGACGACGAGTCCGGGGCCGCGAAGGAACGGCAGTCCGCCGCCTGGGCCGTGTCGGGCGGCATCCTGCTCGATCTCGTGCTGGCCGGACGCGTGACGGTCGACGACGGGCGGATACGGGTGACCGACCCGACGCCCACCGAAGTGCCGCTGCTCGACGAGCGGCTGCGGCAGATCGAGACCTGGTGCGGGAAGCGGAGCCGGGACCCCAAGGTCACCGAGTGGCTGACGAAGGACCACACCAAGGCGGTCAAGGCCACCGTCGCGAGCCTCTGCGAGCGGGGTCTGGTGCGCGAGGAGCAGCGCCGGGTGCTCGGTCTCTTCCCCGTCAGCCGCTACCCGGAGGCGGACGGCTCCGTCGAGCGCGAACTGCGGGCGAGGCTGCGTTCCGTGCTCGCCGAAGGACCCACCCACCGGGCCCGCACGACGGGACTCCTCGCCCTCATCCACGGCGCCAGGCTGCACCACCTCGCCTTCCCCGACGTTCCGCGCAAGGAGTGCGCGGCGCTCCTCGAGGAGCTGACGGCCGGCCAGTGGGCGGCGGAGGGCGTACGCCGGGCGATCCGGGACATGCAGGCGGCGATGGTCCTGGTCACGACCGCCTCGGTGGTGGCGGCCACGAGCTGACCGCCGCCGGGCGGACGGTGGATCCGGGGCGGGCCCCCACGGCCCGCCCCGGATCCGGTGGTGCGGACGGACCGCACGCCCCAGTACCGGTCCGTACGGGGCCGGACCGATGACCACAACTCTCCCTCGCGTCACTCACGTTTCGCTTACGAACCGCTAACGCACGGGCCCGCACGGTACTCTGCTCGCCTTCCGAACACGGGGCCGATCCTTCGGTGCACGGAGCCGATCTCTTCAGTGGAGCGTGTGACGCACATGACCGAGCTGAGCCGCACCTATGTGGACGAGTGCCTGCGCGGGGGCGACGACGGCCTCGCGGGGGCCGTGGCACGAGTCGCGCTGCCGCCGGCCTTCGAGGAGGCCTGGCGCGCGCACCTGCTGCCCAGGCCCTGGTTCGTCTCCGCCGCCGAGACGGCCGCCTTCGCGAGGGATCTGGAGGGCCTCTTCGACCTCCTGGTGTCGCTGCCGCTGCGGCTCTTCGACGGTGACCGCGACCGGTTCGCGGCCGCGGCCGGCATCGGCCCGGCGCTCACGGCGGTGCTCGGCAGGGGTGGTTCCGGCGTCCCCGCCAAGTTCGGCCGCGCCGACGCGTACCACGACGGGACCTCGTACAAGCTCCTGGAGTTCAACCTCGGGAGCGAGGTGGGCGGCATCGACATGGCCGTGTTCAACCAGGCCCTGCTCCGGGTCCCCGAGTTCGCCGACTTCGCGCGCGTGCACCGGCTCGACCACGTGGACATCGCGGCCCGGATGGCGGCCGTACTGCGCGACCGGGCCAAGCCCGCGCTGTCCGGCGGGGCGGAGCCCGTCGTGGGGCTGATCGAGGGGCGCGACGGCATCGGCCCGTACGGAGGTCTGATGCGGGCCACCGTGGAGGCCATGGCGGAGCAGGGCATCGACGTGCGGATCGGTGAGATCGGCGACGTCCGCACCCGGCCGGACGGCAAGCTCACCCTGGACGGCACCCCGCTCGACCTGGTGCTGCGCAACTTCGCGGCGAGCCAGCTGCTCGACGACCCGGAGGGCCCCGAGGTGGCGGAGGCGTTCTTCCGGGCCCACGAGGCGGGCAGGACGGTGCTGTTCACATCGCTCGAGAGCGGCTTCTACTCCAGCAAGGGCGCCCTCGCGCTGCTCACCGACCCTCGCTGGAGCGCCTCCTTCGACGCCGAGGAGCGGGCCCTGGTCGACCGGGTGCTGCCGTGGAGCCGCACCCTCCCCGCGGCCGGCGGCTCCGGCAATGACGGACTCGTGGACCTATGCCGGGAGCGGCGGGAACGGCTCATTCTCAAGCCGAGCGCCGGGTACGGCGGTCTGGACACGTTCGTGGGCTGGGAGTGCGGCGACGCCGAGTGGTCCGCGGCGCTCGACGTCGCCGTCGAGCGCGGCGGATACGTGGCGCAGGAGCGGGTCGTGCCGCGCCCCGAGCCGGTGTACGACCCGGCGACCGGCACCGTCGACGCATGGATCGCGGCGCTCGGGTTCTTCCTCACCGACGAGGGGTACGCGGGGGCGCACGCGCGTGCCAACCGCGCCGACGGGGGCGCGATCGTCGGGATGAGCAGCAACCCGGACACCCGGATGGTGGGCGTGTTCACCCACCCGTGAGGCCGCCGGCCCCTCCGGCGGAGGAACGGGCGATTCCGTTCGGGATCAGCGGGCCTCGTCCTTCTTCCAGGGGCCGACGCCCAGCTTCCCCGTCGTGCCGAGGTCGAACTCGGGGGTCACCATGACCGGTGCGGCGCCGGGCTTCGCCCACACGCGCGCGTAGGGAGCGTTCACGGGCTCGTTCGTGACGCTCGCGACGGTGTTGCGCCAGACCAGCGTCGCGTACGCGCGCTCGCCGGGCTTCAGGACGATCGACCGCGGCGGCCCGTCGGCTCCGGTGCCCGTGGCGACGGCCGCGCCGCCCTGGAGGATCGACACGCCGGAGACCCGGTCACGGTCCTCGTCGCGGAGCTCGACGCGCGGGTAGCCGTCGAGCGGGTAGGGACGGGTGCCGCAGTTCTCGAGGTGCAGGCCGACGACCCGGAGCCCCATGGCGGCGTCGCCCTCGTCGGCGTACACCCGTACGCCCGAGGGCGGGCAGGTGCCGCCCACGACGGGGGCCTCGGCCGTCGGCACGCCACGCACCTTGACGACCCGCACCCGGGGTGACCCGCCGGCCGCGTCCCCGGGGAGGTCGGAGGCGGTGACGGTGCCCCGGACCGTGCGTCCGGGGGCGACGGCCGGGACGGTCTCCGTCACGTTGCCCAGGGCCTGCCCGCTGTCCGAAAGGAACGAGAAGGTGACGACATAGGTGAAGGGCACGGTCTCCTGGCTCGTGACGGAGTACGCGGCACAGGGCCTGGCGCCGCCACCGGCGCCGCCGGCGGTGCCGAGGATCGCGACGCCGTCCTTCGCCGGGGAGGCGGAGGCCTGGGGAGCGGCCTCGGAGGCGGTGGTCGAGGAGGGTGCCGCGGATGATCCGGCGGAGGGCGCACCCGGCCCGCACACGGGTGGCGCACTGGTCGCGGCGCCCCCGGCTCCGAGCTGTTCGGTTCCGCAGCCGGTGAGCAGGAGGAGGCCGACGGCGACGGCGGCGGGGACGGTGTGGCGAGTCGGGCGGTTGTGCCGGGTGGGACGCATGGCAACAGTTGATCAGGTCGGGCCCTTCCCGCATAGTGGGCGAATACCGGTCCACCTGATGGGCGGCGAGGTGGCGGATCTTCCCGCCTGCTTGACATCGTCGCAGGTCAGAGCGGTGTGTACAGGTTGTCAGGTGGCGCAATACTGTGGCAACACCATCCGGGGCTTCCCGCCGCTACGTTCCTTGCCATGCCCGCCGAACCCGCTCCCGCCGCCCGCCCCGTCGCCGCCGCCCGTCGTCGGCGGCTGCGCGCGGACCGGGCGCGGCAGCTCGCCGACCTGCTGCGCCACCAGATCCTGGCGGGTGGCGTGCCGGGCGGGGTGCTGCCGCTGGAGGACGTGATCGCGGCCGACTACCGGGCCAGCCGCAACACCGTCCGCCAGGCCCTCGACCTGCTGCGCGGCGAGCGGATCGTGGAACGGCAGCCGGGGGTCGGCACGGTGGTGGTGTGCGAGAAGTACCCGCACGGCCTGGACCGGCTCCAGGGGCTCGCGGAGACCCTGCGGGAGCACGGCCGGGTGACCAACGAGGTCCGTACCGTCGGACCGGTCTCCGCCCCGGGTCCGGTGGCCCACCGGCTGGGACTGCCGGAGCACGCCGACGTGCTCTGCGTCGAGCGGCTGCGCCGTCTCGACGGGCTGCCGCTCTCGCTCGACCTGTCGTACCTCCCGATGGACATCGGGGGTGAACTCCTCGGCTGCGACCTGGAGAACACGGACGTGTTCCGGCTCCTGGAGCAGCTGACCGGCGGTCCGCTGGGGCACGCCGAGATCACCCTGGAGGCCGTCAACGCCGACGCGCACTCCGCCGCCGTGCTCCAGGCCCCGCGCGGGGCCGCCGTCCTGATGCTGGAACGGCTGACCCGGCTGCCCGACGGCCGCCCCGTGGACCTGGAGTTCATCCGGTTCCGCGGCGACCGCATCACCATGAGCGGCGTGCTGCACCGCTCCCTCTGACGTCCCGACTCCCCTTCCCCGCTCTTTCCTGGAGACAGCCATGCCTCTGGTCCCCCAGCGTGCCGACGTGCCCGTGACCATCGACGAGTCGAAGTGCATCGACGGATGCACGCTCTGCGTCGACATGTGTCCGCTGGACTCGCTCGCGATCCGCGAGGCGGACGGCAAGGCGTACATGCACGTGGACGAGTGCTGGTACTGCGGCCCCTGCGCCGCCCGCTGCCCCACCGGCGCGGTCACCGTCAACATGCCCTACCTGCTCCGGTGAAAGGCCGAACCCCCATGTTCCGAGGAAGACTCACCCTCCCCGCGCGCGCCCTCCGGCTCGCCCTGCCGACGGCGCTCCTGCTGCCCCTCGCCACCGCGTGCGGCGGTGACGCCGGTGCCTCGTCCGACGCGAGGACCGTGACGGTGACCGTCGGTTACCAGTCGAAGACCATCAACACCGTCACCGCCGGCACCCTGCTGCGTTCCCTCGGCTACTTCGAGGAGGAGCTCGCCGCCCGGGGCCGTAAGGACGGCGTCGGCTACCGGGTGGTCTGGCAGGACTACGCGACGGGCGCGCCGATCACCGCCCAGATGACGGCGGGGAAGATCGACATCGGCTCGATGGGCGACTTCCCCCTGCTGATCAACGCGGCCAGGGGCAAGCAGCTGAAGGAGCCGACCCGGCTCGTTTCCGTCACCGGCTACAACCTGCGTGGCGGCCTCAACACCGTGGTCACGGCCCCCGGTTCGCCGCTCAAGTCGCTCGCGGACCTCAAGAGCCGCAAGGTGTCGACCAGTGTCGGTTCGGCCGCCGACGGCACTCTCGTACGGGCTCTGCGGCGGGCCGGGATCGACCCGGGCAAGGACGTCCACAAGCTCAACCAGCAGCCGAGCGTGGGGGCTTCGGCCCTGGCGGCGGGCAGCGTCGACGCGCTGTCCCAGTTCGTGGCCTGGCCCGGACTGCTCGCCTTCCAGGGCAAGGCGACCGCTCTGTACGACGGCGCCGAACTGGATCTGCCGACCTTCCACGGGGTCACCGTCCGTGAGGAGTTCGCGCAGCGCAGGCCCGCCGTCCTCGACGCCTTCCTGCGGGCGCAGCGCCGGGCCACCGACCATCTGCGGGAACAGCCCGTCGCGGCGGCCGAGTCGGTGGCGAAGGCGACCGGGCTGCCCGCCGAGGTCGTCTACCTGTACAACGGCGCCCAGGGCATCGCCACCTTCGATCCGGCGCTCCGGCCCGAACTGATCGCCGCGCTCAGGGAGGACGTCCCCGTCCTGAAGGAGGCCGGTCTGGTGACGGACGTCGACGTCGACGCGTTCGTCGACCCGGCGCCGCTGCGCCGGGCGGTACCGGACCCGGGGTACCGGAAGGCGACGGTCCCGAAGTCCGAGCTGTGGATCGAGGGGCAGACCTCGACCCGTACCTTCGACAGCCCCGCCGCCCTGCTGAAGGCCGTCAAGGGGGCCTCCGTGCGGGCCGCCTACGTGCCGGACGCGGTGACCGGGACGCTGTGGTTCGCGGACCGTGCCGTGTGGGTCGCGGACGGCGGCTCGTGGCGGGCGTTCGTGACGCGGGCGGCCGCCGAGCGGTACGTCGCAGGGCACGCCGGCGCGCGGATCGTCGCGTACGCGGAGGCCGTGAGGCTCGCGTCATGAGCGCCGTGCGCCGGCTGGTCCGGGTGGCCTCCCCGCTCGCGGCCCTGGGCGTCTGGCAGCTGCTGACCTCCTACGACGTCCAACTGTGGCTGCGCTTCGAGCAGTTCCCCACGGTCGTCGAGGTCGCCTCGGCGCTCGCCGACCGGGTGGGGACGGAGGCGTACTGGCAGGACCTCGGCCACAGCCTGCGCCGGATCGCGGTCGGGTTCCTGCTCGCCGCCGTCCTCGGCGTCGCGGCCGGAACGGCCGTCGCCCGGTCCCGCTGGGCCGCCGACATCCTGGGCCCGCTGGTGGAGGTGGTGCGGCCGATCCCCGCCATCGCGCTGGTCCCGGTCGCGATCCTGCTGCTGCCCACCAACGAGCAGGGCATCGTCTTCATCACCTGCGCCGCGGCCCTCTTCCCAGTACTCGTTTCGACCCGGCACGCGGTGCGGGCCCTGAACCCGGCCTGGGAGGAGGCGGTGCTGACGCTCGGCGGCGGCCGGGCCCGGGTGCTGTTCTCGGTGGTGCTGCCGGGCGCCCTGCCGGGCATCTTCGGCGGTCTGTCGGTGGGCATCGGCGTGTCGTGGATCTGTGTGATCTCCGCGGAGATGATCTCCGGCGAGTACGGGGTGGGGTACCGCACCTGGCAGGACTACACGGTCGTCGACTACCCGGGGGTCTTCGTCGGCATGGCCACGATCGGCGCCCTGGGCTGGCTGACCTCCACCGCGGTCGAGTCGCTCGGCCGCCGCGTCACCGCCTGGCTGCCCCGCCCGGCCGCCCGGGTCCCGGCCGGTCGCCCGGCCCGCCCGGCGGACGTCCCCCCGCCCGCCGTCACCGCTGTCCGCACGCCCGAGAAGGAGCCGGTTCCATGAGCACCGTGAGCCCGTCCGCCGTGTCCGCGGAGCCGAAGGCCGCCGAGGCCCCGGCCGGCGCGGAACTCGCCCTGCGCGGCGCCCGGCTGGGGCATCCCGACGGGGTGGCCGTGCCCGGCCCCGTGGACCTGCTGATCGCGCCCGGCGAGCTGCTGACCGTGGTCGGCCCGTCCGGCTGCGGCAAGACGACCCTGCTGCGGACGCTCGCCGGTCTGCTGCCCCCGCTGACGGGGAGCGTGACGCAGGACGGGGAGCCGATCCGGCGGCCCGGGGCCGACCGGGCGCTGGTCTTCCAGCACGACGCGCTGCTGCCCTGGCGCTCGGTCCGCGCCAATGTGGAACTGCCGCTCGCCATCCGCCGGGTGCCCCGCGCCGAGCGGCGCCGGGCCGCCCAGGAGTGGCTGGAGCGGGTCGGGCTCGGCGGTCACGCGGGCAAGCTGCCGCACCAGCTGTCCGGCGGGCAGCGGCAGCGCGTGCAGCTGGCCCGCGCGCTCGCGGGCCGGCCCCGCGCGGTCCTGATGGACGAGCCCTTCGGCGCGCTCGACGCGCACACCCGCGCCGGGATGCAGGACCTTCTGGTGGAGATCCTGCGGGGCACGGGCGCGACGGTCGTCTTCGTCACGCACGACGTCGACGAGGCGCTCCATCTCGGCGACCGCGTCGCCCTGTTCGCGACCGGCGAGGTGCTCGACGTGCCGCGGCCCCGCTCGCGTGACGCCCGGCAGGCGCCGGACACGGCCGCGCTGCGCCGCCGGGTCCTCGCCTCGCTCTGACGGCCCGGTCCGCGTTCCGTCCTCCCACCCCCCTGAGCTTCGAAAGGCGCCCCGTGAGCAGCCCCGCCAGCCCCGCCAGCCCCGACACCGCACTGACCGTGCCCGACCTCGCCGACGCGACCGAGCTGTCCTGCGACGTGCTCGTGATCGGCGGCGGCACCGCCGGCACGATGGCCGCGCTGACCGCCGCCGAGCGCGGGGCGAACGTCCTGCTCCTGGAGAAGGCGCACGTCCGCCACTCCGGCGCCCTCGCCATGGGCATGGACGGCGTCAACAACGCGGTCGTGCCGGGCCGCGCCGAACCCGACGACTACGTCGCCGAGATCACCCGCGCCAACGACGGGCTCGTGGACCAGTCGACGGTCCGGCAGACGGCCACCCGCGGCTTCGCCATGGTCCAGCGCCTGGAGTCGTACGGGGTGAAGTTCGAGAAGGACGAGCACGGCGAGTACGCGGTCCGGCAGGTGCACCGGTCCGGCTCGTACGTGCTGCCGATGCCGGAGGGCAAGGACGTCAAGAAGGTCCTCTACCGGCAGCTGCGGCGGCGCGAGATGCGGGAGCGGATCCGGATCGAGAACCGGGTCATGCCGGTCCGCGTCCTCACCCACCCGGAGGACGGGCGGGCGGTCGGAGCGGCCGGGTTCAACACCCGTACGGGCGAGTTCGTCGTCGTGCGGGCCGGGGCCGTGATCCTCGCCACCGGCCCCTGCGGGCGCCTCGGCCTGCCGGCCTCCGGCTATCTCTACGGGACGTACGAGAACCCGACGAACGCGGGCGACGGCTACGCCATGGCGTACCACGCGGGCGCGGCGCTCACCGGGATCGAGTGCTTCCAGATCAACCCCCTGATCAAGGACTACAACGGCCCGGCCTGCGCCTACGTCGCCAATCCCTTCGGCGGCTACCAGGTGAACCGGCACGGTGAGCGGTTCGTGGAGTCGGACTACTGGTCGGGGCAGATGATGGCCGAGTTCGCGGCCGAACTCGCCTCGGACCGGGCGCCGGTGTACCTGAAGCTGAGCCATCTCCCCGAGGAGACCATCGACGCGGTCGAGTCGATCCTGCACACCACGGAGCGGCCCACGCGCGGCACCTTCCACGAGGGGCGGGGGCACGACTACCGCACCCACGACATCGAGATGCACATCTCGGAGATCGGTCTGTGCGGGGGCCATTCGGCCTCGGGGGTACGGGTGGACGCCCACGCGCGGACGACGGTGCCCCGGCTGTACGCGGCCGGCGACCTGGCGTCCGTACCGCACAACTACATGATCGGCGCGTTCGTCTTCGGTGACCTGGCGGGCGAGGACGCCGCCCGGTACCGCGCGTACGAGGGCGAGTTGGACCGCGAGCAGATCGCGGCGGCGCACGAACTGGTCTACCGGCCGCTGCGCCACCCGGAAGGACCGCCGCAGCCCCAGGTCGAGTACAAGCTGCGGCGGTTCGTGAACGACTACGTGGCACCGCCGAAGACGGGCGCCAAACTCTCCCTTGCCGTGGAGGCGTTCGACCGGATGGCGACGGAGATCGCCGGGATGGGGGCGCGTACGGCGCACGAGTTGATGCGGTGCGCGGAGGTGTCGTTCATCCGGGACTGCGCCGAGATGGCGGCGCGCGCCTCGCTCGCCCGGACGGAGTCGCGCTGGGGGCTCTACCACGAGCGGCTCGATCACCCCGAGCGGGACGACACGGGCTGGCTGCACCACCTGGACCTGCGCAAGTCCCCTTCCGGGACGATGGAGTTCACGGCACGGCCGGTCGAGCCGTACCTGGTGCCGGTGCCGGAGTTCGACCCGCCGGGCGGCCTTGAACGGCACCTCGGCGAGGTCGCTCTCGTGCCGGTGGCCACGGCCGGCCCCCGGGACGCGGCGCCCGCGGCACGGCCGGCGACGGACGTCCCGGATCCGGTCGGCCGAGCGGTGCCGGCACCGGCCGTCCCGGCGGCCGAGGCCCCGCACCCGCGCCTGCTCCGGCTCCTCTCGCTCGTCGAGGACTCCCCCGACCTCGACGCCCTCGCCCCCTACCTGGACGACGCCGACCCGGCCGTACGGGCCGCCGCCGTCACCGCGCTCGGCGAGACGGCGCCCGCCGGTACCGGCCCGGCGCTCGCCGCGCGGCTGCGCGACGGCTCGCCCCTCGTCCGGGCCGCCGCGTCGGCCGCGCTCCGCGAACTCGTCGAGGTGCTGCCCGCCGGGCCGGAGCTCGGGGCCGGGCTGCGGGAGGCGCTCGCCGTGCCCGACGCGGCCGTACGGTCCGCCGCCCTCGATGTGCTGCGGGCGCTTCGGCTCGGGGACGCCGCCCTGTACGCCGGGGTGCTCGACGACACCGCCGTGGAGGTCCGGGTCCAGGCCGTCCGGGCCCTCGTGTCGGTGGACGCGGTCGCGGAGCTGTCGGCGGCGGCGGCCGACCCGGCCCGTGAGGTCCGGGTCGCGGTGGCCCGGGGTCTCGCCGCCGTGCGGCGCCCGGAGCCGGAGCCGCTGGGCCCGCTGCTCGACGACTCCGACCCGCTGGTCCGCGGCGCGGCGCTGGCCGCCCTGGCCGGCACGGGCTGCCCGCCCGGCTGGTCGGCCCGCGCCGAGGACGCGCTGGGTGATCCCGCCTGGCAGGTCCGCGCGGGCGCGGCGACCGCCCTCGGGGCCGTGGCCGCCGACCTCGCGGTACCCCCGCTGGCGAAGGCGCTCGACGACCCGAACGCGGACGTCCGCAAGGCCGCCGTCCTGTCGCTCCTGGTCTACCGGGCCGACCCCTCGGCCCGTACGGCACTGGCCGGGGCGTCCGCCGACCCCGACGCCGACGTCCGCGCCTACGCGGCCCGCGCGGCGCGCTGATCCCGGGGCGGGGCCGCCGTCCGTCGCCCACCGGGTCATGAGGTCCGCACACCCGGGCGGGTGGTGATCGGCGGCACACGGGTGAGTGGGCGATTGAGGCACGGTGGACGGGGGAAGGGGCGCACGACGCACGCAGCGAGGCAGGACGACGAGGAGGTGGTGCCGGTGTCGGGGCCGACGACCGGAGAAGCGGTGGGAGCACCGTGCTGGCTGAATCTGACCGCGCACGATCTCGACGCGGCGGAGCGCTTCTACGGGGCCGTGCTCGGCTGGACCTTCCAGCGGGGCGGCGAGGAGCGGGAGTACTCGGTGGGTCGGCTGGGTGAGGTGCCGGTGGCCGGGATCGCGGCGGTGGCGGCCGAGCTGTCCGTCGGGGTGGCCTGGACGGCGTTCTTCGCCGTGGACGACGCCGACGAGACGGTCGCGCGGATCCGGGAGCGCGGCGGCACGGTCGGCGTGGGGCCGGTCGCGTATCCGCCGCACGGGAGGGCGGCGCTCGCCACCGACCGGGAGGGCGCGCTGTTCGGTGTGTGGGAGGGGCGGACGCAGACCCGCTGGCACGTCGGCGAGCACACCGCACCGGCCTGGCTCGAGCTGCACACGCGGGACGCCTTCGAGGCGGCCGTGTTCTACGGCGAGGTGCTCCGCTGGGCGGACGGCGGTCCGGGCAGCTTCGAGGTGTCGTACGAGCAGGACAAGGTGGTGCTGCGGCGTGAGGGCGAGGCGGTCGCCCGGCTCAACAGCGGGCCGGTCGAGGCGGCCTCGGCGCAGCCGCAGTTGCGACCGCGCTGGCTGGTGCGGTTCCGGGTGCCCGATCCGGAGGCGGCCGCCGCGGCCGTCGTGGAGCACGGCGGTCTGATCGTGCCCGGCGGGGACTGGGGCGGGGTGCGGGGCCCCGAGGTGGCCGGCGAGCGCCGGGCCGTGGCCGTACGGGATCCCGAGGGGGCGCTGTTCACCCTGGAGGCGGCGGAGGACGGCAAGGACTGAACGCCGGGCGGTGCGGGCCGGGGGTCGCTCCCCGGCCCGCACCGCCCCACGGTCGGGGCTCGGCGGTGGTGCCGCTCAGGCGGGGGCCTCGGTGGCGGCGCGCGGCGCGCCCCCCGGCTCGGGGCTGGTCGGCGCACCGGTGGACGCGGCCGCGATCCCGCTCGGGATGAGCGCGGCGACGACGGCGGCCACGAGGCCGACGCCGCAGCCGATGAGCATGGCGACGCGGAAGCCGTCCTCGGAGGGCAGGGCGTGGCCGCCGAGGGTGGTGGTCAGCTGGGCGAGGACGACGCCGATGACGGCGGCGGAGACGGAGGTGCCGATGGACCGCATCAGGGTGTTGAAGCTGTTGGCGGAGGCGGTCTCCTCCTGCGGGACCGCGCCCATGATGAGGGCGGGCATGGCCCCGTAGGCCAGTCCGACGCCGGTGTTGCAGATGAGGGTCACGGCGAGCAGGCCCCAGGTGGAGCCCATCAGGGCGAGCGAGGAGCCGTATCCGGCGGCGATGACGAGGGCGCCGACGGAGAGGGTGACCTTGGGGCCGCGGGCGGCGGAGAGCTTGGCGCCGAGCGGGGCGAGGATCATCATCATGAGGCCGGCGGGGGCCATCCACAGGCCCATCGCCATCATCGACTGGCCGAGTCCGTAGCCGGTGGCCTCGGGCAGCTGGAACAGCTGGGGGACGACCAGGGACTGCGCGTACATGGCGAATCCGACGAGGACCGACGCCAGGTTGGTCATCAGGACGACGGGGCGGGCGGTCACCCGCAGGTCGACGAGGGGATCGCGGGTCCGCAGCTCCCACCGGCCCCAGGCGAGCAGCACGACCGCCGCGACGGTGAACAGGCCGAGGACGGTGGCGCTGCCCCAGCCCCAGGTCGCGCCCTTGGAGACGGCGAGGAGGAGGGCGACGAGCCCGACGCCGAGGCCCAGGGCGCCCGGGACGTCGAAGCGGCCGGGGGCGGCGGCGCGGCGGCCCGCGGGGGCGACGCGCCAGATCAGGAAGCCGACGAGGACGCTCAGTCCGGCGGCCACCCAGAAGAGGACGCGCCAGCTGGCGTTCTCGGCGACGGCGGCGGAGAAGGGCAGGCCGAGGGCGCCGCCGACGCCCATGGAGGCGCTCATCAGGGCGATGGAGCCGCCGAGCCTCTCGGGCGGGAGGATGTCGCGCAGCAGGCTGATGCCGAGGGGTACGACACCCATGCCGAGGCCCTGGAGTCCACGTCCGACGATCATCGGGACGACAGAGGAGGCGAGTGCGCAGACCACCGATCCTGCGATCAGCGGGATCACGGAGACGAGCAGGACGCGCCGCTTGCCGAGGGTGTCGCCGAGCCGCCCGGCGACGGGGGTGGCGACGGCGCCCGCGAGCAGGGTGGCGGTGATCACCCAGGAGGCGTTGGACGCCGTGGTGTCGAGCAGCTTGGGGAGGTCGCCGATGAGCGGCACCACCAGGGTCTGCATGAGTGCCGCCACGATGCCGGCGAGCGCGAGGACGCCGACGACGCCTCCGGGTCGGGCGTCGGGCCTGGAGCCGTCCACGTGTTCTCCCTAGCTTTTCCAGGGTGGTCGTCCACTCTGGTCGATATGCATCATGCACACCAATGGGCTGATACACAAGCCATGCATGATGCACATTCGATCACCGCGAGGGACAATGGCCTCATGGACAAGCCCGTGGACAAACCCACCCACCTGGTCGAGTTCGAGACCATGCTGCTCGGCCGGCACTCCCACCTGTACGTGCCCCGCTCCCGGGCCGCCGGCGGCCACCTGGACCGCAGCGCGTACGTCCTGCTGAGCCGCATCCGCATGCACGGGCCGATGTCCATCGGACAGCTCAGCGAGGCCTTCGGACTCGACGCCTCCACCCTCAACCGCCAGACCGCCGCGATGCTGCGCGCCGGGGTCGTGGAGCGCATCCCCGACCCGGAGGGCGGAATCGCCCGCAAGTTCCGCATCACCGACGAGGGCGAACGACGCCTGGAGGCCGACCGGACCTCGAACATCGAGGGCCTGGAACGCGTCATGGAGCACTGGTCCCCCGAAGACGTGGCCCGCTTCGCGGCCTTCCTCGAACGCTTCAACCGCGACATCGAACGCCTGGAAGGCCGCCCTTGGCCGCGCCCCTAGGGACCGTCACGGCCCCTCAGGGGTAGAACGGGAAGAGGACGGCGTCGATCCGCTCCTGGCACACGGCGCAGAACGGCTCGCCGAACTGGCGCATCTTGCATTCGTACTCGGGGCGGAAGACGCCGCAGTGGTAGTGGTCGCCCCCGGTGTACGCGCCGACGGTCCCCGGGGGCGTCGGCGAGAGCCCCGGTGGCTCGCACACGCTGCAGTCGCTACTCGTCGACGTGGGTATGGGCGTCGAAGGGTCGACGAGATGGCCCCACTTGAGCGTGGAAGTGTCGATGGTGACGTTGGCGGCCGCGGGCTCCACCGCGGGATGAAAGTCCCGCCCGGACTCCGCGCAGGTGCTGCTGTAGTCGTACTCGTCCGCCAGACCGAGGGCATGGCCGAGTTCGTGGAGACCGGTGGCCAGGCCCTTCGGGTGGATGGACGTGGTGATGACACCACGTTTGGTGCCTCCGGGGATGGTGCTGTTCACGATGACGAGGATGACGTGGGACCAAGGGAGTTCGGCATACACGGTGTTCAGCGTCAACGTGTCGTCCACGAACAGCACTCGACGGTCCACGCCGTTGCCACAGAACGTGGCGTCGAAGAAGGTGTCGGCGGTGGCGCCGGTGCCGCACGGAGCGGGGTCGTCCGCGCCCGACTGGGCGGAGGCGACGTCGAGGCGGTAGACGTTGATCGCGGCGGACGGGCCGGCGAAGGGGGGCGTCGCGAGGAGGAGCGTGATGAACTCCAGTGCGTGCAGACGGAAGTTGGGGAGTTCTTCTTCCGTGTACCCGTCGGACACCAGGGTCAGATTCCAGCGGTCGATCGGAGATCCGTGGTCCAGCACGAGTTCGGAGCCGATCACCGTGCCGTCGTTCACACCCATGGTCATTCGCTCCAGAGGTCGAATCGGACGAGTTCGGTCGCGGCTTCCGCTTCGGACTCCGTGGCGAGCGGGCTGCTGTTGAGCACCAGGAAGCGCGCGTTCAGGTCGGCGGGCACGAGCACGGCGAAGTCGCCGGCGACCACATCCGCCGGAACCCGTACGAACCCGTCTGTGTCGACATCACTCACCTCGTAGTCGTACCGAATCGGCGTGCCGATCACCTGCCGGTACAGGACCTGGTCGTCGGTGTCGCGCGTCTCGTACCAGAACCCCGAGTACTCGCCCTCGCCTAGTTCGTCGGAGGACGGGAGGGTCATTTCGACGCGCTCTTGCGAGGCCAGCCAGAAGTCCTGCCCCTCGTAGGTGATACGGCAGCGAATTGCCTCCACGGACATGGGGGTCACCTCCTGCGCAGCACACCCCCTGCTTTCCATGCTGCTCCTGGAACCGCTGTCGCGCCAAGCAGGCCACGGCGCGATTGACACGGTCCGCGCACGGGACGAACCTGGAATCAGGTGCGTCCGAATGACCCCTCAGAAGTTTTCACTTCAATCAGAGTTGGGTTCATTTCCTCAGGCGTACATCCGGCGCATTCGGCCGCGCCCGAACACCGTCGACGAGAATCCGGCCCCATCCGAGAGGAGGCTGGCATGCGCGGGCATGTGCGCACCGTCACCGGGGATGAGCCGATCCACATGATCAAGGTCAGCGTCTACCGCCCCGACCTCACTTTCATCGACCGCGCCTACACCGACGAGGACGGCGCGTACAGCGTCGACGTACCCGCCGGTGAGACGGTCACCGTACGCTTCGACACCCATTACTCGCTCACCAACGCAGACGAATGGCAGCCCTCGTTGGTCACGAACGTGGTCGCCGACGACACCGTCCCGCTCGACCGCCGTCTGGTCCCGAGGGGCCACTTCGCGGACACGGCACGCGGCATCGACATCCTCGCCGCCTTCCTCGTGGCTTCGGCCGTGGAAGAACCCGAGTACGCGTCCCACGCCGCCGCCCGGCTGAACCAGCTCAAGCAGAACACCCTGTTCCTCCAGCACATCCAGCAGGCCCTCCTGGAGCACTTCATGGAGCAGGGCAACGCCTGACGTCCCGCACCCTTGTCGAGGGTGCCTCGGAGGGAACGTACGCACTGCTGAGGAGCCACCATGCCCATGCTGCTCATCAAAGGCTTCTACAACATCAAGGACTCCCAGCCGGACGGGGACACGGTCCACTTCACGGCCGCCGACCCGGCCGAGTGGGGCCTCGTCGGTGGCGGCGGCGGCCGTGCCGTCAAGAACAGCGAGGCGGGGCTCGGGAAGCTGCGCCTGGACGCGGTCGACACGCTCGAGACCCACTACGGCCCGGCCCAGGACCACCAGCCCCTCCCGTTCGCCCACGCCGCACGCGACGAACTGCTGAAGTCGCTCGGCTTCGTCGACGTCCAGCGGCAATCGGACGAGACCGTGACCGCCACCACCCCGGAGACGGTCCCCGGCTTCGTCCTCACACGCGGTGCCGATGTCCACGGCCGCTGCATCGCCCTGGCCGGCGCCGGCGCCGCGCCCGGCACCAGCGGCCGGGAGATCGACGTGGACGTCGCCGTGCTGCGGACGACGGTCAATCACCATCTGATCGGCGAGGGGCTGGCCTATCCGATGTTCTACCGGACCCTGCCCACCAGTCTTCGGGTGGAGCTGGCCGCGACGGCCGTGCGGGCACGCGAGGCCCGCCGAGGCCTGTGGGCCGGTGATGTGACCACCGCCGGAGCGAAGATCACGGGGCCGGCCTCACTGACCGACGACGTGGTGATCCTCCCCAAGCTGTTCCGCCGCACCCTCGACTACCTGCGCCTTGCCATGCCGTTGTCGTGCTACCCCGCCTTCCTGGCCGGTATCCAGGACCGGTACTCCGTCCTGTCCACGGGCGAACGCCGCGCCGGCCTGCACCACATCGTCGAGGTGACGAACGGCCACACGGTGAGGATGACGCACCAGCCCGAGGACCTGGTCTTCGAGGACGCCTGACGCTTCAACCCCGCGCGTCAACCCTGCGCGGCGGCCACGAGAGCGGTGAGCACGCGGTGGGTCTTGCTGTCGGGGACCTCGGACAGCGTCACCCCTCGTTCGAGCACCGCCTCTTCGAGCTTGCGCGCCTTGCGCTCGGCCCGTTCCTTGAACTCCCCCTCGTCGTCGCCGGCCTTGGGCTTCACACGGATCGACACCTCCAGGAAGTTCAGGCCGGCGACCGACCACGCCTCCAGGTCGACCTTCAGGTCGTCGAGGGGAACGTCCTCCACCTTCGTCGCGGAGATCGGCCCCAGAGCGACGAGCCCTTCGAACCGCACGTCGGGAGCGCAGACATCCAGGAACTGGTCCTGCACCTCGTCGAACAGCGTGGCGGGATCGGACCCCGGTGTCACCGCGGCCGGCAACGCCCCCGGCGGGTGATCGCGCACCAGGGAAGCCGCCAGAACGCGGCCGTTCCTCGACCAGTCCTCCTCGATCCGGTACGTGAGCGCATCCACCTCGAACGGGGCGGTGAACCGGCCGAGGAGCTGTTCCCTGGTACAGGGACGCAACTTGACGACCACGTCATCCTGCCCGCCACCGATCCTGATGCGTACGATCACTCCGCCGTCCAGGAGCAGCAGCTTGCCCTGCGCGACACCGACCCGGTCCTCGGCGAACCAGATCCGACGCGTCATCAGCACGCCTTGCGAAGCCCCGAGAGCCGACATCGCTCCCGCCACGTCGTCCTCGACGTTGACCTTGATTTCCACCGGCAGCAGACCCATGACATCGCTCCTGCACATGTATGGAGAGCTCACTTTCCGAAATCTTCAGTCTCGAGATACACCTCGGCCACCACTTGAAGACGGGTCTCATGCTGTGTAGGGAATCCGTCGTTCCCTACAATGGCACCTGATGCCTGCTCCCCCGGGGCGAGCCTGTCGTCGAGCCGGTTCTCGCGGCCCCCGAAATCGAGGAGAGCGCCGGGAGGCGGACCCGGCGGTACGTCTTCTCCCATCGGCCGGACCAAGAGAATCTGGTCGAAGTCGGGAGGTGCCGTGATCCGATGCGCCAAGAAACCTTCGTCCCCTCCACCGAAGAAGATGTAGCGCAACTCCGACGAGTGACTGGCGAGGGGGTCGAACTGCTGGAAGTACAGGGTTTGCAGGAGGCTCGCTCTCACTTCACCGAGCTCACCACCATCTCTTCCGACGCGCCCGAAGAACAGGCGGGCGGGCAGCGCTTCTGGAGTTACGGCCGCTTGCACCCGGAGCTCAGCGACGGAGAGCGGCTCGGGACGCAGGGTAAAGAGGGCCGAAGTGCCGTAATGGTGACGGTTGGTCTCGTACACCGGGCTGGAGAGTGCGGCCTGAAGAATGATCTGGTAGTCATGGGGCGCTATGAACTTCGCCAGGTGACTGAGGTACACGCGTGAATTCGTCCCCAGCACCACCATGTCGTGAGTTTCCTTGGGGAAGCCTTCGTCGGGCATGCCGCGCCTCCTCCCGAGGATGGTGGGGGAATTACCACTGGAGCGCAGGATCGGGATCTGGTGATTTGGGTAGGCGCTGACAGGTGAATGCGGCGATGTAGATGTCCTCTTCGTCGGAGATCTCGGTATCGCGACTCACGTAGTAGGTGGCCCATCTGATCTTCCCGTACGCGCCGGACTCGAGCACCTGAACTTTGGCGACATTTCCCTCGGTCGTGCGGAAGGCCATGAGCGTTCCCACAAGGCTGTATCCTTCGGCGGCCCGGAGGTAACCCTCCCCGAATGGGTGGTGGGGTGGTTCCGACTCTCTGTAGAGGCGCGCCGCTCCCAGTCCCTCGAATCCGGTGGACGAGTTCATGAGGTACAACGAGGCATCGTTCAGTGATCTCAGTTGCGGTACGCCGGCGGAGAGGGAGTCCCAGCCCATGTCGGGCACGCCCGCATCTCGATCGCCGGTATCGAGGTCGATGGACGCATAGGCATGCTCGGGATCGCCTTCCAGGAAGGCTTCTCCGGAGGAGACCTCGCTCCCGCTCAGGCGCACGATCTCAATGTTTCGGACGAGGGCGACGGTATCCACGTAAGTGGTACACCGGCCTTGGGGTCGGTCGGCACCGTCACTGAGTGACTGCGTGCCCGCCGGAAATCTCCAGGCCCGTGAGCCGAACAGGTCCATCACGGGGTCGAACCACGGCCGGGCGATCGAGACGGGACAGTAATCGAATGCCACGGAATGGATGTCGTCGTCGATGGCTCCGCCCAGAGCTGCCGTCAGGGCTGGTGAGGCCTGGGAGGCCAGGGCGACCAGCATGTCCCGGGACATCTCCACACGGGGCCAGGCCACGTCCAGTACCTCGCCGGGGGCGTAGAACGTCGGAGCGAAGCGAGTCCCGTTCGGAGCCGTGGAGAACTGGTCGGGAAGTTTCGGATTGAAAGCCTCGCGGTGCCGTCGCCACACGGCGGAGGGCATCTTCGCTCCCAGCTCGGTGACAATGCGCAGCGCGTCTTCGACCGTGCTCTTATGACCCGTGCCCGTCCAGGCCGCCAACGCGTCATCGCGAGCCTGGCGCAGTCGCGGTTCATCCACCTCATACCAGTGGTCTTTGACGGCCGGGTCCGAGGACATGTTCGCGGTCTGCTGTGCCTGTTTGTAGTCGATGCTGGCCTGCAGCCATGTCTGGCGAGCCGACTGGTACTCACGCAGGGCCGGCGAGGGGGCCGTCCCGCTGCCGTCGGACGTCGGGGCGTACAGGTAGTTCACGGCCGTCTGGTACTTCTGCTGTTCGGCCGCCGAGAGGCTGCTGGTCGCCAGCTCCGCGCCGAGCACCTCCCCGTAGATGTCCCAAAGGTGCACGGTGGTGGACGGCTGCCAGATCGGGTGGGTGGGGACCCGGTTCACGAGTTCTGAGAACTCGGCCAGTGTGTTCTCCTGAACCGCATCGCGTGGCGGGGTGAGGTGCAAGTTCTTGGCCTGGTACGCGTACGGCGTCACCGGGACGCTGACGATGTGCTCACGATCGGTCAGCATCTCCTGCAGTTTGGACGCGATGCCGAGCACGGTGGCAGCGTCCAGGGACCCGTTACCCATCAGCGCCATCCTTGGGGTGTCGGTGTCATGCGGTGGAACAAGGACGCTTACACCAGGTCGTCCTCGTCGATTCCATCGAGGAGGTTCGGCGTCTTGCCGAGCAGATGGTTGACGAATCCGATGATCTGCATGCCGGGTACCGTGATGCCCGCACCATCACTCTCCGAGTGGAAGTGATTTCCCGATTCGCTGTGACTGTAGCTGCCCTTGAGGACGAATGGCCCCCAGCCGACGCTGGCATTGGCTCCGACCGAGTTCGCGTAGGCAGTGAACGCCTGCGTGAACTGCGAGGAGCGGATCGTCACGTCCTTGACGAAGAGCGCCTGCAGCGGATAGCCGATGAACCGGCCGCTGGGCGGCCTGGCCCCGTCGGACGGCATCTCGTCGTAGTTCCACCCCTCGCCCTTACGCAACGTCCACCCGCGGTTTTCCAGGAATTCGGGGTAGAACCAAGGGCGTACGATCTGGACCTGCGTCATGGAGAACGACAGGGAGAAGTCGTCGACATGGAAGTCCTGCGAGTAGTTGGACGAGGAACTCGTCACACCACCACTGGCGCTCCACAGTCCCCATCCGAGACCGGCACCGGCAGACCAGTTCGTCTGCGACGAAGCCGTCGACGAGTCCACCATCTGGTGGTACATGTGATAGTTGGTCCAGCCGGGTGACGTCGCGAAGTTACCGGGGACAACGGTCGTGTAGGCGAATCGTTGCCCGGGCCCGAGAGCATTGACGATCGCCTCGTTGTAGTACCGCTCAAGGTTCTGCTTCCAGAGCAGCATCGACTTTTCGGTCGTCTGACTGATGTACGCGTTGACCTCATCGACCTCGTTGCGGTAGCCGGAGGACGTCCAGTCGTCCATGGCCGAGCTCACGAGGAGCCTGTATATCTCGGCGTTGTTGCTCCAGTCGGCAACGGCGAGTTTGCCCGGTTCGCCTACAGCCGCTTGGGCGGCGATGCGCTTGGCATTGTAATTCAACGCGGCCATGTAGTAGAGCTGCATGTACGACTTGTAGGCCTTGAGCAGCTGACTGTCCTCGGTGACCTCCTTTTCCTCGTCTGTGACGAGGTTCTTCACGGTCCGAGTCGTCCGGAGGAGGGCCCTGAATTTTTCCAGCTTGGCCTTCTGCGCATCGGTCAGGTCGTAGTGCACCACTTTGGAGAACTTGAGGATTTGACCATAGATCTCACTCAATCGGGCGCCACTGGCGTTGCGCCATACTCCGTCTTGCCGGTCGCTGGAGTAGGCGGACTTTACGTCAGGGATGAAGTCGACCAACGAGGCGAAGTTGAAGGCCTGCTGCAGCAACAGCTTGTCTTCGTTCGCGTTCGCACCAGTTCCGATCCCCTGCGCCGCAAAGGTGAAGTCGGCCGCCTGGTAGGGAAGCCCGGGCATGCACCATGTGATGAATGCGTCCTTGGAGGGCGGTACTGTCATGTCGCCACCGGCCAGAATTCGATACATCTGGTCACGGAACGTACCGCCGAGGTCGCCGATTGTGTAGGCCATGAGAGGAACCTTCCAGGCTTGCGGTTCACATTCCCGCATACTCAGCCGATGTGCGACGCCGGGAATTCGCCTAGATCCTCGCCGGCGTCACCTTGCCGCCGAGGTGTCCTGCACGACAGTCGGACGCGGCTTGGCGGACTGCACGTGAAGCAGGGCCCACCCCTCCAGGATGAACCCGTTCCACGGCGGGGACAACTCGTGCCCGGCGCGCCAACCTCGCCCGTCCGGCAGGGCAGTTCGGTCAGGGAGCTGTCACGCGAGGGCGAGGTCGAGCACGCACGTCACCCCGACCACCTCAGACCGGGCGCATCGCGGCCCTAGCGCGGAAGGGGCGCGCCGGGTGGCGCGGCGGCTCGGCGGTCCAGGGTCGCCAGGGTGGTGTTGACGAGCGCCACGGCGACGAAGCAGCCGGCCCACGCCGGCCCGTCGAGCGCGTCGAGCGCGAGTGCCGCCGCGCCGAACACCAGGGCCTTCACGGCCAGTACCACCGCGAGGGGCACCTGGAACCGCGCCCTCGGCGCGGCGAACAGGCCCCACAGGACGGCCGCTGCGACGGGCGCCGCGACCGCGAGCACCAGTCGGAGCACGATGGCCTCCGCACTCTCCCAACCCCAGCGGGCGAGCACGGCCAGTGCGGCCAGTTCCAGCAGGAACGCCAGCCCTTCGTTGAGCACGCGCAGGGGGCCGGGCAGCTTCATCGGGGGCCTTTCGTCGTCGAGCGCCCAGGGGCGGGCGATCCGAGCGTAGGCGCCGGTTCCGTCAGGAGTCTTTACCTGTGGGGCCCGGCGGCGGTAACTTCCCGCCGACGCAAGATGTTTCAGAAACTTTCCGACTGCGTTTCCAGTCGTGCTGATCCCCACTCCCCACCGGCCCGCACGGAACGCGCCCCCACGTGGAGCCTCACATGACCCGCACTCCCCTGCGGCCGCCCGGACGGGCGGTGGCCGTCCTGGCCGTGACCGCCGGCCTGCTCGGCCTGCTCACGGCCCGACCCGACGCACCCGCACCCGCACCCCGTACCGCCCCGGTCGCCGCCACCGCCGAGAACACCGCGACCGTCTTCTACTGGACGAAGACGAAGAACTGGGCGCGGTACAACCTCCATTGGGCGCCGGACGGTGGTTCCTGGACCACCGTGCCCGGCGTCGCCATGGAGGCCGCCTGCACGGACTGGGTGAAGAAGACCGTCTCCCTCGGTACGGCGGCCGGCCTCCAGGCCACCTTCACCAACGGCAGCGGCACCTGGGACAACAACGGCGGCAGGAACTACGCCCTGGGCACCGGCTCGCTCACCGTCAAGGACGGGGTGATCGCCCACTCCGACCCGTGCGCCGGAACGGGACCCGAGCCGACTCCGACGCCGGGTGCCAAGGCCACCGTCTACTACTCGACCGCCGCCCTCGGCTGGTCCACCGCCAACCTCCACTACCAGCCGGCCGGCGGCGCCTGGACCACCGTCCCCGGCGTCGGCATGCAGGCCGCCTGCGCGGGCTGGTGGAAGCGGGAGGTCGACCTCGGGACGGCCACCTCCCTCAGGGCCGCCTTCAACAACGGCAACGGCACCTGGGACAACAACGGCGGCGCCGACTACACGATCGGCGCGGGCGTCAGCACCGTACGGAACAACGCCGTGACGGCGAACGCCGCCGACCCCTGCGCCGCCGAAGTGCCCGACACCCAGGCCCCGACCGTCCCGGCGAAGGTCACCGCCGCCGCGGACGGCGTCTCGGTGCTGCTGACCTGGGACCCCGCCACCGACAACAAGGCCGTGGCCAAGTACCAGGTCACCCGGGTGGGCGGCAGCGGCGGTACGGTCGTCACCGACGTCGGCTCCACCGTGTTCTCCGACACGGGCCTGGCCGAACGGACCGCGTACACCTACACGGTGAAGGCCGTGGACGCCGCCGGGAACGTCTCCGCCGCCTCGGCGCCCGCGGCCGTCACCACCGGGGACAAGCCGGCGACCCCCGCCACCGGGAGACCGCTCGGCACCGACCCGCGCAAGGACCCCGTCTACTTCGTCCTGACCGCCCGCTTCAACGACGGCGACCCGTCGAACAACCGCGGCGGCAGCCAGCACGTGAAGTCGGGCAACGCCGCCAACGACGACCCCATGTTCCGGGGCGACTTCAAGGGCCTCATCCAGAAACTGGACTACGTCAAGGGCCTCGGTTTCTCCGCGATATGGGTGACCCCGGTGGTCCTCAACCGCTCCGACTACGACTACCACGGCTACCACGGCTACGACTTCTACAAGGTCGACCCCCGCCTGGAGTCGGCCGGCGCCTCCTACCAGGACCTGATCGACGCCGCGCACGCCAAGGGCATGAAGATCTACCAGGACGTCGTCTACAACCACTCCTCCCGCTGGGGCGCCAAGGGCCTGTTCACGCCCACCGTGTACGGCGTCCGCGACAGCCAGTGGAGCTGGTACTACGACGAGAAGCAGCCCGGCTTCACGTACGACGGCCTGACGGTCGACCCGAAGACCGGCAAGTCGTACTACAACGGGGACCTGTGGTCGACGGCCGAGCCGGCCGGCAACACCTGCCTCAACTGGGGCAAGCCCACCGGCGGCAAGAGCCCCGAGGGCTACACCCTCTACAACTGCCAGTGGCCGAGCCCCACTTCCGGCATGTTTCCCAAGGCCCTGTACCACAACTGCTGGCTCGGGAACTGGGAGGGCGAGGACTCGCGCTCCTGCTGGCTCCACGACGACCTCGCCGACTTCAACACCGAGTCCGCGGCCGTCCAGAACTACCTGATCGGCGCCTACGACAAGTACATCGACATGGGCGTCGACGGCTTCCGCGTGGACACCGCCGTGCACGTCCCGCGCACCACCTGGAACCGCCGCTTCCTTCCCGCCATCCAGGAGCGCGTCACCCAGAAGTTCGGCGCCGAGGCCGCGAAGAACTTCCTGGTCTTCGGCGAGGTCGGCGCCTTCGTCAACGACAAGTGGAACCGCGGCTCGGTCAACCACTCCGCGCAGTTCTTCACGTGGAAGGAGCGCAAGGAGTACGACGCCGACGACGCCAAGGCCGCCGTGGAGATGTACGACTACGAGAACCAGGCCGGGACCGCCGCCCAGCCCACGTCCACCAACGCCTTCCTCGACGGCAACGCCTACCACCAGCCCGACCACAGCAAGTTCTCCGGCATGAACATCATCGACATGCGCATGCACATGAACTTCGGTGACGCCGCCAACGCCTTCCACAACGGCAAGGACTCCGACGACACGACCAACGACGCCACCTACAACGTCGTCTACGTCGACAGCCACGACTACGGACCCAACAAGTCCGCCGAGCGGTACGCGGGCGGCACCGACGCCTGGGCCGAGAACATGTCCCTGATGTGGACCTTCCGTGGCATCCCGACGCTGTACTACGGCTCCGAGATCGAGTTCCAGAAGGGCAAGAAGATCGACTGCGGGCCGACCTGCCCGCTCGCCACGACCGGCCGGGCGTACTTCGGCGACCACCTCGCCGGCTCGGTCACGGCCTCGGACTTCTCCCAGGTCTCCGCGGCCTCCGGCGCGGTCGCGACGACGCTCGAACAGCCCCTGGTGAAGCACGTGCAGCGGCTCAATCAGATCCGCCGCGCGGTCCCCGCGCTCCAGATGGGCCAGTACTCGACGGAGGGCATCTCGGGCGGCATGGCGTTCAAGCGCCGCTACACCAGCGGCGGTACGGACAGCTTCGCGCTGGTCACCGTCACCGGTGGCGCCACGTACACGGGCATCCCCAACGGCACGTACACCGACGCCGTCACCGGTGACGTGCGGACCGTCACCGGTGGCACGCTCACGGTCGCCGCGCCCGGCAAGGGCAACCTGCGGGTGTACGTCCTGAACGGCCCGGGCCGGATCGGCACGGCCGGCCCGTACCTGAAGTAGCCGCCCGTACCCCGAAGGAGCCGCCCGTACCCGGCGCGGCCGCCCACGCCACCACCCCGCGCCCTCGGGCCGGGGTGGTGGCGCTACTCCAGCGGCGTGCGGTGCAGGGTGACGAGCAGGCGCCAGATCTGATGGGCGATCAGGTCGGAGTCGCCTTCGACGAGACCGTGCAGCCAGTCGGCGAGCACTCCGGCGAAGGTCGCCGCCACCGCCGAGGCGATCAGCGCCGGCTCGGGGCCGCCGGCCAGCGTGCGCTCGTGCAGGCTGCGGGCCCGCAGGTCCTCGTGGAGGACCAGGCCGAGCGGCCCGCCGCCGCCCGGGCGCAGCAGCGTGCGGTAGAGGCCCGTGTGCGGGGCGAGTCCGGCGAGGAAGTCGAGCAGCGCGGGCGGCGGCGACGCCGGGTCCGGGCGGCCCCGCCAGGCGTGCAGCGCGTCCACCGCCTCGCGGACCACGTCGGCGCAGGCGTCGACGGCGAGTGCCTCCAGGTCGCCGTAGTGGACGTAGAAGGTGGCGCGGCCGACCCCGGCGCGGCGCACCAGGGTGGCGATGGTGACCTCTTCCAGCGGGCGTTCGGCGCACTCGTCGAACAGGGCGCGGCGCAGCTTGGCCCGCGTCCTGGCCGCCCGAGGGTCGCCCGGCGCCGCCCCGGCTCCCGGCCCGCTCGCCCGTGCGCTCACCGGCTCAGCAGGACGGCGCCGAGGGCGACCGCGCCCGGGAGCGCCTGGGCGACCAGGATGCGGCGGTTCGCGGTGGCTCCGCCGTACAGCCCGGCGACGACGACACAGGAGAGGAAGAAGACCTGCACGCGGAAGCCGGTCGGGTCCCCGGCGATCAGGCCCCAGACGAGTCCGGCGGCCAGGAAGCCGTTGTACAGACCCTGGTTGGCGGCGAGCGGCGCGGTCGCGCGGGCCATGTCGGCGTCGAAGCCGGACAGTCCGCGCCCCGGCTTCTTCTCCCACAGGAACATCTCCAGCACGAGGATGTACGCGTGCAGGGCGGCCACCAGGCCCACCAGTACGTTCGCCGTCGTCTCCACCGTCGTCTCCCACCGTTCACACTTCCTGGACAGTTGTCCATCATACATGGACAGTCGTCCAGGAAGTCGCGGGTCGCCGAGGAACTCGGAGTCACGGCCGCATGCGTGGCGGGGCCGTCCGCGCGCGTGACGGGACCAAGGGGGCGACCGCGCCGAAAATCTCCCCTTCCCGGCAGGGATCGGTCAACAGTGCGTAACGCGAACGGGCTTCTCGGACAGAATGCTTCCTTCCGCCTCGTGAGTCTGGGATCTTGCGTCCACCCCACACATCACAGGGCCCGGCCGGCGCCACCCGCGCCACCGGGTCATCGGAGGACGCATTGTTTTCCCAGATATCCAGCCGGCTGAGAACGTCGGCCGTCGCCGTCGCGGCGCTCGGCACGACCGCGGCGCTCGCCGCTCCCGCGGGACTCGCCCAGGCAGCACCGACCGACACGGCGCCCGTCGCGGCCCGTTCGGCGGGGGCGACCCAGACCTCCCCCACCACCGTCACGAAGGCGGCCGCTCCGGCCGCCTGGGCCGCGGGCACCCGCGCCTACCTGGTGATCACGGCGCCCGGCGGCACCTCTGCCGTCAGCGGCGCGGTGACGAGCAACGGCGGTTCGGTCTTCGCGAGCTACGACGCGATCGGCGTGATCGTGGCGCACTCGACGTCCACGTCGTTCGCCTCGGCGATGCGCGCGGTCACCGGCGTCCAGCAGGTCGGGGCGACCCGTACCTCCGACGTCCCCGCCGACGCCTACAACCCGGCGCTCCCGGCCAACCCCGCGCAGTCGGCGACCACGCTGACCGAGTCGAACCGCTGGGACATGACCCAGATCAAGGCCGACCAGGCCTGGGCGGTCTCCACCGGCTCGGCGTCCGTGAAGGTCGGCGTCCTCGACACCGGCGTGGACGACCAGCACCAGGACATCGCGCCGAACTTCAACGCCGCCGACTCGGCCTCCTGCGCCTACGGCAAGGCGGACACGCGCGCGGGTGCCTGGCGTGACGTCGGCACCCACGGCACGCACGTCGCGGGCACGATCGCGGCCGCCAAGAACGGCAAGGGCGTCATCGGCGTCGCGCCGGGCGTGAAGATCTCCTCCGTCCGCATCGCGGAGCCGACCAGCAGCCTGTTCTTCGCGGAGAACACCATCTGCGGCTTCATGTGGGCCGGTGACCACGGCTTCAAGGTCACCAACAACAGCTATTACACGGACCCGTGGCAGTTCAACTGCCCGGACAACATCGACCAGGCCGCCATCATCGAGGGTGTCCGCCGGGCGCAGGTGTACGCCGAGGGCAAGGGTTCGCTCCAGGTGGCCGCCGCCGGCAACTCCAACTACGACCTGGCGAACAAGACGACCGACTCCGAGTCCCCCAACGACTCGACCCCGGTCACCCGCACGATCACCAACGCCTGCATCGACATCCCGACCGAGCTGCCGGGCGTCGTGACGGTCGCCGCGCAGGCCAGCGGGGGCGCGAAGTCCTCGTACTCGAACTTCGGCAACGGTGTGATCGACGTGGCGGCCCCGGGCGGCGACGGCGCCACCGGCGTCTACTCGACGCTCCCGGGCGGCAAGTACGGCTCCATGAGCGGTACGTCGATGGCCTCGCCGCACGTGGCGGGTGTCGCCGCGCTGATCGCGAGCGCCAACCCGGCCTTCACCCCGGCGCAGATCCGCGACCAGCTGGGCACCCAGGCCACGGACAGGGCCTGCCCCTCGGACACCCGCTGCAAGGGCACCACGACCAAGAACGGCTTCTTCGGTGAGGGCGCGGTCGACGCCCTGAAGGCCGTCGGCGGGAACACTCCGCCGCCCGGCGCGTACTTCGAGAACCTGACCGATGTCGCGATCGCCGACAACGCCACGGTGGAGAGCGCGATCACGGTCAGCGGTGTGACGGGCAACGCGCCGGCCACCCTGAAGGTGGGCGTGGACGTCAAGCACACCTACATCGGTGACCTGAAGGTCGATCTGGTGGCTCCGGACGGCACCGTGTACACGCTGCACAACCGGACCGGCAGCGGTACGGACAACATCGTCCAGACCTTCACGGTCAACGCCTCGGCGGAGGTGGCGAACGGGGTCTGGAAGCTGCGCGTGAACGACAACGCGAGCCAGGACACGGGCAAGATCGACGCCTGGAACCTGACCTTCTGACCCTGCTCCTGACCGAGCGTGACCCCGCGACGGGGCCGGAACCCACTGGGTTCCGGCCCCGTTCGCATGCCCGCCGGAAAAAGTCCGTACCGAGGGGTAGGCCTGCCCCGGCCCCTTGCTATACGTTCCGTCTAACAAGCTTGCTAGACGCGATGTCTAATAAGCCTCCGCCCCGCCGATCGCGCGATCCAAGGAGCCGCACCATGGCACACAGCACCGTTCGCCCGGAGAACGAGGGTCACCACGACGGCTCCACCGCCGAGCGGTTGCTCCGGTCGGCCGCGAAGCTGTCGTACGACCCCGCCGTCGACGTCGACTGGGACACCCCCCTCGACAAGGACTTCCACGGACAGAGCCCCGAGTGGAACTCCCTCTACGGCACCGCGTACTGGCACGAGATGACCGAGGAGCAGCGCAAGGAGCTGACCCGGCAGGAGACCGCATCGGTGGCCAGCACCGGCATCTGGTTCGAGATGATCCTCCAGCAGATGGTGCTGCGTGACATATACCGCATGGACCACACCGACCCCCGCTTCCAGTGGGCCCTCACCGAGATCGCCGACGAGTGCCGCCACTCGATCATGTTCGCCCGCGGCTCCCAGAAGCTCGGCGCGCCCGCCTATCGGCCCAGGCGGGCCGTCCTGGAGCTCGGCCGCTTCATGAAGACCGTCGGCTTCGGCGAAGCCGCGTACGCCGGCATCCTCGTCGCCGAGGAGGTCCTCGACGTCATGCAGCGCGACTGGATGCGCGACGAGCGGGTCGTCCCCTTCGTCCGCACCATCAGCAACATCCATGTCGTGGAGGAATCCCGGCACATGAAGTTCGCCCGGGACGAGACGCGCCGCAACCTGGCCCGCGCGAGCAGGGCGCGCCGCCACTTCCAGGCCCTCGTGGTCGCCATCGCCGCGTACTACATCATCACCAGCCTGGTGAACCCCGAGGTGTACGTACGCGCCGGGCTCGACCCCGAACGCGCCCGCCGCGAGGCCGCCGCCAACGAGCACTACAAGGCGCAGCTGCGGGCCAGTTGCTCCGGACTCATGGAGTTCCTCGCCGACGTCGGGATGCTGACCCGGCCCGCGCTCTTCTTCTACCAGCGCGCCCACCTCGTCTGACCCCTCCGAGCCGAGCAGAGCAGAGCCGACGACATGACCTACGCGATCACCCAGACCTGCTGCAACGACGCGACCTGCGTCGCCGTCTGCCCGGTCAACTGCATCCATCCGACGCCCGAGGAACCGGACTTCGGGACCACCGAGATGCTGTACATCGACCCGAAGTCCTGCATCGACTGCGGCGCCTGCGCGGACGCCTGCCCGGTCGACGCGATCTTCCCGGCGGACCGCCTCACCGGCCGGCTCCGCGAGTACGAGGCGATCAACGCCGCCCACTACGCCGGCCGGGACCCCGAACCGGCCCTCGACTCGCCCAACTTCCACGCCTGGGGCGAGCCCTCCTTCCCGCGCTCGCTGCCCGCCGACTTCGCCCCGCTGCGGATCGCGGTCGTCGGCACCGGCCCCGCGGGCATGTACGCGGCGGAGGACCTGCTCCTGCACACCAACGCCGAGGTCACGCTCATCGACCGGCTCCCCGTCGCGGGCGGCCTCGTCCGGTACGGCGTCGCCCCGGACCATCCGGCGACCAAGGGCGCCGGGGAGACCTTCGCCCGCTTCCACGCCCACCCCCGGGTCCGGATGACGCTCGGCCTGGAGGTCGGCAAGGACGTCACCGTCGAGGAGCTCGCCGCGCACCACGACGCCGTGGTCTACGCGGTGGGCGCACCCTCCGACCGGCGGCTCGGCATCCCCGGCGAGGAACTGCCCGGCAGCGTCTCGGCGACCTCCGTCGTCTCCTGGTACAACGCCCATCCCGAGACGCCGCCGGACGCCGTCCGGCTCGCCACCGAGCGGGTCGTCGTCGTCGGCAACGGCAACGTCGCACTCGACGTCGCCCGGGTGCTCGTCACGGACCCCGGCACCCTGGCCGGCACGGACATCGCCGACCACGCCCTCGCCGCCCTCCGGGACAGCCGGGTGCGCGAGGTGGTGCTGCTCGGCCGCCGGGGCCCCGGGGAGGCTGCGTACACCGGCTCCGAACTGCTCGCCCTGAAGCACCTGCCGGGCGTGGACCTGGTCGTCGACGACCGGGACGCCCGCACCGGCGCGGCGATCGACGGGGCGGCGGCCGGGGAGAAGGCCGCGCTGCTGCGGGACGTGGCGCGGGAGGCGGTCGACTGGACGCGGCCGCCGGCGCGGGACCGGCGCCGGATCGTGCTGCGCTTCCACTCCGCCCCGGTCGAGGCGCTCGGCACCGACGCGGTGCGGGCGGTCCGGGTCACCGAGGACGGCTCGCCGTCCGGTACGGAGATCGGGGCGGGCCTCCTCGTCCGGGCGATCGGCTACCGGGGCGTCCCGCTGGCGGGCCTGCCCTTCGACGAGGCGACCGGCACCGTGCCGCACGAGGCCGGCCGGGTGACGGGGCTGCCCGGCGGCTATGTCGTCGGCTGGATCAAGCGGGGGCCCTCCGGCGGCATCGGGGCCAACCGGGCCTGCGCGGAGGAGACGGTGGGGACGCTGCTCGCGGACGCGGTCGCGGGGGCGCTGCCGGCGCCGGTGGGCACGGCCCGGGAGTTCCGGCGGCTGGCCAGGAGTCGCAGCCGGCGGCTCGTGGACGCGCGGGGTCTCGCCGCCATCGACCGGGCGGAGCGGGCCAGGGGGCAGCGCGCGGGGCGTCCCCGGATCAAGCTCGCCACGGTGCCGGAGCTGGTGGCGGCGGCGCGGGGCGGCCGGCGTCGGCTGAAGGTCTGAGGGGTCCGCCGACGGTCTTCCGGCCCGGGACGGCGGGCCGGCGGAGCATCGCGCGGGGGTACGTCCGCGCGGCTGGGTCAGCGCGGGTACGTCACGGGGTGCGTCAGGCCACGAGGTCCAGGGCCTGGCGCACCACGATCGCGTTCAGCCGCACCGCGAACGGCACGACGTCCGTCAGCTCCAGGGCGACGGCCTCCGCCTTCGGCAGCTCGACGGTCACGTCGACGCAGAAGGCCAGCGCGTACATGTGCTCCCCGGTCCCCTCGTCCTGGAGGGCGAAGAACAGGTCCCGGTAGAAACGGGTCCGCTCCCCGGACTCCTCGTAGAACGACAGCCCGGGCTGCCCCTCCTGCGCGGCCAGACCCGTGAAGGCCCGCACGAGCTCCCGCTCCACGGTGGCCCAGAAGCCGGCCTCCGCGCACTCCGGCGGCAGCGCCTGGCGGACGGCCTCCTTGAGCGAGAGCACCATGACGAGGACGGGGGCGTACTCCTGGAGCCCCCAGCCCCGCACCATCTTCACCACGGTGCTGTCCGGGACGGCCGCGGCGGCCTCCCGTATGGCCTCGAAGTCGAAGTTGACGGTCGCCGGGGCGATCGCGTCCTGGAACACCCGGTCGATGGACCGGGCCTGTGCGAGGTGGTCCGGTGCCACCTCGACGACGGTCCTGAAACTGGCGGCCAAAGCTCCTCCTGCGTGATCTCGGTGATCAGGAGGGGTCAGTATGCCGAGCGGCCGCCGGGCACGGCGGCCGGCGTCCGCCGTACGGACGGGGGCGGCTCCGGTTCGGGCTCAGGACCGCTTGCGGGGCTTCCCGCTCGTACGGCCCCGGCCGGCGCCACCGGCTCCGCCGGACTTGCGCGCGGCGGGCTTGCCGGCCGTACGCGCGCCGGCGCCCGGCTTCCCGGCCCTGGCGGGCTTGCCGGACTTCTGCGACGCCTTCTGCTCCTTGGGCTGCTTCTGGCCCTTCAGTGCCTCCGCGCGCCGGCCCCGGGTGCTGTTCACCGTGCGGCCGCGCACGATGCCGATGAACTCCTCCACCAGGTCGGGGGCCTCGTCGGCGGCCGGCCACGACAGCGCCACCCGCGACTGCGGGACCTCCGTCAGCGTCCGGTAGGTCAGGTCCTTGCGGTGGTGCAGCCGGGCGAGCGACTGGGGCAGGGCGAGGACGCCGACGCCCGCGGCGACCAGCTCGATCGCGTCGGCGGTCGTCTCCGGGCGCTCGTTCGCCGGGCGGCCCGGCGGCCGCTCCCAGCCGAGGGTGTCGTCCAGCGGGTGCAGGACCAGCTCCTCGGCGAGATCCTCGGCCGACACCTCCTCCGCCGCCGCGAACAGGTGGTCCTTGGGGATGACGACGACCGTGGTCTCGGTGTAGAGCGGGATGGCGCTGAGGTCGTCCCGGTCGACCGGCAGCCGGACGAGACCCGCGTCCGCGGCGCCGTCCCGGAGCGCGCCGAAGGCCTCGGCGGCCGTCACGGCGAGCAGGGTCAGGGGCACGTCGGGCAGGCGCTCGGTCCACACCCGCACCCACTTCGACGGCGTCACTCCGGGCACGTAGGCGAGCCGAAAGGCCGAGGAGGGGGCGGGGGAAGCGGGGGAATCTGCGGGGGAAGCGTCCGAGCCTGTCACTCCGCCAGGTTACCGGTAGCTGCCGTGGTCGGAACTCGTCCGCACGCTCGATACCCTTGACACCATGACGTCGCACCAGAGCACCCAGACGATGAAGCCCGCCACCGCGGCGAAGAAGCTGGGTGTGTACCTCGAGGCCACCCCCGCCGAGTTCCAGGAGGGTGTCGTCTCGCGCGCCGAGCTCAATGAGCTCCAGGCCAATCCCCCGGCCTGGCTCCAGGAGCTCCGCAAGAACGGCCCGCACCCCCGCCCGGTGGTCGCCCAGCGGCTCGGCATCTCCATCGCCGGCCTCGCCCGTGGTGGCATCACCGACCCGCTGACCACCGAGCAGATCGAGGAGCTCCGGCAGGAGCTGCCCGAGTGGCTGCAGAAGGAGCGCGCCACCCAGGCGGAGGTCCGCAAGGAGACCGTCCGCATCAAGGAGCGCGACGCCGAGCGTGCCGAGCGTGCGGCGCGCGGCGAGCGCAGCGCCTGATCGTCCTCCCGTCCCGCCGGCCCTGACGTCCCGGCCGCTCCCGCACCGGAGCGGTCCCGACGCCGGGGCCGGTGTGGCGTGCGCCCGGACGCGGGAGTCATGGCCCCATGAGTGACACGAGCACCGCGTCCGAGCCGCCGGTCGTCGTCGGCGTGGACGGATCCGAGCACAGTCTGCGGGCCCTGGAGTGGGCCCTGAGCACCGCCGAGAACCTGGGATCGCCCCTGGTGGTGGCCCACGTCCGGCCCGACGCCGTCCAGCTCGGCGCCGCCCGCATCGCCTCCCTCGGCACGACCGCGGAGCTTCCGGACACGGTCGTCGCGGCCGTACGGACCCTGGTCGAGGAGCGCGGGCACCGGCTTCCCGTGCGGTACGAGACGCTCGACGGGTCCGTGACGGACGCCCTGCCGGCGGTCGCGCGGGGCGCGCGGCTGCTGGTGACCGGCTCCCGCGGGCACGGCGGCTTCGCGAGTCTGCTGCTCGGCTCGACCAGTCGCACCCTCGCCGCGACGGCGCCCTGCCCGCTCGTCGTGGTCCCGCACGAGGCGCGGGCGGCCGCCCTGGCGGGCGGGCCGGAGGGTGGCCGGGTCCTGCTCGGCCTGCAGACCGAGGAGACCCCCGACGAGGTGATCGCCTTCGCGTTCGACGCGGCGCACCACCGGGGAGTCGCCCTGGAGGCCGTGACGGCGTTCCGGCTGCCGCCCGACCCCGGTGCCCTGCTCGCGGCGCCCTCCCCCGCCTTCCAGGTGCCCCCGCCGCTTCCCGTCGCGGACGACACGGACGCGATCGTCCAGGAGGTGGAGCGGGAGCAGGAGGAGCGGCTGCGGCCCTTCGCCGCGCGCCGGCCGCGGGTCGACGTCGTTCCGACGGTGGTGCCGGCGGACCCGGCCGGCCTCCTCGTCGAGGGCTCGAAGGACGCCGGGCTGCTGGTCGTGGGCCGCCACCACCGGCATCGCTTCGGCTCGCTGCTCCTCGGCTCGGTCGCCCACGCGGTGCTGCACCACGCGCACTGCCCGGTCGCGGTCGTCCCTCCCGTACCGCCGGACCAGGACCAGGACCAGGACTAGGACGGGGCGCGCCGTGTCACCGAGCGGGGCGGGGCCCGCGTGGCTAGCGTGGCTCACAGGAACACGTCATCGAATCGGAAGTGGGAGTCACCGTCATGGCCGTACGACCTGAAGGCACGCCTGTCTGGGCCGACGCGATGTTCAAGGACGTCGAGGTCGCCAAGACGTTCTACGGCGACGTGCTCGGCTGGACCTTCGGCGAGTCCTCATCGGAATTCGGCAACTACACGCAGGCGTACAAGGGGGGCAAGGCGGTCGCGGCCGTCGTGCCGCCGATGCCGGGGCAGGACGGTGAGGGGCAGTCGACCTGGTGTCTGTACTTCGCCTCGGCGGACGTCGCCGCCACGGCGGAGAAGATCCGCGCCGCGGGCGGCACCGTCCTGATGGAGCCGATGCAGGTCGGTGACTTCGGGTCGATGTGCATCGCGCAGGAGCCTTCGGGCGCCGTCTTCGGCCTCTGGCAGGCGGGTCAGCACGAGGGCTTCGAGCTGGAGGGCGAGAGCGGTTCGTACGCCTGGGCCGAGGTCTTCACCCGGGAGCCGGCGAAGACGGACCCGTTCTTCACCGACGTCTTCGGCTACGGCTCGAAGAAGATGAAGGACGAGCACGTGGACTACCGGGTCTTCGACCTCGGTGGAGCCCAGCCGGTGCTCGGGCGGATGCTGATGACGGCGGAGGACTTCCCGCCGGAGATCCCGTCGTACATCCAGCTGTACTTCGCCGTCGACAACTGCGACAAGGCCGTCGAGGCGGCCCAACGGCTCGGCGGCAAGAAGCTGTTCGGGCCGATGGACAGCCCGTTCGGCCGCTTCGCGGCGATCCTCGACCCGCAGGGCGCCACCTTCGCCGTGATCGACCTCAAGACCACCGTCGGCGAGATGCCCGAGATGGAGTAAGGGGTGCGCGCAGGCGTACGGAGCCGCCCCGGGGCCCGGTCCCGGGGCGGCTCCGCGGGTGTCAGGCGGTGTCGCGGACGGCGACGATGCCGTTGAAGACGCCCACGTACGCGGTGCCGTCGGGGCCGAGGGTGATCGGGGCCCAGTTGTTGTCGTAGGCGAATCCGGTGCCGGTGAACTGGCTGAAGGCCCGCTGCCCGGTCCGGAAGTCGACGGCCGCCAGGTACCAGGCGTCGATGCCCCAGGAGTGGGGGCGCTTCTCGTAGAAGTAGAGCAGCCCGTTGGCGGTGGAGAGCTTGGGGACGGTGGAGGGCGAGCGGACGTCGCTCTCCCAGACCGTGTCGCAGCCGCTCCCGTCGGGGCGCACGTCGATCCGGGTCGCGCCGCCGACGACGCTGCGGCCGAGGAGGAGCGTGCTCGGGTTCTCGTAGCCGAAGTTGTTCTCCACGACGAGGCTGTTGCCCCAGCTGATCAGGGAGTTGTCGGTGGTCGAGGCCCCGGACCCGAAGACCGGCACCTTGCAGACCAGGCGTTGGCCGGCGGGGACGTCGGAGCCCCTGCGGTAGACGAGGACGTTCATCCGGTCGTCGGCGTTGTCGGTGATGGCGACGTACTCGTCGTGGAGGCCGAAGAGGTCGGGGGTGGTGCCCGAACCCTGGTTCACCGAACCGGGTTTGGTGCCGGTCCCCCGGTCGTACGTCTCGCGCCACCGCACGCGCGGGGTGCCGTCGGCGTCCGCCCCGAAGCCGTACAGGGCGTGGTCGGTGACGAGGGAGACGCCGTCCTCGGCGACGGAGAAGGAGTTCTGGATCTCCTCGCCTTCGAGGCGGATCGCGCGCAGCGCGCCCGTCGCGGGGTCGACGGTGCCGACGCGGCCGAGGCGGGTGACCCACCAGATACGGCCGTCCCAGTCCGGCATGACGGAGGTGACGGGGTCGCAGACGCCGCTGGGGAAGAGGTTGGTCCAGGAGACGCAGTCGTGCGGGACGAGGGAGGTGAGGTCCCAGTCGTTCTCGACGACGAACTCCCAGGCCCCGTCGGCCTTCTGGCGGTGGGCGATGCGCTGGATGTGCTGCCGGGAGTCGGCGAGCACGACCCGGTCGCGGTCGTCCAGGTAGAAGTAGGCGCCGCCGGAGGTGTCCTTGAAGATCTTCTCGAAGTCGAGCCGGGTGACGGCCTCGACGGTCGAGGAGCGCTGCGGCAGTTTGTACTCGGCGAGGGTGTCGAGGGTGCGCGGGTCGAGCAGTTTGAGCAGGAAGCCGGTGAAGGTGCCGCAGACGGTGACGAGCCGGCCGCCGGAGTCGAAGGTGACGGTGGCGCATTCGCCGCCGACGGGGGCGATCTTCTCGCTGTCCACGCGCGGGGCGCGGCCGAGCGGGCCGGGGTAGGGGTGGGTGCCGCTGCCCGCGCCGTCGGCGTGCATGCCGCTGCGGCCGTTGGGGGCGAGGTACGGGTGCTGGGCGGGGCCCGCGCCGGGCACCGGGCGGGCGGTGGCGGGGGCGGCGGGGCCCTCGTAGTAGTGGTCCACCAGCCGGTGCCCGAGGCCGAGGGGGATCTCCTCGGCCTGGGCGACGGGGGCGGCGCCTGCCAGGAGGGTGGCGGCGAGGGCGATCAGCGCGAGCGCGCGGGCTCGTCTTCGCGGCGGGTGCGTGGTCACAGCGGCTCCTCGGGTCCGTACGTCGTCGGTCGCGCCGGCGGCCGAGGCTAGGCCCGGGTGCCCCAGATGTACATGGAACTGCCCGTCGTTTCACGGGCAGTTCACCGCGCTGAAACGATCATCCTCAGGGTTTGAGGCTGGAGACCACGTTGGCGGTGGCGGCCACCCCGTTGTGGATGGTGGGCGCCATGCTGGTGCCGGCGAGGAAGAAGCCGAGCAGCGCGCAGACGAGGGCGTGGGTCACCTTCAGCCCGCCGTTCCGCAGGAAGATCACGGCCAGCACCAGCAGCAGCACCACGACAGAAATGGAAACGGCCATCGCTCTCACGTCCTCCTTGCGCCGCACCGGAATTGCGGCGTTCGGCGGACAGTGTGGCGGAATGCGCGGTCCGTCCGGGCGAACGGCGGGGCGGCCATACGGGTGAGAATTCAGGCCAGGAGGTCACGCAGCCGGGCCCCGAACGACTCGGGCAGGTTGGACTCTGCCTCCAGGGTGTCCAGGAAGTCCGTGTCCGTGCTGGCGACGAGGGCGTCGAGAGCGAGTGGTTGGAGCGGTTCGGGCGGGGGCGCCGCGCCACTGATGACCGGTCCGCTGGGGACCCGGTCCCGACGGCCGAGAAGCGGAAGGCGGGGCCGTAGTTCGCTGCCGGTGGGCACGATCTCGTCGAGGGCGAGCCGCCAGACGGGGGCGCCTTCGGCCCCCCGGGCCGTGCGGGGCGCCGTGTCCACCGGCGGGGCGGGGACGGAAAGGTTCGCGAGGGCGTCGGTGAGGCGCCGGGTGGCTTCGGCGAGCGTCAGGTCGCCCACGACGGGATCGGCGGAGGGATGGTGCAGGTTGAGGGAGCGGTCCGGCAGTTCGTGCTCGTCCAGCCCTTCCAGCAGGTCCGGGTCGGAGGTGAGCTCCGCCATGAGCGTCGTCGTGCCGTACCTCGCGAAGCCGTTGACGACCACCAGGGAGACGTCCGCGTCCCGGGCGCCGACCAAGGACGTGTAGGCGTCGCCGTCCTGGCCTCCGATGACCACGACGTCGGCGTGGAATCCGGGGGACAGGGCCCCGAGCGAGCGGTCCCAGCGCAGGATCCTCGCCGCGTCCCGGGTGGCCATGGCGACCAGCTCGCGATCGGTGAAGACCGCCCCGCCCGCGGCTGACGCGAGCTGGGCGGCCTTCAGTTCGCCCAGTAGTCCCTTGCTTCCGGAGACCGACCAGTCGGAGCCCAGGCCGACGAGCACACCCGCCGCCTTGGCCGCGGCGATGTCGGCCGTCCTGCCGTAGAGCAGCAGGTTCGACAGGGGCGACCACACCATGGAGCCGCCGTGCTCGACCATGATCTGGAAGTCCTCGGCGGTCAGGGGGGTGCAGTGGATCCCGACGAGGTTCTCCGTGATCGCCCACTTCCCCGGTTCGAACTCGAGCGCCTGGAAGTGGGCCCGCGCGCGGTCGTTCGTTCCTTCCGCGAGGTGCAGGAGGAGGCGGTGCGGCTGCTGGAGACGGGCGAGGAAGCGGCGGGCGTCGGACGCCTCCACGTCGGCGATGCGCGTCTTGGCCTCCGGGAGTTCCGGATCGTCGGTGGCCTCGACGTTGCGGACCAGGCCCCGGTACATGCGCCTCGATCCGGTGTTGCTGAAGAGCGCGACCCCCTGGCTGGTCGTGGTGCCGTGGATCAGCGCCTTCGCCTCGACGTAGCGGGCGACGGCCGGCATGGACTCCGGGTCGTCGCCCAGCACACCCATCGGTCCGGTCACCAGGCGCCGGTAGGCGGCGTTCGAACCGCCTCCCCACTGGGTCCGGTTGGCGAACAGACGCGGCACCTGCCACAACTGGAGGACGTCGTACGGAAGATGGTTGTGCAGCTCGATCAGTCCGGGGTAGGCGGTGCCGGCCGTGTCCACGGGCGTCACGTCCGCGTAGCCCTCGGGCGGCGGGGAACCGGCCGGGAGCACGTGGTCGATGATCCCGCGGTTGATGTAGAGGACCCCGTCGGGCAGGACGACGTCCTCGCCGTCCATCGTCACGATGCGGCCACGCAGCGCGAAGCGTGGCCCGTCCGCCGAATCCACCAGGGGCATGGCCTGCTCCCTCCGCGTGCACTCCCTTCCATTACATGGCGGAAGGGCCCCTGCCGCCATCGGGGCGCCCGGGGCGCGGGGTGGCGGGTCCGCCCTCAGGCGGGCAGGCAGTCCTTCCACTCCACCGTGCGGTCGCACCAGCGGCGCAGCAGCACGCGGTCGTGGCCGACCGCGAGGAGGCCCGCGCCGGTCTCCGCGCGGTAGGCCTCGACGGCGGCGACCAGGGCGGCCGTGGTGGAGGCGTCGAGCATCGCGGTCATCTCGTCGCAGACCAGCCAGCGGGGGCGCAGGGCCAGCGCCCGCCCCAGACAGGCGCGTTGGAGCTGCCCGTCGCTGACCTCGTGGGGGCGGCGGCCGAGCAGGTCGGGGGTGAGGCCCACGGCCGGGGCGAGTTCGGCGAGGCGGTCCAGGGCCTCGGCGCGCCGGCCGGTGGCGCGGAGGGGTTCGACGAGGAGGTCGGCGAGGGTGAGCCGCGGGTCGGCGGCCGTGCGGGGCTGCTGGAACACGACGCCGACGGCGGTGCGCAGCTCGCGCGGGGCGCGATGGCGCCAGGCCCTGACCTCGGTGCCGTCGAGTGCGAGACGCCCCGCGTCGGGGCGGTGCAGGAGGGCCGCGACGCGGGCGAGGGTGGACTTGCCGCAGCCGCTGGGGCCGAGCAGTCCGACGGATTCGCCGGGCGCGACGGTGAGCGAGGCGCCCCGGAAGACGGGGGTGCGGCGGTCGTATCCGGCGGTGACGGTGTCGAGTTCAAGCACGGGGGCGCTCCGGGTGGTGGCAGGCCAGGTGCGCCGTGAACTCCGGCCGGGTGGCGCAGCGTTCGTCGGCGAGGGGGCAGCGCGGGGCGAAGGCGCAGCCCTCGGGCAGCGCGGAGAGCTCCGGGGGCATGCCGGGGATCGGGGTGAACGCCCGGTCGGGCAGTGCGTCGAGGAGTCCGCGGGCGTAGGGGTGGCGGGGGCCGGTCGGTCCGAAGAACCGCTGGGCGGGGGCGATTTCGACGATGCGGCCGGCGTACATGACGGCGACGCGGTCGGCGATGCGGGCGGCGGCCGCCAGGTCGTGGGTGATCAGGAGCAGCGCGCGGCCGTCGTCGGCGTGGCGGCGCAGCTCGTCGACGGTGCGGTCGACGAGGTCGCGGTCGAGGCCGGTGGTCGGCTCGTCGGCGAGCAGCAGCCGGGCGTCGCCGATGAGGGCGAGGGCGGTGGCGGCGCGCTGGGCGAGGCCGCCGGAGAGCTCGTGCGGGTAGCGGTCGAGGTGTCCGGCGGGGAAGGCGGCGCGTTCGGCGGCGTCCTCGGCGGCCTTGCGGCGGGCGCGGCGGGAGGTGCCGGTGAGCGCGCGGACGGTCTCCTCCAGCTGGGACCGTACGGTGCGGACGGGGGTGAGGTGGGCGGCGGGGCTCTGCGGTACGAGGCCGACGCGGCGGCCCCGTACGGTGCGGGCCAGGGTCTTCTCGTCGGCGGCGAGCAGATCGGTCCCGGCGGCGCCGTCGCGGCCGGCGAGCAGCGCCGTACCGGAGGCCTCGGCGTTGGCCGGCAGCAGCCCGAGGAGCGCGGAGGCGAGCACGGACTTGCCGCAGCCGCTCTCCCCGACGAGGGCGAGGCACTCCCCCGCGCCGAGGTCGAAGTCGGCGTCGCTGACGGCCTCGACGCTCCGGCCGCCGCGCAGCCGGAACCGCACGCTCAGGTCTCGGACGCTGAGCACGGCGTCGCCGGCCCGCTCGGCGGAGACGGCCTCCAGGGCGCGGAGCACGTTCTCTGCGGTCACAGCATCAGCTCCGATCGGCGGCGGGGGTTGAGACGGTCGCGCCAGACGCCCGCGAGGCCGGCGATGGCGAGGGTGGGGACGATGAGGAGCAGGCCGGGGAAGACAGTGGGCCAGCCGTGTCCGGCGAGGAGGGAGGAGCGGGCGTTCTGCACGAGGTTGCCGAGGCTCGCCTGGTGGCTGGGGAGGCCGAGGCCGAGGAAGGACAGCGCGGACTCGTGCCACATGGCGTGCGGGACCATCAGGACGGCGGCGAGGCCGGCCTGCGGCAGGACCGCGGGCAGCAGGTGGCGGACGGTGACGCGCCACCGGGTGGCGCCGCCGGAGATCGCGGCCTCGACGAAGGGCCGGGTGCGCAGGGAGAGGACCTCGGAGCGGACGATCCGGGCGGTGGACAGCCAGTGGGTGACGGCCACGGAGGCGATCACCGGCCAGACGCCGGGCCGGAAGAGGGCGACCACGAAGATGCCGAGCAGCAGGTGGGGCACGGAGGAGAAGGCGTCGACGAGCCGCATGAGGGTGCGGTCGGTCCAGCCGCCGAGCGCGCCGGCGGCCGCGCCGACGGCGGTGCCCACGACGGTGGCGACCAGCGCGGCGACCAGGCCGACGAGGAGGGAGATCCGCAGGCCGTAGACGCAGCGCAGCAGGAGGTCGCGGCCGAGGTCGTCGGTGCCGAAGGGGTGGTCCCAGGACGGCGGGAGGAGCTTGCGGGAGAGGTCGACGGCCTGTTCGTCGAGCTGGACGAGCGGGGGCACGACGAGGACGGCGAGGAGGACGACGCCGACGACGAGGGCCGAGCTCCACAGCCGCAGGCGGTGGGTGCGCGGGTCAGCCATCGAAGCCCACTCTCGGGTCGGCGAGGCCGTACAGGAGGTCGGAGAGGAGGTTTCCGAGGAGCACGGCGGCGGTGGCGAGGACCGTGAGGGCGGCGAGCAGCGGGAAGTCCACGGAGGTGGCGGCCTGGACGGTGGCGGCGGCGATGCCGGGCCAGCTGAAGACGGTCTCCACGAGCAGGGCCCCGGTGATGAGCTCGGGCACGCGGGAGCCGATGAGGGTGAGCATGGGCAGCATTCCGGAGCGCAGGGCGTGGCCGGTGAGGACGGTGCGTTCGCGCAGGCCGCGGGCGCGGGCGCCGCGCACCGGGTCCTCGTCGAGGGCGTCGCCGACGCCCTGGCGGACGTACAGGAAGAACCAGGGCAGTTGGGAGATGCCGAGGACGAGCGCGGGCAGCACGAGGTGACGGGCGACCTGGTCGGGGGTGACGGTGTCACTCGCGGTGTCGGTGAGTCCGCCGGCGGGCAGGGCGCCGAGCTTCAGCGCGAAGAACCAGATGGCGAGGAGGCCGAGCCAGAAGGCGGGGGCGGCTTCCAGGGTGTACGCGACGGAGCTGACGGCGCGGTCGGTGAGGCCGCCGCGGCGGCGTCCGGCGAGGACGCCGAGGAGGGTGCCGAGGGCGATGGCGACGAGGAAGGCGGTGACGGCGAGGAGGACGGACCAGCCGAGGCGCTCGCCGATGACCTCGGCGACGGGGCGGCGCATGACGGCGGAGTCGCCGAGGTCGCCGGTGAGGGCGGCGGTGAGCCACTCCCACCAGCGGGTGAGGAGGGGCCGGTCGACGCCGAGGTTGGCGCGGAGCTGGTCGAGGTTCTCCTGCGAGGCGGTGAGTCCGGCGGTCCCGGCGTAGGCCTTGACGGGGTCGAAGGGGGAGGCTTCGGCGACGGCGAACACCGCCAGGGTGACGGCGAGGAGGACGGGGACGGCGGCCAGGGCACGCCGTCCCGTCATCCGCGCCATGGCCCCCCAGGGGAGGCGGCGGGTCACTTCTGCGTCGCCCCGGCCTTCTTGGGCTTCCAGCTCTCGACGTTCCACCAGGGGCCGGAGGCGAGGCCGTGGTCGTGCGGTTCGGTCTGGGTGCTCGGTCCGTCCCAGGCGTCGTCGACGACGTAGAGGTGGTCGATGTGGGTGAGGAAGGTGTAGCCGGGGTTCTTCACCAGTTCGCGCTGGACGGTGTCGTACGCGGCGCGGCGCTTCGTGAGGTCGTCGGTGCGCCGGCCGTCCTCCAGGGCGCGGTCGACGGTCTTGTTGTCGTACCAGGCCATGTTGTTGAAGCCGTCGCCCGCGAGGTCGGACTTCAGGAGCAGGTACTGGTCGAAGTCGGGGTCGCCGGGCGCGCCGCCGCCGGCGAGGACGGCGTCGGTCTTCATCCGGGGCTCGATGACCTCCCAGGTGCCGGCCTGGGCGGTGATGTCGATGCCGGCCTTCTTGGCGTCGGAGGCGTAGGCGAGGGCGTGGTCCTGGCGGAGCTTGTCGCCGGAGAGGTACCAGAGCGGGAAGGCGGCGCGGACGCCGTTCCTGACGCGGATGCCGTCGGGGCCGGGCTTCCAGCCCGCCTCGTCGAGGATCTTCTGCGCGCCGGCGAGGTCGTGGCGGCGCTCGGTGCCCTTGGCGAACCAGGGGCTGTCGGTGGGGACGGGGCCGTAGGCGGGCTTGCCGGCGCCTTCGAGGATCTTGTCGACCATGGCCTGGCGGTCGATGGCGATGTCGAGGGCGCGGCGGACGGCGGTGTCGCCGGCGACCTGGTGGTGGGTGGGGAGGGTGACGGTGCGGTAGTCGTACGTCTTCGCCGTCCAGGTCTTCTTGGCCTTGTCGGCCTTGAAGCCGGCGGCCAGGTTGGGCGGCAGGATCGCGCCGTCGAGGTCGCCGGCGCGGAGCCGGGTGGCGCGCACGTCGTCGTCCTTGATGACCGCCATGGTGAACTTCTTCACCTGGGGGGCGCCGTTCCAGTAGGTCGGGTTGGCCTTGAAGCTGAGCTTCTCACCCTTGGACCAGCCGGTGAGGACGTAGGGGCCGGTGCCGATCGGCTTGCTGGTGAAGGGGCCGGTGTTGACGTCCTGCTTCGCCGCGATGTGTTCGGGGGCGATGGCCTGGACGGTGCGCTGGGCGAAGGGCGCGTAGGGGTACTTGAGGTGGAAGACGACGGTGTCGTCGCCGACGGCTTCGACGCTCTTGAGGGCGTCGAGCTCGGTGCGGGAGGCGTTGTTCGTCCTGGGGTCGAGGATCGTCCGGTAGGTGAAGACGACGTCCTTGGCCGTGAAGGGGGCGCCGTCGCTGAAGGTGACGCCGTCGCGGAGGGTGTACGTGTAGGTGAGGCCGTCCGCGCTGATGTGGGGCAGCTTGCTCGCGAGGGCGGGCTTGAGCTTCATGTCGGCGTCGAAGGCGAGCAGCCCGTCGAAGATCTTGGAGTTGCCGTCCTTGCCGTAGCCGAGGAGGGGGCTGAGGGTCTCGGGCTCGTAGGCGATGCCGACGACCGCGGAATCCTTGGGTCCGCCGGAGGCCCCGGCGGTGGAGCCGGGGTTCGAGCAGGCCGCCGCGGTGAGGGCGAGGGCCCCCGCGAGCGTCGCGGCGGCCGTGCCGCGGAGGAGACGGGCGGTCATCGTGTCCACACCCCTTTTGGAGATCAACTGTTATTGCGAACAGCATGCAATTAAACAGTATGTAAAGGGGTGCGGACACAGAGGCCCCTTACATCGGGGCTCAGGGGCTCCGACCGGTCCGGCTACAGCGGCGGCTCTAGGCCCACCAGGGCGGCGATCGCGTCCTGGTGCCGCCCCGTCGCCCCCAGGGCGATCTGGTCGGACTTGGCCCGCTTGAGCGCCAGGTGCGCGGGGTGTTCCCAGGTCATCCCGATCCCGCCGTGCAGCTGCACGCACTCCTCGGCGGCCCGGACGGCCGTCTTCGAGCAGTAGGCCTGGGCGACGGCCACCAGCAGCGGGGCGTCCGGGCTGCCGGTGGCCAGGGCGTCGGCGGCCGCGCGGGCCGCGGCCCTGGCGCCCACGAGATCCAGCCAGAGCTGGGCCATGCGGTGCTTGAGGGCCTGGAAGGAGCCGACCGGCCGGTTGAACTGGTGGCGCTCCCGGGTGTACCGGACGGTCTCCTCCAGGCACCACTCGGCGAGGCCGAGCTGTTCGGAGGCGAGGAGCCCGGCCCCGGAGAGCAGTCCTCGCCGGACCGCCGTACGGGCCGCGTCGGGGCCCGCGAGCCGGGTGCCGCCGACGGAGGCGGTGACCCTGGCCAGCGGGCGGGTGAGGTCGAGCGGAGTCTGCGGCTCGACCGTCGCCTCCGCGGCGGGCACGGCGTACAGACCGTCGGCGCGGGGCACGAGGAACACGTCGGCGGCGGGGGCGTCGGCCACCGCGGGGACCGGGCCGGTGAGCGGGAACTCCGCCCCGGGCGCCGTCGACAGGGGTACGGCGAGGACGGCCACCGTCCGGCCGCCCGCCAGCTCCGCGAGCAGTCCGGCCGCCGCCTCGCTCCCGTCCGCCAGGTCGAGCAGCGTCTCGGTGGCCACCACCGCGCTGGAGAGGTACGGCAGCGGGGTGACCGCACGGCCGAGTTCCTCCAGGACGACGGCGGTCTCCCGGTGGCTCGCGCCCTGGCCGCCGAGCTTCTCGGGGACGAGGAGTCCCGCGGCGCCGATGTCGGCCGCGAGGGACTTCCACAGGCCGGGGGCGTACGGGCTTTCGGTCTCGATCCGGTCGAGCAGGACCTGATGGCCGGCCCGGTCGGTGAGCAGGGCGCGGACGGCGGCCCGCAGGTCCTCCTCGGTCTCGGAGTAGAGGAGGTCGAGGGGGTGCTCCGGCAGAGGCTCGGTCATCGGGCGAGGTCCTTCCAGGCGACGTCCTTGTCGTTACGGGGCTCGGGCGGCAGGCCGAGGACCCGCTCGGCGACGATGTTGAGCAGCACCTCGCTGGTGCCGCCCTCGATCGAGTTGCCCTTGGACCGCAGATAGCGGTATCCGGCGTCGCGGCCGGTGAAGTCGACCAGGTTGGGGCGGCGCATCTCCCACTCGCCGTACAACAGGCCCTCGTCACCGAGGAGTTCGACCTCCAGGCCGCTGATGGCCTGGTTGAGGCGGGCGAAGGCGAGCTTCATGGCGCTGCCCTCGGGGCCGGGGCGGCCCGCGACGAGCTGCTGGCGGAGCCGCTCGCCGGCGAGCCTGGCCACCTCGGCGTCGACCCAGTGGTCGAGCAGCCGGCGGTGCAGCTCGTGGGTGCGCAGTTCGGGGCGCTCGCGCCAGGTCGTGGCGGCCTTCCCGATCATGCCGCCCTCGCGGGGGATGCGGGAGCCGCCGATGGAGACCCGCTCGTTCATGAGGGTGGTCTGGGCGACCCGCCAGCCGTCGCCGACCTCGCCGAGGCGGTGGGCGTCGGGGATGCGGACGCCGGTCAGGAAGACCTCGTTGAACTCGGCCTCGCCGGTGATCTGGCGCAGCGGCCTGACCTCCACGCCGGGGTCGGTCATGTCGCAGACGAAGTAGGTGATGCCCCGGTGCTTGGGGGCGTCCGGGTCGGTGCGGGCGATGAGGATGGCCCAGCGGGCGGTGTGGGCGCTGGAGGTCCACACCTTCTGTCCGTCGACGACCCAGTCCTCGCCGTCGCGGACGGCCCGGGTGGCGAGCGCGGCCAGGTCGGAGCCCGCGCCGGGCTCGCTGAAGAGCTGGCACCAGACCTCCTCGCCGACCCAGAGCGGGCGGAGGAAGCGCCGCTTCACCTCGTCGGAGCCGTGGGCGAGGACGGTGGGGGCGGCCATGCCGAGGCCGATGCCGATCTTGCGCGGATCGTTGTCGGGGGCGCCCGCGGCGGCGAGTTCGGCGTCGACGACGCTCTGGAGCGCGCGGGGCGCGTCGAGGCCGCCGAGGCCGACCGGGTAGTGCACCCAGGCGAGTCCGGCGTCGAAGCGGGCCCGCAGGAAGTCGGTGCGGTCGGTGGTGGCGGGCGGGTGTTCCTCCAGCAACGTCCGGGTGCGTGCGCGGAGTTCCTCGGCGTCGGTCATGCGCGGGCTCCTTCCGGGAGGACGACCAGGCGGCCGGTGGTGGTGCCGTCGGCGACCCGCTGGACGGCGTCGGCCGCGCCCGCGAACGGGACGCGCTCGCCGATCAGGGGTTTGATCAGGCCCTTGGCCGCGAGGGCGGTGAGGGTCTCGTGGCAGCGGCCGATCGAGGCCGGGTCCTTCGCGGCGTAGAGGCCCCAGTGGAGGCCGAGGACCGAGTAGTTCTTCACCAGGGCGTGGTTGAGGGCGGGCGCCGGGACGGTGCCGCTGGCGAAGCCGACGACGACGATCCGGCCCTCGAAGGCGACGCACTTGGCGGACTGCTGGTAGGCCTCGCCGCCGACCGGGTCGTAGATCACGTCGGCGCCGCGGCCGCCGGTCGCGGCCTTGACGGCGGCGACGACGTCCTCGGAGCGCCGGTCGATCACCACGTCGCAGCCCAGCGCGCGGGCGACGGCGGCCTTCGCCGGTCCGCCGACGACCCCGATCACGGTGGCGCCGGCGGCCTTGCCGAGCTGGACGGCGGCGCTGCCGACGCCGCCGGCCGCGGCGTGGACGAGGAGGGTCTCGCCCTCCTGGAGGGCGGCGCGGCGGTGCAGTCCGAACCAGCCGGTCTGGTAGCCGATGTGGAGCGCGGCGGCCTCGGCGTCGTCGAGCGACTCGGGGGCGGGCAGCAGGCCGGCGGCGTCGGCGAGGAGGTACTCGGCGAAGCCGCCGTGCGGGAGGGCGGCGGTGGTGACGACCCGGCGGCCGTCCTCGGTCTCGGCGCAGACCTCGACGCCGGGGGTGAAGGGCAGCGGGGGGCGCACCTGGTAGTGGCCGCGGCAGAGCAGCGCGTCGGGGAAGTTGACGTTGGCGGCGCGCACCTTGAGGAGGACCTGGCCGTCGCCGGGCGCGGGCGGGGCCACCTCCTCGCGGCGCATCACCGCGCGCGGTTCCCCGTTCTCGTACACACGCCATGCCTGCATCCGGAAGCCTCCTCCGTACCGAGCGGTCGGTTGCATACTAAGCGGTCGCTTGATGCGAGGGGAACCGCTCAGCCGGACTTCTTCGGGCGGGCCCTGACGTGCATCCGCTCCCCCTGTGGGCCGTAGAGGCTCAGGAACTCCACGGGGCCGTCCGCCGTCGGTCCGAACCAGTGCGGGACGCGCGTGTCGAACTCGGCCGCCTCGCCGGCCCCGAGGACGACGTCGTGCTCGCCGAGGACGAGCCGGAGCCTCCCGGAGAGCACGTACAGCCACTCGTAGCCCTCGTGGACGCGCGGCTCAGGCTCCTCCTGCTGCGGCTTCTCCTGCACCACCTTGTACGCCTGGAGGCCGCCCGGCTGCCGGGTCAGCGGGTACATCGTGCGGCCGTCCCGCACGATCGGCTTCGCCCGGATCCGTGGGTCGCCGGTCGGCGGTGCGCCGACCAGCTCGTCGAGCGGGACCTGGTGGGCGCGGGCGAGCGGCAGGAGCAGCTCAAGGCTGGGCTTGCGCTGCCCCGACTCCAGCCGGGAGAGGGTGCTCACGGAGATGCCGGTGGTCGCGGAGAGCTCGGCGAGGGTCACCCCGCGGTCGCGGCGGACCCGGCGGAGCCGGGGGCCGACCTCGTTCAGTACGGCGTCGATGCGATCGTCTTTTTCTTCGGTCATACGTGCAGTTTTGCAGAAACGGCAACGATGCTTGCTCGTTTCGCGGGCTCGGGCGACGCTCGCCCCATGAACGCACACCACACACATCACGCAGATCGAGAGAACGCGTACGAGGCCGTGGTCGTCGGCGGTGGCGCCGCCGGGCTCAGCGCCGCCCTGGTCCTCGGCCGGGCACGCCGCCGGACCCTGGTCGTCGACGCCGGCCGGCCGCGCAACGCGCCCGCCGCGCACATGCAGGGCGTGCTGACCCGGGACGGCATGAGCCCGGCGGACTACCTGGCCGCCGGACGGGCCGAGGTCGCCGGATACGGGGTGGAGCTGCGGACCGGGGAGGTGACGGGCGCCGCACCCGACGGGCGGGGCGGGTTCGTCCTGACCCTCGCGGACGGGGACACCGTCGCCGCGCGGCGGCTCGTCGTCACCACCGGGCTCGTCGACGAGCTGCCCCCGATCGAGGGCCTCGCCGAACGGTGGGGGAAGGACGTGCTGCACTGCCCGTACTGCCACGGCTGGGAGGTCCGCGACCAGGCCTTCGGCGTCATCGCGCACCCGACGATGCCCGCGCACCAGGCGCTGATGGTCGCGCACTGGTCGAAGGACGTGACCCTGTTCCTGCACACCTCCGCCGAGCCGTCGGAGCACGAGGCGGCCCTCCTCGACGCGGCGGGCGTCCGGATCGAGCGGGGCGAGGTGGTGGGCTTCGCGGTGCGCGACGACCGGCTGACCGGGGTGCGGCTCGCCGACGGCAGGACCGTGGCCCGCTCCGTGGTCTTCGCCGCGGCCTCGCGCCTGGCGGCCCGGGACGGTGTCCTGCGGCAGCTCGGCGCGGAGCTGAGCGCCACCCCGTTCGGCGAGTTCGTCGCCGTGGACGGGACGGGCCGGACGAGCGTGCCCGGCGTCTGGGCCGCCGGGAACGTGACGGGCCCGCAGGAACAGGTGGTCAACGCGGTGAGCCGGGGCTACCGGGCCGGGGTCGCGCTCAACAACGAGCTGGTGTTCGGCGCGCTGGAGGAGCAGGCGGCCGGTCGGCCGGTCGGATGAACCCCGGCCGGTGAGGCTGCGCCGCGCCCGCCGAAGGGCCAGGATCGGTCACGGTGGCCGGAAACGGCATACGGACGACGGAAGGACGGGACACCTCCCATGCTCGGTACCCAGTTCACCAAGGGCTCCCCCTGCTGGATCGATCTCGGCAGCCCCGACACGGAGGCCGCCGCCGCCTTCTACACGGGCGTCTTCGGCTGGGAGTTCCGCTCGGCGGGACCCGACGCGGGCGGCTACGGCTTCTTCCAGCAGGACGGGAAGACGGTCGCCGCGCTCGGCCCGCTCACCGAGGAGGGCGCGAAGAGCGCCTGGACCGTGTACTTCCACACCCCGGACGCGGACGACACGGCGAAGGCCGCGGAGACGGCGGGCGCCACGGTGCGCCTCGCGCCCTTCGACGTCATGGACGCGGGCCGGATGGCCGCCCTCACCGACCCGCACGGCGCACAGTTCGCGCTCTGGCAGCCGGGCACGACCAAGGGCCTCGACCGGACCTCCTCCCCCCACACCCTGGTCTGGGTCGAACTGCACACCGGCGACCCGGCCGCCGCCGTCGCCTTCTACCGGACGGTGCTCGGCTGGCGGTCGGCGGAGATGGACGCGCCCGGCATGAAGTACCAGGTCCTCTCCACCGCCGACGGGGACCAGCAGGACGCCTCCTTCGGCGGCGTCGCCGAACTCCAGGACCAGGCCGAAGGCCCGCGCTGGATCGTGTACTTCGACGTCACGGACGCGGACGCGATCGTCAAGGCCGCCCAGGGGAACGGCGGTTCGGTCCTGATGCCCGCCGCCGACATCCCGGACGTCGGCCGCATCGCCTGGCTCGCCGACCCCTTCGGAGCGCCCTTCGCCGTCCTGAAGCCGGCGCCGATGGGCTGACCGGACGGCCCGCCCCACTCGCGGCGGCTGCTCGGCAGGACGGCCGCCTCAGCGGGCGAACAGCTCGAAGGTGACCGCCGGGCGGCCGCCGAACCGGGCCGACGCCTGACTCGTCGTCATGCCGAGGAAGGAGCGCACGTACTGCTCCGGGTCCTCGTCCGTCAGCGCCTCGATGTAGGCGCGGTGGCACAGCAGCGAGCGGATCGCGCGGTCGAGGCCCGGGCCCGCGTCGACCGCGTGGGTCGGGGTGCTGGAGGCCGCGACCGCCACCCAGCGCACCCCTCCCCAGGGCTCCAGACCCTGCTCGACGAGCTCCGGAAAGATCCAGCGGTTCCCGGCGTCCGCCGCGGCGTCCAGGGTCGCCCGCCCGACGGCCAGGTGGTCGGGGGTGTTCCACGGGGCGCCGGGGCCCCCGCCCCAGGTGTCACGGTGGTTGAGGGTGACGACCAGCTCCGGGCGGTGCCTGCGGATCGCGGCCGCGATGTCGCGGCGCAGCCCGGTCCCGTACTCGATCACCCCGTCGCGGTGGTCCAGGAACTCGACCGTGTCCACGCCCACCACGGCGGCACTGTCCCGCTGTTCCCGCTCGCGCAGCGGGCCGCAGACGTCCGGGGCGAGGGTGTCGATCCCGGCCTCGCCACGGGTGGCGAGGACGTACACGACCTCCTTCCCGGCGTCCGTCCAGCCCGCGACGGCGGCCGCGCAGCCGTACTCCAGGTCGTCGGGGTGGGCGACGACGGCGAGCGCGCGCTGCCAGTCGCCGGGCATCTCGGCGAGGTCCGTGACATCGGTTCCGGTCATGCCCGCAGGATACGGGCCGCCTCCGCGGCCGTCGGCCGGAACGCTCCGGAAAGGATCACCGAACGTGAGACGTTGCGGGGCCGGTCGGGGTTGAGCCCGCGCCTTACGGCGAGGGCGACGGCGAGCCGCTGCGCGCGGACCAGCGCCGCGACCGGATCGATCGCGTCGGCCGCGAACAGGGCGCCCGTGGACTCCACTTCGTCCTTCAGACCCGAGGGGGCCGGACCGAGGCACCAGACCAGGCTCGACCGGTCGCTGATGCTGATCGGCCCGTGACGGTACTCCATCGCCGCGTACGACTCCGTCCAGGCACGGGCCACCTCCCGCAGCTTGAGCGCCGCCTCGTCGGCGAGCCCGACGGTCCAGCCGGTGCCGAGGAAGGTGAACTGGCCGCGCCGCTCCCAGGCCGCCGGCAGCCGCTCGTACAGGACGAGTTCGGCGTCGGCGATGGCGGAGGTGAGGTCCACCCCGAGTCCCGCGCGCAGGAGTTGCAGCGCGGTGGTCGCGAACCGGGTCTGTACGACGGAGCGTTCGTCGGCGAAGCCGAGGTCGAGGACCCGGTCGGCGAGCTGTCCGGCCGGGCTGTCGGGGACACCGGTCAGGACGAGGGTGGGGACGGCGCCCGCCGCCCCGGCGAGCAGCTGGACGACCTCGGTGGTGGTGCCGGAGCGGGTGAGGGCCACGATCCGGTCGTAACCGCGGCCGAGCGGGGTGGAGTCGGAGGCGGGGAAGGCGTCGGTCTCGCCCGCGCCGAGGGACTCGCGCAGCGCCGCGTAGGCACGGGCGATGAAGTACGAGGTGCCGCAGCCGACCACGGCCACCCGCTCGCCACGGGCCGGCAGCAGGGCGGCGTCCCGGTGGGCGAGCTCGGCGGCCCGGCGCCAGCAGTCGGGCTGGCCGGCGATCTCCGCGCCGACGTGGGTGCTCATGTCCGGGTCCTCTCCTCGCGCCTCCCCTCGCGGGGCCCGGACCGAGTTCTACCGGCTCGGGTCAAGAGCACTCCATGAGCAATGGGAACTCACCTCTTGGACTTTTACGCGCCGCCGCCGCGCCCGGAACCGCCCTGACCGCGTGGCGCGCCGCCCGCGCCCCGGCCTCCGCCGCAGGAGGCGCGGACCACGAGCCGGGGGCGGAGCTGCACCTGGTGCAGCGGCGCGGCCTCGCCCTCGGCGAGCCGCTTGAGCAGGATCTGCGCGGCGAGCCTGCCGAGGGCGTACTTGGGCGGCGACACGGCGGTCAGCGGGGTCTCCGCGACATCGGCGAACTCGTTGTCGTAGCTGATCAGGGCGAGGTCGCCGGGGACCCGCACCCCGGCGCGGCGGGCCGCCCCGAGCATCAGCGCGGCCTCCCGGTCGCCGAAGCAGAGCGCGGCGGTGACCCCGGCGTCCCGCAGCGCGGCGAGGGCCCGGTCCGCGCGGTCCGGGTCCCAGCGGGCCATCACGTCCCGCTCGTACGGCGGCGGCCCGGGCAGTCCGAGGTCGCCGACGGCCCGGGCGAAGCCGGACTCGATGGGCGCGGTGGTGGGGGCGTCGGTGCGGACGACGAGGCCGAGCCGCTCGTGGCCGAGGGCGCGCAGATGGCGGACCGCGTCGTAGGCGCCGCCCTCGTGGTCGGTGCAGACGTGCTCGGTGGGGTCGCCCGGGCCGTACGCGGCGAGCCGGCGCTCGACGAGGACGGCGGGGACGGGCAGCGCCAGCAACTCCTCCGCGCGCCGTCCGGGGTCGGTGGCGGTGTGCAGGCTGGGGACGAGGAGGAGTCCGTGGACGCCGGCCGAGAGGAGGCGCTCGACGGCGGCGTCCTCCTCGTCGGGGTCGTAGTGGGAGCAGGCGAGGACCAGCCGGGCCCCGGCCGCCGCGAGTTCCTTCTCGATGCCCTGGAGGACCCGGGGGTAGTAGAAGGCGGTGTCGGGGACCAGGACGCCGACGATCCGCTGCCCGCCGCCGTCGCGTTCGGGCCGGTGGGCGGCGAAGCTGCCCGCGCCCTGGCGGCGTTCGACGAGTCCGAGGGCGACCAGGTCCTCGTAGGCGCGGCGGACCGTCGTGACCGACAGGCCCGTCTCGGTGGCGAGCGCCCGCTCGGTGGGGAGCTTGCTGCCGGGGGGCCAGGTGCCGTCGAGGATGCCGCGCCGCAGCTCGGCCATGAGGGCCCGGAACTTCAGCTCCCGGCCCGAAGCCGGTGTCTCGCGTCCCGTCATCCGGACCCTCCTCGTGCGCACGGCGCCTCGGCCTGCTCGGTTGCGCGCCGCATCCTATGCGGAGGTGATCGGTTTCCGGCCGCCGGCCGGGATCAGATCTCGTCCCGGGAGAGCGCGAGCAGCCGGTCGAGGACGCGCGGTCCGCCGGCCCGTACCCCGTCGTGTTCGAACTCGTCGGTCACCCAGGTGCGCAGTCCGCGGACGGTCCGCGCGGTGTCGAGGGAGTGGACGGTGTCCACGTACATGTCGTCGTGGTAGACGGCGGCGGCGACCGGGACCCGGTTGGCGGCGAGCCGCTCGGGGTCGTAGAGCGGGGCCCAGTCGGTGCGGGCGGCGAGGAGTTCGGCGGTCTCGCGGAGCGGGCGCAGGGCGGGGTCGGTGGTGAAGTGCCAGGGGTGGACGGTCTCGCCGGTGAACAGGAAGGGCCGGCCCTCGTCGAGCGCGGCGCCGGCGTCGAACTCGGGGTATTCGGCGCGGACGCGTTCGGCGGCCCAGTCGGTGGGGCCCTCGCCCTGGGCGTAGATGGCCTCGTGGAGCACGGCGTACAGCGGGTGTCCGGCGTACGACAGCTGGGCCTGGACCTGCTCGAGGAAGGCGTCGGCGAGCGCGGGTCCGCCCGGGGTGGGGACGAAGGCGCCTTCCAGGAGCAGGTGCAGCTGGTGGGTGCCCTCGCCGGAGCCGAGGAGGATGCCGAGGGACTGGAAGGCCTCGGGGGTGAGGTGCCCGCCGCCGGGGAGGGTGACCCGGTGCTCGCGGAGGTGGGCGGCGATGGCGCGGGCCCGCTCGGCGTCCTGCGGGTAGCGGGCGAAGTGGGCCTCGTTCTTGCGCCGGATGCGGGGGTAGGCGGCGCGGTAGACCTCGTCGGCGGTGGCGTGCAGGGAGGGCAGCCCGCCGGTGATCAGGACCCGCTCCAGGCCCTGGGGCGCGGTCGAGAGGTAGTGGACGGCGCAGAAGCCGCCGAAGCTCTGGCCGAGGACGGTCCAGGGGGCGCCGCCGGTGAGGCGGCGCCGGATGCTCTCGCAGTCCTTGACGATCGAGTCGGCGCGGAAGTGGGCGAGGTAGTCGGCCTGTTCGGCCGGGGTGCCGCGGAGCGGGAGGGTCTGGCGGTTGGCGGGGGTGGAGCGGCCGGTGCCCCGCTGGTCGAGCAGGAGGACGCGGAACTCCCGCACGGCCCGGCCGAGCCAGGCCTGCGGGCCGATGAAGCGGCGGGCGCCGAAGCCGGGGCCGCCCTCCAGGTAGACCAGCCACGGGAGCCGGTCCCGGTCGGATCCGGCCTTGTCGCCGGCGACGACCTCGCGGGCGAAGACCTCGATGCGCTCGCCGTCGGGGCGGTCGTGGTCGAGGGGGACGGGGAAGCGGTGGTCGGTGAGGACGAGTCCCGGCTGCCGGTAGGTGGTCACGCTGTTCCTGCTCCTGTTCGGTACGCCCCCGCCAGGACAGTGGATCACATGGCGGGGGCGTACCGGAGGAAGGGCGTCAGGAGGTCGGGAAGTCGTCCGCCGTCCTGACGCGGTCCCGGATCCAGACGCCGGCGGGCTTCAGCGAGCCGGTGCCGGTCCAGGGTCCGCCGGCGTCACAGGTGCCGGTCTTGAAGACGGCGCCGGTGCGCTCGTCGTCGGAGTAGTTCCAGTTGACCCAGCTGATCTTCTTCGCGGCCATGAGGTCGATGAACTTCTGGCTCATGGCGAAGTCGTTGCTGCCCTCGCCGGCGTAGTTCTGGGTGCCGAACTCGGTGACGAAGACGGGCAGCTTGTCGGCCGCGCGGGAGAGGGTGTTCAGGTACTCCTCGCGGTGCGAGTAGGCGTAGAAGTGGAAGGTGTACATGATGTTGGCGGCGTTCACCGGGTTGGACACGACCTCGGACTCGTCGCCGTCCTCGGAGACGCCGAACGAGGACCACGCGCGCGTGCCGACGAGGATCGGGGTCTCGGCGTCCTTGGCGCGGATGACCGGGATGAGCTGCTCGGCGTAGCTCTTGATGCGGGACCAGGCGACGCCGCTGGGCTCGTTGGCGATCTCGTACAGCAGGTTCGTCTTGGAGCCGTGGCGCTGGGCGATCTCGGTGAAGAAGGTCTTGGCGCGGGCGAGGTTGTAGTGCGGGTCGCCCGGGTCGAGCATGTGCCAGTCGACGATCACGTACATGCCGCGCGCGGTGGCCTGCTCGATGAGCGCGTGGGCGAGGTCGGTGTACTTGCGCGGGTCGGTCTCGTAGCCCTCCTCCTGGACGTACGTGGAGACGCGCAGGACGTCGGCGTTCCAGTCCTTGGCGAGGGCGTCGAGCGAGCCGCCGGTCAGGCACTGGCTGTACCACTGGGTGCCGTGGCTGGACATGCCGCGGAGCTGGATCGGCTTGTCGTACCGGTTGCAGAGCTTGGTGCCGCAGACCTTGAGCTGGCCGTTGATCGCGGCGGGGGTGGTGCCGGTGGGCGGCTGGGTGGTGCCGCTGTCGACGGTCAGGTGGTCGACGTTGGGGCCGCCGTTGGCGGTGGTGGCGGTGGCGCGGACGGTGTTGGCGCCGGCCTTGAGGGTGGTGTTGACGGTGGTGGTCGCCCAGCTGGTCCAGGCGCCGGTGCCGGCGAAGGACTTGCCGGAGGCGGCGACCGCGCCGTTGACGGCGATGTCCATCGGGCGGTTGGTGGTGGTGCCGTTGGCGTAGCGCAGGGTGAGCGTCGCGGGGCCCGCCTGGGCGGCGTTGACGTTCCACTGGACGTAACTGCCGCTGACGTTGTCGTAGTTGACGAATCCGGCGCCGGTGAAGCCGGCGTGGTTGGACTCGACGGCACCTTGGGAGACGGTGGCCGCCTCGGCCTCGTGGGTGACGGGGGCGGCGGTCGCGGTGGGCGGCAGGGTGGCGAGGCCGAGGAGCAGTGCGCCCAGGGCGGTGCCGGCGATGCCGTAGCGCCGGAGGCGGGGTCGGGGTCGTGCGGATCGTGCCGAAGTCATGGGGGTCTCCACGGAACGACGAACGAGGTCGGGGGGGTACGCGAGTTCGACTGGAAGGAAACTTTCCTAACCGATGAATAGCAGGGGCGCGAACGACCCCGCAAGGGTCATGACAAGAGACGCTGTTCAGCGGGCTGACACGCGCGGCCGTCCCGCGCGGGCTCGGCACGCGCTCGTCGCCCGCTCAGCGCCGGACGAGGCCCTTGTCCGCGAGGTAGTTCCGCGCCACGTCCTCCGGGAGGCGCCGCCAGCTGTCCACCTGCTCGTTGAGCATCGCCAGATCGGCCGTCGTCAGCACCGTGTTCAGCCGGGAGAGCGCCCGGGTGACCCCCTCGCTCCCGGCGCGGGCCCGGTTCACCACGGGGACGATGTGATCGGCGTTCTGCAGGTTCCGGTCGTCGGCGAGCAGGACGAGACCGAACTCGTCGAGCGTGGCATCGGTGGTCGTGGTGAGCACCATCTGGTCCTCGCCGTTCTGGACGGCCTGCTTGGCCGGGGTGGTGCCGACGCCCTTGGGGTCGACGGCGGTCACGTCGATGCCGTACACCTCCCTCAGACCCGGCGCGCAGTACGGCCGCCGGACGCACTCGTCACCGGCCGCCAGCCGGACGGGAACGCCCCGGGCGCCGAGGTCGCTGAGCGTCTTCAGCCGGTGCTCGGCGGCGAAGGCGGCGGTCACCGCGAAGGCGTTCTGGTCGACGGCGCGGCCCGCGTCGAGGACGGTGAGGCCGCGCGGGCCCGCGAGCGCGCGGAGCGCGGTCATCGTCGCGGCCAGGTCGGGCGAGCCGACCGTCGGCGCGTCCGCCCCGTGCGCCTTGGCGTTCAGCCAGTCGGCGAAGGTGGCCGCGTACTCCGGTACGACGTCGATCTGACCGCGCTCCAGGGCCGGCTCGTACAGCTCGCGGTTGGTGACGGAGAGGATCTTCGTCCCGTAGCCGGCCTCTTCCAGCAGCAGCGCGTACATCTGCGCCAGCAGGTCGCTCTCGGTGAACCCGGCCGAGCCGACGGTCAGCTGCCGGCTGTCCCCCGGCGGGGCCGTGACGGCCCCCTGGTCCTCCAGCGAGGGGCCGGCGGCGCAGCCGCCGAGCCCGGCGCAGACCACCACGGCCAGCGACACGACGGCCGCGCCCCGGGCGACGCGGCGCCGCCGGCTCACGCGCCGCTCCCCCGGGCCCGGTCGGGAGCCAGCCGCTGGACGCCCTCGAAGACCCCTTCCACCAGCAGCGCGAGCACGGCCACGAGACAGGCTCCGGCGACGACCTGAGGGGTGGAAGCGAGGTTGAACCCGGCGGTGATGATCCGGCCGAGGCCGCCGCCGCCGGCGAGCGCGGCCACGGTCGCCGTGGCGACCAGCTGGACGGCGGCGATCCGCACGCCGGTGAGGATCAGCGGCAGGGCGAGCGGCAGCTCGACCCGGGTGAGGGTCTGGCGGCCCGTCATCCCCATGCCCCGGGCGGCCCGTACGACATCGGGGTCGACGCCCCGCATCCCCACGTACGCGTTGGTCAGCAGCGGGGGCACGGCGAAGAGGACCAGCGCGATGATCGTCGGCCACTCGCCGTACGAGCCGATCGGGCTCAGCAGGAGCAGCACGAGGACCGCGAAGGTGGGGACGGCCCGGCCCACGTTGGAGAGGTTCACGGCGAGCGCGCCGCCCTTGCCGAGGTGCCCGAGGACGAGGGCGACCGGCAGCGCGATCGCGCAGCTGATGAGGAGGCAGACGACGGTGAGGAAGAGGTGCTCGGCGAGCCGGTGCCAGATGCCGTTCTCGCCGGCCCAGTGCGCCGAGGTGGTGAGCCAGGACCAGGCGTCGGCGAGGGTGGTCACGCGGCCTGCCCGCGGGTCCAGGGGGTGAGCAGCCGCTGGGCGCCGAGGAGGAGCAGGTCGGCGGCGACGGCGATGAGGACGCAGAGCACCGAGGCGGTGAGGACCTGGGCCTTGAAGTAGGTGTTCATCCCCGCGTAGATGAGGTTCCCGAGGCCGCCGTGGCCGACGATCGCGCCGATGGTGACGAGCGAGACGGCCGAGACGGCGGCGATCCGCAGCCCGGCCATGGCGGCGGGCAGGGCGAGCGGCAGTTCGACGGCGAGGAGCAGTCGTACGGGGCCGTAGCCGAGTCCGCGCGCGGCCTGCCGGGTCTCCTCGGGTACGGCCCGGAGCCCAGCCAGGATGTTCCGTACCAGCAGGGTGAGGGAGTACAGCACGAGCCCGGCCACCACCAGGGCGGCGGACAGGCCGTACACCGGCAGCAGCAGCGAGAACATCGCGAGCGCCGGGATCGTGTACAGGAGCGTGGTGACCCCGAGGACGGGCCCGGCCGCCCAGCGCCAGCGGCGCGCGGCCACCGCGAGGGGCAGCGCGAGCACCAGGGCGAGGGCGACCGAGACGCCGGTCAGCTGGAGGTGCTGGACGACGGCGTCGGTGAGGATCTCGCGCCGGGTGGAGAGATAGGCGCCGCAGATCCATTCGTTGCGGGCGAGGCAGTCGTCGGGCGGCGCGATCACCCTCCCATTCGAGGCGTTACGAGGCTGCCGCGCACGCGGGCCGGTCCGTTCGGGGAGGTCAGCGCTCCTTGAGGACCGACAGGACGTTGCCCGCCGGGTCCTTGAACCAGGCGATGGCCGGTCCGCCCTCGTCCACCACGATCCCCTTCTCGTCGGCCTCGAAGCCCTCGTAGCGCTCCATGCTCACCCCACGGCCGGTCAGGTCGTCGACGGCGCCTTCGATGTCGTCGACGGCGAAGTTGAGGATCGTGAAGCTCGCGGGGGTGTGGTCGTCCTTCGGGTAGACGAAGAGACGGGTCCCGCCGGCCAGGGTGAGGAAGAGGATCCGCATGTCGCCCTCGCCCGCCTCCTCCACCTTCAGGCCGAGCGTCTCGCCGTAGAAGCGCCGGGCGGCGTCGAGGTCGTCGACCGAGAAACCGCTGAACGCCGGGGTGTCGCCGAACATGACGTGCTCCTTCCCGGGGGCCCGGGAACGGGCACCCCTTCCAGCATCCGCCGATCGCCGCGAGACCGCCGCCCGTCGCTCGCCGTGGGGCGCGGGCCTCAGGGGGCGATCGGCAGCTGCCGCTTGTGCTCGGTGAGCGCGTAGCGGCGGGCGATCGCGGCGAACGCGGCCTCCGCGACCGGCTTCCCCTCCAGGAAGTCGTCGATCTCGTCGTACGAGACGCCCAGCGCGTCCTCGTCGGGCTTGCCCGGGTCCAGGGTCTCCAGGTCGGCCGTCGGGACCTTCCACACCAGCTCGGCGGGGGCGCCGAGCTCGGCGGCGACCGCGCGGACGCGCCGCTTGGTCAGACCGGTCAGCGGGACGACGTCGGCGGCGCCGTCGCCGAACTTGGTGAAGAAGCCGGAGACGGCCTCGGCGGCGTGGTCGGTGCCGACGACGAGTCCGTCGTTCGCCCCGGCGACCGCGTACTGGGCGATCATCCGCTGGCGGGCCTTGATGTTGCCCTGCACGAAGTCCTGGTGGTGCGCGTCGCGGAAGGTGACGCCACCGGCGAGGGCGGCCTCAAGGGCCGCGTCGCTCGCCGCCTTGACGTCCACGGTGAGGACCTCGTCGGCGCGGATGAAGCCCAGCGCGGTCTGCGCGTCCTTCTCGTCGGCCTGGACACCGTACGGCAGGCGCATCGCGTAGAAGGTGGCCTGGTGGCCGGCGGCGCGGGCGCGCTCCACGGCGAGCTGGCAGAGCCGCCCGGCGGTGCTGGAGTCGACACCGCCGCTGATGCCGAGGACGAGCGAACGCAGCCCGGTGGAGGTCAGCCGCTCGGTGAGGAAGGCCACGCGGCGCTCGATCTCGGCCCGCGGGTCGAAGGTCTCGGCCACCTGGAGGTCCCGGGCGATCTGCTGCTGGAGGGCGGTGGACGCCGGGTCGGTCACGGGGGTCTCCTCATCAGGTCTGGGTCTGCCGAAGTCGACTCTACGCACCCCGCCCGGGGCGCGTCCCCCTGCCCCGTACCCGAAGCCGGGCAGGTCAGGCCGGGGGCCGTGCGGACCGGGGCTCCGTCGCGGCCGGGGTGGTCTCCGTCGCGGCGGGGGTGGTCCCCGTCGCGGCGGGGGCGGTCTCCGTCGCGGCCGGGGCGGTCTCCGTCGTGGCCGGGGTGCAGAGGACCTCGACGCGTTGGACGTGGTTGTTGGCGAAGCCGCCGCGGTTCCAGGGCTGGGTCATCGGCTGGACGTTGCCCCGGGCGTCGGTGGCCCGCACGGTCAGGTGGCGCAGGCCGGGCGTGGCCGTCCAGGTGGTCCGCCAGGCGGTCCAGGCCCACGGGTGGTCCGGGTCACGGTGGAGTTCGGCGTCGGTCCAGACCGCGCCGCCGTCCTCGCTGACCTCGACGCGGGTGATCGGTCCGTGCCCGGACCAGGCGCGCCCGGTGAGCGGGACCCGTCCCGGCCGGACGACGCGGGTGCGGGACATAAAGTCCGGGAAGCCGGGCGGCACCATCAGGGCCCGGGGCGCGATGAGGGTGACCGGCTCCCCCGGATCCTCCGCCGCCTGCCGTACGCGATAGGCCACGCTCTGCTGGAAGCCGGTGTACGGGGTGGGGGTGAGCGTGATGTCGCGCAGCCACTTCACGTGCGCCATGCCGTACCAGCCGGGGACGACGAGGCGGAGCGGGCTGCCGTGCTGCGGCGGCAGCGGCGCGCCGTTCATCGCGTACGCGACGAGGACGTCCCGGGCGGGGTCCGCGGCGGTCGCCAGGGGCAGGGCGCGCCGGTAGTCCTGCTCGACGCCCCGCTCGATGCCGTGGTCGGCGCCGGTGAACACCGCCTCGGCCGCGTCCTCCGCGATCCCCGCCTCGGCGAGGAGTTCCGCGAGGGGCACGCCGGTCCAGTCGGCGGTGCCGACGGCCTCGTCGAGCCAGGGCTGGCTGACGGGGCGGGGGGTGAGGCGGGCCCGGCCGTTCCCGGCGCACTCCAGGGTCACCCGGCGGGTGACGGCGGGCCGGGCGCGGAGCGCGTCCAGGTCCAGGGTGAGGGGCCGCAGGACCCGGCCGCCGACGGTGAGCCGCCAGCCGTCGGCCTCGGTGGCGGGGATGTCGTAGTGCACCAGGACGTAGTGCAGCCCGGGCGGGGTGACCTCGTACCGCAGGGCTTCGAGCGGGAGCCCGTGGTTGCGGGTGGCGAGGGCCAGCTCCTGCGCGGTGACGCCCTCGTCGGGGCCGGCCACGCGCCCCGGGGTGCTGATGTCGCCCAGACCGCTCAGGGATCCGTCCATGCCCTCATCGTCCGCCCGGGCGAGGGGCCCGGCACGTCGGGGGCGGGAGCGGCGGTCAGTCCTCCCGGGGGCCGCGCAGCGCACGGTCGAGGCCGTCCTGCGGGAGGCCGGTGAGGGCCCGCAGGAAGATCTCCTCGTAGGCGGGTTCGCCGAGCGTCGCGCGGACCGTGTCCGTGTACTTCTCGTGCAGTGCCCGCAGGCCGGGCAGCCCGCGCCGGGGCTGGCCCGTGGAGCGCCAGTACGCCTCCCCGGTGCCGGACACGTCGGCGGCGCGTGCTCCGTCGCCGGCCGCGGCGAGGGCGGTGGCGAGGACGTCGAGTCCGAGGGCGACGCCGAGGCTCGCGCCGAGCGCGCGGGTGCCTTCGAGCATGGCGCGCGCGTGGCCGGCGGCGGCCGCCGGGTCGCCCTCCAGGAGGCCGGTGAGGGCCAGTTGGTACTCCAGGGCGGTCCGGGTCCAGTGCTCGTCGAGCTCCTCGCACCGGGCGAGCAGGGCCAGCGCGCGTTCCCTGGCCTCGGCGAGGCGGCCGAGGCCGGTGAGGGCGAAGACCTGGACGAGGTGGCAGCGGAGCCGGGCGGCGGAGTCGGCGGGGCCGCCCCGGGCGGCGTCGAGGACGTGCCCGACGACGACGTGCGCGGCCATCGGGCGGCCGGTGGTGAGGGCGAGCAGCCCGGCGAGGGCGGCGGCGTCCAGGGTGAGGTCACCGGGCCGGGACCGCGTCCGGCCGGCCGCGGCGAGCTGGTCGTCCTCGACGCCCGCGGGCGCGTGCCCGGTGCGCTCCGCGATCGCCACGCGGTCGGCGTGCTCGGCGCGGTCGGTGTACTCCGTGTACTCCGTGTGCCGGGCCTCCCTGGCGCAGCGCTCGCTGACCTCCTGGGCGGGGCCGAACTCTCCCTGGAGTACGAGGGTGACGCCGAGCGCCCACAGGGCGCGGGCCCGGGTGCGGCCGCGTGCTCCGCTGAGCAGCAGCGCCTGTTCGAGCCCGTCGCGGGCCTCGCGGAGCCGGCCCCGGCAGGACCAGGCGAAGGCGACGGAGCCGACGAGGTCGAGGGCCGCGTCGGGATCGGTCCGCAGCAGCCGGTCGAGGGCGGTGCGCAGGTCGGTGTGGTGGGCGTCGACGGTGCGGTACCAGTGCAGTTGGCGGGCGCCGTGCCACTCGGTCTCCGCCCGGACCGCGAGGCCGCGGAAGTGCGCGGCGTGCCGGTCGGCGACGGCGCCCGTCTCACCGGTCCGGTCCAGCCAGGTCGCGCCGTAGGCACGGATCGTGTCGAGCATCCGGAACCGGCCGCCCGCGTCGGGAGGGCGGACCACGGAGGAGCGGACGAGACCGTCGAGCGCGGCCGGCAGGACGGCCGGGTCGAGCGGGCCGCCGGCGCAGACGGCGGTCGCCGACACCAGGTCGAAGGGGCCGCGGAAGACGGAGAGCCGGGCCCACAGGAGACGCTCGAGGGGCGCGCTGAGCTCGTGGCTCCAGCCGATGGCGGCCCGCAGCGTCTGGTGGCGGCTCGGCCAGACCCGCTCGGTGTGGGCGAGCAGGTCGAAGCGGGCGGCGGGCGGGGCGTCGAAGCGGGTGCCGAGCTGGTCCCGTACGGCTTCGGCGCCCTGGAGGCGGATCTGGGCGGCGGCAAGTTCCAGGGCGAGCGGGATGCCTTCGAGCCGGACGCAGATCTCCCCGGCGGGCCCGGCCGCGGGGAAGTCCTCCCCGGCGGCCCGGCGGAGCAGCTCCAGGGCGTCGCGTCCGGCGGGCGGCAGCGGATCGAGGGCGACGATCCGCTCCCCTTCGACGCCGAGGGGGCGCCGGCTGGTGGCCAGCACGGTGAGCCCGGGGGCAGCGGCGAGGAGTTCGGCGACGAGCCGGGCGCAGGGCTCGGCGAGGTGCTCGCAGGAGTCGAGGACGAGCAGCAGCCGGTCGTCGGCGAGCCGCCGGCGCAGCGCGGTGGTCGCCATGCCGGGGGTGTGGTCGGCGAGGTCGACGGAGTCGGCGACGAGCGCGACGAGGAGCCGGTCGCCGTCGAGCGGGGTGAGGTCGGTCCACCAGGCGCCGTCGGGATACCGGTCGGCGGCGCGGTGCGCGGCACGCAGCGCGAGCCGGGTCTTCCCGACTCCGCCCACGCCGGTCACGGTGACGAGGCGGTGCTCCGCCAACGCGGCGGAGACGCGCTCCAGTTCCGTGCGGCGTCCCACGAAACCGGGGTTCTCGTCCGGCAGATGTCCACGCACGGGAGCAGTCTCCCTCATGAGAGCGGTGAACGGGTGGGCGGCACCGCTTCGTTACGGTCCCCGGACCGAAGGCCGCGGACAGCGGCCCGCGGAGTCCTCGAACCGTGTGGGCGGTGTCCGCTCGGCTGCCACGATGCCCCAAACCCGGGCGCGGGGCTACCCCTCTCCGACGGTGACGACGACGGAGTGGTGTCCCTGCGCCCCGTCGGGCACCACGTCGGTGCGCTGTTCCGGCTGGGTGACGCCGGTGCCGTCGGTGGCGCGGACGGTGAGGGTGTGGCGGCCGGGGGTGGCCGTCCACGGGTACACCCACTGGCGCCAGGTGTCGACGGTGTCCTCGGCGGCGAGCCGGGCAGGCTGCCAGGGGCCGTCGTCGACGCGGACCTCGACCCGGCGGATGCCCCGGTGCTGCGCCCAGGCGACCCCGGCGATCATGACGGGGCCGGCGGCGGGGCGGGCGAGGGCGCGCGGGGTGTCGATGCGGGACTGGGTCTTCACGGGGGCCTGGGCGGCCCAGCCGCGCGGGACCCAGTAGGCGTCGTAGGCGGCGAACGTGGTGAGCTCGATCGACTCGATCCACTTGCAGGCGGAGACGTATCCGTAGAGACCGGGGACGACCATGCGGACGGGGAAGCCGTGGGCGAAGGGCAGCGGCTCGCCGTTCATGCCGAAGGCGAGGAGCGCGTCGCGGCCGTCCATGACCTGCTCGACGGGGGTGCCGATGGTCATGCCGTCGACGGAGCGGGCCACCAGCTGGTCGGCCGGGCCGCCCTCCGAGGGCGGCCGGACCCCCGCCTCGCGGAGGAGGTCGGCGAGCGACACGCCGAGCCAGCGGGCGTTGCCGACCAAGGAGCCGCCGACCTCGTTCGAGACGCACGCGAGGGTGATGTCCCGCTCCACGATCCGCCGGGTCATGAGCTCCCGCAGGGTGACGGTGAGCTCCTCGCGGACGCCGCTGCCGTGGACGCGCAGCCGCCAGCGGTCGGCGTTGACCCGGGGCACGACGAGCGCGGTGTCCACGCGGTAGAAGTCGCGGTTCGGGGTGACGAAGGGACCGATGCCGGGGACGGGCAGCTGCGCCCCGGCGGGCACGGCGGGCGCGGGCGACGCCGGTCGGGGCAGCCGGAGGGCGGCGCGGGAGGCGGCGGCGTTCTCCTCGACGGGGCTGCCGGCCGCCCTGGCGAGGGCGGCGGCACCGGTCGCGGCGAGGCCCGCGGAGGCGGCGACGACCAGGAAGCTGCGGCGGTCGGCGCGCGCGGCCCCGGAACTCGTGTCGGCCCTGCGGGTGAGCAGACCGGTCAGCCCGTACAGCAGGGCCGCGCCCGCCGCGCCGCCCGCGAGCGAGGGCACGGCGTCGAGCGCGGAGTCCGAATCGGGGCGGGTGACGGCCGCCACGGCCCCGATGACTCCGAAGGCGGCGACCGCGGCCGAGCCGAGCAGGCGGCGCCGCAGCGCGAGCAGGCCGATGCCGACGGCGAGGACACCGAGGATCACCAGGATGCCGAGCAGGAGGACGGCCTTGTCGCTCTCGCCGAACTCCCGGATCGCCCACTCCTTGACGGCCGCCGGCGTCTGGTCGACGACGACGTCCCCGACGGCGGTCACGGGACTCGCCTCGGGCCGCACCCAGAAGGCGGCGACGTCCGCAACGGCGAGGGACACGTAACCGGCGATCAATCCGCCGACGGCCGCGAGGAGTCGGACCGTACGGGTGGGCTGTCCCGGGGGCTCGGAGAGGGTCATGCCTCCCATTCGACATCGGCGCGCGTCGGGATGCGGCGATTCACCCGGTCGGCGGTGATTACCGAAGTGTGACGGTCACGGGCGGGGGGGGGCGGGGGTGGGTCGGTTCAGCCCGCGTCGGTCGGGGTGGGGGCGGCCGGGGGTTCGGTCAGGGAGCGGCGCAGGCGGTCGAGGCCCCGTCGGGCGTGGCTCTTGACCGTGCCGAGGGGCATTCCGGTGCGTTCGGCGATCTGGACCTGGGTGAGGTCCCCGTAGAAGGCCATGGCGAGCACCTCGCGCTGCGCGGTGGGCAGCTTCGCCAGCTCGCCGGCCACCACGAGCCGTTCGACGACCCCGTCGGAGTACGGGACGGGCGTCGCCTCGGGCCACAGCCGCTCGCCCAGCGCGACCTCCAGGGCCCTGCGCCGGGAGCGGGCCGTCAGTGCGTCGGCGGTCTTCCGCCGGGTGATGCCCACCAGCCAGCCGGGGAACGGGCCGCGCTCGGGCCGGTAGCCGGCCCTGCCCCGCCAGGCCGCGAGGAAGACCTGCTGGCCGACGTCCTCAGCCTCCCTGGTGTCGCCGAGCGTGCGGGCCGCGAGGGTGTGCACCAGGCCGTGCCACCGGGCATGGGCGACGGCCAGACAGGTTTCGTCACCGCTCACGAAACCGTCGGCGACCTCGCGGTCGGACAGGGAGAGCGAGGACCGGCTGTCGACGCTCGGTGCGGTCATGGCGACGGCTCCTCGGGCCGGGACCGGCGGGCTCCGGTCGGCGGGGGGGGTGCCCGCTGGGGGCACCCTCGGGCTCCGGTGGCGGTGGGGTGCCCCACTGGGCCCCCTCAGGCTCCGTCCCGGCACGGCGCCCGCACCATTCGCAACGGTCGTGCGTCGTATCGTGGGCCGCATGACCGCACCCTCCCCGGGTCTCACCAGCGGCGCGGTCGCGCGCCGCCTCGGCGTCGCACCCACCACCCTGCGCTCCTGGGACCGGCGCTACGGCATCGGGCCCGCCGCCCGTGAGAACGGCCGGCACCGGCGGTGGAGCCCGGACGACATCGCCGTCCTCCAGGAGATGTGCCGGCTGACGGCGTCCGGGGTCCCACCGGCGGAGGCGGCCCGCGCCGCCCTCGCCGCCGGGGGCGAAGGGTCCGCCCGGACCGCCCTGGGTGAGGGCGTGCCCGGCCCGGCCGTGCCCACCCCCGGCGACGTCCGGCGCGAGCTGCGGGGCCTCGGCCGTGCGGCCGTCAGGCTGGACGCGGGGGCCATGGACGAGCTGCTCGAGTCCGCGATCGCACGGCACGGTCTGGTCACCGCGTGGGAGGAGGTGCTGGCTCCCGCCCTGCATGCCGTGGGCCGCAAGTGGGAGACCTCGGGGGACCGCTACGTCGAGGTGGAGCACCTGCTGTCCTGGCACGTCTCGACGGCGCTGCGCCGCGTCGGCTCGGCGGGCCGCGCCAGGACCTCACCGGACGGCACTCCCCCGGTCCTGCTCGCCTGCGTCCCGCACGAACAGCACACCCTCCCGCTGGAGGCGCTCGCCGCGGGACTCGCCGAACTCGGGGTGCCCTCCCTGATGTTCGGGGCGGCCGTCCCCCCGGAGGCCCTCGACCAGGCGGTTCGCAGGACGGGTCCGGTCGCGGTCGCGCTGTGGGCGCAGGCACGCTCGACGGCCGACCACCCCCTGGCGCGCCACGTCGCCGACACCGCGTGGGGCGTCCGGGGCGCCCGGTCCCGTACGGCGGTCCTCCTCTCGGGACCGGGCTGGGCGGGCCGGACGCCCGCGCCGGGGATGCTGCGCCCCACGGGTCTGCGCGAGGCCCTGTCCCTGCTGCACGGCCTGTGCGCCACCGCGCGGGACGGCGCCGGGGCCGCCGCCGCGCCGGGAGGGGGCTGAGCGGACACCGTCGGCGCGACGCCGGGGTCCGCGGCGCGGTCCCGCCTCTTCCCGCCCCGTTGGAGCGCGGCTCAGTCCTGTCCCCTCGCCCGCCGGAAGCGGGCGAGGCCGTCCGCGAGTTCGACCATCGGGTCCGGGTAGTCGTAGCGCGCCCGTTCGCGCCCGGGCAGCTTCCACGGCTCGTGCACCGCGGGGCCTTCGAGCCCGGCGAGTTCCGGCACCCAGCGCCGTACGTACGCGCCCTCGGGGTCGTACCTCTTGGCCTGGGTCACCGGGTTCAGTACCCGGTTGGGGCGGCTGTCGGTGCCCGTGCCCGCCATCCACTGCCAGTTCAGCTGGTTGTTGGCGAGGTCGCCGTCGACCAGCAGCTCCAGGAAGTGCCGCGCGCCCTCCCGCCAGTCGATGTACAGGGTCTTGGTCAGGAACGAGGCGGTGAGCAGCCGCCCCCGGTTGTGCATCCAGCCCTCGTGGGCGAGTTGCCGCATCGCGGCGTCCACGACCGGGTAACCGGTGCGGCCCTCACGCCACGCCCGGAGGTCGGCCTCCGCCTCCGTCCCGCGCCGCCAGCGGTCATGACGGGTGCGGTAGTCGTCGGAGGCCGCGTCGGGGCGCGCGGCGAGGACCTGGTGGTGGAAGTCGCGCCAGCAGAGCTGCCGTACGAACGCCTCGGCGCCCGCCCCGCCGCGCGACCGGGCCCGGTGGACCGCCTCGGCCGCCGAGACCGCGCCGAAGTGGAGGTACGGCGAGAGGCGGGACGTCGCGTCCCCCGCGAGGTCGTCGTGGCGTTCCTCGTACGTGTCGACGTCCTCCGCCAGCCAGGCGGCGAGCCGCTTCCGGCCCTCCTGCTCGCCGCCGGCGGCGAGGCCCCCGGAGACGCTCTGGACGTTCGCGCGGGCCGGCAGGTCCTCGGAGCGGATGCCCCGTGGGGTCCGGACGACGCGCGGCGCGGCCAGCGGCTCGCGCAGCCGCTCGCGCGACCAGCGGCGGAAGTAGGGGGTGAAGACGGCGTAGTGGTCCGAGCCGCCCGGTGTCACGGCGCCCGTCGGCAGCGCGGTGACGACGGCGTCGTGGACGTACAGGCGCCGCCCGTCCGCCTCCAGGGCGCGGCGGAGCCGGTCCTCACGGCGCCGGGCGAACCCGCTGCAGCCCGCGGCCATGTGGACCTCGTCGGCGTCGGCCTCCCGCACCACCGCGCACACCTCGGCGACGGGGTCGCCCGAGCGCACCACGAGCCGGCCGCCGCGTTCGCGCAGTGCGCTGTCGAGGGCGGCGAGGCAGTCCGCGAGGAACGCGTCCCGGTTCGGCGCCGCGTGGCCCGCGCGGGCCACGGCGGGATCCCGTACGAACAGGGGGACGACCTCGTTCCCCCGGCCCAGCGCGGCGCGCAGCGGGGGATGGTCGTGGACGCGGAGGTCCGAGGTGAACAGGACGACCGAGACGTTCATGGCACCGCTCCTGGCATGGGGTCACCGAGCGGCTCGGCGAGGAGCCTGTCCCGGTGGTTCGCTGTACTGACGTGCGGAGGTCATTCGCCGCGCGGGGGCGCGCCGGATGCGGGTGGCGGCGCGGACGCCGGCGCCGGTCCGCCGTTTCCCGCCGCCCCGATCGCCTCCGCCCCGCCCGCCTTCGCTCTGCTCCCCTCCGCCTGGCCCGCCTCCGCCCCGCCCGCCTTCGCCTCGCTCGCCTCCGCCTTCAGGGCGATGTTCCGGGCCATGCCGCCGAAGACCACGGCGTGGAACGGCGCGACGCTCCACCAGTAGGCGTGGCCGGCCAGGCCGTGCGGGTGGAACAGGGCACGCTGCCGGTAGCGGGTGTCCCCGTTCTCGTCGCGCTCGGCGTACATCTCCAGCCAGGCGAGCCCGGGGAGCCTCATCTCGGCGCGCAGCCGCAGCAGCCGCCCCCGTTCGATCTCCTCCACCCGCCAGAAGTCCAGCGAGTCGCCTGCCCGCAGGTGCAGGGCGTCACGGCGGCCGCGGCGCAGACCGACGCCTCCGACGAGCCGGTCGAGCCAGCCCCGGACGGCCCAGGCGAGGGGGAAGGAGTACCAGCCGTTCTCCCCGCCGACGCCCTCGACGACCTTCCACAGCGCCTGCAGTGACGCGCCGACGGTGCGTTCGCGCTCGTCGGTGTAGAGGCTGCCGCCCGCCCAGTCGGGGTCGGTGGGCAGCGGATCGCTCGGCGCGCCGGGCACGGACGCGGAGGACCAGCGGGTGGTCGTCTTCGCCTCGCGGACCCGTTGGAGGGCGAGGGCGAGCGCCCGCTCGAAGGCGAGCGGGGCGTCGGGCGGATCCGGCACCCAGTCGGCGATGTCGTGCTCGTCGCAGACGACCTCGTAGCGGAGCGACTCGGCCAGCGGGCGGGCGATGGACCGGGGCACCGGGGTGACGAGTCCGATCCAGTGGCTGGACAGCCGGGGGGTGAGGACCGGCACGGGGAAGATGAGCCGTCGGGGCAGTCCGGCGACGGCGGCGTAGCGGCGCATCATGCCGAGGTACGTGAGGATGTCGGGGCCGCCGATGTCGAAGGCCCGGTTGACCTCCGCGGGCATCCGCGCGCTGCCGACCAGATAGCGCAGCACGTCACGGACGGCGATCGGCTGGATCCGGGTGCGGACCCAGCTGGGGGTGACCATCACGGGCAGGCGTTCGGTGAGGTACCGGAGCATCTCGAACGAGGCCGAGCCGGAGCCGATGATGACGGCGGCGCGGAGCACCGTGGTGGGAACCCCGGATTCCAGCAGGATCCGGCCCACCTCGGCACGTGAGCGCAGGTGCGGCGAGAGTTCCCGGTCGGGCACGCCGCGCGGGGTGAGGCCGCCGAGGTAGACGATGCGGCCGACACCGGCGGCGCGGGCCTCGCGGGCGAAGTTCTGGGCCGCCGTGCGGTCGGTGTGCTCGAAGCCGCGCCCGGCGCCGAGGGCGTGCACCAGGTAGTACGCGACGTCCACGTCGCGGAAGGCGGACGCGAGGGTCTCGGGGTCGGTGACGTCGCCCCGGACGATCTCCACCTCCCCTGCCCAGGGGTGGTCGCGCAGTTTCGCGGGGGTACGGGCCAGGCACCGCACCCGGAAGCCCGCCTCCAGGAGCTCGGGGACGAGGCGCCCGCCGATGTAGCCGCTGGCGCCGGTGACCAGGCACAACGGTCCCGGGGCCTCGTGCCCTGACGCGTCGCTCATGGATCCGCTCCGTTCGTTGTCCGGTGAGGCCCGTCGTACGAAGGCGCGCGGCTTCTCCGCGTTCCTCCTGTTTCTTCTGTTCCTCCGGTTCTCTTCTGGAGGTGCGGCCGCCGCGGATGCACCGGCCGGTTTCTATAGGCTGATCGTGTGGCCAGTACAGAGGGATCCGAGACCGGTGGGACCGCGCCCGGGCGCGTGCCGGGTGACGCGCAGAGTTTCGCCCGCGCGCTGCGGCGGACGAACGGCGAGATCAACCGACTGGTCCATGGTTTCGCGCTCGCGCAGGGACTGCATCCCACGGACGTGCAGGCGCTCTCGGTCGTCCTGGACAGCCCCGAGCCGCTGACGCCGGGGCGTCTGCGGGAGCACCTGGGGTTGACCTCGGGTGCGGTCACAGCCTGCCTCGACCGGCTCGAACGGGCCGGGCACATCCGCCGCTCGCGGGAGAGCACCGATCGGCGGGTCGTCCATGTGCACTACGTGGAGGGGGCCAAGGCCGCCGCCCGCAGCTACTTCATGCCGCTCGCGCAGGCGGCGGAGCGAGCCCGGCAGCGGTTCGACGCGGAGGAGCTGGCGGCGGCCGTGCGCTTCCTGGACGCCCTGAACGAGGAACTCGGCGACCTGCGCGTCCCCCGCCGCTGACCGACCGCGTCCGCCGCCGCTGACGGACCGCGGGCCCCGCCGCTGACCGACCCCGTCCCCCACCGCTGACCCACCGCGTGGCCCTCGCGCCTCAGCCCGTCGGCGCGTCCTCACCACCCCCCGCCCCACTTCCGGCTCCGGCCATGCTTCAATCTCTCTCAATCATTGAGATTCTTTCTCCTTGAGGTACTTTTTCCGTGCCGAGAGACCCCTGCCCTGGAGTCCGCATGTCCCGCCCCGCACGATGGTCCGCCCGTCTGCTGCCCCTCGTCCTGCTCGTCCTCTGGCTCGCCGTCGGCGGCGGGCTCGGTCCGTACGCCGGGAAGCTCGGCGAGGTGGCCACCAACGACCAGGCCGCGTTCCTCCCCCGGAGTGCCGAGTCCACCCGGGTGATCGAGGCCCAGCGGGCCTTCCGCCAGGAGGAGACGCTCCCCGCGCTGGTCGTCTGGACCTCGCCCGGCGGCGCCCCGCTCGGTCCGGAGACGCGGTCGGCGGCCACGCGCGCGCTGGCCTCGCTCGCCGGGCGACCCGGTGTCGTCGGTACGCCGTCCCCGGCGCTCCCCTCCGAGGACGGGGCGGCGCTGCGCGGAGTCGTACAGCTCCGTCCGGATCTCGGCGAGGAGCTCGCGCCCACGCTCGGGGAGATCGACCGGGCGGCGTCCGCCGTGCCCGGCACGACCGTGTGGCTCGCGGGTCCGGCCGCCACCCAGGCCGATCTGTCGGACGCCTTCTCCGGCATCGACGGGCTGCTGCTCGCGGTCGCCCTGGTCACGGTGCTGCTCATCCTGCTGCTCGTGTACCGCAGCGTGCTGCTGCCCCTGATCATCATCGTCGGCGCGGTGCTCGCCCTCGCCCTGGCCTGCGCCGTGGTGTACGTGCTCGCCGACCACGACGTCGTGCGGGTCGACGGGCAGGTACAGGGCATCCTGTCGATCCTGGTCATCGGCGCCGCCACCGACTACGCGCTGCTGCTCGCCGCCCGCTACCGCGAGGAGCTCGCCCGGCTCGACGGAGAGCGCGTCCCCGCCATGCGCGCGGCGCTGCGCCGGTCCGCGGGCCCCGTCACGGCCAGCGCGGCCACCGTGGCGCTCGCCCTGCTCGCGCTGCTGTTCAGCGACCTGACCAACAACCGGGCCCTCGGTCCGGTGGGCGCCATCGGGATCGTCTGCGCCGTCCTGAGCACGCTGACGTTCCTGCCCGCCGTCCTCGTCCTGCTCGGCCGCGCCGCGTACTGGCCCTCCCGGCCCCGTCCGTCCGAGTCCGAGGGCGGGGGCCACGGGATCTGGCGCCGCGTGGCCGCGCTGGTGGACCGGGCTCCGCGGAAGGTGTGGGCGGCGACGCTCGCCGGGCTGCTCGCCTGCGCCGCCTTCGCGCCGGTCCTGGAGTCCAGGGGGGTGCCGCTCGACGAGATCTTCGTGAACGACGCCCCGTCCGTCGCCGCGCAGGAGCGACTCGGACGGCACTTCCCCGGGGGCGCCGGCAACCCGGCGATCGTGATCGCCGACGCGGACACGGCCGACCGGGTGACCGCGGCCGCCGAGCGGGTCGAGGGAGTGGACTCGGCCGCGGCCGTCACCGCCTCCGGCCGGCCGGGGGCCGGGGCGCCGCTGGTCGTCGGCGGCCGCGTCAGGATCGACGTCACCCTGACCGACGCCGCGGACAGCGACGCCGCCAAGGCCACGGTCGCCCGGCTCCGCTCGTCCGTGCACGCGGTGCCGGGGGCGGACGCCCTCGTCGGCGGCTACACCGCCCAGCGGTACGACACCCAGCGGACCGCCGAGCGCGACCGGATGCTGATCGTGCCGGTGGTGCTCGCCGTCATCCTCGCGATCCTGGTGGGGCTGCTGCGCTCGCTCCTGACGCCGCTGCTGCTCGTGGCCACGGTGGCGCTGAACTTCTTCGCCACCCTCGGCGTCTCGGCCCTGGTCTTCCGGTACGTCTTCGGATTCAGCGGCACGGACTCGTCGGTCCCGCTCTACGGATTCGTGTTCCTGGTCGCGCTCGGCGTGGACTACAACATCTTCCTGATGTCCCGGGTACGGGAGGAGTCGCTGCGGCACGGCGTCCGCGAGGGCGTGCTGCGCGGTCTGACCGCGACCGGCGGCGTCATCACCTCCGCCGGTGTGGTGCTGGCCGCCACGTTCGCGGCGCTGGGCGTCATTCCGCTCGCCTTCCTGGTGCAGATCGCCTTCATCGTCGCGTTCGGTGTCCTCCTGGACACCCTGGTGGTCCGGTCGCTGCTCGTGCCCGCGCTGGTACGGGACCTCGGCCCCGTCGCGTGGTGGCCTGGCTCGCTCAGCCGGCGGAAGACGGGGCCCTGAGCGAGGCCCTGAGCGAGGCCCGGAGGGTCACTTGGTCCCGTCGGTGGGCCCCAGGTGCTCACCGGGCCGCGCCAGATCGTCCACCGCGTCGGCTCCGACGACCGCGCCCGTGGACCGCTTGCCGCGCCGCAGCCGGCCTTCGAGCCAGGCGGCGAAGGTGGTGAGCGCGAAGTTGAGGAGGACGAAGAGCACGGCGACGACGGTGAAGCAGGCGATGGTGTTCGCGCCGTAGTTGGCGCTCATCGGGCGGACGGAGGCGAGGAGTTCGGAGAAGCCGAGCAGCGCGCCGCCGAGCGCGGTGTCCTTCACGATGACGACGAGCTGGCTGACGAGGGCGGGCAGCATGGCCGTCACGGACTGCGGCAGGAGCACGTACGTCATGGTCTGGCCCTTGCGCATGCCGATGGCCTTGGCGGCGTCGGTCTGGCCCGTGGGGAGGGCGAGGATGCCGGCGCGGACGACCTCGGCGAGTACGGAGGCGTTGTAGAGCACGAGCCCCGTGACGACGGCGTACAGCGGGCGGGTCTCCGGGCTGATGTCGGTGAACTCGGAGTACGCCGCGTTGGCGAAGAGCATCAGGATCAGGACGGGGATGGCGCGGAAGAACTCGACGACGGTGCCCGCCACGACGCGCACGGAACGGTGGTCGGAGAGGCGGGAGACGCCGAGGAGGGCGCCGAGGGGCAGGGCGATCACCATGGCGAGTCCGGCGGCGATCACGGTGTTCTTGAGGGCGGGGAGGATGTACGTGTCCCAGACCCGGCCGTCGGTGAAGAAGGGCTCCCATTTGGTCCATTCGAGCTGGTTCTTGTCGGCGAGGCTGACCACGACCCACCACACGACGGCGGCGATCGCGACCAGGAACAGCAGCGTCCACAGGAGGTTGCGCCGCCGGGCGCGCGGGCCGGGGACGTCGTAGAGGACGGTCGGCTTGGTCTTCACCGCTTCACCGCCACCTTCTTGGCCACCCAGCCGAGGAAGAGGCCGGTGGGCAGGGTGAGGCAGATGAATCCGAAGGCGAAGATCGTGGAGATCAGAATCAGTTGGGCCTCGTTCTCGATCATCTCCCGCATGAGCAGGGCGGCTTCGGCGACGCCGATGGCGGCGGCGACGGTGGTGTTCTTGGTGAGGGCGATGAGGACGTTGGCCAGGGGGCCGACGACGGAGCGGAAGGCCTGCGGGAGCACGATGAGGCGCAGTACCTGGGGGAAGTTGAGCCCGATGGCGCGGGCGGCCTCGACCTGGCCGAGGGGGACGGTGTTGATGCCGGAGCGCAGCGCCTCGCAGACGAAGGCGCTGGTGTAGGCGGTGAGGCCGAGGACGGCGAGCCGGAAGTTGATCGTGGTGAAGCGGTCGGCGCCCATGTCGACGCCGAGGGTCTGGAAGAGGCCGAGCGAGGTGAAGACGATGATGACGGTGAGCGGGATGTTGCGGACGACGTTGACGTAGACGGAGCCGAAGCCCCGCATGAGGGGGACGGGGCTGACGCGCATGGCGGCCAGCAGCGTCCCCCAGACGAGGGAGCCGACGGCGGAGTAGACGGTGAGCTGCACCGTCACCCAGAAGGCTCCGAGCAGGTCGTACCCCTGGAGGAAGTCGAACACGACGGCCGTCCGCTCACTTCACGATCACGCCGATCTTCGGGGCGGGTTCGTTCTGGTAGTTCGCCGGCCCGAAGTTCTTCTCGACCGCCTTGTCCCAGGAGCCGTCGGCGACCATCTTCTCCAGGGCCGTGTTGATCTTGTCCTTGAGGTCGCTGCCCTTCTGGACTCCGATGCCGTAGTTCTCGTTGCTCAGCTTGAAGCCGCCGAGCTTGAACTTGCCCTTGAACTGGTCCTGCGAGGCGTATCCGGCGAGGATCGAGTCGTCGGTGGTGAGGGCGTCGATGACCCCGTTCTCGAGGCCGGTCAGGCACTCGGAGTAGCCGCCGTACTCCTGGAGTTGGGCGTCGGGGGCGATCTTCTCCTTGACGTTCTGCGCGGACGTGGAGCCGGTGACCGAGCAGAGCTTCTTGTTGTTCAGGTCGGACGGCTTCTTGATCGAGTCGTCGTCGGCGCGGATCAGCACGTCCTGGTGGGCGAGCAGATAGGGGCCGGCGAAGTCGACCTTCTTGGCCCGCTCGTCGTTGATCGAGTACGAGGCCGCGATGAAGTCCACGTCGCCGCGCTGGAGCAGCGTCTCGCGGTCGGCGCTCTTGGCCTCCTTCCACACGATGTCGGACGGGTCGTGGCCGAGCTCCTTGGCGATGTACGTGGCCACGTCGACGTCGAAGCCGGTGTAGGTGCCGTCGGGGGTCTTCAGGCCGATGCCGGGCTGGTCGTACTTGATGCCGACGGTGATCTTGTCCCCGCCGTGGTCGGCCGGCACCGCGGCGGCGCCGTTGGCGAATCCTGCCGAGGTGAGGGAGAGGACGACGGCCGCGGCGGCCGCCACCGTGGCCCTGCCGGTCCTGACGGTGGCCCTGCGGGTCCTGGTCGGGTTCATGTGGATCACCCCTGGGGGCTGCTGGTCGGGCGGCGCCCGTGCCGAGGCTCAGTGGTGGAGGATCTTGGACAGGAAGTCCTTGGCACGGTCGCTGCGCGGGTTGCTGAAGAACTCGTCCGGGGTCGTCTCCTCGACGATCCGGCCGTCCGACATGAAGACGACCCGGTTGGCGGCGGAACGGGCGAAGCCCATCTCGTGGGTGACGACCACCATCGTCATGCCGTCCCTGGCGAGTTGCTGCATGACCTCCAGGACCTCGTTGATCATCTCGGGGTCGAGCGCGGAGGTCGGCTCGTCGAAGAGCATCACCTTCGGATCCATGGCGAGGGCGCGGGCGATCGCCACGCGCTGCTGCTGGCCGCCGGAGAGCTGCGCCGGGTACTTGTCCGCCTGCGAGGCGACACCGACCCGGTCGAGCAGGGCGCGGGCGCGCTGTTCGGCCGCTTTCCGGTCCTTCTTGCGGACCTTGATCTGGCCCAGGGTGACGTTGCCGAGCACCGTCTTGTGCGCGAAGAGGTTGAAGGACTGGAAGACCATGCCGACGTCGGCCCGCAGCGCCGCGAGCTCGCGCCCCTCGGCCGGCAGCGGGCGGCCGTCGACGACGATCTCGCCCTTGTCGATGGTCTCCAGGCGGTTGATCGCGCGGCAGAGCGTCGACTTGCCCGACCCGGACGGCCCGATCACGACCACGACCTCGCCGCGGTGGATCGTCAGGTCGATGGACTGGAGGACGTGCAGGGTTCCGAAGTGCTTGTCGACCCCGCGCAGCACGACGAGCGCGTCGCCGCCTTCCGGGACGGGCATGGCACCCTCCAGGCTCGCGCCCCCGCTTGCCGCTCCCTCCCACGTTCATGCTCCGCCCTCCGCCCTGCCCCCGCACGCCGGGTCGAGGGGTTGTACGGAGGGTGATCGGACGGCCGCGCCACGCGGACGCCCCGGCGGGCCCCGCACCTCCGCGCCGGACCGGAGGAGGCGCGCGCGGGGGCTGCCTGGCGGACACTGTTGGTGGGAGCCGAGTGCGTGAGGAGGGTCCGCCATGAGCAGTGCCGCACCCAAGGTCAGCACGTTGCCGCAGGAGCACCGGGAGCGCCTGATGGCCTTCGCCGAGGACGTGTACTTCGAGTCCGGTCACCGGCTGTTCGAGGAGCAGCAGCACGCCGACCGGTTCTGGATCGTGAAGACGGGCGCGGTGACGCTCGACGCGAAGGTGCCGGGGCGTGGGGCGCCGGTGATCGAGACCCTGCGCCACGGTGAGCTGGTCGGTCTGTCGTGGCTCTTCCCGCCGTATCTGTGCCAGTCGGGGGCGGAGGCGATGACCCCGGTGCGGGCGCACGAGTTCAACGCTCCCGCGGTCCGCTCGATGTGCCGCTCGGACGCGGAGTTCGGGGCGTCGGTGATGTTCTGGGTGGGGGCGATCCTGGCCCACCGCCTGCACATCACCCGGGTCCGGCTCCTGGACCTGTACGCCCCGCACGGGAGCGGCATCATGGCGTGAGGCCCTTGCTCGCGGGGGCGGTTCGGGGCCGGGTCCGGCGCGGGCCGGTTGTTACCGGACGGTATGGTGACCTCGCCCCTCCCCCGGTACGCCCGCGACGAGCTGCGAGGCCCGCATGAGCGACGACCCGACGACGGCACGCGAGGCGATCGCCCTCGTCACCGACGGCGACTTCGACGAACTGCCCTTCGCCGGGGGCCCGCCGGCCGGTGACGGGCCGCTGGGATGGCCCGGCTACTCCGCCGCGCACGCCCGCGCCCGCGCCCGTACCGGCGAGTCCGAGTCGGTGGTCTGCGGCACCGGCCTGATCGGCGGGGTCGAAGTCGTCCTGATCTCCTTCGAGTTCCGCTTTCTCGGCGGCTCCCTCGGGGAAGGGACGGGGGCCCGCGCCGCCGCCGCGCACGCGCTTGCCCGCGCGCGCCGGCTGCCCGTGGTCGTGCTGCCCGCGACGGGCGGCAGCCGGATGCACGAGGGAATGCGGGCCCTGCTCCAACTCCAGCTCCTGGCCGGGGAATCGGCCCGCACCCGGGCCGCCGGGCTGCCTCAGATCGCCGTCCTGCGGGATCCGACGACGGGTGGCGGCTGGGCCACCCTCGGCGCCGGATCGGATGTGGTGCTGGCCCTGCCGGGCGCCCAGGTCGCCTTCGCCGGTTCCCGGGTCCGGCCGCCGGACGCGGACCCGGCCGCGTACACCGCCGAGGCGCAGCTCGCCCACGGGCACGTCGACGCGATCGTGCCGCCCGAGGCGCTCCGCGACACCCTCGGTCGCTGGCTCTCCCTGCTCACCCGCCCCGCCGAGGGCCCGGTCGCGCCGCCACGCGCGCTCGGCACGCCCTCGCCGCCGGCCGCGAGCGGCCGGGAGGCGGTGGCCCGCGCCCGGCACCCGGACCGGCCCCGGGCGGCCGCGTACCTCGACGCCCACTTCACGCTCCGGGCCGGGATCTCGGGCGACCGCGCCGGGGGCGTCGACCCGGGGATGCTCTGCGGCTTCGGGCGGCTGCCGGACGGCCGTACCGTGGCGTACGCGGCCCAGTGCGGGACGGCCACGGCACCGTCCGGCTTCCGCACCGCCGCCCGGCTCGTGCGGCTCGCCGACCGGCTCGGCATCCCGGTCCTGACGCTCGTCGACACCCCGGGTGCGGCCAACGGCCCGGAGGCGGAACGCGCCGGGGCGGGTCCCGCGATCGCCGACCTGTTCGCCGCCGTCGCCACCGCGCGCGTCCCGGTCACGTCCCTCCTCATCGGCGAGGGCGGCTCGGGCGGCGCCCTCGCCCTGGCCGCCCCGGGCAACCTCTGGGCCACCCCCGACAGCTACTTCTCGGTCATCGCCCCCGAGGCGGCGGCCGGAGGAGTCCGGTACGACGGCGGACCAACTGCGCCTGCGTCCCGACGACCTCGTCGGGCTCGGCGTCGTCCGGGGCGTCGTGGCGCCCTGAGCAGCACCTTGAGCGGCGCCCTGAGTGGCGCCCTGAGTGCGCCGGTCGCGGCCGGCCGCCCCGGCGCCGGGGGTCAGATGCCGCCCCGGTAACCGGGATCGGGGAGCTGGCGCGGGTGCCAGACCGCGTCGATGCCCCACAGGGCGAGGGCGGCGACGGCGAGACAGACGGGGAGCGCCGCCCAGGGGCGGAGCCATCGGGTGGCCGCCGCCCAGGTCATGGGCGGGAGGAGCAGACCGGCGAGAAGGATCAGCGGGACGTCGACGAAGGCGACGCTCAGGTCCCGGGCATGGCCCTCGAAACCTCCGTCGATGCTGAACGCGGCCCGGGGGAACGCGTAGATCGCGGCGCCGGTGACGCCGGCGACGGCGAGCAGGCAGCCGACGGCGCTCTCCGCCCGGTCACCGCCACCGTCGTCGGCCGCGGCATCGGCGGCCGTGACCCCGTCGGCGGCCGTGGCGTCCGTGGCCTCGTGCGGGTCGGGTGCGGGTTTCTCGTCCATGCCCGGAACGGACGCCGTGCACCCCCGCCCGGTTCCGCACACCCGTTCGGCACGGAGGGCGGGTCGGCACGGCTCGCCGAACGGGGCGCCCCGGGCGACCATGGAACACGGGAGGGGAACGGGACCCGGCCGGGGGCATCGGAGGCCGCCGAGCACTGGGAGGCACCCCCGTGGCGCGCACCGGCACCACCACCGATGTCCTGATCGTGGGCGCGGGTCCGGTCGGACTCAGCGCCGCCGCCGAGCTGCGCCGCCAGGGGGTACGGTGCCGGCTCGTCGACCGGCTGCCCGCGCGGCTCCCGTACGCCAAGGCGGTCGGGATCCAGCCTCGCACGCTGGAGCTCTGGGACCGGATGGGCCTGGCCCGAGACGTCCTGGAGGCGGCCGTCCCGATGCGCGGACAGCTGCTGTTCATCAACGGCAGGGAGGCGGCCCGCGTCGTCCTCCAGCTGCCTCCCGAGGTGCCGTACGGCTTCGCCGCGCTGCCGCAGTACGAGACGGAACGGCTCCTGGAGGCGCACCTCGCCGGTCTGGGGACGGAGATCGAGCGCGGCACCGAGCTGCTCTCGTTCACCCAGGACCCTGACGGGGTGACCGCCCGGCTGCGCACCGCCGCGGGGGCCGACGAGGAGCTGCGGGTGCCCTATCTGATCGGCTGCGACGGGGCGCACAGCGTCGTCCGCAAGACCCTGGGCCTGTCGTACGAGGGCGGGGCGTTCCCGGAGACGTACATGCTCGGCGATGTCCTGGCCGACGCCGAATGGGGGCTGCCCGAGGGGTACGCGCTCCGCTCCGAGCACCGCTCCGACGACGGTTCCGCCGACGACGTGCTGGTCTGCATCCCGCTGCCGGGGGCGGGCCGCTACCGGATGTCCATGAAGGTGCCGCCCGAACTCGCCGGGGCCGGACGGGCGCCGGCGGACGGTGTCGCGCACGGTCTCGACGGCGGCGACGGACCCGACCTGTCCCAGCTCCAGTCCGTCGTCGACCGGCTGGCCCCGGGTCCGGCCCGGCTCTCCGGACTGCGCTGGGCCTCGGTGTTCCGCATCAGTCACCGCATCGTCGACCGGTACGGCGAGGGGCGGGTGTTCGTCGCGGGCGACGCCGCGCACATCCACCCGCCGACGGGCGCGCAGGGCATGAACACCGGTATCCAGGACGCCGTGAACCTGGCCTGGAAGCTCGCCCTCGTGGTGCGCGGCGAGGCCGGTCACGCCCTGCTCGGCAGTTACGACGCCGAGCGCCGTCCGGTGGGCGAGGAGGTCGTCGGCCGCACGGTCCGGCACGCGACCCAGGGCATGCAGAACGACCCGGAGGACCGGCGGACCCTCGCGTTCCGTGAGGCGCAGCTGCTGGTCGCCTACCGGGACGGGCCGCTGGCCGGTGGTCCGTACGGGCCGCTCGACGCGCCGCAGCCGGGTGACCGGGCGCCGGACTGCACCGGGCTCACGCTGCCGATCGCCGTCGGGCCGTTGCGTCTGCTCGACGTCCTGCGCGGCCGACCGGGTCACGTGGCCCTGTTGTACGGGCCCGACGCCGTCGAGCTGGGCCGGGCCGCGACGGACACGGCCCGGACCTGCGGCGACCTGCTCGACCGGCTCCCCCTCGACGTCCTCGCCGTACTGCCACGGGAGGCGCGGCCGTCCGACGAGGTCCTGCCCGACGTCCCGGTGTACCTCGACGCCGCCGGGGAGTTCGCACGGCTCTATCTCCCCGACGGCGCCACCGGCTTCGTCGTACGCCCTGACGGGCAGCTCGCCGCGCGGTTCCCGCTCGGCGGCGCCGCGGCGGCCCTGTCCGACTACCTCAGGGCCCTGTCCGCGGTGGTCACCTGACCGTTACGGCACCCAGTGGTTGCCGGATGCCGTGATCATGACCTGGAGCTGGATGCTCGCGGAGAAGTAGCTGCTGGTGTCGACCGGGGTCGCCACCATCTTGTTCCACAGCGCGTCCAGCCAGGCCTGGCTGCCGGAGTCGGTCATCGCGGCCACCGCGAACGGGGCGAAGAAGGCGGCCTCGCTGCCCGAGGAGATCTGGGTGCCGTTGAGCTTGTAGCCGATGGCGATCTTGTTGGGGTCGCCGCCGGTCTTCGTCTTGATCCAGCTGTTCAGCTTGCGGGCGGCCGCGAGCGAGGTGGCGTCCCCGCTGGTCACGGCGTCGTCCGCGATGCGCCACGGGGTGCGGCAGGCGTTCCACCAGTACGCGCCGTCGTTCGGGTCCTCGAGCACCTGGCGCGGGGCGGGCTTGGGCGTCGTGTTGGTGTCGACGACGAAGTCGGGGAGGAGTCCGGTGCCGGAGGCGTACGTCGACTGGAGCCGGGAGATCTGGGTCTGGTGCGCGGAGCGCACGGAGTCCCACGTGGTGTCGCCCGACGCGGCCCGGAAGGCCCGGAAGTGGTCGGCCATCCAGTCGGAGGTCCGGGAGATGTAGTAGTACTCGTCGCCGGAGCTGCTCCAGTCGCCGAGCTTCAGGAGCTTGGTCGTCGGGTTGACCTCGTCCTTCTTGATCGCGGCGATGTGCTTGAGCGCGAGGTCCTTGTAGTTGTAGGTGCCGGTGCTGCCCCACTGCTTGTCGGCGAGGAGCAGGCCGTAGGCCACGTCCATGTCGCCGTCGGTGGCGCCGTCGCCGCCGTTCACGCTGCGACAGTTGACGTCCTGTTCGGCGGCGAGCAGGTTCGGGTTGACGGCGGACGGGTGGTCGATCTTCCACTTGACGAGTCCGTCGAAGATCTTCTTGGCGTCGGGGTCGGCGCCGGCCATGGTGGCGGCGATGACCATGCCGTAGCCCTGCGCCTCGGCGACGTAGGGGTGGTCGGCGTCGGGCGAGATGATCTGGTACCAGCCGTTGCCGCAGTTCTGCCGGACGAAGGCGGCCTTCCACTTGTTGTAGTAGTCGACGACCTTCTGGTCGATCGAGGCCTGGGAGCCGGACGGCTTCAGGGTGCCGGCGGTGTAGGGCCTGAGGTGGCTGCCGAAGGGGACGGCCGAGCCGCCCCCGCCCCCGCCGGTGCCGGTGGGCGCGCCGTACACCTCGAACTCCCAGAGGGAGTAGCCGTAGGCGGTGCCGCGCCCGGTGCCGTACATCCGGACGTAGCGACCGGTGCCGGAGACCGTCAGGTCGTCGGTGGCGCCGTCACCGGCGGTGGTGGAGTAGACGTCGGTCCAGGTCGAACCGTCCGCCGAGGTCTGTATCTTGTACGCCTTCCCGTACGCGTCCTCCCAGTTGAGCTTGACGCGGGAGATCGTGTGGGCGGCTCCGAGGTCGATGCGGATCCACTGCGGGTCGACCCCTTCGAGGCTCGCCCAGCGGGTGGCCGCGTTGCCGTCCACGGCGAGACCGGCCCCGAAGGCCGAGGTCTCCACGGACGATGCCGTCACCGCCTTCCCGGTGGAGACCAGACCGTCGGCGGCCTGTGCCTGGGGCAGCACCGTCAAGGGCACCGCCAGCAGACCGGCGAGCCCGAGAAGCGAGACGCTTCGTCGACGCATGAGAAGTCCCTTTCCCTCCATGACCAATGGTTAGGAAATATTCCTAACCATTGGCGGGGAGAGTAGAGAGACCGGAACCGCCGCGCAAGACCCCGCACCCGACCGGACGGTGAAGTCTTGGTTGCGCCAGTTCCTCTGACGCCTCGTCACTCCGGCTCCGCGGCCTCCGCCTCCGCCTTCCGGGCCGTACGGTCCTCCCGCAGCGCCGTGTGCACCGACCAGATCACCGAGACCAGCGGTACGGCCACCACGGCCCCCACGATCCCGGCGGCGATCGTTCCCGCGACGACCGTGACGGCCACGACCAGCGGGTGGAGCCGCACGGCCCAGCTCATGACGATCGGGTGCAGCAGATGCCCCTCGATCTGGCCGATCACCACGATCAGGCCGATCACGATCGCGGCCACGACCGGGCCCTTCGCGGCCAGCGCCACGACGGCGGCCACCGCCAGGGCGACCGGCGAACCGATCAGCGGCACGAACGCGGCCAGGAACTCCAGGAGCGCAAGCGGCACCGCCAGCGGGACGCCCAGGAGCCACAGCGCGATGCCGACGAGCACCGCGTTCACCGCCGCCACGAGCACGATCCCGTGGGTGTAGCCGGTGAAGGTGCGCCAGGCGGCGCGCCCGCCGGTCGCCACCCGCTCGCGGACCGAGCCGGGCAACTGCTCCTTGAACCAGGCCCACTGCCGGTCGCCGGAGTGGATGAAGAACACCGAGGAGAACAGCGCGAGGGCCAGCGTCGTCAGCACGGCCACCACGTGATGGGCACCGCTCACCGCCTCGCTGATCAGGGTCGAGCGGTGGCTGGAGAGGAACTCCCCGATCCTGGCCTGGAGGCCGCCCAACGCCCCCGGGTCCAGCCGGAAGGGCGGCCGCTCCAGCCAGTCCTCGATCCGGCCGATCCCGTCCCGGAACTCGCGGACGAGGGTCGACCGCTCCCCCGCCACCGCCTCGCCGACCAGCGCGAGCACGCCGAGGACCAGCGCGATGCTGCCGAGCAGGGTGAGGGCCACGGCGATCGGCCGGGGCAGCCCGCGGGCCACGAGGTCGGCGAGCGGACGCAGCAGCGCGGTGATCACGAGCCCCAGGAACAGGGCCACGCCGATCTCATGAAAGCGCCCGAGCACCGCGAAGAGGCTGTAGACGAGCACGCCGACGATCAGGATGCGCCACGCGTAGGCGGCGGCCGTACGAAGGAAGGGGGTCACCGTCGGTGGTGTGCCTGGCTGCATGGCGAACGACCTACCACCGGGGGCGCGCCGGGCCACGCGGGGCGCTCGACATTCGCCCGTCCCGGGCGGCATTCGGCCGACCGGGTCCCCGCCGGCCCGCCGTCAGGATCACAGGGGGACGGGAGCGGGAGCGAGGAGGTGCTCTCCCCGGTCGTACGGACCGTCAGCGGGCGAATCCGATGACCGGAACGGGGTCGGGCGTACCACCACCCGCCCCGGTGATCCCGACCCTCGCGGCCCCGGCCCCGGTGATCCCGGCCCCCGTGACCCCGGCCCTCGTGCACCCGGCCCCCGTGCGCCCGTCCCACGTCACCCCGCCCCGCGTCACCCGGTCCGCCTCCGTCGCCACCGCGACGACCGCCGCGCGGTCCCCGTCCGTCCATTCGGACAGCCGCAGGCCCGCCTGGCCGCCCGCCTTCAACCGGGCCTCGCCGCGGACCCAGAGACGGAGCAGCGCCGGGCCGGGGTCGGGCCGGGCCGCAGCCTCGGCGACCTCCGCCTCGGGCAGCAGGCGGCGCAGTACGCGCAGGGGTCCGGGGCGGCGGGCGGCGGGCTCCACGTCGATGCCGACCGCGCCCGGACCGACGGCCGCGGCGACGAGTCCGTCGGCGTGGCTCATGCTCACGCCGACGCCGGGCAGACCGGGCAGGTACGGGCGGCCGTGGCCGGACCCGCCGCACTCGGGGCAGCGCTGGGCCGGGGCGGACTCGGCCGGTGTGCGGCCCGTGTGGCGGGCGGCGCACAGCCGGACGAGGAGGCGGGCCGCCAGCACGTCGTCACGGCGGCCGGGGAGCCGTATCGCGGCGATCCGCCGCCGCTCCCAGTCGGCGAGCAGGCCCTCGTGCACCCCGGGGTGGTCCAGGACCTCCCGGGTGGTGGCCACGAGCGCCAGGGCGTGGTCCCGGTCCGGCTGCGGGCCTTCGGTCATCGGCGGCGGTCCGGGGCCGCGGACTCAGCGGGCGGCGCTCAGGAAGCGCTCCTGGACGCGGCCGAGCGTGCGGAAGTCGTCGATGGTGACGTCCTGGAGGTCGATGGAGTCGCCGGAGAGCTCCTCCAGGAGGTCGATGAACTCCAGGAAGTCCATCGAGTCGATGAGACGGGCCTCGATGAGGTCCTCGTCGGCGTCGATCGGCCCGTCGAGGCCGGGGTTCTTCTCGTGAAGCCACGCGGCGATGCGTTCCATGGGGAGGTGGCGCTCCTTCGTGCTCTCGCGGAGGTGCTGGGGTCATGGAGGGGGGTACGGGTGGGGGCCGGGCGTTCCTCGGCCCGGGAGCCCACGGAGGCCGTGGGCCCGGGGTCCGGGCGGGTCCCGCCCGGTTCAGGGGCGGGCGGCGTGGAGGCGGTCCAGGGCCTGCTCGGGGCTGCCGTGGGTGAGGATCATCGCGTGGACCCAGCGTTCGAGGCCGAACGCGACGCAGGCGCTGTAGGCGGGGCCTTCCGCGCCGGCGCGGATGTCCAGGCGTTCGCCGAAGAAGTTGCGGTGCCGGTTGACGGAGGCGATGGCCGTGCCGTCGGGGGCACAGAACTCGTGCTTGACGGGGTCCAGGGCCATCAGCCGGGCGCGGGAGCCGCCCTTGTCGTAGAACGGGTCGTCGGCCACGGCCCGGGTGAGGTCCAGGCCGAGGCGTCCGGCGGCTTCGAGGATGAACTCGGCTCCCTGGTCGAGGTGTTCGACCGCGCCCTGCTTGGTGCCCAGGTACAGGACCTCGCGCATGTGGAAGCCCCAGAGACGGCGCAGTCCGTCGTAGTGGGTCTCGTTGCGGAAGCAGCGGCCGGAGGCGGAGAGGCGCAGGCCCTGCTCGCCGACGTCGCGGCCCTCCAGGGAGAGCAGCAGTCCGTAGCAGGTGGCGGAGGGCAGCAGGTGGCCGGTGGGGGTGAGTTGCCGCTCGGCGGGTGTCTCGCCGGCGGCGAGGGCGTCGAGCGCGTCGGGGGCGAACCGCCCTGCGGAGACGCCGAGATGGGGGAAGTTGCGGAAGAAGTCGAGCCGGGCGAGCCCCTCCACGGACAGCAGCGGCGGGCCGAGGACCTCGGGCGCGGAGAGCCGTGCGGCGAGACCCGTCAGGAGTTCGTCAAGTCCACGCAGGAGGGCGGTCCTGACCGGGTCCAGGGTGATCAGGCCCGCGCCCGGGCTCTTCAGGCCACCGTCCGGCAGGGCCGTGGTGCTGGGTGTGCTCATGGATACCGCTCCCTGTGGGCGTGGACGAACAGTCGGGGACACTAGGCGAGCCGCACGGCTGTTGTCTAGACCAAAGCTGACGGGCCGACGGGCGTGTCGAAGTGGCGTGAAGTTCTCCGGTTCGACACAACTCCGCATATTGAGACGACACTTGACAACGACTATGGTCTAAACCAATTCTGCTCAACGACGTGGCGCCGTCGCACTCCCGCCACGGCGCAGCCGTCCCCTTCTGGAGGGACCCCATGACGACACCCGCTCCCCGCCGCCGGCCCCGACTCCACCGGGCCGCGTCCGACCTTCCCTACTTCAGCGCGGACGGCGAGTCCTATCTGGCCCAGACCACCCTGCGGGAGCTGAAGAAGTCACGGCCGCTGCGGGTGCTGTCCGAGGAGGACTTCGCCCACTGGCAGACCTACGGCTACGTCGTCGTCCGGGAGGCGGTCCCGGCGGAGGCCGCCCGCCGGCTCCTCGACTTCACCTGGGACTTCCAGGGCCTCGATCCCGAGAATCCGGAAAGCTGGTACGAGGACCGGCCGTTCCGCTCCGAACTCGACCAGCAGCTGCACGTGTACGGCTTCGTGGAGGCGTACCACCACCAGCTCCTGTGGGACAACCGCCAGGCCCAGCGCGTCTACGACGCCTTCGTGGACGTGTGGGACTGCGAGGAGCTCTGGGTCACCCAGGACCGCCTCAACCTCAACCCGCCCAACATCCGCAACCGTGACCGCGCCCTCATCGAACCCACCGACCGGGGCTTCGACATCGAGCTCCACTGGGACATCGACACCACGCTCGGCGTCCCGCCGCAGCGGGTCCAGGGGATCATCGCGCTCAACGACACCCGCCCCGAATCGGGCGGCTTCCAGTGCTGCCCGGAGCTGTTCCGGCGGTTCGAGGAGTGGAAGGTCGGCCAGCCCGCCGACCGCGACCCCCTCCGCCCCGCCGTGGACCGGACCGAGTACCCCGTCGTCCGCCCCGACCTGCACCCCGGCGACCTGCTCATCTGGAACGGCCTGCTCGCCCACGGCGTGGCCCGCAACGTCTCCACGGACCAGGTGCGCGCCGTCCAGTACCTGTCGATGATGCCCGCCCTTGAGGAGCACGAGCGGCTGCGGCGCTCCCGGGTCGAATCCTGGCGCCACCTGCGCACCCCGCGCTGGAACCGGACGCTGGTGGGCGACCCCGTCCTGCACGAGTCCAAGCGGTACCCCACGGCCACCCTGAACGAGCTCGGCAGCCGGCTGCTCGGACTCACCTCGTGGTCGGACACGGCAGCAGCGGAGGAGCCGGCGTGCGCCGTGTCTGCCTGACCCTGCCCACCAACCGCGCCTGCGCCGCGACCCTCACCGCCGTCGCCGAGGAAGCCGCCTACGGCGCCCGCCGGTTCGGCGCCGAGGTGCACCTCCTCGTCCTGGACTCCTCCGAGCCCGACGTGCTCGCGGAGCACCGGCGGGTGACGGCCGCGCTGCCGCCCGTCCCCGGCGTCGTCGTGCACCACCTCGACGAGGACGAACAGCGCGCCTTCCTCCGGGACGTGATCGACCGGTCCGGCGCGGCGGCGCCCGAGCGGCTGCTCGGCCTGATGCTGCCGTCCCAGGTCTCCTACGGCGCCTGCACCAACCGTGCCTTCCTCATCGCCGAGGCCCTGGGCTGCGTCTCGGTCCACCGCCGGGACTCGGACAGCCGGTACCAGTACCTGGACGGCGAACCGGTCTTCCCGCTCCACCACGAGCTGACCGCCCTCGGCCGGCGGGCCGGCGACCTCACCGGCACGGTGTCCCGGAGCAGGCTCGACCCGGCCCTCGCCCACCGGCCGGTGGCCGTCGTCGGCGGCTCCTTCGTCGGCGCGATGTCCGTGGACGTCGAGGAGATCCGCCGCCTCGACCCCGCCGTCTACGAGGACGTCGTCGGCCTGTCGGTCCCCGCCGGCTACCCGGAGATCTGGCGCAGGAACCTCATCGCGGAGTCCTTCCGGGGCGCCGGCACCGCCGCGTTCACCGCCGACCGCAGCACGCTCACGAGCGTCAGCCCGACCCGCGTCGACATGTGCAACATCGCGCTCGACCGCGAGGTCTACGGCCGGGTCCCGCTGCCGCCCGCCACCGACACCATCGGCAGCGACTACTTCCTCCTCCACCTGGCCCACGACGCCGGCCTCCCCGGCGTGCTGCACAACCGACACATCGTCAACTTCCATACCGAAGAACGGCGTTCGGACGAGGGGTTCCTCGCCTATCAGATCCGGTTCGCGAAGTTCCTGCTCGCCTCTCCCCACCTCGACACCGTATACGCCCGGCTGAAGGAGGCCGGTGACACGCTGCTCGACCCCGAGGGGCACGTCCGCGCCGCCGCCGTCGCCGCGTTCGCCCGGGACGGCGCCCACGTGGACCGCGCCGAGCACCTCCGCCGGCTCGACGTGCTCGACCGCGCGTACCGCACCCTGGGCGGCCGCTACGCCACGGCCGCCGACGCCCTCGCCGCCCGGCGCGAGCGGCTGATCGAGGAGGCCCGGCAGGACATGGAGGACTTCGCGGCCCTGACCGAGGCCTGGGAGGCCCTGACCCGCGCGAGCCGGCACCGGCCCCGTACCACCGCCCTCACCGTGGCGTACGCGGGGGGCGAGGCGCGCCGCGGCCCCGTCACCATGGGGCAGGCCAACATGATCCGCTGCATGCTCCGCGACGAGCCCGCGCACATCAACATCCACGACGTGTGGCCGGTTCCCGAGGGAACCCGGACGGAGGCGGCGGTCGACGCCCTGCGCGCCCTCGCCGTACGCCACGAGGGTCTGCGGACGACCTTCCCCCACACGGCGGGCAGCGCGCCCCGCGAACAAGTCGTCGCACCCGAAGGACACTTCACGGTCACCGTCCTGGACCACGAGGAACTGCCCGACGAACCCGCCGCGTACGCCGAGTCGTTGGCACGCCGGGCCCGTGACGAACGGTTCCATCTGGACCGGGACTTCCCCCTCCGGATCACCCTCGTCACCTTGCGCGGCGCACCCGTCTTCGTGACCCTGGCGGCGAGCCACGCCGCGACCGACGTCGGCGCGCTCGCGGTCCTGAAGGAGGAGTGGCGGGCCCTGCTCACCGACGGCACGCTGCCGCCGCTCGCGTGCGCCGCGCCCCTCGACCTCGCCGCCGAGGAGGCGGCGCCCGCCGGGCGACGCAAGTCCGAGGCGTCCCTGCGGTACTGGGAGCGGATCATCCGCACCGGTCCCCAGGCGATGTTCGCGGAGCCGGGCGCGGAGGGCACCGAGGTGTCCGTGCCTCGGCTCACCCTCCGGTCCTCGCGCGCCGGGCGGGCCCTGGCGCTCGCGGCCCGGCGCACCGGCAGTCCGGCGCCCACGGTGCTGCTGACCGCCTGGTGCGCGCTCGTCGCCCACCGGGCGGGGCAGTCCGCCTGCGTGGCCGCCGTGCCGACCTCCAACCGGTACCACCCCCGGCTGGCCCGCTCGGTGAACACCCTGTCCCAGGACGCGCTGCTCTCGCTCGACGTCCGGGTCCCGACCTTCGACGCGCTGCTCGCCAAGGCCTGGGGCGCGGCCCTCAACGCGTACCGGCACAGCCAGTTCGACGCGGTCGCCCTCTGGGACATGATCGGTCGGACCACGTTCGAACGCGGCAGCCAGTTCGCCCGCGACGTCGTCTTCAACGACGTCAGCACCCTCCCCGGCACCGTCGCCCCGGTGGCCCCGGACGCCGCGGCGGACGCGGACGCACCGGAGCTGGAGCTGACGTGGGGCCCCGACCAGGTGCTGCCGACCCGCGTCCTGACCTTCGTGTACGCGATCGAACCGCTGGTCCACCTCAGCCTGTGGGCCGATCCCGCGCTGTTCAAGCCGGAGGAGGCCGAGGGCTTCCTCGCCGGTCTGGTACGGCTCCTGGAGGCGGTCGGCACGGCGGACGTACTCCTCGGGTCGCTGACCGGGGTGACGGGGGTCCGGCCCGTCGAGCGCGGCCCTCAGTGGTGCCGGGTGGACGGCTGCTGGACCTCGCCGCACCTCGTGGCGGAGGCCCTGGGCGAGGCGCTGACCGGGGTGCACGAGGCCCTGGCGGAGGCGACCGTGCACGTCACCGCGGAGGCCGCAGGCCCCGGCGGTGACGAGGAGGCCGCCCTGACGGCGTACATCGCCGCCGGCGACACGCCCCTCACCCCGGAACAGGCCCACACCGCGCTCATGGAGGCGCTCCCCGGCCGCCCCGGCGTACTGGCCCCGCGCCGGTACGTGATCGTCCAGGACCCGCCGGCGGAGCCGGACCCGAGCGGGAGCGGCTGGCTCCGGCAACAGATTCTCAGCGAAGGGACCGGCCGGGACCGGCGGATGTGACATGACGATGGATGAGATAACCGCGCGGCGGGAGCAGAGCCCCCCGCCCAGCCCGTGGCGGTCGAGTCGCTTCCGGCTGTTCTTCACCGCCCGCAGCACCTCGCTGCTGGCCGACGGCATGCTGATGGTGTCGCTCACGACCGCCGTGCTCGGCGCGGGGTACGGGGCGGGCGGCGTGGGCTACGCGCTCGCCGCCTGGATGGCGCCGATCGTCCTGCTCGTGCTGTTCGGCGGGGTGTTCGCCGACAAGTTCACCCCGCAGGTGATGATGGTCGGCGCCGACGTGGTCCGCATGGCGGCCATGCTCGCGCTCGCGGCGCTGCTGGTCGGCTCCGAGGTACGGCTCTGGCAGGTCATGGCGCTCCTTGCGCTCAGCGGGGCCGCGACCGCCATGTTCCAGCCGGGTCTCGCGAGCCTGGTCCCGCAGGTCGCCGAGGACATCCAGCGGGCGAACGCGCTGCTGCGGATCTCCGAGGCGATCTGCACCCTGCTCGGACCCGGCCTCGCGGGTCTCCTCGTGGCCTACTGGGACGTGGCGGGGTCCTTCGTGGTCATCGCCGCGGCGTACGCGCTCAGTGCCCTCGGCCTGGCGCCGCTGCGCAGGCTCGGCACGGCGCGGGACGAGAGCGACGACCCGATGTGGCACCGACTGGCCACCGGCTGGCACGAGTTCAGGGCCCGCTCCTGGCTGTGGGGGGTCATCGCCGTCTGGGCGGTGTACGGCCTCTTCGTCTTCGGTCCGGCGCTGCCGCTGGGCGCGGCGCTGCTCACCGAGCAGCACGGGGCCAGCGGTTACGGGTGGATCGCCTCGGCCGACGGCGCCGGGACGATCGTGGGCGGCCTGCTCGGGATGCGGGTCCGGCCCCGGCGGCCGCTGGTCGCGGGGGCGTGCGCGATGTTCTTCTTCACCCTCAACCCGCTCGCGCCCGCGCTCGGTTGGTCCTTCACCGTGACGGCCCTGACCGGGGTCGTGGCGGGCTGCGGGTTCGCCTTCTGGGGAGTCATGTGGGCGACCAGCGTGCAGTCGCACATCCCGCTGGCCGTCCTGAGCCGGGTCTCGGCCTACGACGTGGCGGGGTCCATCATGGTGATCCCGGTAGGCCGGGCCCTGGCAGGCCCCGCGGCGGACGCGTACGGCGCCGACCGGGTGCTGCTCTTCTCCTCGGTCATGGGCGTCGTGTGCATCGGCGTCATGCTGTGCGTCCCCGCCGTCCGCGCCCTCCGCCGGGCTCCGAAGGAGACCGCGGAGGCGGCCGTCGGCAGCTGAGGGCCACGGCCGGGCGGGTGATCGCCCCGGGCATCCGGTGGAGGCCCGGCGGTCGCGCGCCCGCCGCCGGGCGCGGACGGCGCAGAGTGGACGACGTGGACGTCGAGCAGATCTCCGATGAGCTGTACGGGCTGAGGCCGGCCGAGTTCGTGCCGGCGCGGGACGCGCGCGTCGCCGCGGCGCGCCGGGCGAAGGACGCGAAGGCGGCGAAGGCGATCGCCGCGCTGCGCAAGCCCTCGCTGGCCGCGTGGGCGGCGAACCTGCTGGCCCGTCAGAGACAGCGGGAGGCCGAGCAGTTCCTCGCCCTGGGCCGGACGCTGCGGGAGGCCCACCGGACGCTGGACGCCGAGCAGCTGCGGGCGGCGAGCGGTCGGCGGCGACAGCTCGTCACCGCGCTCGCCCGTACGGCCGCCACCCTGGCCGACGAGGCGGGGCAGCCGGTGAGCGACACGGTGCTGCACGAGGTCGAGCAGACCCTGCACGCCGTCCTCGCCGACGAGGAGGTCGCCGGGCAGTGGTCGCGGGGCCGGCTGGTGAAGGTGCCCGAGGCCGTGGTCGGCTTCGCCGCCGTCACCCCGGAGACGGTCCCCGCCCGCGCGGCGCGGACCGCGCCGCCCCCGTCCCGGGGCGGCGACGCGGAGGCGCGGCGGCCCCGGGACCTCGACCGGGTGCGGGCCGCGGCGGCCGACGCCGACGCGGAGGTCGAACGGCGCGAGCGGGCGCTCGCCGAGGCCCAGGACGCCCGGCGGGCCGCGTCGACGCGGGCCGAGGAGGCGGCCGAGCGGGTCCGCGGCCTGGAGCACGAGCTGCGGGAGGCCCGGCAGGCCGAGCGGGACACCGAGGCGGCCGCCACGGCCGCCGGTTCCGCGGTGACGAGCGCGGAACGCGCCCTCCGCACGGCCCACCGTGCCGCGGAACGCGCCGCCGAGGCCCTGCGCCATCTGGAGGGCGGGGCGAACGCGTAGCCCCCCGGCGCCGGTACGGGCCCGGGGGACGGCAGCGTCCGGATGGCCCGCCCGACTCCGATCCTTGCCGCGGTCAGCCCGCGCGCTGATCGATGAGTGCGGCCAACCCGTCCAGGATGCGCTGCAGGCCGAAGTCCCATGCCTGATCCTGCCCGCCGGACCGGGCCGCTGAAGCGAGGGCCTCGGCGAGCGCGGGGAACCGCGCACCGTGCGTCCGCATCAGATCGCCGAGGGCGGCGCCCAGTTGGGCCTCGGGATCGTCCGCGGGGCCGACCGCCCGGGTCTGCTGGGCGATGCCGCGCGCATGCCCGACGAGCAGGACCGCCGCATCCATCCGCTCGGCACCGCTCAGCCGTGTGCCGTCCAGGGCGGACACGGCGCGCTCCATCCAGGACAGCTCTCCGGGGCCCATGATCCGTGGGCCGACCGTGGCGTCCAACGCCCAGGGGTGCTGACGAAAGACGTCGAACAGTTCGCGGGCCCACTCCTCCAGCTGCTCACGCCAGCCACCGCCGTGCGGCTTCGCCGCCGGGTAGGGGCCGATCGCGGCGTCCACCATGAGGGCGACCAGCTCGGCCTTGCCCGGCACGTACCGGTAGAGCGCCATCTTGGTCACGCCCAGTCGCGCGGCGACCCCCTGCATGGACACATCGGTCAACCCCTCCGAGTCGGCGATCTCGATCGCGGCCCGCGCGATGCGGTCCAGGTCGAGTGTCGGCCTGGGACCTCTCGAAGGCTTCGGGTGCGGGCCCCAGAGCAGCCGCACCACCTCGGCGTGTTCGCCACCCATGTCCGCCACCCCTCCTGTTTCGACCTTGCCCCATCAACTGTGTCTAGGGTACACAGTAATTCAGTGTCCACGGGACACAGTTATCGAGTGGAGGGAACCACGTGAACAGGAACGTCCTCATCTCCGGCGCGAGCATCGCCGGCCCGGCGCTGGCCTACTGGCTGGGACGCCACGGCTTCCAGCCCACCGTCGTCGAACTGGCCCCGGCCCTGCGCCAGGGCGGTCAGGCCGTCGACTTCCGCGGCGAAGCGCATCTGACCGTGCTGGAACGCATGGGCCTGCTCCCCGGCCTCCGCCGCATACAGACCGGTGGCAGCCCGATGCGCTTCGTCGACGAACGCGGCCGCACGCTCCTGGACCTGCCGGCCGAGTTCGCCGGCGGTGAGATAGAAGTGCTGCGCGGCGATCTGGCCCGGGCGCTCCACGAGCTCAGCCTCCCCCGTACCGAGTACGTCTTCGGCGACTCGATCGTCGATCTCACCGAGACCTCCGACGGCGTGCGGGTCACGTTCCGCAGTGGGATCTCGCGCGACTTCGGCCTCGTCATCGGTGCGGACGGGCTGCACTCCAACGTCCGGCGCCTCGCCTTCGGACCGGAGGAGGACTACGTGAGCCACCTCGGCTACTACGCCGCCACCTGGCAGTTGCCCAACGAGCTGGGGGTGGGGAAGGGGTCGGTCGGGTACAACGCGCCGGGGCGGCTCGCCTCCGTCGGCGCCGACCACCGGGACCCTGCGCGGGCAGGGGCGTTCTTCGTCTTCGCGGCACCGAGGCTGTCCTACGACCGCCACGACCCCGAACAGCAGAAGCGTCTGATCTCCGACGCGTTCTCCGGACTCGGCTGGGAGGTGCCCCGCCTGCTCCGCTCGCTGCGCGAGGCCCCCGACCTGTACTTCGACTCGATCAGCCGGGCCGACGTGGCCACCTGGTCCACCGGGCGCGTGTGCCTCGTCGGCGACGCCGCCTGCGGGGCCACCATCGGCGGCATGGGCACGGGAAGCGCGATCGTCGCCGCATACGTCCTCGCCGGCGAACTCGCCCGAGCCCGGGGCGATCACAGGACCGCCTTCGCCCGCTACGAGAGCAGGCTCCGCACGTACGCCGAGAACTGCCAGGCGGGCGGCGACCGCACCGGAAAGTTCCTCGCCCCCGCCACCGCCACCGGCATCCGTCTCCGCAACACCTTGCTGTCCCGGCGCCTCCTCCTGAACGGCATGCTCAAACTGGGCGAGAAAGTCAGCAGCACCGTGACCCTGCCCGACTACGCAGCCGACCCCCGTCATGCCGGCCGGTGACCGCCGGGCCGAACTGCACGTCTGGCCCGGTGCCTGCCACGGCTTCGACAGCCTGTCGCATGCGGGCGCCGTCAGCGGGAAAATGCTGATGAGGGACCAGGGTTCCCCGGACCCGGCACGGCGGCAGTGAGGCGGACCGAGTCATGACCGCGCAAGGAAGATGATCACGGTGTTCGGTGCGCCCCCGGCCCCGCACTCCGGACGAATGGCGTGCACGGGGATTCCCGGGCGCCGACGAGTCGGGAAGCATGTTCCAGTACTGCACGGACTGCGAGCAGCACTTCACCGAAGCCCGGGACAGCGACGCCGTCCCGGTCCTCAACCCCGCCCTCCAGGACTTCGACACATGGCTCGCGGCACACCGGGACCGTCTCCGGACGGCCCTGGGCGTGACGTGAACGGTGACCGGACCGCTCGACGCTTGACGGGAGCTCGTGATGCACGATCCCAAGCTCACCCACCAGGAACGGAAGCTCCTCGAAGGCATCGAGGCCGGCCTTCGGAGCGATGAATCGCTCAGCCGCAAGCTGCACACCTTCGGGCACGCCCACGCGGGGGCGGGCGGCGCGTGGGGCGTGGTGGGGCGGCACCGCCTCGGCTGGTGCGCCGCCGGCCTCGGCGCCGCCTGCGTGGCCCTGTTCGTCCTGGCCGTCGCCTCCACGTCCACCGTGCCCCTCTGGCTCTTCTCGGCGGTGTGGGTGGTCACGGCGGTCTGCCTCATGCGCCTCGGCATGCTCGCCATACGGCGGCGGGCCAGGGGGGCGGGCAGGGCGAGCGGCGCGGAGTCTGACGGGCCTCAGGCCCGGGAGGGCGGCTCACCCACGGAGGGGTGAGCCGCCGTCCCGGCAGGGGGCCGGGGCCGGTGGGTCAGGACGCCAGCGTCCGGTGGGCCAGGGCGTCGACGACGTCCGTGAACCGTCCGTGCCGGCGGAACGTGGCGCGCTGCCGCGCCGCCCCGGCCCCGTCGGCGCGGATCCGCCGCCACTGGCGCAGGACGTGCTCGGTGTCGCCCGTGAGGTCCAGGCCCGGCCGGGCCCGCGCGACGAGCCGGTCGACGAGTTCGACGGCGGGTCGCTCACGTCCCGTGCACGGATCGACACCGAAGCCGGCGAGGCCCTGGCGCGCCGCGAGCTCATGGGCCAGCAGCAGCCGCCGCAGCGGCACCCGCGGTACCGGCCGGTTCTCGCGCACCTCGGTCAGGAACGTCGCGGCGAGGCCGCGGACGAGCGCGGCGAGCATGACGACCGTGTCGACGTCGGCGTTGGCGTCGGCGACCCGGATCTCCAGGGTGGGCACGTGCTCCGAGGGCCGGGCGTGCCAGTAGACCATCCGCCGGTCCAGCAGCGTCCCCGTCCGCACCAACTCGGCCACGTGCGCCAGGTACCGGGGCTCGTCCAGGTCGGGCGCGGGGCCCACGGTGGGCCACCTCGCGTGCTCGACCGACCGCCAGCTCTCGAATCCGGTGTCGCGCCGCCGTGCGAAGGGCGAGTTGGTGGTGACCGCCTGAAGGACCGGTAGCCAGGGCGCCATCCGGCGGGAGAGGGCGAGCGCGCTCTCCCGGTCGAGGGTGCCCACGTGGACGTGACAGCCGCAGACCGCGCCGTCGACCGTGCTGAAGTGCGAGGCGTACTGGTCCGCCATGCGCCGGTAGCGCTCGGTGTCGGTGACGGTCAGCGGCCGCTCGGGCGGGACCACGGGGGTGCCGACGGCGACCGGCAGGCACTGCTCGGGCTCCGCGGCCGCGGCGATCACACCGCGCATCCGGACGAGTTCGTCGCGCAGCCGTCCCGTCGACGCGGTGGGCCGGGAGACGGTCTCGACCTGGGCGTTGAAGAACTCCGTCTGCACCTGCTCGCCCAGGTCGTGGGTGGCCGTGGCGATCACCTCGGGAGCCCGGTCGACGGGGGCGCGGCTGCTCCGGTCCACGAGGACGAACTCCTCCTCGACACCCATGGTGAGGATCTCCACGTCCCTCGCCTCCCCTCGCGTTCCGGCAGGCCCGCGGGCTCGTGCCGTGCGGTGCCTCGCCTGCCGGGCCGACTACCCCGGCCGGGGCGTTCCATCCCTTCACCGGTGCGGACGACATGCCGCGCATGTTCCACGCCGGCAGGGGCAGTCGCACGGCGAAGAGAGGCGCGGGCCCCTCGTCGAAGGCGGTGACCGTCGTGAAGGACTTCGAGCTGCTCGACATCTCCCTGTACGCGGCCGAGCCGGAGCCCCTCCACGTGGCCCTGCGGGGCGGGGACCCGCCGGAGACGCCGGTACTCCCGGAGGGCGCCGTGCTCAGCATCGGGCTGACCTTCCGGCTGAGCCGGGAGATCGACTCGCTGGTCTTCGAGGACATCCGCGCCCGCGAGGGCAGGGTGCTCGCGGCCACCCGGACGGTCCTCGGCGGTTTCAGGACCGGTGGTCCGTACGAGGTGCGGCTGTCCCCGGAACGTCTTCCGGTGGGACGGGCGCACCGCGGGATCTACGAGCTGACCGGCCGCTTCACCGACGGCGAGGGCCGCGAGCTCGCGGTGGCCCGCCATCGCCTGCGGATCGTGCGCCAGCCCGCCGCACACAAACGATGGGCGGCCGCGCCGCCCGCCCCAGGGCCCGCCGGGGCCCTCTCCTGAACGACACGCCCCCGGAAGGAGCGACCCGACGTGACACTCGACGGAATCAGCGTCCTCGTGCTCACCACGAACTACGGGACCGAGCAGGACGAGCTGAACAAGCCGGTGGAGGTACTGCGCGAGGCCGGAGCCCGCGTCACGGTGGCCGCGCAGAAGCGCGAGCCCGTCGAGACGCTGGTCTCGGACCGGCGGCCCGGGGAGGCCGTCGAACCGGACACGACCCTGTCCGATGCCGCCGCGGAGGAGTACGACGCCGTGGTCGTCCCGGGCGGCACCGTGAACGCCGACACGCTGCGCACGGACGGGGACGCCCGGCGTCTGCTGTCCGCGTTCGCCGACGCGGGCAAGCCGGTGGCGGCGATCTGCCACGGCCCGTGGCTGCTCGTGGACACCGGTCTCGCGCGTGGCCGTGAGCTCACCTCCTACCCCTCGCTCCGCCCGGACCTCGAGAACGCGGGAGCCCGTTGGGTGGACCGCGAGGTCGTCGTGGACACGACGGGCGGCCACCCGCTGATCACCTCCCGCAAGCCTGACGACCTGGAGGCGTTCTCCGGGGCGGTCGTCCGCACCCTTGAGGGCCGGGCGGGCTGAACGACACGAGAGGAACCCGATCATGCGCAAGAGCGGCGCACAGAAGGGCAAGGGCAAGATCAAGGAGGTCGCGGGCAAGGCGACCGGGGACACGCGTCTGGAGGCGGAGGGAAAGACCGACCAGATGGCCGCCAAGGCCCGCGAGGGCATCGAAAGGGTGCACGAGAGCGCCCGACGGGCACGCGAGGAGACCGAGCGCGGCACGTCCTGAAACCGCCGGACCCCGGAAACGGAGCGGGTCCGAGGGCGTAGCCTGCCCCCGGACCCTGTCGATGCCACTCACATCACACGCCGGCACACTTGAGGACCCGGGTCATTCGTCATTGCGTCGCGTCCTGCCTTTGGACCACCGCCGATCGAGCTCGGCGGACCAGATTCGAACTGGCATTTCGACGCACCAGGGCCCGGGCCCGGTCGATCCGGCGATGAGCGGCGGATGCTGAGTCTGGAGCAATAGTCTGAGATTGACCGCGGTCTGCCTCTGCCTGGTTGGGCCATCCCGGCGCGAAGTGCCGGGAGGAGGACTCGAACCTCCACTGGAACCGCGGATGTCACGACAAGGCTCAGCTTCAGCTTTGCGCTCCTCGCGCACCCCGGCCGCGTTCTGCGGCCGGGGAGTCTGTGGTGTCCCGGCTACCCGAAGAGGTAGCCGAAGACGGCGTCGCCGACCCGCTGGTCGGTGACCTCGGCGCTGTTCGCCTCCTCACGGGCGAACTTCACCGCCTGCTGGAGCTTCTCCACCCGCTCCAGCAGTTCGTTGACCCGCCGGGCCGGCAGCGCACCGGAGAACTTCACGGTGGTCCAGTAACCGACCGGCACGTCCTCGTAGTACACCTCGACCTGGGCCGGGTGCTTGTCCGTCGCCTCCGCCTTCACGTGGTTGCGCGGCACCTTCTTCGTCCGGACCGTCCGTACGACCTCGGTCTTCCACGCGTCCGTCGACGGGTCCTGCGTCCACGACTCGGCGGCGTCCAGCACCGGGAGCTTGCGCACGAAGGTGTTGATGTCCGTGAGCTGCTTCTCCAGGAACAGGAGGTACGCCACGGGCACCCGCTCCACGAGCACGCGCCCGTCGACCGTGATGTCGGCGCGTGCCTCGCAGTTGGCCCAGTCCTTGGTGGCCGTCACATCGAACAGCCGGGTCAACGCCCGCGCGGTGTCGCGCAGCACGTCCTCGGCCTTCACCTGCACCAGCGTGGACTCGGGCGGAAGCTGCTCGCCCTCCTCGTCCTTCGGCTGGTAGGTGCGGGAGATGCCGGCGAGCAACGCGGGCTTCTGCAGCCCGTGATGAGCCGCCGTCAGGTCCTGGTGCGCCCGGGACTTGACGCCCTTCTCCACTGCGATGATCTGATTGAGTTTCGTTGCCACGCCGCAGACCCTAGATGTCGAGGCGACGACTGTTCGAGTCATTTTTTTCCCGCGGCCGGGGTCACGTGGTGGGGAGCGGTCTCCCACGGCGTAAAGGCGTGGCTTCCGGGCGGTCGTGGTGCGAAGATCAGTCCGCATCGTGATCCACATCCGCATCCCGGAGGTCCGCGTGGACGTCGCCCCGCTGCTGCCGTTGACCACGGCCCGGTTGTCGCTGCGTCTGTTCACGCCCGGCGACGCCGACGACCTGTACGCCTATCAGGGCCTGCCGAGCGTGGCGCGCTACTTGTACCGGCCGGCGCACACGCGGGAGCGCAGCGAGCAGGTCGCCGCCGAGCGCGCGGCGCAGTCGGCCTGGCGCGCCGACGGGGACAAGCTCGCGCTCGCCGTCTGCCGACGCGATGAACCCGGCGTCCTCGGCGAGGTGAGCCTCGCCCTGGCCGATGCCCGCGCCGCCCAGGCCGAGATCGGCTGGACTCTCGACCCACGTCACCAGGGGCATGGCTACGCGACGGAGGCGGCCGCGGCGCTGGCCGCGTTCGCCTTCGACACGCTGGGCGTGCACCGGCTCTACGCACGGCTGGACGTGGAGAACACCGGCTCCGTGCGGGTCTGCGAGCGCCTCGGAATGCGCCGGGAGGCGCACCTGATCGAGAACGACCTCGACGGGGATCGCTGGGGCAGCGAGTACATCTACGCGGCGCTGGCCGCGGACATCGCCGGCCGATCGGACGGCTGAGCCGGGCGTGCCGGCCCCGAGCCCTGCGGCCGTGTATCTGGAGGACGTGTGCGACGTGGTGAAGTCTGGTGGGTCCAGTTCGACGAGCGGAGGCTGGTCGTACTGCTGTCGGGAGACGAGACCTCCGGGTTCGAGGTGATGCAGGTCGTCGCCCCGGCGGGCGTCGACATCAGCGGTCTGGGCGTCGAAGTGCCGCTCGGCGCCGGTGAAGGACTGCCGTTCGAGGGCGTGCTGCGGCTCGCGCTCCCGAGACCGGGCTTCACCCCGTGCACGTGGGTGACCACGGTGTCCCGGGACGACCTGATCGAGCGGGCGGCCGTCCTGTCCTCCGAGAAGCTCAGCGAGATCGACGAGGCCCTCCGTCTCGGTGACCTCGGGTAGACGGGTCCGGAGGGAGATCAAGGGGGGTGACACGACCTCCCTTTTCGGTCAGCTCGTCGCCCGCACAGCCGTCCTGATCAGGTCGGCGACGTGTGTGGGTTCGGAGAGGGCGACGGCGTGGGAGGCGTCCGGGAGTTCGACGACGACGGCTCCGGCGCGTGCGGCGCCGAAGCGCTGGGCCTCGGGGCTGATGGTGCGGTCGGCCCCGGCGACCAAGGCCCAGGACGGTTTCGTCCGCCATGCCGCCACGGCGGCGGTATCGGTGAACGCGGCCGCGGCGAGAGGGCGTTGGGCCGCCGCCAGGGCGCCGGCGACGTCCTCGGGCACGTCCGCCGCGAAGACGGCGGGAAAGGCCGTCTCCTCGATGGTGACCTCGACCGCGTGGGCGCCGTCGTGGAGCGGGTAGGTCCACTCCTTCAGGTTGCCCGTCAGCGGAGGGTCGGGGAAGCTTCCCTGGAGCCGACCGAGGCTCTCGCCCTCGGCGGGCACGTAGGCGGCGACGTAGACGAGCCCCACGACGTTCTCCGCGGCGCCCGCCACGGTGATCAGCGCACCACCGTACGCGTGGCCGACGAGTACGGCCGGACCGTCGACCTGCGTCAGGACGGAGACGAGGTAGGCGGCGTCCGATGCCAGGCCCCGGAGCGGGTTCGACGGGGCGATCACCGGGATGCCGCTGCTCCGCAGTTCCGCGATGACGCCTATCCAGCCGGTCGCGTCGGCGAAGGCACCGTGCACGAGGACGACGGTGGGGTGGGGCATGCGAGTTCTCTTCTCGGTGGGGGGCATGACGGCGCGCACGCGTCTCAGCGTCTTCGCCCGTCCTGGGTGTCGGCGGTGTCGTCGGTGGCGTCGGTCATCGGCGCGAAGGCCGAGGTCGCCAGCGCCTGCCATTCGCTGGGGCTCATGCCGTAGGCCCCGCGGAACGTACGGCTGAAGTGCGAGGGACTGCTGAAGCCCCAGCGGTGTGCCATCGCGGCCATCGTGATCCGCCGGGTGGAGCGGCCCAGCTCGAAGCGGCAGGACTCGAGCCTGCGCTGCCGCACCCACTGGCTCACCGTCGTGCCGTCGCTCTGGAACAGCTTCTGCAGGTACCGCACGGAGATGTGGTGGGCACGTGCGATCGACTCCGGTGAGAGGTCCGGGTCCCTCAGGTGTTCTTCGATGTGGGCGTGGATACGGGACAGCATCTCGTTGCCCGCTCCGGAGGCGTCGTCGGCGGCGTCCGTCGTGTCCGCGTCGAGGAGCTCCATGACCAGGACGGAGAGGAGGTGGACGGCCGTGCGGGCACGCCGGTCCCCGATCGTGGACCGGCGGAGCTCCGCCTCGGCGGCGAGCGCGGTCAGGAATTCGGAGGCCAGCGCCCCGAGGCCCTCCCCGCCGCGTACGGGGACGCCGAGCACCCGGTGCAGTTCCGGTTCCGAGACGCCCAGGTAGCAGCGGGGCACCCGGAAGAAGATCATCCGGCAGTCCTCGCCGAACCGCAGCAGGTGCCGTCGGGCCGGGTCGCAGAAGACCAGGTCGCCCGGCTCCAGCAGGGCTTCGGCGCGCTCATGGACGACGCTGACGGCCCCGCGGACATGGACGCCGAGGTAGACGTGGTTCCGGTCGTTCGTGTCCGGCACCTCGGAGAGCATCTGGACCAGCCACCCCGAGCGGGAGGGGGACGGGGCCGGGTCGGGCGTCTGCCGGGGCGCCCGTTCGGGCGCGCGTGACATCAGTGTGAGGGTCATGGTGATTCCTAGCCGTGGGTTCGTGCAGGCGGGGAGCGGGTTCACGCCCCTCTCGGCGGCTCCTCGGCCAGGAACTTCTCCACGACGGCGTTGAAGGCCGGCGGGTTCTCCAGGAAGGGGAAGTGCGAGTTCGCCACGTCGGACGGGAAGACGTGCAGGAGTGCGCCGGGAATCCGCTCGGCGACGAAGCGCTGCGAATCGGGGTGCACATGGCTTCCCTCACAGCCGATCACCAGGGTCGGCACATCGATCCGGGGGAGCACGTCGCGCCAGTCCTGCGCGCAGTGGTCGAACAGCAGCGGAACGCCCGCGTGGGCGGGTGTCGACCTGATCTCCTCGGTGACGAAGGCCAGCACCTCGGGGTCGGGCTCGCCGGAGAACATGCCGCGCACGAAGTCGGCGCGGACCGTGTCGCCCTCCGGCCCCGCGAGGGCCGCGCCCAGGTACAGCAGTCCGGACACGTCGAAGATGGCGCCGGAGTCCCGCTGTTCCCGCTCGGTCATCCAGGGCACGGCGGCGACGGCCGGGGGCTGGTCGACGGCGACGAAGCGGCGGATGCGTCCGGTCCCGTACTGGTCGATGAAGCTCCACCACACCGAGACGCCCATGGACCAGCCCAGTGCGTCGAAGCGGTCGAGGCCGAGGTGGTCGACGAGTTCGAGCACGTCGCGGGAGAGCCGGGCGATGCGGTAGCCGTGCTGCGGCTTGCCGGACTTCCCGTGGCCGCGGAGGTCGACGGTGACGACGCGGCGGCCGGGCGCGAGCCCCTCGATCTGGTGGCGGAACATCGCCTGGGTCTGGCCCCAGCCGTGGAGCATCACCAGCGGGACTCCGTCGCCGCCGGTGTCCTGGTACGCAAGCCGCGCACCGTCTGTCGTGATCAGTTCCTTCATGACCTCTTCCCTGGTCAGAGGCGGTACGGCCGCCCCGCCCGTCCCGATCATCATCGGATGGGGCCCATCGCCCGCACCACCGCGAGCTGTAGGAATCGGGGCGTGGATCCTCCTCGCTTTGTCGTAAGCGAGTCGGGGGTCACCGGGCCCCGTCGGTGCCCGGAGCGAGGAGGTCCGCGGTCCTGAGGCCGAGGTGCAGGGTGAGCCGGTGGGCGCCGTCGTCGAGGTCGAGTCCGGTCAACTCCTGGATCTGGCGCAGCCGGTAGTAGAGCGAAGTGCGGTGGATTCCCAGGGCGTCCGCGGTCCTGGGAATCGATCCCGCGTGTTCGAGGAAGCAGCGCAGGGTGTCCCGCAGGCGGTCGCCGCCATGAGCCTCGCTCAGGGTGCGGAGCGGCTTCGGGACCAGCGACGCGTTCAGGGCGTGCTCGGGGAGCTGGAGCAGTACGGCGAGTTCCCCGAGCAGCTCCCAGTCACCGACGCTCCTCAGGGAGGGCAGTCGGCGGGCCGCGCGGGCCGCCACCAGCGCCTGCTCGTACGACGTCCAGGCGCCGTCCAGCCCGGGATGCCGGCCGCCGACGCCGATCACGGGGTCCGCCGACGGGTCCAGGAAGGTGCGGAGTTCGTCGAGGATGCGAGCGGACTGGGCGGCGATCTCATCCTGGCCGGGCGGCCGGCCGCGGAGCTGGAGCAGTATCGCCCGTTCCTTGTCGACGGCGATGAGGCCCTGGGCGGAGCGCGTCTGCCGGTACCCCTCCAGCGCCGCCCACAGGGCGGCCTCGGAGTGCCGCACGAGCTCCGTCCCGCAGCTGAGTTGGACGACGGTGACCAGGACGTGTTCCGCCGCCCCGAGCAGACCGACCTCCTTGCCGTGGCGACGCGCGGCGGTGCGTGCGGCGACGTCGGCGCCGACGAGCGCGAGGGCCAGGTCCCGCTCGCCGGTCTTCCGGGTGTCGGCGACGATGTGCTCCCCGTACATCTGGGCCGACATGGCGTCCGCGGCCCGGGCGATGGCAGCGGTCTCCTCCTCCCCCAGCTTCTTCTCGGGCACGACCACCACGAGCAGCCCGAGGAGATGCCCCCGTTCGCGCAGCGGCACGACGTAACGGGGCAGCAGTCCGAGATCGTCACGGCCGTCGATGAACCCGGGTCTGGACCACTGGGTCACGCCCTGGGCGAGGACGTAGCGGATGGCCGCGTTGTCGGCTCGGCCCTGCAGCAGGGTGCCGATGCGCACCGGGTCCTCGTCGCCGAAGTGGCGGCTCGTGCAGACCATGCGGACCAGCGGGTCGTCGACGGCGACGGACCGGCCGAGCCGCTCCGCGAGCTCGTCGACGAGTGCCTGGAGCTCGGGGCTGCCTGGGCGGGCTCGCTGGAGCCTTACGGTCATGCGGTGTTCCTCTCTCGATCAGCTGTCCCCGCGGGCTTCTTCCTTCCGCGGTTCTTGATCAGTCTGAGGAAACGGCGACGTCGGCACATCGCATGAATCGTCCATTGCCATGACGCCCACGTGGGATACGAAGCGATTACCCTCCGCTGTCGCGGAGCTTCGCCAGCCGGGTCAGCTCCGTGCGCGAGGTGACGTTCAGCCTGGTGAAGGCCCGGCGCAGGTGCGAGCTCACCGTGTGCGGGGAGAGGGAGAGGTGCTCGGCCGCCTGCCGGTTGGTCAGCCCTCGGGCCACGAGTCGAACTGCCCGTAGCTCCGCCGCCGTCAACTCGGGCCAGGCGTCGGAGAGTCCGGTCGTCGTCGGCCGGCGGCGGACACCGGCGGCCCGCAGGCGTCGGCGCACCCGCGCGACGTCCCTTTCGGCGCCCGCTCGCGTGTAGAGCGCGAGGGCCGTCTCGAAGTACGGGACCGCTTCCGCCGTGCGGGTGGCCGCCATCTTGCGGCCTGCGTCCTCCAGGGCCGACGCCCGTGCCAGTACGCGAGGGCAGTCCTCGTACAGCCGGACGGCGCGTACGAGAGGGGCGAGGTCGTTGTCGAGGAGTCCCCGGGCGTGCGCGGCGGTGGCGGCGAGGAACGGCAGGCCGGGATTGAGCGCGGCTCGCCTCTCTGCCATGGCGACGGCCTGCACGGCCCGTTCGTGGCTGCCCGCGCGCAACGCCATGCGGACGAGCACCGGGGCGTCGGCGGGGTCGATCAGCCCGGCGTAGGCGGGCCGGTCCGCGGCGGGTGACGTCATCACCCCGTCGAGTGCGGTCATGGCGCGGTCGGGCCGGCCTTCGAAGTCGGCCATCAGTGCCAGCATCCAGGAGCCGAAGTGCCGGACGACGGGGGCTGCGTCGCTCCGCATGCGCCTCGCCTCCGCCGCGTACGCCTCCGCGGTCTGCCGGTCGCCGGTGTGGAGGGCGACGCGCAGCATCACGTACCGGAGCGTGACGTCGGCGAGGTTGCCCGGGCCGGGATCGTCTGCCGTGGGGGACGCGGCTTCGGCGTCGGCCCGGGCGTCCGCCAGCCGTCCGGTCTCCAGAAGGATGCGGGTGCGGGTCATGAGCCACATGCGGGTGGCGGCCGTCCGGCCCTGCTCGCGGGTGATCCGGATGCCCTCCTCCGCGACGGCGAGCGCCTCCGCGGTGCGTCCGGTGGTGTTCGACAGGAGGGCGTGCCACAAGGCCTCCGGAACCCACAGCGAGGTGCTGACGCCCAGCGCGTCGGCCAGCGCGGCGGACCGCTCGGCCTGCCGGAACGCCTCGGTCAGGTCCATGCGGTGGAAACTCACGGCCGAGCGGACCGTCGTCAGGGTGGCCTCGGCGGAGCGGTCCCCCGCCGCCACCGCGGTCTCCCACGCCTCCGCGGCGACCTGCTCGGCCGCCGCGTGCTCGCCCGACATCGACAGGCCGACGGCGAGCATGGCGAGCAGTCGCCCCCTCGCGGCCGCGGAGATCCCGGGCAGTGCCGCCCCGGTACGGGCCTGCCGGACCGCCTCGGAGAAGTCGAACGGTGCGGCGAGGCGTGCCAGGGCGAGGCGGATGAGTGCCTCGTCCTCGGGTCGGAGACCGCCGGCCGCCAGGGCGGCGGTGCCGAGCTCGCGCGCCTGGGCGGCCCGGCCCGTCTGCCAGAGCAGCGGGATCGTCTCGGCGATGATCCGCGGCCGCTCCCGAGCGTCCGCCCCGGTGCGTTCCAGGGCCTTGAGGCTGCGCTCCGCGGCGGTCCCGGGGGCGGTGGCCGCGAGTTCCGCCGCTTCGGTACGCAGCCGGTCGGCGACCACCGTGTCCCCCGGCGCCGCCCTTTCGGCCGGTGCGGCATCGGCCGGTGCGCTCCCCGGCGGCAGCCCGGCGGCCTGACGGCGCAGGGCCTGACGCAGGGGCAGCGGGAGGCCGGCTTCCACCGCCTCACGGATCAGGTCGTGGCGGAAGGCGAGGCGATCGCCGCTCTCGGCGAGCAGATCGGCGTCGAGGGCTTCCCGTACGGCGGTGATGAGCGCCGCCGAGGAGGTGCCGAGCAGTTCGGCGAGCTGCGCGACGGTGACCGTGCCGCCGGCGGCGGCCGCCGTCTGCACCAGCTCCCGCGCCTGGTCGGACAGCTGGTCGAGGCGGCGCACGACAGAGGGGAGTTTTTGCGGGGCCGGGGGTCCGGCCGGCAGCTTCGCCGTGCCGTTCTCGATCGTCACCGCCTCGTCCCGCAGCGAGCCGAGCAGTTCGACCAGCAGCTGCGGCACCCCCTCGGCTCGGCGGGCGAGGCGGAGGACGTCCGGGTCGGGAGGAGCGCCGAGGACGTCCTCGGTGATCCGGGCGATCACACGGTCCTCCAGCGCTTCGAGGACCAGCTCGTGGGCGCCGGCCTGACGGATCCTGTCCAGGGTGGTGCGCACTCCGGACGGCACGCTGCCGGCCCGCACGGCGACCAGCCACAGGATCGGGTGTGACGAGAGCCCCGCCGCGAGCGTGTGGAAGGTGAGAAGGGTCAGGTCGTCGCACCACTGGAGGTCGTCGAGGACGACGAGCAGGGGTCCGTTCCGAGCCGCCTCCCGCAGGCGGTCCCCCAACTCCTGAAGGAGCCAGAACCGCCGACCGGGTGTCGTGGCGAGGTCGCGGAGGCGTTGGGCGCCCGACAACGGTTCCTCACCGGAGAGCACGCCTTCGAGGAGCGGGCCGAGCGGTACGAACGGTTCTCCGGGGCCCGCCGCCCCTTCGAACACCCGCGTCCCGCGCCGCCTCGCGGCCGCCGCAGCCTCTGCGAGGAACCGGGACCTGCCGATTCCGGCGGGGCCTTCGACGCGGACGATCCCGCCCGCTCCCCGGGCGAGCGCGTCGAGCCGCTCCTCGATGAACGCCAGTTCGGCTTCTCTGCCCCGGAGGGGTGCCCGTACGCCGTCCAGCTCCTCGGGCTCGGTCCTCGTCGTCACTCGGTTCACGCTCATACGGCGGATCAGTATGAACCATGTGCACCACCCCGGCGACGCCCGGCCCGGGGGCCGGGTGACGCCGGGTCTCCGGCGCCGCCCGGCCGGTCAACGGTGGGGTGTCACTTCGCCAGGAAGGCGAGGAGGGCGGTGTTGACCTCCTCGGCGTGGGTCCACAGCAGACCGTGCGGGGCGCCCTCGATCTCGACGTAGTCGGCCGACGGGAGCGCCTTGTGGAAGGGGCGCGCGGTGCCCTCGGCGGGCAGGATGCGGTCGGCGGTGCCGTGCAGGATCAGCGCCGGCACGTCGACGGCGGGGATGTCGGCACGGAAATCGGTGTACCAGGTCGCCGGCGCGGCGGAGGCGGCGAAGGAGCCGCCGCGGGCCGCGGTGTTCCAGCTGTTGCGGACGGCCTCCTCGCTGATGCGGCTGCCGAGGTTCTCGTCGAGGTTGTAGAAGTCGTTGAAGAAGGCCGTGTAGTAGGCGTACCGGTCGGCCTTCACTGCGGCGACGACGCCGTCGAAGAACTCCTTCGGGGCGACGCCGTCCGGGTTGTCGTCGCTCTTGAGCAGGCAGGGCTCCAGGGAGGCGAGGAAGGCGACCTTGGCGACGCGGCCGGAGCCGTACGTGGCGACGTAACGGGCGACTTCGCCGGTGCCCATGGAGAAGCCGACGAGGACGGCGTCCTTCAGATCGAGGGTCTCCATCACGGTGTTCAGGTCGGCGGCGAAGGTGTCGTAGTCGTAGCCGGTGGTCGGCTGGGAGGACTGCCCGAAGCCGCGGCGGTCGTACGTGATCACCCGGTGGCCGGCGTCGAGCAGCGCGGCGCTCTGGCGCTCCCAGGAGTGGCCGTCGAGCGGGAAGCCGTGGATGAGGACGACGGGCTGCCCGTCTCCTTGGTCCTCGAAGTAGAGCTCGATGGGGTTGGTGTTCTCCTGGCCCACGGTGATGTACGGCATGGGGATGGTTCCTCGATTCGGGTCGGCCGGTCCGCGCGTTCCAGCGGCGCGGTGTGCCCGTCACGCTAGGACCGCTCGCGCGTCTGCTGTTGCCGTACAGCGCACCACACCTTGCACAGGGGCGCAGAGGACGCGCTCAGTCGTCGACGGCCGGTCCGGCGTCGTCCTCCGCGAGGACGATCCGGGCCAGGTGGACCCTGGATCGCACCGAGAGCTTGCGGAAGATCGACGCCAGATGGGTGTTGACCGTGTGCGGGGAGACGACGAGGGCCTCCGCGGCCGACCGGTTGGTGTGACCGGCGGCGATCAGCCGCGCCACCTTCCGTTCCGAGGTCGTGAGCGCGGCCCAGCCCCGGTCGGTACGCGGCCGGAGGCGGCCGGTGCGCCGACCGGGGCGGCTCGTGGCCCGTTCGAGTTCGGCCCGGACCCGGTCGGCCTCGGCGTCGGCCCCGGCCTTGGCGTAGAGGTCGTGCGCCCTGGTCAGGGCGGGGGTCGCGGCAGCGTCGCCCGAGGTCAGGAGCGCGCGCCCGAGGTCGGCGGACGCAGCGGCGAGGGACAGCGGCCGGGGGCCGTCGAGGAGGATGTCCACCGCCCGCTCCAGGAGTCCGTGGTCGGCGTTCACCAGGGCGGACGCGTGCGCGGCCGTCCCCTGGGCGGTCGGCACGGTGGGGTTGCGGATGGCGTGTGCGGCCGCCTGGGCCGCGAGGTCCTCGGCGAGCTCCCGGTCCCCGCCGCGCAGGGCGATCCGCACGGCCTGGACGACATGGGGGCGCAGGAGCCGCCACCGGAGGAAGGGGTGGTCGCGCTGCACCGTCCGGACGAATTCGGCCGCTGCCGCGTGGTCGCCTTCGGCGTCGGCGACGACGGCCTCGAAGTACCGGTGGGTGGCGTGGTTGCCCGTGTTCGGCCGGTCGGCCACGGCCGCCCGTACGACGTCCAGGTGTTCCCGCGCGGCCTCGCGGTCGCCGCGCAGCATCGCGAGGAGGCCGCGGTTGACGCGGAGGTTGACCAGGTTGCCGGGCACGTGGAGGTCCGCTTCGAGACGCTCGGCGGTGACGAAGTCGGCGTCCGCGTCGTCGAGCCGCCCGAGCCCCATGTTGAGGGTTCCCTGGGTCCAGATGAGCATGGCGGGGCGCAGGGGAAGGTCGCCCGCAGTCCGGAGCAGTCGCCGTACGGCGTCGAAGTCGTCCAAGTGGATCAGGGCGATGGCCTCCTCGGGAAGGAAGGCCGAGTCGAACACGCTCAGCGCCGTGTGGTGTGCGACGGCCGCGGCGCAGTCGCCCGCGTTGAGGGCGATCTCGCCGAGGCCCCACAGCGCGAGGACGCGAGCCTCCCGGTCCCCTGCCCGCTCCGCCTCGGCGAGCGCCCGTTCGCCGGTCTCCCGGGCGGCCCCGAGGTCGCTCCCGCGGGACCGGACCAGGGCGTGCCGGGCGGTCAGCCGGGCGCGGATCGCCGGGTCGGTGACGGCGGCCAGCGCCGTCGTCGTGCGGCGGGTCAGTTCCTGGACGTCGTCGAGGTGCCAGAGCGTGTCGCCGAGGACGCACTGCAGACGGGCGAAGACGTCCAGGGGCGGCCGCCGGGCGAGCAGCGCGTCCCCGGTGTCCCGTGCCTGTGTGTACCGGCCCGCGCGGGTCAGCGCGACGATGGCGCGCTCCCCCACGTCGTACGCCATGGGCGCACGGGGCGGTACGAGTTCCAGGGCGCGTACGGCCAGGTCGGCGGCGAGGTCGGGCATCACGGCGATCACGTCCTCGGCGGCTGTGCCGAGCAGTGCGATGGCCTCCGTGTCGCCGGGTTCGGCGCTCTTCAGCAGGTGCGGGACCGCGTCGCCGGAGCTCCGGCCCGCCGCGACGAGCCGCCTCGCCGCCTCCCGGTGCAGTGCCCGGCGTACGGAGGGGGCGAGGTCGGCGTACACCGCCTGGCGGAGCAGGTCGTGGCGGAACAGGAGGCGTTCGCCGTCGTCGTGGAGGAGAGCGGCGGCGATCGCCTCGTCCACTTCGGCGCTCAGTCCTGAGGCGGGCCGGCCGCACAGGGCAGCGGCGTCGGCGAGCGAGAACGCGCGGCCGAGGACCGAGCCGATCCGCAGGAAGTGCAGGGTGTCCGGCCTGAGGTCGGCCAGTCGGCCGCGTACGCCGAGGACCAGTCGCTCGGGCGGTTCCGGCCCGTCCGCGCCGGTCGCCGCGATGCCCGAGAGGATCTCGGCCGCGAGGAAGGGGTTGCCGCCCGCCCCGTCGAGGAGCTCCTCGACCCGCGCGGGCACGTCCCCGCCGAGGACGTCGCGTGCCAGCTCGGCCAGGGCCGTCTCGGACAGCGGCCGCAGCGGGAGGGTCGTCGCCGGCGGCCCCTGCCCGTACGGCTCCGGGTTCTCCCTGCTGGTGAGCAGCCAGAGGACCGGGGAGCTGAGCAGCCGTGCCGGCAGGACGCTCAGGGCGAAACGGCTCAGCGGATCGGCCCATTGAACGTCGTCGACCGCGATCAGCACGGGCCTGCCCGCCGAGCGTTCCTCGATCAGCTGGGCCAGTCGCTCGACGAGCCAGATGCGCTGGTCGTGGTGGCCGGCGAGGTCCGCGAAGTCCGTGCCGGAGAGCAGCGGCGGGTCGCCGTGCAGGAGCCCGGAGGCCAGTGAGGCGAGCGGTGCCAGTTCGTGCAGTTCCTCGGCGCGTCCATGGCTGATGACGAACCCGTGGGCCCGTGCGAGCGAGACGGCCTCCCGCAGCAGCACGGTCTTGCCGATCCCGGGCTCGCCGAGGAGCAGCGCGATCGCTCCTCCCTCGCCGTCGCGCACCGCTGCGACGAGGGCGCGCAGCTGTTCCAGCTCGGCTTCGCGGCCCCGCAGCCCGGGCCGGCTGAGCCGGGTCGTCACGTCGTGTTCCTCGGGCCGGCCGGGGCTCATCCCTTGACCGATCCGGTGAGCAGTCCCCGGGCGAAGTGCCGCTGGAGGGAGAAGAAGACGAGCAGCGGGACGAGCGCGGCCACGAAGGCTCCCGCGGTGAGCCGCTGCCATTCGTTGCCGTAGGTCCCGGCCAGGCTCGCCAGTCTGACCGTCATCGGCGCGGTCTCGGCCGTACCGCCGGACAGGGTCAGTGCCACGAGGAGGTCGTTCCACACCCAGAGGAACTGGATGGTGGCGAAGGTGACGCAGGCCGGGCGGGCCAGCGGCAGCACGATCCGGAGCAGCAGCGTCCCGTGCGACGCGCCGTCGACGCGGGCGGCCTCGATCAGGTCCCGGGGCAGCGCGGCCAGGAAGTTGTGCAGGAGGAACACCGCGAAGGGCAGCGCGAAGACCGTGTGGGCGAACCAGACCTGGCCGAACCGCGCGGGACCGGTGAGGTGCCAGGCGGGCAGGAACAGCCAGCCCTGGGAGAAGAGCTTCAGGAGAGGAACGAGCGCCATCTGGAGCGGTACGACCTGGAGCGCGAAGATGCCGACGACGAGCGCGTCGCGCCCCCTGAAGTCGATCCAGGCCAGGGCGTACGCCGCGAAGAACGCGAGCACGAGCGGGAACAGCACGGAGGGAACGGTGATGACGACCGAGTTGACGAAGTACTCCGCGAGCCGCCCCGCCCCGTGACCGCCGCCGGACAGCACCTCTCCGTAGTTGTCGAGCGTGAAGCGCGGGGCACGGAACACGGTCCACCAGCCCGTCGTCTTGATCTCCTTCTCGGGGCGGAACGAGGAGAGCAGGAGGCCGAGGGTCGGTGTCGTCCAGAGGACCGCGATCACCACGGCGATCGATGTGAAGGCGCGGGAGGCCAGACGCTCCCGGACGCCGTTCACCCCGTCCTCCGCTGTGCCCGGATCTGGTGGGCGACGAAGGGGGTGACGAGGAGGAAGAGGAGCACGGCGAGCGCCGCCCCGCGGCCCGTCTCGCCGTAGCGGAAGGCCTGGTCGTACATCGCGTGGGCGATGACGCCCGTGTCGAATTGTCCGCCGGTCATGGTCTTGACGATGTCGAAGGCCTTGAAGGTGCCGATCGCCTGGGCGAGGAGCACGACGAGCAGCGTGGGCCTGATCGACGGAAGGGTGATCCGCCGGAGGATCTGCCCGTGGGACGCGCCGTCGAGTCGGGCCGCCTCGGTCAGCTCCGCGGGAACGGCCCTGATCGCGCCGGCCAGCAGGACGGCCGCGAAGCCCGCCTGTGTCCACACCATCGCCACGATGAGGAACAGGACGTTCCAGGGAGAGTCGACGAGCCACTGCCTCGGTTCGCCGCCGAAGGCGACGACGAGCTGGTTGAGCAGCCCGATCTGCCCGGCTTCCGCGGGGCGGTAGGCGTAGACGAATTTCCAGACGACGCCCGCGCCGACGAAGGAGATCGCCATCGGCGTGAGGACGAGGGACAGCGCGAACGCCCTGAACCGCGACCGTGCGACGGCCGCCGCGTAGTGCAGACCGACCGAGGTCGCGAGCAACGGCACGAGCACCACCCACGCGAGGGTGTTGCGCAGCGCCACCACCGCCCGGGGGTCGGTGACCAGCCACACGTAGTTGTCGAAGCCGGCCCACGCGTCTCCCCCGCTGTCGGTGAACGACAGAACCAGGGTGCGCAGACCGGGCAGGAGGAGACCGACCGTGAGCAGCAGCAGCGCGGGGGCCAGCAGGAGAAGGGCCGCGGCCCTACTCCTTACCGGCCCGCGGTGCAGCGCCAGCAGGATCAGGGAGACCACCGCCGCGAAGGCGGCGACGCCCTGGAGCAGGTACAGCAGCTTGGGCTGCTGGGCGACGGCGTCGAACGACATCAGCGGCTCGGCCAGGACCGTTCGACGGAGTCGGCGACCTGCCGGGTGCTCGCCCCGCCGATCCAGTCGACGGCCCCCTTCCAGAACGTCCCGGCGCCGACCGACGCCGGCATCAGGTCCGAACCGTCGAACCTGAACTGCGTCCTGGGGTCCTGGAGCAGCTGGATCGACAGCCGGTCGACCGGGGTCGCGGAGTCCGCCGGATCCACCCCCCGGTTCGCCGAGACGAACGAGCCCTTCCTCATCCGCGCTTTCGCGAAGTCCGCGGAGGCCAGGTACTCCTGGAACGCCCGCACCTCGGGGCGGTCGGCGAACGCCGCGGTGAACACTCCACCGCCCAGTACGGGGCGGTGCGCAGGGTCGGCACCCGGCAGGAGGAAGGCGTAGACGTCCTTGTCCGGTCCGATCTCGGTGCCCTTCGGCCACATGTCGGCGTAGAACGAGGCCTGACGGTGCATCGCGCAGTCCCCGGAGAGGACGGGCGTGCCGGCCTCCTGGAAGGAGACCGACGCCATCGACCGGGCCGGACCGAAACCGCCGTTGGCGTACCGGTCGTTCTTGAGGACGGACCCCACGGTGTCCATGGCCTTGATCACCCGCGGGTCGTTGAACGCGATCTCGTGGGCGACCCACCGGTCGTAGACGTCCGTGCCCTGCTGGCGCAGCAGGACGTCCTCGATCCAGTCCGTCACGGGCCAGCCGGTCGCCTCGGCGGACTCGATGCCCGCGCACCACGGCTTGACGCCCGACGCCGCGACCTTCTCGGTCACGGCCATCAGCTCGGCCCAGGTGCGGGGAACGCTCAGTCCCTTGTCCCGGAAGAACGTCGGGGAGTACCAGACGAACGACTTCACGTTCGAGACGAGCGGCGTGCCGTAGAGGATGCCGTCCACGGTCGCGTAACTGTTCCAGTCCGCCGACCAGCCCTGCTTCGCGAGGGCCACGACCCCGGCGCTCGCGGGCTTGAGCTTCCCGGCTCGCGCGAAGCGTTCCATGAGTCCGGGCTGGGGGAAGAACGCCACGTCGGGCGCGTTCCCGCCGTCGACCCGGACCTGGATCTGCGCCTCGAACTCCCCGTCACCCTCGTACCGGACGTCGATTCCCGTGCAGTCCGCGAAGTCCGCCCAGGTCTCTTCGAACAGATCGGCCTCCCGGTCCCGGTTCTCCGCGTAGACGGTGACCTCGGTGCCGGGGTGCTTGCCGTACCGGGCGTACGGTGCGCAGTCCGCTGTGGTGTGCGACCGCGAACCGCTGTCCTGCGAGGTTCCGCAGGCGGTGACGGCGAGGGTGATGACGGCGAGCGCGAGCCTCGCGCCGAACCTCATGGATGTGCTTCCTCCGATCGCCCGCCACATGTTCTCGGTGGGCGTTCCGGAAAGCTACCGCGTTCGAACGACATAGACCAATCGTTCGATGTTCAAGCGTCGGTCAGTGCCCCGTGGACCGGGCCGCGTCCAGGATCAGCTCCGCCACGGCCTTGGGCTGGGCGAGCATGACCAGGTGGGAGGAGTCGACCTCGACGGTGGTCATGCCGGCCCGCTCGTACCCGTACCGCTCCACATCGGGGTTGATCGTGCGGTCGGAGGAGGCGACCAGGCCCCACGAGGGCTTGGTCTTCCAGGCCGCGACCGGCGCCGCCTCCGAGAAGGCCCGTGCGGCCAGGGGGCGCTGGGAGACGGCGAGCACCGCGGCGAGGCCGGGGTCGACGTCCGCGGCGAAGAGGGCGGGGAACTTCCCGGGCTCCACCGAGACGTCGGTGCCGGTCTCGGTGGAGCCGGCCACGGGGAAGGGGGTGTAGACGAGCGCGTCGGCGAGGCCGGAGTCGGGGAAGCGGCCCTGCAGCTCGCCGAGGCTCTCGCCCTCTTCCAGGGCGTATCCGGCCAGGTAGACCAGCGCGCGGACGTTGTCCTCCGTGCCGGCGAGGGTGATGACGGCGCCGCCGTAGGAGTGTCCGACCAGGATCACGGGGCCTTCGACGGAACGGACCACCGAGGCGATGTACGCGGCGTCGTCGACGAGGCTGCGGTTGGGCACCGCCGGGGCGACCACGTCCAGGCCGGCGGCGGTCAGTTCGGGAATGACGCGGGCGAAGCTGGAGGCGTCGGCGAAGGCGCCGTGGACCAGGACGACGGTGGGGCGGGCGTGTCGGGGCATGGGGGAACTCCTCGGTGAGTGGATAGGGGGAAGGTGGTGGTGGGTTGGTTCACAGGGTCGAAGCGGGCTCTAGGCGCCTCGGGTACCAGGTCGGCGTACCCCCGGCGGGGGACGCGATCAGAGCGTGCGGCGCACGCCCGCCTGGCGTTCCAGGTTGCGGAGCTGGACCCCGAGGTCGCCTTCCACGGCGAGGTGGGCGGGACCGCTGCGGCCGATGGGCAGGACCTGCTCGCTGCGCATGTCCTCCAGCATCAGGGCGAACGCCGTGTACATCGCGACCAGCGCCACCACGAGGCCGAGCGCCCCGGACGTGCGCGTCAGCCATTCGGCTCCGGTGACGCCGGCGAGGCCGGTGGCCGCCCAGCGGGGCAGGGAGACCGCGAGGACGAACCACAGGGCACGCTTGGGCCGGGTCACGGCGGTCATCAGCGCGCCGAAGCAGAGGAGCGCCAGGTTGAAGACGCCGAGGACCTTCAGGCCGTCGGCCGCGCCGCTGAGCATGATGAGCGCGTAGGGCAGCCAGCTGCCGGCGAACACCGCCATCAGCGTGGCAGCGATCACGTCACGGGCGCCGAAGGCCAGGAAACTGACCAGGAGTTGGAGGACGAAGGCCGGAAGCACGGTGAAGGCGACGGCGGCACGGGCCTCCTCGCCGAAGATCCCGAGCTGGAGGCAGCCCGTCATCACGGAGGCGATGGCGATCGTGAAGAAGCCGAGCGGCATGGGTGAGGCGATGGGGCGCAGGTTGATCCGTGTCATCGACCGGAGGTCCGGCTCGAATCGGCGTCCCGGGGGTGCGTCGGGTGCCTCGTCGGCGGGTGGGGAGGCTGTCATCGTGTGTGCGGTCTCTCGTTCAGTGATCGAAGCAGGGGTCGACGAAGGACGGCGTCGTGTCCGGGACGGAGCCACGGGCGACGCGCCACCGGCGGTGCTGGTCGGACTCGGCGGCGGCCTCGGCCACGAGCGAGGCCTGATGGGCGCCCCCCTGACCCGACTGGTAGCCGCCGAAGTGGGCCACCGGGCTCCATTCCGGGCTGACCGGCGGGACGGCCTCGTCGAGACCCTCGTACTCCGCGGCCGCCCAGACGATCCGGCCGCCGACGACCGTGAGCACGGACTCGATGCCGGGAATGACCTCCTCAGGCACGGTGAGGTAGTCGTCGGACAGGACCGCGAGGTCGCCGTACGAGCCTTCTCGCAGGGTTCCCTTGACGTCCTGCTCGCCGGTGAGCCGCGCTCCGCCCAGGGTGTAGAGGCCGAGGGCGGTCTCGCGATCGATCAGGTTCCCTGCCGGGTGGAGGCGGGTGCCGCCGACCGTACGCCCGGTGACCAGCCAGTGGAGGGCGACCCACGGGTTGTACGAGGAGACGCGGGTGGCATCGGTGCCGGCGGCGACGGTCAGGCCCCGGTCGAGCATGGCCCGGACCGGCGGTGCGTGGGCGGCGGCCTCGGCACCGTACCGGTCGAGGAAGGCGGCGCCCTGGAAGGACATCCGGTTCTGGACCGAGACGGCGCCGCCGAGGGCGGCGATCCGGTCGAGGCTGTCGGCCGAGACGGTCTCGGCGTGGTCGAAGAGCCAGCGGTTGCCGCCGGGGAAGAGTCCCTCCGCGGCGAGCTTCTCGAAGACGGCCAGGTCGCGGCGGATCGTCTCGTCGTAGGTCGCGTGGAGCCGGAAGCCCCAGCCGTTCTCCAGGAGGAGCCGGACCGCCTGCTCGAACTCCGGCTCGTACTCCCCGAGTTCGGGCCGCGGTTCGGAGAAGTTCTCGAAGTCGGCGGCGGCCCAGGTCAGATTCTCGCCCGCGCCGTTGAGCCGGAGCCACTCGTCCCCGTCCCCCGGCTTGACCATCTCGGTCCAGCGCTTCAGGTCGGCGAGCTCCTGGCCGGCCGTCTGGGGGAAGAGGTGGTAGGCGATCCGCAGGGACAGTTCCCCCGAGCGGGCGAGGTCGCTGACCGTGGCGTAGTTGTCGGGGAAGTTCTGGAACCCGCCGGCGGCGTCGACCGCGGACGTCAGCCCGAAGCGGTTCAGTTCGCGCAGGAAGTGGCGCGTCGACGTCCGCTTGTCGGCCTCGTCGAGGGCGGGCGCCTTGGCCAGCGTCGAGTACAGAACGAGGGCGCCCGGTGCCGCGAGGAGGACACCGTTGGGTTCGCCGTCCCGGCCCCGTACGATCTGCCCTCCCCTGGGGTCGGGGGTCTCCCGGGTGAACCCGGCGGCCTTCACCGCGGCCCGGTTCATCAGCGCCGACTGGTACAGGTGCAGCACGAACACCGGGGTGTCGGGAGCGGCGGCGTTCAGCTCGGCGACGGTCGGCATCCTGCGCTCGGCGAACTGCTCGGCGGTCCAGCCGCCCACCACCCGGATCCACTGCCCCTTCGGGGTGCGGCCGGCCTGCTCGCGCAGCATCGCCAGGGCGTGCCGGAGGCTGCGTACGCCGTCCCAGCGCAGCTCCAGGACATAGTTCAGGCCGCCCCGGATGACGTGCAGGTGCGAGTCGTTGAGTCCGGGGATCACCCGGCGGCCCAGCGCGTCGACGACCTTCGTGCCCGGCCCGACGAGGTGGGCGAGGTCGTGGTCGTCGCCGAGGGCCGCGACCCGGCCGTCGCGGATCGCGACGGCGCGGGCCCCGGGGCGAGCGGGGTCGCCGGTGAACACCTTCGCGTTGCGGACGAGGAGGTCGGCCTGCGCGGGTTCCCGGCGCGGGGCGGGGACGAGGCCCGCGACGGGCATGCCGGCCGTCACGCCAGCGCCTTGCGCAGGGTGTCGACGGCGACGTCGATGGCGAGGTCCGCGCCCCACGTGTCGCGCAGCGCGTTCAGCATCACGAAGTCGTGGATGACCCCCTGGACGCGCAGGGCGGTGACGGGGACTCCGGCGGCGCGGAGCTTCGCCGCGTACGCCTCGCCCTCGTCGCGCAGGACGTCGGCCTCGGCGGTGATGACCAGGGCGGGCGGCAGGCCGGTGAGCTGTTCGGTGGTGGCGCGCAGCGGGGAGGCGGTGATCTGGGCGCGCTCGGCCTCCTCGGTCGTGTACTGGTCCCAGAACCACTTCATGGCGTCGCGGCGCAGGAAGTACCCCTCGGCGAACTCGTGGTACGAGTCGGTGTCGAAGGCGGCGTCGGTGACCGGGTAGAAGAGGACCTGCTGGACGAGCGTCACGTCGCCGCGCTGCTTGGCCATCAGGGTGAGGGCGGCGGTCATGTTGCCGCCGACCGAGTCGCCCGCGACGGCGATCCGGGTGCCGTCGAGGTCCTTGTGGTGGCCCTCCCGGGCGATCCACTGGGCGACGCCGTAGTTCTGCTCGATGGCGACGGGGTAGCGGGCCTCGGGCGACAGGTCGTACTCGGGGAAGACGACTGCCGCCCCCGTGCCGACGGCGAGTTCGCGGACGAGCCGGTCGTGGGTGTGGGCGTTGCCGAAGACCCAGCCGGCGCCGTGGAGGTAGAGGATGACGGGGAGCGGGCCGGTGGCGCCGTGCGGGCGGACGATCCGGGCGCGTACGTCGCCGGTGGGGCCGCCGTGGACGGTGACCCATTCCTCGTCGACGGCGGGCAGGGAGACGCCCTCACCGCTCTGGACGTCGTCCACGGCCTTACGGCCGTCGGCTACGGGGATCTGGTAGAGGTACGGCGGCTGGGCGGTGGCGTCGGCGAAGGCCTGGGCGGCGGATTCGAGGACCGGACGGTTCTTCATGAGGGGTTCTCCTTCAGGGGGTTACGGGACGGGGCGGGGTGTCAGCGGGTCGCCCGCGCGGCGGCGAGGATCACGTGCGTGACCACGGCGGGGCGGGAGACGGCGACGGCGTGCGACGCGTCCACTTCGGTGATGTGCGAGCCGGCACGCCGGGCCATCCACCGTTCGGCGGCCGGCGGGATGTTCTTGTCGGCGGTGGCGATCAGCGCCCAGGACGGGATCGTCTTCCACGCCGCCGCCCCGGCCTTCTCCTCCAGCGCGGCGGTGGCGACCGGGCGCTGGGTCGCGGCCATGACGGCCGCGTCGGAGACGGGGACGTCGGCGGCGAACTGCCGGTGGAACTTGGCCCGTTCGATGACGAGTTCGGTGCCGGTGCCACCGCCCGGCAGCGGGTACGACTGCGGGTTCACGGCGTCGCCGAGAGTGGAGCCCGGGAACTTGGCGGCGAGCTCGGCCGCGCTCTCGCCCTTGTCCGGGGTGAACGCGGCGATGTAGACGAGGGCCTTCACGCGGCTGTTGCCCACGGCGGCGCCGCTGATGACGGCGCCGCCGTAGGAGTGGCCGACCAGGACGACGGGCCCGTCGACGGCGGCCAGCACGCTGCGCAGATAGGCGGTGTCCGCGGCAAGACCGCGCAGCGGGTTGGCGGGGGCCAGGACGGGGTAGCCGGCGTGCTGCAGCCGCCGGATGGTGCCGCTCCAACTGGAGGCGTCCGCGAACGCTCCGTGGACCAGGACGATCGTCGGCCTGGGGCCATGCCGGTCGGTGTCGGCCGCGGCCGGGCGGCTCGCGGGTGCGGCGGGTGCGGCGCCGATCAGAGCGGCAAGCGTCGCGGGCATGGCGAGGGCGAGGGTGCGCCTCGTGAGCTGCATGGGTGGGTGACTCCTTGTGGGGTGGGGAAGCGTCGGGGTGTGGGTGTGCTCGGTCGAACGGGAGGGGTACGCCGGTCGGGCGGGGCTCGGGAGAGGGGGCTCGGGAGCGGCGGCTCGGGAGCGGGGCTCAGGAGCGGGGGGCTCGGGAGCGGGGGGCCAGGCCTCAGAGGCCGTACGCCTCCAGGAGCCGGAGCCAGATCTCGCTCACCGTCGGGAAGGCGGGCACGGCGTGCCACAGGCGCTCCAGGGGGACCTCGCCCACGATGGCCACGGTGGCCGTGTGGATGAGCTCGGTCGCCATCGGACCGGTGAGCGTGCAGCCGACGACGACCCCTCGGGCCTCGTCGACGACGAGCTTCGCGAGGCCGCGGTAGTCGTCCGCGTGGAGCGCGGCACCGGCGACGTCGTCGATGCGGTACTCCACCACGCGTACCGCGAGACCCGCTTCGCGTGCCGCGCGTTCCGTGAGCCCGACGCTCGCGACCTCGGGGCGGGTGAAGACGGCCTGCGGGACGGCGGTGTGGTCGGCCTGCGCGCTCCACGGCTGCCGTCCGCCGGTATCGGCCGGGCGCCCTGCGGCGCGCTCGGCGATCGCCGCCGCGCAGGCGCGGGCCTGGTACTTGGCCATGTGGGTCAGCGGCGCACGGTGGTTGACATCGCCGACGGCATAGAGCCAGTCGCCCTCGACCGCCGTGACCCGACAGGTGTCGTCGACCGCGAGCCAGTCGCCCGCCGGCAGTCCGACGGAATCCAGGCCGAGGTCCGCGGTGCGCGGGCGCCTGCCCACGGCGGCGAGGACCTCGTCGCAGACGAGCGTCGTGCCGTCGTCGGTGTCCACGGTCACCGTGCGGGTGCCGGTGTCACGGGCGACCCGGACGGCCGACACTCCGAAGCGGATCGTGACGCCCAGATCGCTCAGCCCCCGGGTGACCTCTTCGCCGGCGCAGGGCTCCCAGCCGGTCAGCAGCGCCTGGTCGCGGACCAGCAGGGTGACGGAGGAGCCGAGGGAGCGCCACGCGGTGGCCATCTCGCACGCCACCACTCCCCCGCCGATGACGACGAGCCGCGCGGGCACCGCGTCGGCGGTGGTGGCCTGCCGGTTGGTCCAGACGCCGATCCGGTCGAGCCCGTCGACCGGCGGAAGCGCGGGTTCCGTGCCGGTGCAGACCACGACCGCGCGCCGGGCCTCCAGGGTGCGCACGGTGCCGTCGGCCCCGGTCACCTCCACCCGGCGCTCACCGGCGAGCCGTCCATGTCCCCGTACGAGCGCGATGCCCGCACCGTCGAGCCAGTCGGCCTGACCGGTGTCGTCACCACCCCCGGTGAAGCGGTCACGGCGGGCCAGCACGCGCGCCGGGTCGAGTGCCGCGGTGACCGCCTGTCGGGCCCCGTCGACCGAGCGGGCCTCCGCCCGGGCGGCGCCGGGACGCAGCAGGGCCTTGCTCGGCACGCAGGCACGGTAGGAGCACTCGCCGCCGACCGCCTCGGCCTCGACGACGACCGTGGTCAGCCCCGCCCCGACGGCGCGGCCGGCGACGACCTCACCGGCCGGCCCGCCGCCCACGACGACGACGTCGTACGTGTCCATCAGCCGTGCACCAGGGGGGTGTCCACGAGGTGCTCGGCCAGGAACCACACCTGCGCCTCGCCGGTGCGGATGACATCGGAGACGAGCAGGTCGGCGCTGCCCTCGTCGCCCTCCCCGGAGAGCCGGGCGGCGGCGTCGCGGGCGTCGATCAGGATCCGCTCGTGCGCGTCGAGGAGCCGCGACAGCATGACGGGCACCGGCTCGACGCCGTCCGGCGGCCGGGGGATCGCCGTCAGCTCCGCGACGTGGCGCGGGTCGCCGACGGCGACGCCACCGAGGCTCTGGACGCGCTCGGCCAACGCGTCCACGATGGCCAGCTGGGCTTCCGCGTGCTTGTCCAGCATCAGGTGGAGCGAGTAGAAGGTCGCCCCGCGCATGAGCCAGTGGTGCTTCTTGTAGAGGGAGTGGAGGATCTGCGTGTCGGCGAGGACGCGGTTCAGCCGCTGGCACGCGTACATGCGGGTGTCGTGGCCGAGGCCGATCGGCAGCTGCTTGAGCGTGCCGAACGCCTGGGTCTCGGCGCCCTTCTGGTGCAGCAGCGGCTGGCCGCCGCCGTGCGGGTTCGTGAGGGTGTCCATCGAGTGCTCCTGTGCAGAGTGAAGTGGTGATGTGGGCCCGGCCGCCCGGTCGGGGGTACACGGCCGGCCGGACCCGGTCCGTGGTGCTCGCGCTCAGCGCTCGCCGGTCGCCGGGGCGGCGGGGGGCCGGTGCAGGACGAGCCGGGTGAGGAGTCCGCTGCCGAGACCGGCCACGAGCGCGAGGGCCGCCCACCAGAGCGGGTACGGCGTGAGGCCGAGGGCCGTGTCGAGGGACCAGGCGCCGGGCCCGGTGGCGGCGAGGGCCACGGCGGTGCCGATGAGGACGAGCGGGTACTCGTAGCCGTCGTTCTGCACCCACAGCCCGTGGCGCCACTTCACGGTGAGGGCGACGGTCATGACGCCGACGGTCCCGGTCGCGGCAAGCGGGGTCAGGAGGCCGGCGGCGAGCAGCAGGCCCGAGCCGATCTGGCCGCCGCCCGCCGCCAGGGCGGTGAGGGCTCCGCCGCGGAAACCGTCGGCGCGGAACTCCTCCGTGCCGCCTTCGAGGCCCTTGCCGCCCAGGTGCGAGCTGATCTTCTGCACCCCGTGGCCGGCGACGAGCAGTCCCACCAGCAGACGCAGGATCAGAATGCCGGTGTCCACGGAGGTCAGCCGGCCGCGTGCGCGCCGATGACGCTCTGCGCGTACACGACACCCAGGCCGTACGCGCCCGCGTGGGCC